>JAIOPV010000277.1 GCA_021413735.1 Planctomycetota bacterium
GGTGTGCTGTCTCTGTTCGGGTTCCGTCAAAGCGTTCGCGAAGGGTTCGGCGAAGGCTTGCAGACGTTCCAAAAGACCGGTGACCAAGTCACCTGGAACTTGGGCTTGGACCAACATCTCCTTCAACCGCGTTTCGTATCGTCTTTCCATGATCGGATCCCTCCTGGAAGGCTCGCGTGCTGCAAGAGATTAGATCAAAAACAGTTACGGCGAGTCAAGGAGGGGAAACAGTAAAAATAGATGGGTCGCCGTCGCCCAGGTGCCGTACCTCGTGTGGGTGTCGCTCGCCACGGCGATCCAGTTGTCGATCACTGCGATGAACTGGTAGTGCCGGTAATCTTTGTGGGAGCGTCATGCCCGAAGTCATCACAAATACACTTTTCGACTTCGCAGTCCCCGACGCTGCGACGGAGTGGCGGGCGGTCAACGACGGCGTGATGGGCGGCGTCTCCGACGGGCGGTTCACGATCACCGACTCGAAGACGCTGGCGTTCTTCGGCACACTTTCGCTTGAAAACAACGGCGGGTTCGCCTCAGTGCGGACCCGGCCGACGAATCTGGGCCTCCGGCCCGGCGACGCCCTCCGGGTGCGTGTCCGGGGCGACGGGCGGGCGTACTCGCTGAACCTGTACGTTCCCACCCCGCAGACCGCTTTTTCGTACCGGGCATCGGTGCCCACGAAGAGCGACGAGTGGGTCGAGGTCACGCTGCTGCTGGATCGGTTCGAGGCGACTTCCTTCGGCCGGGTCGTCAAGGACGCCGGTGCGGTGAAGCCGGAAGAGGTCAACGCCCTCGGCCTGATGTTAAGCGATAAGAAGGCCGGTCCATTCAAACTGGAAGTCGGTTGTATCAAGGTGGTCCGGGGAGTGAATTCGTGACGCCGCTCCTGCTTCCCTACGTGTTCAACATCCTCGTCCTCGTGCCCGTCGGGTCGCTCACGCTGTTCGGCGGCGAGAAGGGCGGGCGGCTGGCCTCCCAGGGCAAGTTCCCGGAGAGTGAAGGCTTCCGCACCATCCTCGGCTCGCTCTGGGTGGCAATCCTCATCGGGTCGGTCATCGGCCTCTTCGTTCCGATCCCGATGTCTCCGCTGCTGCTGATCCAGGTGATCTACAAGACGCTGTGGCTGGTCGTCTTCGTCCTGCCCCGTCTCGTCGGCGGAAGAAGCAATGAGATTCCGTGGGGCATCTCCCTGACGTTCGTGGTGATCGTCGTGAGCTACCCGTGGGTCATCCCGTGGGGGTCGTTGTTCGGGACGCCGTAGCCGTGGCGGGCGTTGTTTCCCCGGAACCCATCGTGGCGGTGTTCAACATACCCCCGACGACCTTGCCGAAGATCAGAGAGTTCATCCACCGGGGGGCGAACCGGGTGGATAGGGTGATCAGACGGTTCAGCAGCCCGGCCACCACCGTCTTCCGCTTGCCGAGCTTTCTCAAGGCGAGTCCGGCCACCGCCTCCGGGCGCATTGGCAGCGTTGGTGTCGCCCCTTCGGGCCAGATTTCCGTACTGGTCGGCCCCGGACACAGGGCGAGGACGGCGATCCCGTCGCCGCTCACTTCCCGTGCGAACCCCTCGGCGAACGACAGTGCATGGGCCTTCGATGCGGCGTAAGCACTCATCCCCGGAACCCCGGCGAAGGCGACCGTAGAGGCCAAGAAGATCACACCACCCCGCTTCCGTTCCCGCATTTTTCTGCCGAAGTGGTGGGTCAGGATCAGCACCGCACGGGTGTTGAGATGCAACTGGTTCAACTCGCCCCGGAGGTCGTGGTCGAGGAACTGGCCCGCCGACAGCACACCGGCGTTGTTGACGAGCAGCCCGATCTCCAGGTCGTGTGTGGCCCGCTCGACCACCGGCAGGAAATCCTCCCGTGCCAGATCGACGGGAACGATCCGGGTTTCGACCCCGTGCCGTTCGTGCAGTTCCTCGCCCAACGCCTTCAGCCGGTCCTCACGCCGGGCCACCAGGACCAGATGAATTCCCTTGGCGGCGAGCTGTCGGGCGAAGGCTTCGCCGATCCCCGACGAAGCCCCGGTGACCACCGCCCACGGGCCGAAGCGTGCGAGAAAGTCCTTCATGCGATCCTCCGTTAAGAACTGGGTACTCACGACGGGAAGCACTTCCCGAATGCGATCAACAACCTCGACGATCCCTTGATCCGAATCTTCCGGCGGAGCAATGCCCACAGCAGACTTCGCTCTTTCGCCAGGAACCCCAGCCACGTCTGACTGTCGGCGGTCAGCCGCAGGTCGGGCGTCCCCTCGTGGCCGTCGGCCACACGGATCGTCTTGTCCCGGATGACGACCGTGGCCGTGCGGTTCTCGTTGCCGGTGAACGTGAAGTGGAAGACGGCGTTCAGCCCCTTCGACTGACCCCGCTGGAACGTGTACCGCATCCCGCTCAGAAACCCCTCGATGGTGCGGGGCAACAAACTGCCCCGGACGTGCTTCACCGTCTTGTGCGGGAACCGCTGCGTGACGTGAACCTCGGCGTCGGACTTCGGCACAACGTAGACCGTCTCCTGCTTCTGCTGCAGCGGCTTCAGCGTCTCGTCCAGGAACCCCTTGCGATCCGCCTTGAACGGCCCGATCACGTCCTCCCCCGCCGGGCAGACGGACAGGCAGTACGCCGCCTTGTAATTCGGGCCGAAGGCGAGGCTCTGCCACACCGAGACGGTTTCCTGCCGGGTCACCTTCTTCCGCAGGTCGAGGCCGTTCTTGGAGTCGGCGACGTGTTCGGCCCAGTCGCCGAACCCGCCCATGAACTCCCGGTAGTTGTGCGTGTAGCACGAGGCGAGGTCGAACTGGCCGTCCGGCGAGATCGCCCCGACCGGGCACGCCGCCACGCACAGCTTGCACGACAGGCACGGGTTGTAGTTGATGGGCCGGTCGTACTCGGTCGCCGCCACGCCGAGCAGGACCGTCCCCAGCAGGATGAAGTTGCCGAACTTCGGGTGGATGACGTTACGGTGGATGCCCATCATGCCCAGCCCGGCGGCGACGGCCACCGGCTTGTGGGACACGACCCACATCTTTTCGGGCCAGCGGTCGGCCTCCATCGGGAACCCCATCGGCGGGTTGATGGCCGGGACGCCCTCCCGCTCCAGCGCCGTGACGACGGCCCGGCACACGTCGTTAACGTGATCCCCGGTGGCGTGGAACTCCAGGTTCGCCACCGACCGGGCCGGGTTGCGGATCGGCTCCCGATTCATCCGGCAGACGACGGCGAGGAGTGCCTTCGTTCGGGGATAGAACTTCAGGATGTCGGCCCGCTGGTCGTCCAGGGCGGGATGGCCGATCTCGACCACCCCGGCGTCGTCGGCCCCACAGTCGAGAGCGAGTCGGCGCAAGGCGGCGGCGTCCAGTCTCGTGGGCGGCTCGACTTCGTTTAGAACGGGCAGGGACGTTGTCGGCATGGCACCCTCGATACTTGTGTATGCAACTATATCCGCAAAAAAATTCACCCGGTCTGGCTCGCCTTGACCCGGTGAATGGCGTCGTCGAGCAGCCGAAGGCCGTCGTCGCCCAGGAGCTTCTTGGCTTCGGCTTGAGCCTTCTCCCAGGCAGGGATCGCCTTCTCCATCAGACGCTTGCCCTCGACCGTCAGCCGGAATGGGTGCGAGCGGCCGTCGTCGTCGGGCAGGATTTCGAGCCACCCGTTCGCCACCATGCGTTCCACGGTGCGGCTGAGGGTGGACGTGTCGAGTTCGAGAATGTCGCAGACCTCGGCGGGTCGGGCGACACCGAGTTTGGCGGTGACGGCGAGGACATTGCCCTGGCTCAACTTGACCCCGAACGGGCGTAGGGCGTCGTCGTACAGGTTGGTCACGACCCGGTTGAGCAGGCGCAACCGCCCGGCGATGCAGGTCGTTGCAATCGTCTCAATGCTCGTGGGCTTGGTCATCGCTTCGCCTCCCCCATTTAATTTACTTGTATACACAACCATCTGGCGAGTCAAGGACAACCGCGAAGTGGGTAACCTCGGCGTACCCGTGATTGCTGGAAAGCTGGCGGCTCCGTTCGATTCGGAACTCGTTTCGATCAGAAGCAATTGCCCGTCACTTCTCGTCACTGCGGGAGTTGCTGCCCGCGAACGCCCGGTACAGCAGCACGTCGTAGATGATCTTGAGTCCCCCGGCGAGGAAGAACGGCACGCTCGCCCACCCGGCGCTGCCCACGAGAATCGTCGCCACCACCGGCGAGATCGAAGCCCCCACCGACCGGGCCACGCCCGTCACGCCTGCCGCAGCGGATCGCTCGTCGGGCCGCACGACGGCCATCGTGTACGCTTGGCGTGTCGGCACGTCCATCTGCGAGATGCTAAACCGGGCCAGCAGCACGCCCACCGCCCAATACACGTCGGGCATCAGCGGCACCAGGATCAGCAGCACGTTCGACGGCAGGTGGGTGAAGATCATCGTGTTCAACAGCCCGATACGCCGGGCCAGCCACCCCGCCGCCAGTGCCGACACCCCAGCCAGCAGGTTGGCGAACAGGAAGATCGTGCCGAGCATCGCCGGGTCGAGCTTGTAGGTGAGGTAAAACCAGTAGGCGATGAGGCTCTGGATCACGAACCCGCCGCCGAGGGCGTCGAGAGCGAAGAGCATCGAGAGTCTGAACACCGTGCGCCGGGACTCGTGCAGCCCAAGTACAACTTTGGGGGCCGGGCGGGACTCGTCCATCGTGGCCTCGACCGCCGACGACAGCCACACGAAGCCGCCGACCAGCGCCAGCCCGATACCGGCGTAGGCCAGCAGCACCGGGCGGAAGGCGGCGGCACCCACCATGCCCATGTGCTGGCCTTCGGCGGCGATCAGGCCGCCCGCCATCGCCCCCAGCGCCGTCGAGAACGACCCGGCCAGGTTGTACCATGCGAACACGTCGGTACGCCGCTCGTCGCTGACGATGTGCGAGAGTGCCGCCTGCTCGACCGACAGGAACGGCCCGATCTCATTCCCGCTGGGGCTGATGACGCCGATGGTGGCGGCGAGCAGGAGCAGCACAAAACTGTCGGTGGAGACGAAGACGATTCCGGCCAGAGCCATGAGGACGGCTCCGACGACCAGCGTGCGCCGCCGCCCGAAACGGTCAGCGGTCGTCGTCAGCCACAGGGAGATCACCGTGTCCCCGACCAGCGTGAGAGAGAGGAGAAGACCGACCTCCCACTCCTTCAGCCCGACTTCGACCAGGTACAGCACCAGCACGACCGAGAGCAGGCCGTAGGCAAACATCCTCGAACAACGGGTCGCAAACAGCAACCAGCCGTCCCGTGTCAGCTTCCCGGTAATGCTCAAGAGACGTTCCCTCCCGATACCCGGAAGGCGAAGTCCGGCGTCTGTTTGTGTCGCTTGGTAGTGTAGGCGGTCGCCGTCACCCGATGGCCTTCGCAATGAGGAACGCCGCCGCAGCAGCCAGACCGCCTACGACCACGGTTTGCCATGCACTGCGGAACGGCTTGGCCGTCGTGAACCGCCCCTTGACGTACCCGAACACCAGGAGTGCAAGCAACGTCAAGCCGACCGAGACAAGCAGCGCCGAGTGCACCGAAGTGATGAAGAAGTACGGGGCCAGCGGCACCATCCCACCGGCGATGTAGGAGAGGGCGATGGTGAGGGCACTGTTCCTGGCCCGCTTCGGGTCCGGCTCCTCCAGCCCAAGCTCGAACCGCATCATGAAGTCCACCCACCGCTTCTTGTCGGCCCGGATCGAGGCGACCACCGCCGCTAACTTGCCTTCATCCAGGCCGTAGGACCGCAGCACGGCGGCGACCTCGGCGGCTTCCTCGTCCGGCATCTCCTCCGTCTCCCTCTCCTCCCTGGCCCGCTCGGAGGCGAAGTGTTCGGCGTCCGTCCGTGCGGCCAGATACCCGCCAAGGCCCATCGCAATCGCCCCGGCTGCGACCTCGGCCAGCCCCGCCGTGATGATGATGCCGGTCGCTTCGACGGCCCCCGACAGGCCCGCCGCCAGTGCGAACGGGACGGTCAGGCCGTCCGACATGCCGATCACGATGTCCCGGATCGTCTCCGACGACGTGAAGTGCTTCTCGACGTGCGGGGTCTGCGGCATGGGGACTCCTTGTTCCTTCAACAACACGAGCCGCATGACCACCGGCGTCCTCGTCCCTGGCGAGATCGGGGACGTGCGTGTGGGTGTTCATGGCGACTCCCGTGCGGCCCGCTTCGCCCGACCCTTCCGGCACGCCTCGCTACAATGCCGCACCTGCTCCCAGCACCGCTCCCACTTCTTCCGCCAGGAGAACGGTCGCCCGCAGGTCGCACACGCCTTCGAGGGCAGGCTCTCTTTCTTGCGGGCCACGGGAACACTCGGCATTCCGGTATGATGGTCAAGCAGCGGCTATTGTAGCCGCACGGCGACGAAGGCCGCACACCGGGATGACGCCCGCACGGAAGACGGGACACGGGACGACCAGGAGCGAGCATCATGGACACGAACGGCCCGGTTGACCCGCAGGTCCGCATCGGCCACGTCCACCTGAAGGTCGCCGACCTGGAGCGGGCGCTGCGGTTCTACTGCGGCGTCCTCGGCTTCGAGGTCACCCAGCGGTACGGCACGCAGGCGGCGTTCGTCTCGGCGGGCGGCTACCACCACCACATCGGCCTCAACACCTGGGAGAGCTTGGGAGGATCGCCGCCGCCTCCGGGGACGACGGGCCTGTACCACACCGCCATCTTGTACCCCACCAGAAAAGCGCTGGCCGACGCCCTGCGGCGTGTCCTCGAAGCGGGCATCGTTCTGGACGGGGCGAGCGACCACGGGGTCAGTGAGGCGCTGTACCTGCGTGACCCCGACGACAACGGCGTGGAGTTGTATTGGGACCGCCCGCACGAGCAGTGGCCCCGGACGGCAGGCGGCGAGTTGGCGATGTTCACCAAGCGGCTCGACATGAACGCACTGCTCCGGGAGGTCGAAGCCGTGCCGGACGCCCCCAAGGCCGATGAGGGGCCGAGGGACTTGTGATCCCATCGGAGGCGTCCCACGATACCGCCGTCGCCTGCCGCTACAAGCGTTCCAACTGGTCCGGCAGTTCGGCGAGGGACGGGATTACGATGCCAATCGCCGGGCCGGGCGGGAACACCTGCTGGCCGGGCCGTGCGACGAAGGCGGTCATCATCCCGGCCCACGCCGCACCCGCCACGTCCCACCCGTGGGCTGCGACCAGCAGGCACTCCGACACTTCGGCCCCGACCCGGCCCGCCGCCCAGCGGTACACGTCGGCGTGCGGCTTGTACTTCCCCCGTCCTCGACACTGAGCAGCGCCTCAAAGAACCCGGTCAGCCCGGCGTACTCCATCTGGTCGGCCACTGCCGCTTTCGAGGAGTTCGTCAGCGTGAACAGCCGGTAGTCGGCGTCACGCAGGCGTTCGAGCGCCGGGATCACGTCGGCGTGCGGTGGCAGCGACCGCATCGGGGCCACGGCTCCTCTGGCGTCGTCCTCGGACAACTCGACGCCGTGGTCCCGGCGACCATGCGCAGGCACGCCGCCCCGATCTCGCCGAAGTCGAGGTAGTGGTCAGCCACGGTCGCCACAAGCGAATACTGGAGCAGTGTGGTGAACCACAGCGGGGCAAGCTCCGGGCGACGGCCGAGCGCCTTCCCGACGCTCGCCTTCACGGGCGTCAGGTCGAGCAGCGTTTCGTTTACGTCGAACAAGATAACCCTAGGCCGTGCCATTTTTGCCCCCCTCTCCGATTTGCGCTCACGCTGCTGATCCCCAGCAACTTTCGCACCGTCGCTCCGTCTCGCCTGTCGGTCAACCGCATCCGTAGGCGGCATGGCAGGGCGATGTCGAAAACTACTCCCTTGAGCCGGTCGTGCCGGAAGACGGTGTGGCTCGGAAGGTCTGCGGCTCAGAAGCCGCCCGCAGGTGGCTCCGCTTCTGTGGCGGAATCGAGAATGTTGGCGCAGTTCCCATTCGCCGCCCTCAAGTCGCATCAGTCTTTCGTCCTTCCCCCGACTCTGCATTCACGAATGGGTCGATGCCGCACAGCACCAGGACGCAGGTCATGAGCATCGCCAGCAGCATGGTGGCGACGATGCTGCCGACGACTCCGAGCAGCCCACCGAGAACTGCGCCGAGCCAGCCGTAGTGCTGCCACCCCTGGTACGCCCCCTCGAACAGACCACCCGTGACCCCCATCACCGCCCACGACGAAATCAGCGGGACGCCGACGAGTCCACCGGCGATGCTCCCGGCGAAAAAGCCGACGAACAGGTACGTCAAGAAGCCCGGCCACTCGAAGTTGTGAAACGACCAGACCACGATCCCGCTGAACGCCGTCAGGATCACCGGGGCGACGGGCCGGAACAGTTCCAGAAGCCGGTACGTTTTAGGTTGTTGGTCGGTCATGCGTTCACGCTCGTTCAATGCCCTGGCAGCCTGATATTCATGCCTCCGTCCGTAAAGCCGGAGGCTTGGCGGTCAGCCCTTCACCGCACCGAACGCCGCAAAGCAAACGTTCTTGTGAAGCACCTCAACCTGTGCGAACCCGACCTCCCGGAGCAGGTCGAGTTGGAAGGTCAATGGGCGAGGCGTGTCTTCACGCTCGACGTAGGCGAAGACGTGATCTCGGTAATCATCGCCCTTCAATCCGGACAGGTACTCGCCGTACCTCGCCCGCATCAACGCCTGGACGGCCGGGATCGTACTCTCGACCAGATCGAACACCCGCACCGACCCGCCCGGCCGCAATGCCCGGTAGAACGCCGTGAACACGGTTCGCCATGCCTAGTCGGTGCGCAGGTGGTGCAGGACCGCAGCTTTGCGCTCAACCATCAACGCGACTGGCAGCGTGAACACAGGCGAAACCATCGGCGGTCTTTCACAAGAGTCGTGAAGAATTCAATCACGTTTAGGGCTAGATCAGGAAAGGCAACATTCCGTTTCTCCAGCATGAGACCCCAGAGGGTTTGGTGTTCGGGGCCAGACGCTTTTCGATCAACCGACTTCATGTGGATCAGTCGGTCTCGCGTCTCCTTCAGTTCCTTAAAATCCTGCCAAGCCTTCGTTCCGCTCGGACTGGAAAGGCCATGTGCCTCGGGAAGGACGCGGCTCAGTTTCTCGTCTAAAGAAACCCGTCGCTCAATCTCTGCTTTTGCAAGGGTGGTCAGATCGGCTTTCTTCCCCGCTTTGAATTGGTAGGCGAAATCAACAGGAATCGCCTCATTGGCAAAGGCCTCCAGCGCCGTGAATGAAAAGATCAACTCAACGGAGAACTGCTCAAAGAAATCAAACAACGAGCCGTGCGCTTCAGGCCACGTTCCTTGCCCCGGGTGTGCAACAAAAACATGACCAAGGTCGATAGCAGCCTTGCGTCGGTAGGCGTCCTTGGCAATGTTCAAGTACATCGCGGGGGCAGATGGGAGACCAAAACTGAGAACTGATTCCCCCAGTCGTTCGGTTGTGGCAAGCATCCCCAACCCTGTGCCAGCTGGACCGATAGCATGGAACCGACCGTCTTCTTTCTCAAGCAGTTGTTGTTGTCGTTCGGTAGCCATGCCTTCACATTTGCGGCGGTGTTGCCGTCCCAACGTAGAACCGGAGTCATAATTTTAGAGAGGCACAGCAAGTAATCGGGGTTCGGCCCCGGGCATCCGGAGCGACCGCTCGCGTGTCTTCGCCGAGATGGTAAAGGGTGCCCTGTTTCGCATGGGGTACAGAGCCGCGAACACGAATCATCGTGACTTCCGGCGGAACGCTCGCAAGCGGATGGCGAACCTCGAAGCGTCTCCCACTCGTCGTCCCACCCCAGGACCGTCACCATCTCTCGCTCGATCACGTTTCAACCGGCTCGAATCCCCAGTCCCGGCGCAGCGTGTCCGCCCGTGCGTGATACTCGGCGATTCCCGCTTCAGGCGAAAGGCTCATCAAAAGCACCGGAAGACACCATTGCTCCCTGTAACGCATCGCAGGACCGACGATTCGGTTCACCGACTCGCCGTTCGAGCGAACAGTGACCACAGAACACGACGGCAGCCCAAGCATCTCCGCATCAACTTCGCGGCCCAATGGAATCGTCTTTCCTCCTTTGCGGATCGCACGAAAAACTTCGGGGACGGCTTCAAGTTGAATGTGTCTCGATTGTCCTCCCGGCCATTCCACCAACTGCACAGACTGCCCTTTCTTCTTCGCCGCTTTCTGCAACAACTCAGTCACCGTCACCCGATGACAGTTGATGTTGCCGTCGCATCGAGGCCACTGACAACTACAGAAGTAGATCAACCGAGTCTTCGTATTGGCGCGTGTCGCAGCGAAGTGAAGCAAGTCTTCGGCTCTCTCAGGCTCCGCTATTTGGATTTCTGGCCCTTCTCCAGACACGATTCTTTGGTTCCCAAGCGACTTCATCCAGACGTGACGTTTCGCACCGAGGAGTTTCTCGAAGTTGGCCCCACTGAAACCGACCGCCCTGACCGACCTTCGGATGCGAATGTCCACGAAGATCGGTGGCTCGAAGCCCCGGGATTTCTCAACGGCATCAACCGCGTGGATCAAGTCAGGAGTGTGATTTCCCCACCCGTAGTAGCCCCAACTGAAGAGAGTGGTTTTCATGGGTTCGGCTTCATCATGCTGCATCTGCCCTTCCTTGCGGTTTTTGACGGCGTCACGCTCAGCAATCAGTACATCCTGTCATCTCCTCCAGCCCCCTTCAAGTAGCTCATCGCCTTCTCCACGAATCGAGGCTCGATGATAGCCTCCGGATGCCGCAATCGAACCTGTTCATTCTATGCTGGGTAACGTCACGACCCCGTGTGACGGGCGGGGTTACCCGACTTCACGGTCGAAGAATCGAATCGGGAGGCATTCAGAAGTACCTCGTCGTTGATTCGGGACTTTCCGGTGTTGCTGTGCAATCGACCCGCCTTGAGAAGTTCACCGATGGAAGCGTTGATGTCCTTGGCCTGAAATCGACAGAAGTGGTTCAAGATCGCATGACCTCGGAGTTGCTTCCGTGTCAGAGTCCTGCCATTGCCCAGAATCTCCAGCAAATCCCGCTTGAGTTGCCCCGTGTCCGGGAGTTCCTCCTCGGGCGTGTCGTCGAAGAGGGCATTCTTCTTGAAGCGAGTTCCGAGGAACTGCTGTCGAGCTTTGCACATCGCGTCATTCATCAACTCGATGCCGTCTGGGTGACGGGTGCCATAAATCAGGACATACTTGGGCACTCGATGCTCGTATTTATCTTTGACTTCGTAGGACGCGGCGAATGAGAAGGGTTCCGCCAACTCATCGAGGTATCGGTTGATGAACTGATCGAGCTTGTCCTGAAACGTGGCGAGAGAATCTTGGGCGATCTCCCGCCAGTAGACCCCGCCAGCAATGGAATCGAGGGTTGCCATCTCGACGCTCTCAGCCGGATCGTCGGCAAGAGCATCGGCTTCTGCCCCCAACTCGAGAGGAAACTCGGACTGGCGCTTTACTGCTGCCAGACCCCACCTCATGAACGTGACGACGTTAAAGTTCAGCAGCAACTCGACACTGGCGCTGGCTTGGCGAATCTGGTCGTAGACTTCCTTCATGCGGTCGAACACCAACCCCTTGACCGTGTACGGGTCAACGTAGAGGAACACCGTGTTCTGTTTCGCCCGCGCTGCGAGGACCGGCAGGTGGGACTCGAACGAACCGTGGCGGGCCGTGACGAATTCCTGATACGGCAGCACGGCTTGCTGAAGCGATTGGAAGTTCTCTGGGTCAGCTTCGATGAACTCGGCCCGGACATTCACTCCTTGTTCCTGCCACTTCTTCACCAGTGCCGAGATGATGAGGGGCGATCCCGGCTCGGAATCGCCGAATGTCCCACACCCTGCGAAACAATCCACGATCAGGATTGGCTTTCCCAGTTTGGCGACCTTTGGGATGTATGGGTCCAAGTAGTAGTTGAGAATGAAATCCTTGTACTTCGACCACGGACGTTTCGCCTGAAAAAACTTGTGCGCCACGGTTCGCTCCTACGTCGGACAGCGATCCTCCAACCCGCGATTGGTCGGCGACCGCTCACCTTCTGGCACCTTGACAACCACACTTGCGACAGAATAGTATCCATCTGTTCAAAATGCAAGTCCTCGCGAATGTCCGCGTTGGGGCGTGAGCGTAAGATAGACCGGACTCATCACATTGTGCTGGCGGAGTCATGTCGATGAGAGCAGCGAAGGTGCTTTTCGATGCCTGTTGCCACGAAGATTCAATGGTGCGATTCAACCTGCAACCCGACGATGGGGTGCGATGGCTGCGAGCTTTGGAACACGAAGACCGGCGTACGCATCTGTTACGCTGGCACGCTGCACGCACGGTTCGGCGGGGCGACGACGGGCTATGCCCCGAGCTTCGAGCAAGTGACAACGTTTCCGGGGCGAATGGCCGAAGCCGCTCACTGGCGGGATTTGTGTGGAACCGCCCGCAAAGACAAGCCGTGGCTCAACGGCCTTCCGCGCCTGATCTTCATTTCCGATATGTCGGATGCGCTTTCCTCGGTAGTGACGTTCGACTACCTCGAGCGTGAGATCATTGCTGTCGCCAATTCGCCCGAAGGCAAACGGCACCGTTGGCTCTGGCTGACCAAGCGGCCCGAGCGGATGGCCGCACTCTCCGATGACCTGCAACAGAAGCAGATTGGATGGCCGGATAACCTGTGGGCCGGAACCAGCGTCACCACGCCGGCCACCACGACTCGAATTCGCTCGCTGCTCCGTGTGGGCGATGAGAACACGATCCGGTTCCTCTCCGTCGAACCGCAGTGGGAGAGCATCGACCTGACGCAATGGCTTCCGAGGCTCGACTGGGTCATCCAGGGCGGGGAATCGGGGCGCGGCGCATCACCCTTTCACACAGAATGGGCAGTAGATATGCGGCAACAATGCCAAGAAGCGGGCGTGGCGTATTTTCTGAAGCAACTGGGAGGTGTTGTGTTCGCGAAAGGAACTCGCATCAAATTCGCAGATGGGCACGCCGGAACGTGGGCTGAATGGCCCGAGCAATTGCGAGTGCGAGAGATGCCGGTGGCGGGCCAACAGGCGTGCAGCGAAGGCACTGGCGAAACTGGAAGTGCGTGCCCGGACCTCGATGGGTCCAGCAAACGGATTGCTCTGAACGTGATTGGGGTGTCAGGGGTGCGGCGTGAGGCGGCTCTCAAAGCTTGGGCGACGCGGCGGCGAAACGAACAGGCGAAGCAACTAACTGCGGTGGCGAAGAAGGCGTTGGCGATTCGCCGAAAAGCAAAATGACAGGTTGATGAAGCCCCTTCGCCTGGAAGTGGCCGGGCGACAACTCCGACAATCGCCGCTGTCGGAGAACGGGTATGACCGGCAGGAATCGTTGAACAAACAAAGGAAGCCCACAGTAACTTGTGTTAGTTGCTGCGGGCTTCGTTCACATGCGGGAGGGCCACAATCAGTCGAGGAACGCGACGTTCTTCATCGCCTTCGACTGCCCCTCGGTGTTCATCACAACCCGGTGCCATCCATTCAGTGTGATCGTGGCGTGGTCGGCGTGCCGCACCCGGCCCCGAACATACACCCCAGGGTTCCGTCGCATCGAACGCCAGCCCCAATTCTTCGCCTTCGAGTTGCCGTTCAGGATGCCCTTGTACTGCGGCTCAGTGACACCGTTCGGATGCCGAGGACAAACATAAACATTCTCACCGCCCGTTCGGTACAGAAACTCGGTCCAGTGCGGCTTCCCGCCGTTTCCCCGTCGCAGTGGCTCCCAATTGAGAACCAACTTCTCTTCGACGGCGAAGCCAGGAACGGGGAGGAAGAACCATTCGCCCTGCCGAACGAAGGCAGCATTCTTGCGGCGGTTGCGGGCCTTGGCCGGGAGATGTTTGCCAGCCTGGGCACTCAAAACCTCAGCAGGCTTCAAGGCTTCCTTGGCCTGACGCACGGTGCCGACCGGTGCGGCTTCTGGAATACCAGCGACGAACCAGTGTCGCTCGTCGTGACCACAGAGGAACTTGCTCTTCTCCTTGCCTTCTCGCACGAGCAGTAGCAAATGACGGTCTGCGGGTTGCACATCAAGAACGGTGATCTCAGCGGCGATTCCAGGTCGCGTGGCAATCTCGAAGAACTCGCCTTTGCGGTCGGCC
>JAIOPV010000278.1 GCA_021413735.1 Planctomycetota bacterium
CGTCGGCCTGACGGCTCGACGCTCACAGACTGCAAATTTTGTTCGTCGCACCTTGAGCTTCGAGTGCGTCGTACTCCTTTTCCATCTCCTCGTAATAATCCGATAGCCGCACGGCGGAATGCAGCCGTTGCCACTCCTCGAATTGACGGAGAACGCCAGGCACATCCAGAAGCGAATCCCCAAGGGACACCACGACCCGATTTGGGCGTTGCCGGGTGGGGTCGAGCAACTTCAACGCCTCCGACACGCCGAGTTCCTGACACGCGATCAGATACGCCATCGCGACACTGCGGCCACGACCCGCACGGCAACTCACGAGCAACTTATCCTTGCCCTTCGCGAAGTTCAGTCCTTCTTCGATCAGCGTTCGCGTTGGAAGTTGCTTGTTCGGGCGTAGTTCCTCGATGTCATCGAACCACAGGAAGAGATGCGAGCGTGTGTTTGCTTGCACGAAGCCGGTCGGCTGCTTGTCGGAATCGAGCATCGCGAGGGCGTGCCATTCGTTTGGTTCCCGCTCCAATAACAGACTCGCGGCGACATAGCTGGCGATGCGAATTTCCATGTGAACCTCGTGATTCACGATTTGCCGAGGATGCCGTCGACGACCCAACAGCCGCGAACGTGCGGCCCTGCTCCGCGGCAATGCTGAAGGATGTCGTCGTTGTCGCAGCCAGCATCTTGCAGAGCGTCGGCGAGAATCGGCATCGCACTGAAATCGCGGGAAGCGTACATCTCCTGTGCAAGCGCCACGACCGTTGACGTGTTCCACGCCGCCTCGAACGCCACTGGACGAAACGGATTGCCGAAGATGTCGCGGAGCAAATCTGCTTGAACGAGGTATTCCGCGTCTGTGTCTTCACTCGAACTCGCAGCGTCGTGCAACACGTTGCTGACTCCAATCCCAGAGGTCAGCCATCTGTCACCCGATTTCACGAGGGCTTGGTACGCCTTCCGGTGACGTTCAGCAGTGATCGTGAGTTCGTATACCTGTCTCGCGAGATCGTAGTATTCGTCCGGAATGGGCTCCTCATGTGGGCCATCCGCAAGTCCCTCGATAAGTGCGAGAAGGTCTTGAACCACCTTCGGAATCAGCGACATCTGTCCGATCGCATGGGTTGCACAAGCAACAGCGAACAGCCGCGTTTTGCGTTCGCCAGTTTTCGCTCGAACCGCAGGCCACATCCGAGTTGGCTCGATCTCTGTGAACCACTCCTCTTCCGTCATGCCAATATCCCCTTCACGACGTGGGCTTCCTCGACGCCGGTCAGCTTCTCCTTCAGGCCGTTCTGCTCGATGAACAACTGCTCGTGACTCATCCCCAACAAGTGCAAGATCGTCGCGTGCCAGTCGCGGACACTCACCGGGTTCTCGACCACCTTCAACCCCAAGTCGTCGGTTGAGCCGTAAGTGATGCCAGGCTTCACGCCGCCACCGGCCATCCACGTGCAGAACGCATTCTTGTTGTGATCGCGACCCGCCTTCCGCTCGTCCTTGTCCGGCGGCAACTGCGAGATCGGCAACCGACCAAACTCGCCACCCCACACCACGAGCGTGCTGTCGAGCAAGCCGCGTTGCTTCAAGTCACGCAGCAGTGCCATGATCGGCTTGTCGGTGCGGTCACACGCCGATTTCAGTTCCGTGGCGATGTTGTTGTGCGTGTCCCAAATGTGGGCGTTGATGTAAAGTTGCACGAAACGCACGCCGCGTTCCACGAGTCGGCGAGCGATCAGGCAACGCCTCCCGTATGAGTCCGTTGGCTCGCGACCGATGCCGTACATCTCCTGAAGTTTCAGTGGTTCATGCGTGATGTCGAGGGCATCGCTCGCGGCGATCTGCATGCGTGCCGCGAGTTCGTAACTGGCAATGCGGGCGTCGAGAATCGGCTGGCCTGGGTGGTTCTGCCGATGCAGGTCGTCGAGCCGTGAGATGAGGGCACGTTCCGCTGTGGCGATGCGTTCGGGGCGAGGCGTGTCCGGTTTGAGGTTCAGCACCGGCGACCCCGTCGAGCGAAACCGCGTGCCCTGGAACATCGGCGGCAAGAACCCCGACTGCCAGTTCTCGACGCCGTTGACGGGCAACCCCTTCGGGTCATCGAGGACGACATACGCCGGCAAGTTCTGGTTCTCGCTGCCGAGACCGTAGACCACCCACGAGCCGAGCGTCGGTCGGCCCGGCGTGATCTTCCCGGACTGGATCATGTACACAGCGGGTTCGTGCGTGATGTTCGTGGTGACCATCGACCGGATGAACGCGACGTCATCGACGACCTGAGAGAAGTGCGGCATGACGTTCGACACCCACGCGCCGCACTGCCCGTGCTGTGCGAACTTGAACGGACTTCGCATGATCGCGCCGGCGTTCGAGATGAACTCGATTTCGCCAGCGAGTTTGTCGGCGTAGGCTTCGCCGTGGTGCTTGTCGAGGGTGGGCTTGGGGTCGAACAAATCCATCTGGCTCGGGCCGCCGTTCATGAACAGATGAATGACGGATTTGGCCTTCGCCGGGAAGTGCGCGATCCGCGGCTTGAGGTCGTTTGGTGTGGCCGCAGCGGCATCGCGATCGAGCAGCGACGCGAGCGCCGCACCGCAGATGCCACCGGGCACGCTGCGGAATAGATCGCGGCGACTCGGGAACGCAGAGTGAAAAGCCATAAATTACCATTCAAGCGCGTGATTGCCACGCCGACGAATCGCGTGACGAGTGCAGAACAGCCAACACTTCAACCCGTTCCGAGATAATCACGTAGTACACGATGTAGCGGAACTTCCGCAGGCGAGCGGCCCGCACATCTTGTGCGATAATGCCATACAGTTGGGGCATTGCCTCGATGCGTTCGAGAACGTCACGCAAGCGTCGGCTGAATTGGGCACCAAGCCCGGTTTGCGCTTGTTCCAGAGCCGCGTGAGCTGCCAGGACATCGGCCTCGGCCTCTGGTCGCAGGATGACGGGCAAGCTCATGACCCACCGTCAAGTTTGTCCAGCACTTCACGCCAGGGTTTGCCGACGCCAGGTTTGGCTTCGGCGTCTGCTCGCCGATGAGCGAGTTCCACACGGTGCCACTCTGGAATGTCGCTCGGTTCAACCTGTTCGGGCAGGCTATCCCAAATCTGTTCGATCAGTTCCAACCGTTCCGCAACGGTGAGTTGGTCGATACCCAATGATGCAACGCTGACAGCCATCACAGCAACTCCCTAGACTTGTACCCTTCCACAGAATACCAAACGACTCCGACCTTCAATCGACGTACAAGAACGCGGCGGAGTTCATGATCGCGTGACAATACGTTGTCAGCGCCTTCAACTGCGAAGCAGCACGATCCGGAGCTTTCGATTGCTTCTCGTAAGCGTCCGCGAACTCGGCTATCGCCGCACGACCGAGCTTCCGCTCCTCAGTCGTCGGCGTGCGGCTCATCGCCACCAAATACACCAACTCGATCTGCGTATCGGCTGACGGAGCATCCTTCAGCACGCGAGCGGCGAAGTCGGCGGCGAGTTGCTCGACCACGCCATTGTTCAGCAGGTGAAGTGCCTGCGGGGCGACAGTCGAAACGCGGCGCTCGATGCAGTTCGGGTTCAGTTGCGGGAAGTCGAACGTCTCAAGGTGCGTCGCGATCTGCTTGCGGGTCTGTTGCACATACACGATCCGTCGCCAGCCCTTCGCGGTGCCCACGGGTGTCACGAGGCCATCCGGACGAACCTTCACGGTATCGGCGGGACCGCCACGGCGAGGGTCGAGCTTCCCCGCGATGAGCAGCAGCGTGTCGTAGAGCGATTCTGCATCGAGCCTCGTCATCGGCATGTGTGAAAGCAGCGCATTGCCAGGGTCGGCTTTCTCCAGTTCCGGCGTGGTCGCGGAACCCTGGCGGTATGTCGCACTGGTCACGATCAGCTTGTGAATCGCCTTGCGGCTCCAGTTCAGGCGAACGAACTCAGTCGCGAGCCAGTCGAGCAGTTCAGGGTGCGTCGGCGGCGTGCCCGTTTTGCCGAAGTTGCCCAGCGACGCGACGATACCCGTTCCGAAATGATGCTTCCAGATTCGGTTCACTTCGACGCGAGCGGTCAGCGGGTTGGTTGGCTGAGTTGCCCACTTCGCGAAGGCAAGTCGGCGGCCGGTCTTCTTCGCGTTCGGCCACGGTGGGGTCACCGTGAACGGAGTCTTGCCGTCGGTCAGCACGGACGGCACGCCCGGCCCGACCAACAGCGACGGATTGTTGAAATCGCCGCGACGATACACATACGTCGGCGACGGGTCACCGCGATCCCACAACGCCTGAATCTTCGGCTCGGGCTGCTTCGCTTTCACGGTCTCCCAAGCCTTGCGTTCCTTGGTCGTCACGAACGGCAGCATCCGACCTGGCATCGTGTCCACACTCACCGGACCGATGCCGGGCTTGATCTCGGGCTTGAGCCAATCGTATTCGTCGAGTGCGCCCTTGAAGACCGCGACGAGGCGGTAGTAATCGCGGTGCGGGATCGGGTCGAACTTGTGCGTGTGACAGCGAGCGCACTTCATCGTGAGGCCCATGACCGCCGTGCTGACGACGTCGATCTCATCCGCGATGACTTCGATGCGATCCGGGATGAAGCCGGTGATGTTCGCCCAGGTTGCGTCCGGCGTCATGCGAAGGAAGCCGGTGGCCACGAGGTTGTCGTAAATCTCGGGCGTGATCTCGCGCGCGGTTTCGTAGTCGACGAGTTCGTCGCCAGCGAGCTGTTCCCGCAGGAAGCGATCGTAGGGCTTGTCGGTGTTGAACGCCTCGATGACGTAATCGCGATATCGCCAGGCGTGCTGTCGCGGCAGGTCTTGCTCGCGTTTGCCCTCGGAGTCGGCGTAGCCCGCGAGGTCGAGCCAGAAGCGACCCCAGCGTTCCCCGTATCTCGGTGACGCAAGCAAACGATCGACTGCTTTCTCGTAAGCGGTCGGCGTGGTATCTGCGAGAAACGCCTTCACCTCGGCTGGCTCTGGTGGAAGACCCGTGAGGTCGAACGAGACTCGCCGCAGGAGCGTGGCGCGATCCGCTTCCGGTGATAGCGACAGCCCGCGTGCCTCGAGCTTTTCCAGCACGAACGCATCAATCGCATTGCGAACGCGGCTAGCATCCTTCACGGTCGGTGGCTTCACAGCCTTCGGCGACTGAAACGACCAGAACGCTCGGTCTTTGTCGGTCACGAGCGTGTCGGGCGTCGTCGTGGCGACATCGGGTTCGCTGGCCACTTCGGGAGCACCGGCTGCGATCCACTTCATGAGGGTGTCGAACTCAGCCTTCTCGATGGGCTTCACGCACGCATCGACGAGCAAACCCGGCGGCGGCATCGCTCCGCTGTGAATGCCCTTCATCATGAGGCTTTCAAACGGCTTGCCGGAGACGAACCCCGGCCCAGACTTTCCCCCTTTGAGCATGCTGGCACGCGTGCGAAGATCAAGCCCGGCCGCTTGGTGATTGCGACCGTGACACACCGTGCAGTGCCGCAACATGATCGGAATGACATCGTGTTGCGTCGGGATCGCGTCCGGCTTGCCGGTCTTCGCACCGTCGCTGATCCACTGCTTCAGCAACGCCACTTCCTTTTCGCCGAGTGCGTCCTTCTTGGCGGGGGGCATCTCGCCCTTGTGAACCTTCTCGAACAGCGGACTCTTTTCGGGTTTACCCGCCACGATCACCGGTCCGGTTTCGCCACCGCGTGCGATGCCTGCCGGCGTGCTGAGGTCGAGATCGCCTTTGCGGGTCTTCTCGCCGTGGCAACGGACGCACTTCGCATCAAGCAGCGGCTTGATGTCGTTGGCGAATGACGGCGAGGTCGCCGGCTGCGCAGGAAGTGGAGTTGCCGAGGCGAATCCCAATGCGAGGACCGCAGCGAACAGCAGGATCGGGAACAGCCCACGAAGCATGATAACCTCGGCGCGATGAGTGCGAGGCTTCAGCTTACACGCGACCGGTTGCGGGACATAGCCGGAACAAGCAAACACAGGGCTTCCGCCCTGTGCTACAAACGCCGGCCCCATCCGGGGCGGAAAACCGAGACCAACCACCCTCTTCGCCCTGGAAGGGCCGTCTTTCGTAGCACAGGGCGGAAGCCCCGTGTCTTCTTCTACAATACCCGCAGACACGAACCAGCAGCGCCCGACTCCTTCTGACACACGAACCATGACGAACCCCGCGGTAGTTGGCATCGACCTTGGCACCACCTTCAGCCTCGCTGCGTTTGTCGAGAACGGCCGGCCGAAAGTTGTGCGCGATAACAACGGCGTCGCCCTCGTGCCGAGTTGCATCAGCTTCCACGATGACGGTTCGGTGCTGGTAGGGTCTGCTGCGAAGGCACGGGCACTGTCGGACCCCGAACACACCATCTTCAGCGTCAAACGGCTCATGGGCCGCACGCTCGCCGACCTCGAACGCGAACTGAAACTGATTCCGCATCAGATAGTCGAACGCGAGACGGACACCGGCCGCAAGGTGCTCCGCGTGAAGATCGCGGGTCACGAATACACGCCTGAAGAACTCTCGGCGCTCATCCTGCGAGAAGTGCGTACCCGTGCCGGCAACCCCACGAAGGCCGTCATCACGGTGCCCGCGTACTTCGACGATTCGCAGCGGCAGGCGACCCGTGACGCTGGCCGAATCGCCGGGCTGGATGTGCTGCGAATCGTGAACGAACCCACGGCTGCCGCCCTCGCTTACGGTCTCGATAAACGCGGCAGCGGCACCATCGCGGTCTACGATCTCGGCGGCGGCACCTTCGATTGTTCCGTGCTGGCACTGTCGGAAGGCGTGTTCAAGGTACTGTCCACCAACGGCGACACGTACCTCGGCGGTGACGATTTCGACCGTGCCCTGATGCAAGTGGCCGCGAGCGAAATGGGTGTCGATCTGACGACACGCGACGCGGAATTGCTGCAATACCTGCGAGATGCTGCCGAGCGAACCAAGATCGCGCTGACATCAGCGGAGTCTGCCGAGATGCGTGTCGAATTGCCGTCGCACGCCTTCACCCGCGTGTTCACGCGAGCCGAGTTTGAAACGCTCATCAAGCCACACATCGACCGCAGCATCGACCGTTGCCGTTCCGCACTTCGTGATGCTGCTCTGACGCCCGCACAGGTCGATGAGGTCGTGTTGGTCGGCGGGTCGAGTCGCATTCCGTATGTGCGAAAGCGTGTGGCCGAGTTCTTCGGACGAACGCCGCACACCGACCTGAACCCCGACGAAGTGGTCGCGCTCGGCGCTGCCGTGCAAGCGGATATCCTCACGAGCGGTCGCCGTGACATGCTGCTGCTCGATGTGGTGCCGCTGTCGCTCGGCATCGAGACGCTCGGTGGCGTCGTGGACAAAGTGATTCACCGCAACAGCACGGTGCCGGTTCGTCACACATCGCGATACACGACAGGTGCCGACAAGCAAACCGCGATCTTGCTGAACATCTATCAGGGCGAACGCGAACTCACGAAAGACTGCCGATTCCTGGGCACGTTCAAGCTCGGTGGCATCCCGCCGATGCCCGCACAGTTCGCGCAGGTCGATGTCACGTTCCTGGTGAATCAAGACGGAATGCTGACTGTGTCAGCGAAGGAGTTGCGAAGTGGCGCAGCTGCGACCGTGACGATCCAGCCCGCACATGGACTGACGCCGGCTGAGGTCGATCAGTTGGTGACCGACAGCATCCAGAATGCCGAGGCGGACTTCACCGAACGTCGGATGGTGGAATTGCGGAACAAAGCCGCGACCGACATGCGCCACACCGAGAAGGCACTGGCTACCGCAGGCGAACGGCTCACACCCGAACAGCGTGCGAAGATCGCGACGGCGACGACCGATTTACGGGCCGCCATCGGGGTAAGCGATCTCGCAGGGCTCCAGCACGCCATCGACGCCTTCGGCGCTGCAACGAATCCGCTGGCACATTTGCTGATGAACGAAGTGCTGAAGCAGGCTCTCGGCGGTGCGGACCCCGAAAAGTTGGACGCAACGAAACTGTAACCCGCTCCCTTGCGGTCGCGGCTCGCCCACTGACGACGAGAGCCGCGACCGCAAGGGTGCGGGCTTTGGAGGCCGAAATGACCTGGTACGATGCACGCGAAGTGGGCGAAGCACTGTTCGATCAGTTCGACACGATCGACCCGCTGACGGTCCGCTTCACGGACTTGCACAAGCACGTTCTGAATCTGGAGGGCTTCACCGGCAAGCCCAACGAGTCGAACGAGAAGTTGCTCGAAGCGATTCAGATGGCGTGGTACGAGGAGTGGAAAGATGAATACGGGAAGTGAGTGACACCGCGATGTCACTCACTCGAAATTCACGACGACGATGCGGTTGAACCCGCTGGCGGTGGAGTTGGCCGCGTTGAGGTCCGCGAACTCCGCGTGGTTCTTCGCACTCCAAATGCACCGACGATTCCCAGGGGCACCAGCACCACCAACCACGGCGTCAGTGCCACAACAGTGAGAACCACCCATTGACCGAACTGGAGGAGCGAGTCCCACGATTCCGCGAACGTCGAACTGATGCGGTTGCCGAACGTCGGCGAGGTCGGCGGCTTGTAGTCCTTGACCTCTCGCAGGGTCAGGTTGATCGTGGCGAGTTCGGTCCGATTCACCAGTCGGTTGAGCCGACCCTGCATCTGATCGATGTCGCGACGCACTTCCTCAATCCGCTTGCTCAACTTGAGGATGTCCTCTAACTTTTCATCCTTGCGTTTCTCCCTCATGAGCACGTTGAGCTTGTCTTCCTCTTCCTTGTAGTTTTTAATCCAGCCTTGCACATCCGCGAACTCATCAGTGACGTCTTGCGAATCAACCGCGTTGCGTTCTGCAGTGCCGAGCGCGATTAACCCTTCACGTGCTCCCTGGAAGCTATCGACGGGAATCCGCAGGGAGAATGTCGCCGTGCGTCGCCGACCCGTGTCCTCTTTCACTTCAGACTTCGCAACGTAGCCCTTTTGTGCCGCAACGAGCTTCTCGACTTGCGGAAGAACTTCGTCCATGTTCGTGACGACGATATCCAGCGTGCCGGTGTAAATGATCTTTCGCTCTGCTGGAGTCGGGATGGGCTTGGCCACATCGCCGGCCGCCTGAGCTTTGCCTGCTGGGGCTGCGTCCTGGCCGCCTTCCTTTGCGGCCGGTTTGAAATCGGCCGCCTCGGGCGAACGTGCGCCTCCACATCCCGTCAGAAATGCGAAGCCGAGAATGATTGCACAGGTCGCGAGATGTGAACGCATAACGGTGACTCCTGCCTGGGAAGCCGGCACATGGACGCTCGCAAGTGCGAAGCGTCGCAAATTGGAGGCTACCAGTAGGATCAAATTGCCATCACTTTATTCCGTGAGACGGCAGAAGAATCAACCTGCGGCGGTCTTCGGGCCCGTTTCTTTCACCACCTCGGTCGGAATGCGATTGTACAAGTGCGTCATTTCGCGGAGGCGGTCGATCACCTCCGGCTTGAACTGATCGAGCCGGAACCGCCAACGCCAGTTGCCCTCTGCGATGCCGGGCTTGTTCATGCGTGCCTCGTTCCCCAAGCTCAACACATCCTGCAATGGAGCCACCGCCACCGATGCCACCGACGCCCACGCAAGGCGAATCAATTCCCACGCCGCGTCGTTGATGTAGTGGCCGAGCGTCATGCCGAGGTATCGCTTGTCCTGTTCCTGAAGGCTGGTGAACCAGCCGTTCACGGTTTCGTTGTCGTGTGTGCCCGTGTAGCACGCGCTGTTCGGAACGTAATTGTGCGGCCAGTGAATGTCCTGCGGGCCGTTCAACGCGAACTGCAACACACGCATTCCAGGCAAGCCGAGACCATCACGCAGCGCGATCACATCGGGCGTGATGAGGCCGAGGTCTTCCGCGATGAGCGGTAACCCGCCGAGCGCCGTGCGAAGTTTCGTGAACAGCTTCATGCCGGGGCCATCCACCCACTTCCCCTTGCGGGCCGTCTTCTCAGCCGCGGGAATGTGCCACGCCTGAGCGAACCCGCGGAAGTGATCCAGGCGAATGATGTCCACCTGCTTCAGTTGCCGTTTGAGGCGTTCGATCCACCACGAGTAGCCCGTCTTCTCCATGCGGGTCCAGTCGTAGATGGGGTTGCCCCAGTGCTGGCCGTCTGCGGCGAAGTAATCCGGCGGTACCCCTGCAACGACCGTCGGGTTCAGTTCTGCATCGAGCAAGAATTGATCGTGATTCGCCCACACGTCGGCCGAGTCCGGAGCCACGAAGATCGGAGCGTCGCCGAGAATCTTGACGCCGCGTGCCGCCGCGAACGCACGGAGCTGCGTCCACTGGCGATCGAACAGGAACTGCCCGAACTTGTGCATCAACACTTCGTTCGCGAGTTCCTTGCCGATGGCTGCGAGCGCTGTGGGCTTGCGATGCAGCAGATCCTTCGGCCAGTCGGGCAACGCCAGTCCGCCGAGGGAATCGCGGATCGCGGTGTACAAGGCGAAGTCGTTGAGCCACGACGCCTCAATCACCATGTACTCTTCGAACGCGGCCTTCAAGTTTGCCGCTTTGCCAGCGCGGAAGTTTCCCCACACTTCGTGCAACAACGCTGTCTTGAACGGGTTCGCAAGACCGTAATCGACTTCGTGGTCGGGGAAGCTTTTGCCAGCCCAGAACGATGAGTTCACGAGGCCATCGCGTTCGAGCAGATCGGGGCTGAGGAGCTTGATGGCACCCGCGAACGCCGAGAACGACTGATATGGCGAATCGCCTGCACCGGTTGGGCCAAGCGGAAGAATCTGCCACCAAGTTTGCTTCATCGCGGCAAGCGTTTCGACCCACCGATACGCGATGGGTCCGAGGTCACCGACCCCGAACTGCCCCGGCAAGCTAGTCGGGTGAAGCAAGATGCCCGAAGAACGGGTGATGGTGGGAATCGACATGCGTGTCCTCGTGACGGCAATTCGGCTTCCTTTCGGAGTATCGGGAGCGGGGAGAAGAGAACAGAGAGAAAGGCAAGAAGAGTATTCACCGCAGAGGGCGCAGAGGGCGCGGAGAAAGGCAAAAGGCAAAGATAAGAGGAGTGTCAGAAACCCTGTATTCTCTCGCTCTTGATGGTCTCTCTGCGCCCCCCGCGCCCACTGCGGTGAATACTCTTCTTGCCTTTATCCGTTAAGAACGGCGATGACTGCTCCGAGGCCGCCGTCGCCGGTCAGTTCACGCATCGGAAGCATCCCGAGATAGCGTCGCCGGGCTTCGTTCACGATGGCGATGTCGGTCGGATCGCCACCCACGAGCAGAGCATGTGCGTGAGCCATCACGGCGCTCTTCAATGTGTTCGCCTGCACGCGAATCGTGTTCGGCACCCACCGCCCCGGATGTAAATGCAGATATCGCCCGTCCGCCGGCCCAAGTCGGATGGTCCATTTTGCGCCGTCGGGCAACTCGATCATCGAGTATTCGCCCTGCGCTTGCAGCCAGGCCGACAACGGCTCGAATGACAACCGATCAGCGGTGCGAAGTTGCGTGACGACATGCTCCCCAATTTCCGCTGGCGTAAACGACCCGGTGTAAAGGTCCATGAGCCGTGCCCCGACGACCGCCATTTCGGAGACGAGAGAATCTACGCCCGCACTACCACCCGCGACCGCCTGATCGATGCGCCAGCGAATCCAACCGGCGTGGTGTTTCCAGGTGTTCAGCAAAACGGGATGTGGGGGATCGTTCACAGCAACAACCTCGGATATGGCTCGCCTCCAAGAAAAAAGCCTGGGTTGCCCCAGGCTTAAAAGAATGTCAACCGCTGCAAGTTTGCAAGGCTATGGTTGCAGTTTCGGCCTGTGAGGACCGAAGCCTCTTTTGCAAAAAGGGTGCGTGTAAGCCTTGCCGGTCGGTCAGCGATTGACGTGGAAAGGACGCCACAGAAATACGGCAGGTTCGCGCGAACTTCCTGTTTCTGCAAACTGGACAACTCCCTGCATCAGCCCGATACTGGCCTGCGCTTCTTTCACACAATGAGGACTCTCCATGCGACCGTTTGCCGTGATTCTCACCGGGTGCCTTGCCGTGTTCGCGGCAACCGCTGCCCCGAATGCCGACTTGCCGAAACCCGAGAAGTTCGACGACACCGGCTTCGTAAGCATCTTCGACGGGAAGACGCTTGATGGCTGGAAGATATCGGCGAACGTCGAATTCACGGTCGTCGTCATGCAGGAGTAAGGATCGTGCAAGAGGGTCCGACGCTGGTGCATGCGTTGGATGCCCACATCACGCACCCGAGTCCGTTTACAGTGGAAGACCTGCTGCCGTACCGGAACGCACAAGTGCCACAGTCCCAGCAAGAGGCCATGAAACGACGCAAGATTATGAAGAAGGCACGATCCAAGAAGCAACGGCCAATACTCATGGCCGACTTGGAGCGGAGGTATCGCGAATCGCCTGAGTTTTAGCCCTCACCCGGATCGTTGATTATTAATCGGAGAGCGATCGATGCGTCTTGGATGGAACGATTTCGATCCACCTCCCGCTGAACCCGCAACGGAACTCCCGAAGGAGCCGGTTTCGCGTGGTTGTGGGACGGTGCTCGCCTTGGTGTCGCTCCCGTTGATTGTGTGCTTCCTCATCTGTGCCGGAATTGAAGCAATCGTCCAGGTTCCGGTCATCGTGGGCTTCGGGTGGCCGTGGTATCTGAAGCGAGTGGTGCCGCAACTGAGCCCTGATCCGTGGGTGGTCGGCACGGCTATCGTGTGCCTCGTCGGGTTCACGCTCGGCTCACACAAGTTCCTGAAGTGGCTTTACGCGGCGTCCTCGACCGAGCCGCGACACTGGCGTTGGAAGTGGACCGCGTTGCTCGTCGGGTTGGTCGTGCTGATGTTCACGGCCGGTATCGCCTTCATCGGCATGATTCATCAGACGAGTTGGATCGTGCGTTCACCGGAGTCACTGGTCCGAAGCAGTTGGGAGGCTGCGCCTCGGAGGACATCCGCCAACAACCTCAAGCAGATGGGCCTCGCGACGCACGGCTACCACGACAGCTTCTTAACCTTGCCGCAAGTACAGTTCGACGCCAACGGTCGCGCGATGCACTCGTGGCAAACGCAGTTGCTCCCGTTCCTGGAGCAGAACAACGTTTACTCGCAGATCGACCTCAAGAAGCCGTGGAACGATCCACGCAACGCCGAACCGATGCGTGCAATCATCAAGCCGTTTCTGCACCCGAGTCATCCCTGGGAACCGGTAAACGGCTACGCTGTGAGCCACTACGCACCAAATGTTCACGTCGTGTTCGGGGACACGCCGCGAACGCTGGAGAGCTTTCTGAAGGGCACGTCGAACACGATTCTGGCTGGCGAAGTGTCGGGGAACTTCCGAGCGTGGGGCGATCCGCTGAACGCCCGCGATCCACGATTCGGCACGACGGGCCATCCACAGGGTTTCGGCGGCCCGAATGGGAAGCCCGCTCAGTTCCTCATGCTCGACGCATCGGTTCGCCAGTTCGACCCGAAGGAACTCGAAGAAGCCCTCCGCATGGCCGATCCCGTCACTCCACGAAGATGAACTCCTTCGCGTTGAACAGGACGTGCGCCAGATCGGTCCACGCCTTCAACTCGTTCGGCTTGCCGTGTTCCTTCACTTGCTCCGCCACGAACTCGGTCGCGGCGGTCAACTCGGCCTTCGTCGGCGGGCGGCCAAACGCCGTTTCGTACATGCTTCCCACTCGCTGTTCCGGCGTGCGAGCAGGAGTCGCCAGCACACGCTTCGCCCACAGCTCGGCCTGCTGAATCACGAACGGATTGTTCATCATCACCAGCGCCTGGGCGGGCACGTTCGACACCGTTCGCCGACCAATCGACGTGAACGGCGTCGGGTAATCGAACGCCTGGAACATCGGATTCAGGAAGTTGCGACGCACCGCAAGGTAGATGCTTCGTCGGCCGTTGCCATCGAGCGGCCCCGACGCAGGCTTCCCACGACCCACTTGGTGTTCCGTCAGGTATGGCAGCACGCCCGGCCCTTCCATCTTGGGGTCGAGCCGACCGGAGACGCAGAGGATCGTGTCGCGAATGGCTTCTGCTTCGAGCCGACGCACGTTCTGCTGGTGAAGCAACTTGTTCAGCGGGTCAGCAGTGACGGCCTTCGCCGCTTGCTCAGGCGTTGCCCGGCTCGCTTGCTGATACGCGCTCGTCAGCACCATGAGCCGGTGCATATGCTTGAACGACCACCCATCACTAACCATCTCGCTTGCGAGCCAATCCAGCAACTCCGGGTGCGACGGCAACTGGCCCTGCTTGCCGAAGTCGTCGGGGGAACGCACGAGGCCCTCGGCGAAGTGATGCTTCCACAGGCGGTTCACGATCACTCGCGCAACCAACGGATTCGACGGGTCGGTGACCGCCTTCGCGAGTTCGAGTCTCCCGCTGCCACTGCCCGCGAACGGTTTATTGCCAAACGCTTCGAGGAACGCTCGCGGTGCCTCCACGCCCGGCGTCTTGTGACTGCCACGGATGAACACACGCTCGGTGATGCCGTTGCCGTCCCGCATCGACAAGGCACGGTGTGCATCGGGAATCTTCGCCTCGATTTCCTTGATGCGAGCGACGAGTTTCTTCCCGTCCGGATGATCGACCGCAGGCAGATCGGACAACTGCACACGCATCGGCACATCGGCCGGCGGCGGGCTATCCGCGAACCACGCCTCCGAAATCGCGACGTAGCCCGGGCCGTCATCGAGGAGTTCGAGATACGCGGTCTGTCCCTTCCACATGCGAAGATCGAGTACCATCCAACGCAGTTCGTCACCGTGATTGACGGACTGTGCGAGGCCGCCATAGATCGGGTTCTGGATGAGTTGCAGACCGTTCAGCACGAGGCGAGCTTTTGCGTCTTTGCCCGCGACACGGATTGCGAAGAACGGTTTGTCGATGTTGAACGTTGGGGACCGCACCGCCCCCGGCAGTTTGCGAACGAGTGCGCCTGAGTTCGGGAACTCGTCGGTCACACCGGGTCGGAACGCAAGGCCCGACGCATCCCAGCGAGTGCGCCAGTTGTCGCCGAACTTCTCGAATGGCGTGGATTTCGCTCGCCACGCTTCCGCTTGCGGTGAAGTCATGGGACGGACAGGCGCAACACCGCCATTGATCGGTGGCCCAGCCGGGATCAACGCCACCAAGTCTTTCCGCAGTTGCAGCAATTCGTCGAGCAACTTCACGGTCGGGGTGGGATCCTCGATGTCGGCGCGGTTCATGCGGGAACTCGCGAGGATGCTGAACAGCGAGTAGTAATCCTTCGTGGCGATCGGGTCGAACTTGTGATCGTGACAGCGAGCGCACGAGATCGTCAGGCCGAGCACGGTCTTGCCGAACACGTCGATCTGATTGTCAATGCGGTCGGCGTGTTCGGCTCGCGAATCCACTGGCGAATGCTTCGCTTCGCCGAGCCACCAGAAGGCCGTTGCCAGCAGCGATTCGTTGATGCCATCCTTGCCGCGTCGCGGTTGTGCGAGCAGATCGCCCGCGATGTGTTCCGTCAGGAACTTGTCGAACGGCACGTCTGCGTTCAAGGCGCGAACAACGTAATCGCGGTAACGCCAGGCTTCGGGAATCTCGAAGTCGAACTCGTGGCCGTGAGTCTCGGCGTAGCGTGCAAGGTCGAGCCAGTGACGTGCCCAGCGTTCGCCGTACTGCGGACTGGCAAGCAACTTCTCAACGACCTTCTCGAACGCTTCGGGCGACGTGTCTTTCAGGAACGCTTCCGTTTCCTCAGGCGATGGCGGCAGGCCGATGAGGTCGAAGTACACGCGACGCAAAAGCGTTCGCTTGTCGGCCTGCGGCGCGAATGACAACCCGTTGTCACTGAGTTTCGCGAGGAGGAAGGCGTCGATGGGATTGCGGATCGGCGATCGCGGGTTGCGGACTTCCGGCACCTTGGGCCGTGTGATCGGCTGGAACGACCAGTGTGTTTTCGCGCGAGCGTGCAGGTCGAACGCTTCGCCGTTCTTCGGGCCGATGGCCATATCGTCGGGCCACGGGGCACCGCCTTTCACCCAGGCGGTAATCGTCGCGATGTCGGCATCTGCCATCTTGCCCTTCGCGGGCATCTTGATGTCGCCGTCGTAGCGGATCACCTGCACGATCAGACTTTTGTCGGGCTCGCCGGCCTTCACGAGTGCGCCGGTGTCGCCGCCTTTGGTGAAGCCAGCTTTCGAGTCGAGCCGCAGACCGCCTTTGTCTTTCTTGGGGCCGTGGCACTCGACGCAGTTCGCGACGAGGATCGGCCGCACGTTCTTCTCGAAGAACTCGTTGTTCACGGGTTCGTCGGCGGTGGCAGCGTTGGCGAACGACACGAGAAGGAGCAACGCGAAGGCGGAGATGCGCATGTGGCAGGCTCGCGAAGGCGGGAACAACAAGCGGGACGAGTTTATCTTGTTCCAGAAGGGGCAGCGCTTCAAGGTGCAACTCTCGAAACCGCAACTCACCACAAACGTCATATCGTGTCGGGAACTCGCTCCCCATCGAGTCGCGGCACTGCGACAATGGTTTCACATGGCCACCGAACGCGAACCGCCGACCGCCACCGATTACATCGTGACCGCACTCAGCCCCGTGCTCGTCATGCTCATGGTCGGCAGCCTCGTGTTCTTCCTCGTCGAAGTGCTGTACGAGGGGAAGTATTCCGGCCGGCTGCTGTACACGCTGTTCTTCTTCGTCGCCGGGGCGGTGCTGATCGCACGCATTGCGATCGAAACCGACGCGAGCCGGGCATCGCTATACGGTGCGTTCCTCGGCGGGGCCACCTATCTCGCATTGCTGTCGTATGTCGAGTATCCGAGCGGTTGGCTGAAATCGTTCGGCTGGCTCGTCAACCTTGGCCTCATGGGGTTGATCTGGTGGAGTGCCCACAAGTTGACTCGCGATTGCACACACATCGACGAGAAACAAAAAGGTGCAGGCCGTGGGTTGCTGTCGGCTGCGGGGTTGGATTCAAATTCTGAGGCGAGCCCCGGACGTCAGTCCGGTGGTGAACCGGCGAAGCCCAAGAAGAAAAAGAAACGCTCCAAGTACGACACGAAACTGTGGGATTGGATCGAGCGTTACCAGAAGCACCGCGAAGCTCGCCGAGCTGCGCCGCACACTCCCGGCGTGTGGGTGATCTACTTCGCGCTCGCGGCATTGCCTCTCTTCGCAATGGGGCAATCGCTCATCAGCCCCGAAGATGCGGGTCGGCGACAGACGACATTCCTGCAAATGGTCGTGTACGTCGGCAGCGCTCTCGCGTTGCTCGTGACGACTAGCCTGCTCGGTTTGCGGCGATACTTGCGACAACGCAAGGCGAAGATTCCCATGACACTCGCGGGCGGCTGGCTCAGCCTTGGGGCGGCGTTCATCGTGGTGTTCCTCGTGATCGGAGCGTTCTTACCGCGACCGCATTCTGAAGTGCCGTGGTTCGGCATCCAACGTGCCGGTAAGTCGGATCGTGACGCCTCGAAGTACGCCATGCGCCGCGACGGATCAGGCAAGGGCGAAGGCACCGACGGCAACCAAACGAAGGCCGGCGACGGCAAAGCGAGCGGCAAGAACGGCGAGTCCGGCGGCAGCAGGGGCGAGAAAGGCGACGGACAAGGCACCGACGGCAATGACGGCGACGGCAAGGAGGGCAAATCGGGCAGCGGTGGCGAAAAAGCTGGCAAATCGGATGATTCGCGTAGCCGCGACACGAAGGGGAGCGCCAGCGATGACAATCGGAAAGGCGACGATTCCGATTCCAACAGCGACGGTTCGCGGGGAACATCGGAAGCGCAGACGCGACTCGCCGAGGCCGTGCAGAAGCTCACGAGCACGTTGAAGTGGGTCGTATTCGCGATTGTCGCTGTGCTGGTGGTGATCGCGCTTGTGCTGGTCGCGTTGCGGTATCTTGCGCCGTTCACAAACTGGGCACAGCGCCTTCTGGAAGCGATTCAGGGCTGGTGGGCGAATCTGTTTCGTAAGGCGAACCCCGAGAGCAAGCGAGGGGGTGATGAACCGCCAAAACCGGTGCGACCGCCGCCATTCACGGAATTCTCGAATCCGTTCGCCGATGGTTCCGCTGATGGTCGCGATCCTGCTGAGCTGACGGCATACACGTTTCTCGCGCTGGAATCATGGTCATACGATCACGATTCGGGCCGCGAACCCGCCGAGACGCCATTGGAGTTTATACTTCGCCTCAGTGAGACGTTCCCCGATCTGAGCGAGCCGTTCGCCAAGTTCGCGAAGGTTTACGCCCGAGTGAGCTATTCCGAATCTGGACCGCCTGCGAATACTCGCCGCGTGCTGGAAGAAACCTGGGAAGGGCTGGTTCATGGCGCCGCGATTTCGGCGTAGTCAGGCGATTCCGGAATCATCCGTGATGGTTCCGGAGATGCGAAAATGTGTCTGTATGTTCATCGAGATTGTCGATGTGTGCCGCAAAGCATTTCTGACGATCGAGATAGGCGGCCGAAAGCGTCGTATCCTATGATCTGATATTCATTCTTCCGGACAGGTGACATGATTCCGGGGGTGGGTGTGCGTGTCGTCCGGAATCAAGCGTAGACTTCGTTATACCGCCTCCGTGGCCGAGCTGTGCGCGGGATACGGGTGCATTAGCTGGCGTTTGGGAGGCATTTCCGATACTTCAACCTTAGCTGTCTCCCGTCGCGTACCTGCTGCGTCCGAGCCGTCAATATGAGCCAACCCGAAACACCAGCACCAAAATTTCTCCCATTTGGAGCAGAGGCAGCTCCGTCCGGGACCATCGCACCCGATAAACCCTGGTTCGGGCCACAAGACCTCTACCTGTTCAACGAAGGCAGTCACCTCAGGCTCTATGACAAGTTCGGGGCACACCCGACAACCAGCGGCGGCGTGGCGGGCTATCACTTCGCAGTGTGGGCACCGAACGCGGATTACGTTTCGGTCGTGGGCGACTTCAACTCGTGGGACAAGGGTAAGAATCCGCTTCATCAAGTCGGCACGAGCGGCGTGTGGGCCGGTTTCATTCCGGGAACAAAAGCGGGCGTCTGCTACAAGTACCACGTTGCCGCTCCGGGTGGCTTCACGGCTGAGAAGACCGACCCGTTTGCGTTCACCTGCGAGATTCCGCCGAAGGCTGCCGCCGTCACCTGGGACATGAGCTACACCTGGAACGACGGCGAGTGGATGAAGACTCGCAGAGAGAAATCTGCACAAGACAAGCCCGTGAGCATTTACGAAGTGCACCTCGGCTCGTGGATGCGGCAAGCCGACCCGCCGTATCACTCGCTGAACTACCGCGAAGTTGGCCCGAAGCTCGCGGCGTACTGCAAGGACATGGGGTTCACGCACGTCGAACTGCTGCCGATCACGGAACACCCGTTCTTCGCGTCGTGGGGCTACCAGACCACCGGCTACTTCGCCGCGACAAGTCGCTACGGCACCCCGCAAGACCTGATGTACCTCGTGGATGTCCTGCACCAAGCGGGCGTCGGCGTCATTCTCGACTGGGTGCCGAGCCACTTCGCCACCGATGCGTGGGCACTCTCGAACTTCGACGGCACGCACCTCTACGAACACTCCGACAGCCGACAGGGATTCCACCCGGACTGGGGTAGCTTCGTCTTCAACTACAGCCGACACGAAGTGCGGAGCTTCCTGCTGTCGTCGGCACTGTTCTGGCTCGACAAATACCACATCGACGGCATTCGCGTGGATGCGGTGGCGTCGATGCTGTACCTGGATTACTCCCGCAAAGACGGCGAGTGGGTACCAAACCAGTACGGCGGCAAGGAGAACATCGACGCGATCTCGTTCCTCCGTCGCTTCAACGAGGAAGTGTATCGCCACTTCCCGGACGTGCAGACGTATGCCGAGGAATCGACGGCGTGGGCAATGGTATCGCGACCGACGTATGTGGGCGGGTTGGGCTTCGGCTACAAGTGGGACATGGGCTGGATGCACGACACGCTGCGATACTGCCAGTACGATCCCGTGCATCGCAAGTACCACCAGAACGACCTCACGTTCCGGATGCTGTACGCTTACAACGAGAACTTCGTGCTGCCGTTGTCGCACGATGAAGTCGTTCACGGCAAGGGGCCGCTGTGGGACAAAATGGCTGGCGACGAATGGCAGAAGTTCGCGGGCTTGCGAATGCTGTTCGCGTATCAGTGGGCGATGACCGGCAAGAAGCTGCTGTTCATGGGCTGTGAGATTGCCCAGCGGCAGGAATGGCGACACGATACGAGCCTGGACTGGCACCAACTCAAGCACGCTCCGCACAAGGGCGTGCAATCGCTGGTTCGCGATCTGAACAAGTTCTACGCGGCTGAACCCGCGATGCACCAACTCGACAATCAACCCGGTGGCCTGGAGTGGGTCGATTGCCTCGACGCAGCGAACAGCGTGTTGAGCTTCATGCGGAAGGGCAAAACCGAAGACGTGGTTCTCGTGGTGTTCAACATGACGCCAGTGCCACGGCTCGGGTATCGCGTTGGCGTCCCAGGCCCAGGCTTCTGGACGGAAGTGCTGAACACCGACTCGGGCAATTATGGTGGCAGCAACGTCGGCAACGGCGGCGGAGCGTATGCGGAGTTTGTGCCGTTCCACAACCAGAAGTATTCGGTGCTGCTGAACCTGCCGCCGATGGGTGCGGTGTTCTTCAAAGGGAAGGTGTAACAACCGATTCGTTTAGCGGCGGACCCAACGGGTCCGCCGTCGTGCGTCGCCCCGATGGGGCGACCGCTTCACATCTCGCTATTCCGCATACAGGAACTCGTTCAGGCAGAACAAAACCTGACAGAAATCGGCCATTGCGGTTTCGCGATCCGCACCGCTCTTGCCCTTGATGAACGGCAACGCATCCGCCAACTCCTCAGCGTTTGGCTCACGACACAACGCCATCTTGTACGCCAACTTCACCGCCTCATCATCCGTGATCTTCGCATCGGTTAGCACTCTGCGGGCGAAGCCGTGAGCAGCGCCGCGAACGTGCGGATTGTTCATCAGGTGAAGCGCCTGCGGAGCAATCGTCGTGCTCGGGCGGTCGCCCACGCCTGTCGTGCCATCCGGTGCGTCGAAGACCACGAGCGCCGGGATCAGTTTGCTCCTCTTCATCGTGAAGTAGATGCTGCGTCGTGGGCTTTCCTCGCTGAGATGCCCAGGGCCATACATGGTCGTGTTCAGTTTGCCGCCGACCGCCAGGATCGAATCGCGAATCACTTCTGCACTCAACCGCCGCACCGGTTGACGCCAGACGAGCTTGTTCTCCTGATCGGCCTTGATCTTCGCCTCGTCGCGGGTCGAACTCAGTTTGTACGCCGCCGATGACACCATCAACTTGTGAATCGGCTTCAGCTTCCAGCCGTTGCGGATCAACTCCGTCGCGAGGTAGTCGAGCAGTTCCGGATGCGTCGGCGGTTCGCCACGGATGCCGAAGTCGCTCGGCGTACCGACGATCCCTCGGCCAAAGTGCTGCTGCCACAGACGATTCACGATGACACGTGCCACGAGATGCCCGGCCCCGCCGTTCGCGTCGGTCATCCAGTCAGCGACAGCGGCACGCTTGAAACTGGTGCGACTGCCAGCGGGGACGGGTTTGAGCCATTTGGTCTGTGCCTCGGCATCCGGCATCAACACTTGCAGGAACGACACCGGCGCGACGCCTTCCTTCTGTGCGGGGTCGCCGCGACGCAGGAAGTGCGTCTCGTTCAGAAAGTCAGCCCCTTGCGTGTGCAGCTTGATCGCCGGCAATCCTTCGCTCGAAACCAGTGCCTTGAAGCGGTTCGGTTTCGGTGCGCGTGCGAGGTGGTCTTGCTCGGCCTTGCGGAGTTTCGCGAACTCCGCATCTTGCGGGGCGAACCACTTCACCGCGGCGGCAAGTTGCTCCGGCGTGCGTTTATCGGCGGGTGTGGAAAGCGCTGTTCGCACGACTTCCGAAACGGGCGAGGCACCAAGTTCAGGCTTCTCCACGGTCGAAAGCGACACACGCGGCCGACCCATGCCATGCCCCGTGTTGTTGTTGAACGCCAGCGTCACCGTGATCGTTGTGCCGCCAGGGAAACCCACAGGTTTCTCGAAGGTGAAAGCAGCAGCTTGGTCCTTGCCGAACTGCGGGTCGATGGCCCACGCCGAGGTCGGGTTGTCGTCAATGGTCGCTGCAATCGGCAAGCCCTTCTGCTCGACCGTCGCTCGCGGATTCGTGAGTTTCACCGCCACGGGGCCACTGGATTCTTTTGGGATCTTGGGCTGAACCGTGACGCGAATGTCCGACAGAGCGAAGTTGCCATTCGTGGCACGCCCCGGTCCACCTTTCACCAACGATGGGTCCGCCAGGGCTTCGAGTCGGAGCGAGCGAATGCCTTCCGCGTCCGTGTTGAACTGAAACGTAAGGGTCTCGGTCGTGGGGTTCTTACCACTCACGAGAATACTGCTATCAGGCTGGATCTTGAGTGTGGCGCCGCCTGCTGATTTCAGCGACCACGGTGCCAGAGAAATCCAGTCGAGTGACAACGGCTTGTCACCGCGTGCCTTCTCCCACGCGGCGAATTTGCTCGGAAGCTGTTCCTTCTCGTACTTCGCAACCGCATCCGTGAACGTGACGTGCTCCGCATCGAACGCTGTCTTCAACTTCGCATAACCTGCCGTGTCGAGATCGAGTTCCACCTCGGTTCGCACGACCGTCGTGAACGCCGACAGCATCCGGTAGTAGTCGCGTGCAGGAAATGCGTCGAACTTGTGATCGTGACAGCGGGCACACCCGATCGTCAGCCCCAGGAAGGTCGTGCCGATGTTGCCGACGATGTCGTCAAGTTCGTCGTAGCGGTGCTTCTCAACTTCGTTCTTCGTGATCTGTGTGCTGTGAACGCCGGCCGCGAGATAACCCGTCGCCATCATCGCGAGCGGATTGGTCGGTGCGAGTTCGTCGCCGGCGATCTGCCACTTCACGAACGTGTCGAACGGCAAATCCTGATTCAACGCTTTGATGACGAAATCGCGGTAGTGGTATGCCGTGGCTCGGTCGTAGTCGTGCTCGAAGCCGTGGCTCTCGGCGAACCGCACGAGGTCGAGCCAGTGACGTGCCCACTTCTCGCCGAAGTGCTGCGAGCCGAGCAGCGAATCGACCACCTTGTCGAACGCCTCTGGCGACTCATCTTTCAGGAATGCGTCGAGTTGTTCAGGCGTCGGCGACAAGCCAATGAGATCGAGATACACCCGGCGAAGCAGCGTTCTCTTGTCGGCGGGCGGGTTCTGCTTGAGCTTCGCCGCGTCGAGCTTCGCCTGCAAGAACCCATCGACTGGATGGCCGGCGGCCGGCGGCTTCACCTGTGCCAACGGCTGATACGCCCAGTGCTTTTTGAGTTCAGGCGCGATGACCTTCTTGGTCCAGGCGTTGTCCTTCTCCACGAACGGCTTGTCGTATGGTGCCCCAAGGTCGATCCACTCGGCGATCTTGGCGATGTCCGCGTCTGGCAGTTTCGGCCGTTCGTGCGGCATGTGCGGCTCTTTGATGTGAGCCGTCATCTGCCAAAGCAGGCTCTTCTTCGAGTCGCCGGGAACCATGCCAGGCCCGCGACCGCCACCCTTGAGCAACGCCTCGCGGGTACCCATGTCGAGTTCACCTTCGATGCGGTCGCCGCTGTGACACTTCACACATTTCGATTGAAGGATGCCACGCACGGATGTCTTGAACAGTTCCGTGCCCTTGGCCATCTTCGCAACGTGGTCAGGATCGACCTTGGCTTGTGGCGAACCTGGTGCAGCACGATCGACCGAGAGCAAAGCAACAAGAGCGACAACCGGCACACACCGGGAGAGAAGTGACAGCATCAGCGGGAACCTCGACGCAGGCGGGGAAGAACCGACAAGAAACGGGCAGGAATTCAGTCTAACCGGTGAGCGGGGAGAAGTGAAGCAATCACTTTCGCTCGTGGAGCGAGCTTCAGGGCCATTCCGTATTTCACATTGCGTTTTGTGTTGTGAAAGTACCCGGCCTGCTAACGCAGGCGGTTCGACTGAAAACCACGGCTTTGTTGAACCGCCTGCGTTAGCAGGCTGGGTTGCTCAACGCTGCCAGTGTGAAACACGGAATGACCCTGGAACGTGCTTGTCATCGATTTAGTTGGAGGTCAGGCTTTCGAGCCTGACTCTTCGGGCTACGGGGTCTCCGAAGTCAGGCTCGAAAGCCTGACCTACAACTAACAAGCACACCCCCATTCGGGAACCGTGCTTGATGCTTCTGGAGTCGGATGATTCACTCCTTGGTCGTGCTCTTGCCGGGGGTGCGGTAGTCCAGGGGGGGCGGTTGATCCTTCTCCAACATCGCTGCATACTTCTTGCCAGCCAAACGCTTCACATGTTCGACTTTCGCGGCCTTCACCAACTGCGGATCGGTGAACAAATCCCACGCGGTCGCGGCCAGCGTGCGAGCCGCCAAATTCATCCCCTTCTTGCCGATCGTCGTGCCGCCACACGCAACCGCTTGCCACGAATGCCCGGGCGTTCCAGGCACCCAACACGACGTACTGAACCCCGTCACCGGCACCACCCACGACACATCACCAACATCCGTACTGCCACCACCCGTTGCCCCTGATGCGTTGAAGACTTTCGAGATGTCGTCGATCGACAATTTCTCGGGAAACGTTTCCTGCAATCGCACCGCGAACTTCATCTCCTCCGCGTCGTACTTCAGATCGTTCAACATGGACAGATTCTTCTTTGCGACTTCGGCCAGCGTGTTGTTCGGCAAGATCTCCATCGTGCCCCCGAGATACACAACCTCCAATTTCGTCTCGGTCGCGAGTGCCCCGGCCTGCGCACATTTCAGCACACGCGGGTAGAGTTGCTGGACGATCTCGGACTTCGGATGGCGAACGTAGAAGAAGCCCTCGGCGAACTCCGGAACGACGTTCGCGGCCCCGCCGCCGCTCGTGATTGTGTGGTGCAATCGTGTGCCGTCGGGGGTGTGTTCGCGGAGCAATTCCACGCCGTGCATCGTGAGCAAAAGCGCGTCCAGCGCAGAACGACCCTTCTCGGGTGAACCGGCCGCGTGCGCTGCGGTGCCACGAAACCTGAACTTCACGGCGATTCGCGAAAGGCACGTTGCGTCCCCAGCGCTGTTGCGGCTCGCCGGATGCCAGTGCAAGACCGCGTCGCAATCGTCGAACAGTCCGGCCCGCGTCATGAACACCTTCGCGGCTCCGCCTTCCTCTGCCGGGCACATATAGAACCGCACCGTGCCCTTGATCTTCCCCGCCTTGATCTGTTCGCCGATCGCCAGCGCCGCCGACAGCGACGCAACGCCGAAAAGATGGTGCCCGCACGCCTGCCCATTGCCGGTGCCGCCTTCACGCGGCTTGCGGAACGGCACAGCTTCTTGCGACAACTCAGGCAGCGCGTCGAACTCCCCCATGATGCCGATGACGGGCTTGCCGCTCCCGAACTCGGCCGTGAATGCCGTCGGAATGTCCGCAACGTTCTTCTTCACGGTGAAACCCGCCTTCTCCGCGATTTCGGCCAGCGCCGCCGAGGATTTCTTCTCCTGGTAGCCTGGCTCGGCCCAGTCCCAGATTTTGAGGGCAGTCGGCCAGTTCGCATCGGATTGTGCAGACGCGGCCTTTACCGCTGCGTCTTTCTGTGCGTGTGCGAAAGTGGGGAAGGCGATGAGTGAGAGGAACGCAAGAGTTCGCATGGGGAATCCCGTTGGAAGGACGTGTGGAATTCAATTGTCGCTGATATGTCGATGCGGAGCAACCGTTGAGCGGATGTGCACTGCGGCACCACACGCGGCGAAAACCGGAGCCTCCCATAAACTGGTGTCCGGAGGAACCACGAATGACGCTGACGAGTTTCCTTGGTGGCGGCGAGATTCTCGGGGCGATGATTACCCCGGCGGTGCTCATCACCGCGTCCGGAACATTGGTGCTCTCGACGTCGAACCGGCTGGGGCGTGTGGTGGATCGCATCCGCAAGCTGGCGGAGGCTGCCGAGGCGTTGCCGGACGAGTCGGCGACGGTGGAGGTCGTCGAAAAGCGAGCACTGATCGCCGAGCAGATCGTGTGGCTTGCCAGGCGGCTCCATCTCCTTCAAACGGCGCTCAGTATCTTCTACGCCTCGATTGGAACGCTGGTTGGTGCGAGCCTGACGGTGGGAATCTCGACCACGACGATGGGCGTAATTGGCTGGCTACCGATCCTGCTCGCGCTGCTTGGCGCGACCGGATTGATGATCGGTGCGGTGATTTTGGTGCACGAGGCACGGACCGCAGTGAGGGGAACTCTTCACGAATTGGAACATATCCGCAAAGTTGTCGATCGGAAGACGACGATGAAGTTAACGCAGATCGAGAAACCCGAGGGCGGCCAGGGCGAAAGCTGATGAACGCAGGAAGAGTAGCCACGGATGAACACAGATGAAACACGGATAAGACGAAGGCAGAAGCGAATTTAGCCGCACGATCGAAAACCCGATCAAGACACGATCAAAACAAAAGGCAGAGAGCCATTGTGTTGAAAACCGTGGACCCCCTGCGTTTTGGGTTTCTGTCTTTCCAACACTGAATTCTTTTGGTGTTTTGTCTGAATCGTGTCTTCATCGGGTTTCAATCGGGCGGCGAATTCTGTCATGGTCTTATCCGTGTTTCATCTGTGTTCATCCGTGGCTACTCTTCTTCTTGAACTTGGGCTTGGCACACGACCGCCTTCAAGATTACGCTCCGCTCCCTGCACCCACCCGCAGTCGGAAAGGACGCCCGACCATGCTTCACCGCGACCCCGCACTCGTTCACCCGTCTGCCGTCATTTCCGACACCGCCCAGTTCGGCGAGAACGTGAAGATCGGGCCGTTCGCGGTGATCGAAGGTGATGTCAGCATCGGGGCAGGCACGATCATTGCTCCGCAAACGCATCTCATCGGACCGCTCACGCTCGGCGAAAATAACAACGTCGGCACCGGCACCGTTCTTGGCGGCGCTCCGCAGCACCTCGGCTACAAAGGCGAGCCGACAAGCGTGATTATCGGCGACGGAAACATCTTCCGTGAGCATGTGACGATCCATCGCGGCATGCCCGTCGGTGTTGGGCCGGGAACGGGTACCACGCGGGTTGGCAATCGCAACCTCTTCATGGCGGGAAGCCACGTTGCCCACGACTGCGTCGTCGGCAACGAATGCCTGTTCGCGAACGCGGCGGTGATTGGTGGTCACGTCGAGGTGGGCGACCGGGCGCTTCTCAGCGGCAACTCGGCCGTGCATCAGTTCTGCCGGGTTGGTCGGCTTGCGTTGCTCAGTGGAGCGTCGGCTTCGAGCAAGGACATTCCACCGTTCTGGGTGATGCAGGAAGTGAACTGGGTCTGCGGTGTGAACACGATTGGAATGCGGCGAGCAGGTATCCCGTCGCCGGAGATTCAGGCTGTGCGGCGTGCGTTCTCGATGATCTACAAGGAGCAGGTGCCGATCCCGGTCGCATTATTGCGGATGGAAGCGGAGTCGGGTCAGTTCGCGGCGATTCGCGAGTTGGTGCAGTTCATTCGCACATCGAAGCGCGGTATCTGCGGTTCGCATCGTTTCCACGGTCACGGCGAAGATCGCGAAGCCGCCGCTGCGTGAGACGTGAGGCAGCGGTTCGGAAGGCGATTGATTTGTCGGAGCCCGAGCGCCCAGCAAGGTTCATGCGTGCCCTCGCTGGGCGCTCGGGCTCTGACAAATCATCGCAGTGAATCCAGAATCTCCATTCGCATTGCCGAGAGAGCAGGCACCAATCCGCCAAGGCGACCCAGCACGAGCGTGAACAGCATCCCAGCCGCGAGAATCTGGAAGTCAACGATCATTTTCAGTGCCACGCTCTTCCCGCCACCCTGCCCACCGCTGAGGTTGCTCGTCGCCTCGAATCCATTGGCGTAAGAGCCGATGAGGCACCCGAGCAAGCCGCCGACGAACGCGATCACCAGCGATTCGAGCATGAACGCGATGAGAATTTGCCAGCGTTTGAAGCCGAGGATTCGCATCACCCCGACTTCCTTGATGCGAGCCGCGATCGACGCGAACATCGTGTTCATGACGCCGAACACACCGCCAATCGCCATGACCACCGCGACAATCACGATGCACACCAGAAAGCTCTCGTTCGTCTTGGTCAGTTCCTTGTAGTAGTCAGGCTCGGAGAACGCTTTGAGTCGCACTTGCGTGTACTGATCCTGGAGGAACGTCGCCATTGCCCGCGATGCCGTGTCGGTGTTCTCCTCCATACGCATCACGAGCGTCGTGTACTTGTTGCCACGGCCGGTGCCCGTTACCACCGTGTTGTTCACGCCGGTCCAGATTTCTGAGCCGTAAGTTGTGCCCTGCGTGTTCATCACGCCGGTGACGATCCAGTCTGCGTCGCCGAGGTTGAACGTGTCGCCGGGCTCGAGTCGGCGTTTACCGATGTCTGCACCCAGCGTGCCCGCCGCTCCTTCACCGACGCAGCACGCGAGATACGTCTTGCCATCGCTTCCCTGCTCGACGGAGTTCGTGGCGAACCACTTTCCGCCTGGATAAAGGGTGATGTTGTGAACCGCTCCGGCGATGCGACAATCTTCCAACGCCCGCACTTGAAGCAACCGCCGTCGCTGGGGTTCTCCGGGCTTCAGCGGCACAGGCTGGTTCATCACCATGTACGTTTCGCGGCTCGCAAGCGGCAACGCTTTATCTCGCACCGAACCGGTGGCATCGGCCGGCAACGGAACGAGTTTGCCATCGGCTCCGACCAGCGGTTTGCCGTCTGGTCCGCAAGTGATTAGCTGCACGCCGAGCGGCTTCGCGAACGGTCGGCCTTGCGCATCTCGATCGACCTTTTGCCGGGCAACGTTCCCCACATCGTCGTAGCTGAGATTGCTGAAAATCTCGTCCGTCGAGCCTTCAGATAAGACCAGCACATTTCCAGGCACGCCGGTGCTTTCATTGAGTTGATACATGCCGTTGACGAAGGCGAGCAGCACGATCACGAGCGCCACGACCACTGTGAAGACGATTGCCGTGAGGAGCGTGTCGCGCCGGCGCACCCACAGATAGCGGAGGTTGTACGCGAGCGGCACCTTCCCAATGAGCAATAGCAAGCCGAGGTCGGCGGCATACACGATGAGGAACACGAACGGCCAGTGTTGAACGAGCGTCGGCGGCAGTAGCGTCCAGAGTGGTTTCGCGAGTATCGGCGCGAGGTCTGGGTTCTGCATGATTTGCAGTTTCTTCACATGCGGGGTTCGTTCCGCGATCTCGCCATTGACCTGTGCGAGTTCCTTCTCGGCTTCGGATCGGAGCAGGGGGTCGGCGTTCGGCTTGGCGACCGACTGCTTGAGCGTTGTTTGTCGATCAAGAAGTTCCCTCGGCGTCATCCATGTTTTGCCCGACGGCAGGCTGGCCGGTTCCGGGTCATCCGGGAATAAGAACGGCATCTCGACAACCGACGACCCGAGCACCTTCTTGGCGAGCGTGCCGAGTTGCCCGCCGATCGGCAGCGGAAGCCGACTCGTGACCTCAATGGCGAACGCGAACAGCGATACCAGCACGACCAACCCCGCACCGAACGCGAACAGTCGCCGGGCGGTTCGGAGCCACCACGATTTCGTCGGTCGCACTGTGTCAGTGAGGACGGCTTCATTCGGCGACACGGCCGGCAACGCGACGAGCAGCGCCGCCAACGGCAACAGCGAGAATCCGATGACGAACAGCGTGCCAATGAGCCCGAGGATGGTGCGTGCGAATGCGAGGATTCGTTTCACCATCCTGGTGGCGAGATCGGGCCGGAGTGCTGGTGATCGTGGAACGGTGGCCATGAATTCTCACTGAAAACAACCCAGATCGACGTTACGCCACTTTCGAGAACACCTCGGCAACCTTCACGTTCTTTGCGTTCAGCGCTGGAGCGATGCTGCCCGCAACCGCCACGAACGCACCCAGCATCGGACCATACAGCAGCACCTCGCCAGGCACGAAGAACGCCCCGAAGAACGCGATTTGAAGCTTCAAGTTCCCGATCATCTTGAACGCAATCAGCGTGCTCATGAAGCCTGCCATCAACCCGACGAGCACCGCCTCGCCCACGACCAGGAACAAGACGTGCCGCGGTTGGAAGCCCAGCACCTTCAACACCGCCATCTCGGTGCGGCGCTCGCGCACGCCGATGCTAATGGCGTTCGCGATGACCAGGCACATGATCGCCACCATCGCCGGAGCCATCAGGTACTTCATACCGAAGAGGATGTCCTTGAACGCTTCGAGGAACGTGCCGAAACCGCTCGACGCCGTTTCGAGTTTAATCTGCGGATTGCTGAAGTTACCCGTGTCGTTCACGGCGGCCGCCAACCGCTCGAACGCTTCCTTGTTCGGCAACCGCACCCAGATGAGGTTGATGCACTTCGCATCCATCGGGTGCGGTTCGCTGGTTCGGTTCTTCGGGTTGTTCAACTTCCAGGCGTCGAGTTGGCTAAACAAATATGCCGAGTTGATGAACGAGATGTTGTCGTACTTTCCGTCGGGCAACTCGCCGATGATTCGCAAATCGAACACGAGATCAGTGTAGTTCAGGCCCGTGACCTTGATCGTTTGACCGACCTGCAAGTTCATCTTCTTCATCCGCATCTTGCTCATCACGATGGCCTGCTTGTCGCGTTCCATCTCGGCTACCGCCGCGTCGAGGTCGGCTTTCTCCTTGCCGGTGAGGTCATCGAGGCCGTCCATCATCGTGAGGATTTTCCTGGGCTCGATGCAGAACGCGAACACATTGCTGTCGGGTCGCTTGCTGATGGGGTCGGTGGTGCCAAGGAAGAACGACCACGCCATGAGGTCGGCTTCGCCGTTCTTGGGCCGCATTCCATCGGGCAGTTTCGCGAGTTCCCTTTTGAACTGCTCGTAGTGCGCTCGCGGCATCTGACTCGGAATGATCGTCTTGTGTGTCGTGATCGCTTTGAAGTCGGCTTCCTTCTCGGTAGTCACGCGACCGATGAACACGAGCACCGAGTAGATCATCGACAGCACCAGCGTCAGCACGAACAGCGCGATGTACGTGAGCGATGTGCGAAGCGGACTTCGACGCAGCCCCCGGAACATATACAGCACGAGTTTCGCGGGGAACCAACCGGTCGCATTGGAGATCGCCAGCGAGACTTGTTCGACTGCGTACAGCAGAATGAAGAACACCGGCAGCGTGATGAAGCCAAGCCCAAGCGCGAGGAGATTCAGCCCGCCGAGCACTCCAAGGAGATACCCCGCCAACAGACCCATCGACGGGTCGAGCCCCGTTGGCCCCATCTCGGAAGGCATGCCGAACATCAGGAATCCGTGTTTAGTGTTTGGTGTTTAGTGTTTAGTGCTTCGTATTTGGCGTTGTGTGAGTGCATGGTCGTTCCCGAGGGTTCCACCACAAAACACCCAAACACGAAACACCAAACACTAAACACCAGCGGCCGTATCCAGCACCAACTGCCCCTTCTCCAGATGCAGAATCCGCTGTGCACGCGACGCGGCCTTCGGATCGTGCGTCACCATGATGATCGTCTTGCCGAGCTGCGCCCGCAGAATCTCCATGAGCTTCAAAATCTCGTCGGCGCTCTTCGTGTCGAGGTCGCCGGTCGGTTCGTCTGCCACGATCAGTTCGGGATCCGTCACCATCGCGCGAGCAATGCCGACTCGCTGCTGCTGACCACCCGAAAGCTGCCCCGGTCGGTGATCCATGCGGTCGGCCAACCCAACAAGATCGAGGGCAGTTGTCACCTGCTTGCGGCGCTGTTCCTTCGTGAGCGCCAGCAACAACAATGGCAACTCCACGTTCTCGTATGCCGTGAGCACTGGCAGCAAATAGTAGAACTGAAAGATGAAGCCGACGTGCCGGGTTCGCCAGCGTGCGAGTTCGCTTTCGGACATCTCCGAGATGACGTTCTCGCCAACGCTAATCTTGCCGGACGTCGGCTGGTCGAGACCCGCGATGAGGTTGAGTAGCGTCGTTTTGCCGGACCCCGACGGACCCATGAGCGCGAGGAACTCCGCCTGCCCGACATCGAGCGTGAGTTTCTGCAACACGTCGATCCGTTCGGTGCCGCGGGTAAACGACTTGACCAGATCGCGAACTTGAACCAGCGCTCGGGCCATGATGCGTTCCGTGAATATCGTTTCGCGGCGGTCCCAACGGGATCGACGTGGTGGCAACCCCGTTGGGGTCACCGCTCAACCGCTCGATCACTTTTTCGGTGCCGTGAAGTCCGGGATTTCCGAGTTGAAGATGCGAACGACGGTACTCATCTTGGGCTTGAGGAACGAACCCGCAGCCTCGCCTTGCGGAAGCTGCACCTTCACACGCACCTTGATGATGTTCTTCGTGTCGTCCGCGATCGGCATCACACGATCCACACGCCCCACGTAGTTGCGGTTCGTATCCGCCATCGGCGAGACCTCACATCGAAGCCCCACGCGAACGTCCTTGATCTGGTCTTCCCGCACTTCGATTTCTGCTTCCAAATCCGACAGATCAGCCATGCTACAGATGCCAGCCGCGACGTTGAACGACATCGGACTGACCAGCACGCCACGATCGGCGAGCTTCGTCAGGATGGTGCCGTCGATCGGTGCCTTCACTTCGCAGTTGTCGAGCATTCGCTTCGCTTCGGCGAGCCGTGCTTCGGTTTGGGTCAGATCAGCCTTTGCCGCAGCAACCTTCTCTTTTCGCGAACCCATATTCAGCAACGCGAGCGACGCCTCCAAACGCGAAACTCGCGCCTCGGCACCCTTCAAATCGGCGTCGGCTCTCTCAAGATCTTGCTTGGAAACCACGCCACTGGCCCGCTGCATCGTCATCCGTTGAATCTCCTGGTCGGCGCGAACCCACGCGGCTTTCGCCTCATCGAGTTCGCCTTGAGCCTGCTTGCGTTCCTCGGGCCGCACGGCTTCTTTTCCAAGATCGGCGAGCCGATATTCACACGCTTCTTTCGCTGCCTTCGCGGAGTCGTAATCGTGAACGTAGCGTTCCTTCTTGATGCGAGCGAGAACCTCGCCCCGCTTCACGCGATCACCTTCCTTGAAGGTGATTTCCTCCACCATGCCCGAGACATCATCCGGGCTGAGGTTGATTTGAAGGAACGGCGTCAGCGTGCCCTTGATCTGAAGAATCAACGCATCCGACGCGACGGCAGGCTTGTTCCCGTTCGACTGCGTGGGAGCCGGGCCATTTGCCGCGGGAGCTTGCCCGTTCGCGGCTCCAGCATCTTTGCTGGCTTCAATCGCCTTGTACCACCGCACGCCGACACCAGCCCACGTAATTGCCATCATCCCGCAGAGCACCCACGGCAACCACGACCCGCGACTGGCACCGCTCGTGCCGGCCCCGAGCTGATTCGTGAGCCTCAGTTGCTGCACACGGTTGATGAGTTCGCCGTTCGTGGCGTGCGTCGGCGTTTCGGCGGCACTCGGCATGGTCAAAACTCCGTCGTGAAGCGATCACGCAACAGGACTCTGCTTGAACACGGGAGCAAGCAACTGGGTACACGCCTCGAACATCTCGGTTCGGTCGAACGCTTCCGGGTCGATCATCAACTGAATGTCGAGCCCTTGAAGCAATGCTTGAATCATGCTCGCGGCAATCTTTGGTTTCACCGGTCGCGGTTCGGGCACACTATCGCTGATGTCCGCAGCGATGTGCTCACGCCAACCGTGGTACATCTCGGAGAGTTTGTTCCGGTAGTCGGTTCGCTGATTGATTCGCGCCAGAAACGTGAACAACAGCGTGAACAGTTCCTTACCTCGCAACTGCCCGTCAGGTTGTAGATGATCGTTGAGCGCAAATCGAAAACAATCCCACGCATGGCCTGTCATCAGTTTTGGGCCGTCGCCAGCCATGATCGCGCGAATCATTCGCCGAAGCATTCGATCGTAGACCGCGAGCAGAATCGACTCTCGCGTCGGGAAGTAGTACGTCAGTTGCCCCCGACTCATGCCGGCTCGATCTTCGATTTTGCTGAGTGAAAGTTCGTCGATGCCGAGTTCCGCGATGATCGCTTCGGCAGCGTCCATGATTTCTTCGCGTCGTTTGCGAGCGGTTTCAGAAAGCCCCTCGGTTTCTTTCTCCCACCACGCGCACGGGAGCCCACCAGCGGACGGAGTTGGCGGCGGCGTTGGTGTTGGAGTGCTCATGGTGCTGACGAAACAGACCAATCAGTCTAGAACCACGGTTCAATACTAGACTGACTGGTCTAGAGACGTCAAGCCCAACTGGATTACCTATCTTGTCCAGTTGTTCGCTGTGCTGTCAGCAATATCGGGAAAATCGACGTCTCCGGCTGAACCGCTCAAACCGTTCCGGACATCGGCCGATCAGAGACAGGACGGACTCTTGTCGTATTCGGGGTCGTTATGACGGGTTGGCGAGCCTGGGTATTTGTGGCGGTCGCGGCGGGGTGTCATCACACTCCTGCTCAGGTCGCGATGCGCCCCGCGATGCCAACAACCACTCCAACAAGTCCCGAGCTACCGCTGACGAAGCCAGTCCTACCGGTTCTTGATGCGAAGGAACTACCGAATTCGCTCCTCCGAAGCGGGTATCAATGTGAAGCCTTCCGCCGACTGACCGAGCGCGATTGCTTGCTGCTTTCCGCTGCACACTCCAGCACAGCAAACCTGCTGGATGAAGAGAACCGCGTTCCGCCGACAAGCGACTGCAATGCGGCACGCGATCAGTTGAAGCGAACACTGCGATACTTCGCGGCGTTGGAACTTCGCAATCGTGCCGCAGCCGATGGCCTCGAACGATACTTCCAGCTTTCCGATGTCGAGGCACGCACCGAGTTGCTTCGCGACGGTTTCCCGATAGTTGACACTCAACTCGACCGAGCACAGAAAGCAAAGACTGCTGGCGTGCGGTTCCCCCTCGATCTCGGCGACCTTACCCGGCGACGCTCGCAACTTGTCACGGATCTGGAACAGGCCGAGAATGGTTCGCGGTTGCTGAATCTCGATCTGAAACGACGACTCGGTTTGCCATCGCAGCCTGAAACGGAGTGCCTGTGGCCAGTCGGCGAATTCGCCATCGACCCGGCAACGCCCGAGACCGAGCAAGCCGTGAACGCTGCCCTCGCGGACCGTCCGGAGCTTCGCGGTTTGCGTGCTCTGTATCACGGACTGACGCCGGACACGCTGCCCGATTCGCGTGACTACCTGCGGGCGCTCAGTCCGCTGATGGGTGATCGAGTGCCGTTCGTCGTGCAGCGAATGTTGAGCAAGAAACCGACAGGCCCAGATGCGGCAACGCTCGCGGAACTCGACGTGCGACGGAAGCAAGTCCTCGATTTGATCGCGGATCGTGAGCGAGTCGTTGCGGATGAAACGCGAGCGGCCCTGTTGGGGATGAACGCTCAGGTCGGGCGGGTGGCTCAGGCGAAGGAACGGTTACGCGGATGGGAAGAGAAGTTGGCGGATGCGGTCAAGAAGCGCGAGGCGAATCAGCCGGGAGCGGATTTGCTGGAGTCACAGGCACGAACCGACGTGCTGAAAGCGAAGGCCGAAGTGGTGACAGAAGTGGCCGCGTGGCATCAGGCGCGGATTCGCTTGAAGGCGGCACAGGGCCGGTTGGCGTGGGAAGCTGCTCCCGGCGAGCGACCGTGAGACAGGTTGGTCGGAGCCCGAGCGACAAGCGAGTGGCAAGGTGAACTATCGCTTGTCGCTCGGGCTCCGACCAATTCCAAGAGTCTACGCCCCGAAGCCAGGCCGATATGATTTCGGCCAGCGAGTCCAGTGAACGGCACGGTCGGCGGTCAGGTCTTCGACGTACATGATGTACGCTCCCTGCGGCAGCAAGCCGGGGATGCCATCCAGTTCAGTCTGGAAGTCAGCAGTAATGACGTCGGCACCCGTTTGGTGCTGACCTGATGGCTTCAAACTGTAGCGAACGCGATAAGTCTGAATCACTTTCGGACCTCGTGGGACAGTGTATTGTACCACGAATCGCCGATGAACACCCACATTCACCACGCCGCATCATGCCAGAATCTCGCGAATCACGGTGCCGCTGACGTCGGTGAGCCTGTAATCGCGGGCGTTGAAGCGATACGTCAACTTCTCGTGGTTGATGCCGAGAAGGTGCAAGATTGTCGCGTGCAGATCGTGAACGCTCGTTCGGTTCTCGACGGCCTTGTAGCCGAACTCGTCGGTTGCTCCGTAGTGGGTGCCGCCCTTCACGCCGCCGCCAGCCATCCACACCGTGAACGCATTCGGGTTGTGATCGCGACCCAGCGAATCCTGCGAATCCGACGTGCGGCCGAACTCGCCACTCCACACAACCAGCGTGTCTTCGAGCAACCCGCGCGCCTTCAGATCGCCGAGCAGCGCGGCAATCGGGCGGTCACACGCACGGCCGCAACTGCGGTGATTCGTCTCGATGTTGTTGTGCCCGTCCCACGGCACATCACCGACGCTGCCGTCACCGCCAACGCCTCGCCCCGCGAAGATTTGCACGAACCGCACGCCACGTTCGACCAACCTGCGAGCCGTGAGACATTGCCGACCGAAGACGTCCGCGTCCTTGTCGCCGACGCCGTAGAGGTTCCGCACGCGATCCGTTTCGCGTGCGAGATCGAACGCTTCCGGCGCTGCGGTCTGCATCCGATACGCCAACTCGAACGACTCGACGCGGGCCGCCAGCTCCGATTCCAGCGGGTGCGCCGTGCGGTGGTTCTGGTTCATCTCGCGGAGCAGGTCGAGGGCCGCTCGCTGCTGCGGATCAGAAACCCCCGCGGCGCGATCAAGGTGCGCGATCGGCTTCGGCGTGCGGCCATCCATCGCGAGCGCCTGGAAGTTCTTCGGCAGGAACCCGGCCGACCAAATCGAATCTTCGCCGCGTGGCTTCGTTTCGTGCATCACCACGAACGCGGGCAGGTTGCGGGCTTCGCTGCCGAGTCCGTAAGTGACCCACGAACCCATACACGGCAACCCCGGCCGCGTGACGCCGCACGAGATTTCGTAGGCGCCGGGGGCGTGGTTGTTTGCTCGCGTGTAGCACGAGTGAATGAACGCCATGTCGTCGACATACGCAGCGGTCTTCTCGAAGACGTCGGACACCCATGAGCCGGATTTGCCGTGCTGCTTCCACTGGAATGGCGACTTCAGACACTTCCCCGACGTGGTGAAGAAGCCCGTCTTGGGGTCGGCCCCCGCGAGAGTCTGGCCGTTGCGTTTCTGGAGTTCGGGCTTGTAGTCGAAGGTGTCGACCTGCGAGGGGCTGCCGGTCATGAACAGCCAGATGACCGCCTTGGCTTTCGGGGCGAAGTGCGGCTTCTTCGGTGCGAGCGGATCGACAACCGCCGGCGGAGCTTGCCCCGCGAGCAGTCCTTCGGAGTGCAGCAATTGCGTGAGTGCGAGCGAACCCGCGCCCAAGCCCGCCGTGCGCAGAAATTGACGCCGCGACGGAACAGCGGGACCGAAACCGGGATGTGCGAATTGCGGATTCATGGTGATTTCGCCTAAGCGTGAGCGTCGAGGCGTGAGCCCGACGGTGCTGTCCGGAACCAGTTCCAATCGCGAATCAACCGTCGGCCTGACGGCTCGACGCTCGCCCGATCAGCCTTAGTCCACATACACGAATTCGTTCGAGCAGAGCAGCGCATGGCAGAAGTCCGCGAAGGCGCGTGCCGTGGCGGGTTCGCCCTTGCCGTAGGTCTCCGCGAGTTGCGCCACGAACGCGGTCGCTCGCGACATCTCGGCGGCGGTCGGCTTTCGACCAAACGCTGTGCGATACGCCGCTTCCACCGCGACCGGCAATTCTGTCGCGGCGGGTCGAACTCGTTTCGCGAGCAGTTCCGATTGCCGACGCACGAACGGCGAGTTCATCAGCGTGAGTGCCTGCGTCGGAACGGTCGTGACTTGCCGTTCGCCGATGCTCTGGATGGCTTCGGGCGAATCGAACAACTGAAGGATCGGCACCGGCTTGCTGCGTTTCACCGTGAGGTACACGCTGCGGCGCAGACTGGCCTCGTCGAGCGTGCCCTGCCCGTACATCTTCAAGTCGAGGTTCTCACCGACCGCGAGGAGCGAATCACGCACAGCTTCCGATTCCATGCGGCGCGGCGGACGTCGCCACCACAGCTTGTTGTCGGGGTCGGCCGCGCGATTCGCGGCGATGTCTTCGCCGGCTTGCTGGTACACGGCGCTTGCCATGACGAGCTTGTGGATCGGCTTCAGTTTCCAGCCGTTGCGAATCAGCTCGGTCGCCAGATAATCGAGCAGTTCAGGATGCGTCGGGCGGTCACCTTGCACGCCGAAATCGTTCGGGGTCGCGACCAACCCACGACCTAGGTGATGCTGCCAGAGCCGGTTCACGATCACGCGAGCGAGCAGTTGACCGGCTCCCGTGTCAGCGTCGGTCATCCAGTTCGCGAGCGCCACTCGCGGTTCGGTTGGCGGTTGCTTGTCCACCGGCTTCTTGACCCAACGTGCATCCTGTTCGGCGTTGGACATCAGCACGCGGAAGAACCCAGGTGCCGGCTTGCCGTTCTTGCGGCCCGTTTCGCCACGGATCAGGAAGAACACTTCGCCGCCCTGCTGCCCCGTCGCGAAAATCGCCGTGAGTTTCGGCTTCGGTTCCGCCGCGATGTGAGCGAGCACCGGAGCGTATGCCTTCTTCGTCTCAGGCTCGAACCAACGGGCCAAAGTCGCGACTTCCGCACGGTTCGCGTCGGTGAGTTTGTCGCCGCTCTTGTTCATCGTCGCGACGAGTCGCATGCCGACAGCGTTCAGCGGATTGAACGGATGCCCGACGCCAATCGTGTCGCGGTTCACGGCCCACCACAGCTCGAAGCTCGACGCGAACTTCGTGCGAACCCACGCTTGCCATTCCGTTTCCAACCGCGTGCGTTCGGCGTCCCACTTTGCCTTTTCCTGCTTGTGGATTTCCGGGTTCGGGTCGAGGTTGGCCGTGGTCGAGCCGGTCGTCGCGAGACACGCCAGCAAGCGGTAGTAATCTTCCTGCGGTAGCGGATCGTACTTGTGATCATGGCAGCGGGCACAACCCACGGTCATGCCGAGGAAGGCCGTGCCGGTCGTTGAGAGCATGTCGTCGAGTTGGTCGTAACGGATCGGTTCCAGCGTCTTCTGCGTCGTCTGCCCAGGGTATGGCCCCGCCACGAGAAAGCCCGTCGCGGCTGTTGCCTGGAAGTCGCCTGGAACGAGTTTGTCGCCGGCCAACTGCCAGCGAATGAACTGATCGTATGGCATGTCCTGGTTGAACGCACGGATCACAAAGTCGCGGTAGTGGAACGCTCCCTTGCGTTCGCCGTCGAACTCGTAGCCGCCGCTCTCGGCGAACCGCACGACATCCAGCCAGTGGCGTGCCCAGCGTTCGCCGTAGCGTTCGCTGGCGAGCAACTTGTCGAGCAGTTTGTTCCACGCTTCCGGCGACGTGTCGTTCACGAATGCGTCGATCTCGGCAACTGTCGGCGGCAACCCGGTGATGTCGAAGTAGGCCCGGCGAACCAACTTCTCGCGGTCGGCGGATGCGTTCTGGCGAAGGTTCTTCTCGGCGAGCTTTGCGAGGATGAAGCGGTCGACGTCGTTGCGGATCAGCGGATTCTGAATCTGCGGTGGCGTCACTTTCGCGAGCGACTGAAACGACCAGAACTTGCGGCCCGCTTCGATGTCGATGGTCTTCGCTTTGGTCGCGGTGCCCATATCCTTCGGCAGCGGTGCCCCCATCTTCACCCAGGTCGTCATGTCGGCGATGGCTGTGTCCGACATCTTCGCTTTCGGCGGCATCTTCAGTTGGTCGTCGCCGTGATTGATCGCCTTGATGAGCAGGCTCGCCTCAGGTTTCCCCGCGACCACCGAAGGTCCGGCATCACCGCCCTTGAGAATGGCCGCTGTGCTGTCGAGTTCGAGGCCGCCCTTCGCCTTCTTCTGAGCGACGGAATGGCACGAGTAGCACTCCTTGATGAGCACGGGGCGAATCTTCGTCTCGAAGAACGCGACGCCCGGATCGTCGGCCGCGGTTGACGGTGGCGTGCTGACCGCGAGTGACACCATTGCTGCTGCGAGGGCGATCCGGTTCGTGCGCATGAATCGACACCTCAGAGAAGCAGAAGAGGCTGCGTGCGGTTGGCGGGAAGGCTAACCATCTACTGTAAACGACTTGAACGCAGATGGAATCGTGAGGTGGAAAAATCTTGGAAGCCGGTGTGCCTACTCCTCGGGAGCGACCCCTGCCGTTTCGCGGAGTCGCTGGCACGCGGAAGCCCAACGTCGGCGGATCGTTCGCTCATCAACCTGGAACAACTCCGCGATCTTGTCCTGCGTCCACCCGTGGTAGAACACAAGCCCGACCACTTCGCGTTCCTCGACGGGCAACTCCTCAACCGCCTCGTGAAAGCGAACCCACTTGTCCGACTCGGGGCCAGCGTCCTGCGGTGCGATCGGTTCCGGGGGCGTCGCGACACTCGAATCGGTCGGATCGAGTTGGACGGTCCGCTTGTTCTTCGCGCTGCGGGCAATGTCGAGCAGTTCCCGGCGAATGTGGACCGCGGCGAGGTTGAAGAAGTCGCGGGTGGATGTTGGTCGAAGCGTCAGCAGTGTGCGGAGGAAGCGGATTGTGCTGTTCTGGAGGATGTCATCAGCATCGACCATTCCGCGAACGTTGGGGAACGAACGAGTCATGCGGCGAGCGAGCTTTTCGAGTCTCGCGCCGGCTCGACGAAGCAGGTCGTCGGCTGCTCCTTTCTCGCCCGCTCGCCAGCGGTCGAGACAATCCTGAAGAACGATGGTGTCGAGGCCTGGGTCGGACATCGACGAGTATCCTGAGCAGTGGGCGAACCGAGTCAACTGAGCGAGTGAAGTTATCTTACCCCAATCCCGCGTCGCTGCAATCGCAATGGATGTTTGTCTGGGGTGCCGCCAAGTCAGGGTTGCTGGATGTTTCGGACTGCGATTGTTGTGTAATCGCCGCCCCTCGCTGGCACTCGGAGTTCGCCGTGTAAGCGTGACAGGGCGAACCCCGAGTGCCAGCGAGGGGTGGCCGACACAAACCCAGCGTGAAACACGGTACGGTCCTGAAGCAATAGAGTGCCACGGCTTTCGGAATCAACGTTTGTGGAGAGTCAAGCGTGATGTGTGTTGCAATTTGATTCCGGGCGACTTCCCCACCCCACGTCCGGAACCAAGCATTTCAGATCCGGAACCATTCCGTTCGTCCGGAAGAAAGATCGTTCAGGCGAGTCGAAAGACGGTCTTTCGACGCATCCTCTTTTCGAATTGCATCTTGCGGTGACAGATCGCCGCGGGTTTGCGGACGACCCAAAAATCCACCTCCGGAACCATCCAGAGATGTCCGGAACCATCCGGAATCAGATGGCTCAAAAATGCTCATGGCCGGTTCCACAAAGGGAACCGGCCATGGGGTTATCATGCCGTCGGATCGTGAATCTGAATCGGGTCAGTAGCGATCGCCACCGCCGCCACCGTAGCCGCGGCCTCCGCCGCCACCGCCACCACCGTAGCCGCCGCGGCCTCCGCCACCTCCGCCGCCGCCGTAACCGCCACGGCCACCGCCACCGCCGCCGTAACCGCCACGACCACCGCCGCCACCACTGCGTTCTTCGCGCGGCTTGGCTTCGTTGACCGTGAGCCGACGGCCCTGGTATTCAGCGCCGTTCATCGCCTGGATGGCTTCGTCGGCACCGCTGGACATTTCGACGAACCCGAACCCGCGGCTCCGGCCGGTTTCCCGGTCCATGATGACCTGGGACTTCGTCACTGTGCCGTACTGGCTGAACAGGTCGGTGAGTTCCTGTTCGGTGGTCGTAAACGGCAGATTCCCGACGTAAAGATTCTTGCTGGCCATGACATTCCCCCCCGGTGGGTCACCTTCATCGACCCATCCGGGAACTCCCTCGGACCGGCAGCGCCATCGCGGCCGGGAAGACGACTTGAACAGACTGCCGCCCGAATCCGAACACCACCGCCGACAGATTATTTGTTGCGCCGGGGAAGTGTATTGTGGGTATCGAGAGGGAACGTAGCACGCGAGGCCGACTTGATGAGCTTGGAGCTTTCGCCAAGAGACCAGACCGTGTACGCGAAGACCTGTTCAGTATCTTCCTTGTTGCTGGGGTCCACCCCCAATAACTGCCTTCAACTATACAAGGGCCAATCGGAAAAAATAGCGAAAAGTTGAGAAAAGCTGCATCGTGCGTCAGATTGCTTGGACCGACCCATCTGGTCCGAATCGGACCCGCCCCGGCTTCCACCGCAGGGAGTCCCGCAGCTCACCCTTCGCGATTCGCAGCATAGCCTCCGCGATGTTGAAATCCGCGAGCGCTCGCAGCCCGACATACGACGTCGTGAGCCGAGGGTTGATCTCGATGGCGAAGTCGCGTGAGCCGTCTGCCGCATCTCCCAACACGAGATCGACGCCCACATATCCGAGCAACCCGGGGACGCAATCGACGGCACGCTGAGCCAACCGCGTGGCACGTTCCGCCAACTCCGACGGAATCGGCAACTCGCCACCGAGGTACTTGAATCGGCCGTCGTCGGAGAGCAACTGAAACGTCGGCAGCAGTGGCACATTCCCCGCTGGCCCGCACAGGAACGCGACGCTCGCCGCTTGCCCGCTGACGAACTGTTGCAGGATCATCGGTCCGGTGTGATTCTCGGCAGCGAGTCGGGCCTTGGCGCTGGTCGCGTCGAAGTACGAGTTCAGCTTGAACGTGGCGGTTGAGCCAGCGCCGTCTTGCGGCTTCCACACAACGGGGAAGACTTCGCAGCGTGTCGGTTCGCGGTCGGTGGTTGCGGGCGTGCGGACGCCGTGTTCGCGCCAGTGCTGCGACAACGCGAGCTTGTCCGACGTGAGTTGGATAGCGTGAAAAGAAGGGCCGAGGAGTTGGCTGCCGAGAGCAAGGCGTTCGGCAACTAAAGGTTTACCCCCCACCCGGCTCGAAGACTCGCCACCCTCCCCCACAAGGGGGGAGGGCAAGAAAAGCGAAGCGCGTTCTTGGGTTTTGTCCTCCCCCCTTGTGGGGGAGGTGTCGAGGCTTTGCGAGACGGTGGGGGGTGAGTTACCACTCACCAAACCCCTGAGAACCTGCTGTGCAGTTCGAGCGAGGATTCCGTCTGACTCCGGCGCGATGACGACCGACCAGTGGACCGCTTCATCTGGAATCAGCGCGAAGTCCGCAATGAGGGCGTCGCGCATGGCGAGACCTTCGCGATACATGCCGTGTTCGGGCGAAGCCGGATCGCGACCAATGCCAAGAGCCGTCAGGTATTCGTAGACGAAGACACGCATGGTCGGTTTCCGGGATGCTCACGATGTTCACGAACCCAGGCCGTTGGCCTGGGCTGAGGGAGATCGGTCCTTCAGACCTCAAAAACCAAGAATGTCTTTGCGGTCTGAAGGACCGGGCTTCCTCAGCCCAGGCCAACGGCCTGGGTTCCATTGGTAACGCCAACGGCTTGGATTCTCTTGAGCCTCACGGGCATCGTCGCGCATGGTCGGTTTCCGCTTCCCGAATGGCACATCCTGCGGCATACTCTATTCACCTGCCCGCCTTCCTCGCACTCTTCCCACCCACGCGAGGGTCTGTTCATGCTGCCGCGTCACTGCACCGGTCCCAACCGTCGCGAAGCGCTCGCCATTGGCTCACTCGGCACATACGGCCTCACGCTCCCGCAACTGCTCTCGGCTCGTGAAGGATCAGGGGGCTCACGCCCCCCGCTCGCCAAGCCGAAGGCGTGCATCATGCTGTTCCTGCTCGGTGCGCCGCCGCAACAGGAGACGTGGGACCCGAAGCCCGACGCACCCGTCGAGGCACGCGGCGACATGGGCGTGATCCGCACCGCGACGCCCGGCCTCATCCTCGGCGAAACAATGGTGAAGACGAGCCGATGGACCGAGAAGATCGCCGTGCTGCGAGCCGTTTCGACACGCGACAGTTCGCACTCATCCTCTGGCTACTACATGACGACCGGCTATCCGCACGCACCCATCGGCGTGGAGAACGCGAAGCCGGGATCGCCGAACGACTGGCCGAGCATTGGGGCCGTGGTGCGAAAGGTGCTGCAACCGCAGTGCAAGTTGCCGGCGGCGGTCACGCTTCCGGAAGTGTCCGCGAACGACGGCAACCTGACATGGCCGGGCCAGGACGCGGGCTTCCTCGGTCGCTCGGCCGATCCGTGGCTCATCAACTGTGAACCGGAGAAGGGCAAGTTCGACATTCCCGGCCTGGCGTTGCCTGCGGAGGTGTCGGCGTCGCGGTTCGATGATCGCCGCAGATTGCTCGAAGGCATCGACCATGTGCAGGGAAGTTCTGATGATCGCGGCATCGCATCGAAGGCGTTCGAGATGATTTCCTCGCCCGTGGCTCGCAAAGCGTTCGATCTCGATTCGGAAGACGTTCGCACCCGCGACCGTTACGGCCGTTCGCGTTTCGGTCAGAGTTGCTTACTGGCGAGACGGCTCGTGGAAGCTGGTGTGCCGTTGATTCGCGTGAACTGGACTCGCGTTCCGGGGATGCCGAACAACGGTCACTGGGACACGCACAGTAAGAACACCGAGAGCTTGCGGCGAATGATGCCGATTCTCGACGGAGCGTACACGGCACTGCTCGAAGACCTGAGCGATCGCGGAATGCTCGACGACACGCTGATTGTGTGGTGTGCGGAGTTTGGTCGCACGCCGAAGATTAACGGTGCGGGTGGTCGCGATCACTGGGGACCGGTGTTTTCGGTGGCGTTGGCGGGTGGCGGCGTGAAGGGTGGGGCGGTCTACGGTGCGAGCGACAAGTTGGCGGCGTATCCGAAGGATGGCCGTGTGACGCCACAGGATTTGCACGCGACGATCTATCATTGCCTGGGCATCCCGAAGGACGCCGAAATTCACGACGGCCTGGGTCGCCCGCTTCCCGTGACACGCGGCGAACCGATCCGAGCCATCCTGGGGTGATGACGATGACCGAGGAAGAATGGCTGGCGGAACAGGACGACCCATACAAGATGGTGAACTTTCTCAGAGAGCGAGTTAAGCCCCGCAAGGCGCGACTATTCGCCTGTGCATGCTTTCGGCACCCGAAGAGATCACTCGAGCAACAGGAGTTGCGAGCCATTGAAGTGGGCGAAAAGGCCGCCGACGGAATGGCAAGTAGCACAGAAATTCAAGAAGCGGAGGATGAATTCGTTGGGTCACGGAATGGCGTGGGGTGGATAATCCTGGCTACTGATTGGTGGTGTGCGGTTGAAGCGGCTCGTGCCGCGGGAGAATGGGAGAAGGAAGCCCTACAGTGCAACTTAACTCGTGACATCTTCGGCAATCCGTTTCGGCCCGTTGCGGTTGATCCGGCGTGGCTCACGTCAACCGTGACCCAACTCGCACGCGGCATCTACGAAGATCGCGCCTTCGACCGAATGCCCATCCTCGCCGACGCCCTCCAAGATGCTGGCTGCGATAACGACGATGTGCTGACGCATTGCCGCGACGAATCGGCAACGCACGTTCGCGGCTGTTGGGTCGTCGATTTACTTCTCAGCAAGACGTGATGGGCAATCAACCCTGCGTAGCCATGAACGCAAACACGACCCGGATGTGGTCGTAACTCACTTCCTCGTTCAGTGTCGGCGGCAGAGTGCTGAATCGACCAAGCCGACGTGATTGCGAGCACGGCGAACCTCCTCCGTCGAAGGGTGCCGCGGAAGTGATGTGGACACGGCCCTGCTTCGGGTAAACCAGAGAGCAGGCGATGTGCGAGACTGGCACAATCCAGGAGGACAACTGTGCGGTGCTGGTACGGTCTCCAAACACTTGGCCAATCGACGCACCAGACGAATTGAAAAGCAGGTCTCTCCGGACTGTGCTCCTGCCAACGGGACTCTCGGGGTTCGCACTTTCCAACCTCGATTGCTCGGGTGCCTTTGGCATTCGGTTTGCCTCTTCCAGATGGAACGCACCTTTTCCGCCGTCCCGACTCGTCCGCGTCCACATCGCGGCCCGATGAGTTTGCTCCAAGAGGCTTCATCATGTTCACCCTCGCCCGCGTGTTCCAAACCCTGCTCGCGACGTTTGTGCTGGGGCTCTCTGCTGCTCCCGCCGCGTATCCCGTCCCCACACAGCCCGATCTGGTGAAGGTCACGAAGGGTCGCGTGGCCCTGGGAATTCCGAAAGACTGGAAGGAAACTCCCATTCCGGGCGTGACCGACTTGCTCGGTTTGTGGAGCATTGACGGGAAGGGTTTGTTCAGCACAACCGCGTTCATCATGATCGGCAGGGCAGCTCAGAAGGACATCGACCTCGATCCGCAACGCTACACGATTCGCGAGGACAAGGAGGTTTCCGTTGGTGGCCAGGCCGCCCGACGACTGATGGTTGAGTTCAAAGGCGAGGCGGGAATTGGGGGTGCGCCAGCAATCGCGAAAGGGAAAGCGATCGGGGTGATTATCAAGAAACCCGAGGCTGATGGGAAGCAACTCGTCATCATCTGCGTCGCGGTTCCGGAGCAGTGGGAGAAACTGGCTCCCCTGTTCGAGAAAGTCATCGCGTCCATCACCATTGACGGCGTTGGTAACGCCGGGGCGACCGGTCCGTTCGTGACCGCCGTGTATCTCGACAGAGGCGTCGAGAAGCCACTGGAAGGGGCGACGGTCCTCGTCGGTCGGCGATTGCACCTCCAGGCGTTCGCGAGCGTCCCCTCAGGCGAGTACTGGGAAGACGTGCTGAGCCGTGCCCCTCCCGGACCGCGTTCCGGGTCCATCGATCTGCTCTGCGGTGAAGCCCTGTTCCTCACGGGCACCACGGGGGGCAACGGTGTCTTCTCGCCCAACCTTCCGCCGGGCACCTACGACATCGTCGTGTGGAAAGCTGGCCACATCCCGCAGATGAATGCCCGCGTCACGATCCCCGGCGGCGGCTTCAAGGCCTACGTGACCCCGGATAATCAGGTGGGTTCCACAGACCGTCACCGCACGCTCGACACGAGCCGGGTGTTCCGGATGGACCCACCGAATCCCGGGAAACCCGTCGTTTGGGGCCGTGTCACGCTCAGTACTCGGGCCTCGCCTTCGTCCACCCCGCCGTCGCCCGCAGCGGGTGAAGACGTGACCATCGTTGTGGGTGAGAACCTGTCGTTCATCCGGAAGGAAGATCCGCGGTCGCCGGGGACTTTCACCGACGTGGTGCAGGGCGACGTGATTTACGCCGAGGTGAAGACCAACAGGGACGGGACATACGCGATCCCCATGCCGCTCGGTTCGTACAGCATGATCGTCTGGAAGCAGGGCCACATCCCCGAGGAACGCATCTCCCTCCACGTCTGGCCAGGGGATTATTTCTGCAAGTTAATCAAGGACGACCAACCCGGAAGTAGCGGCCGGCACCAGGCACTCGACACAACCTCGCAGAACATCCCGCGCAAGAAACTCGACGGCCGACCCGGCATCCGAGGCATGGTGAAACTCTCCGACCGCGGAGTCAGGACTCCCGGCGAAGGCGTGACCATTTTGATCGGCCAGGAGTTGCGGTTGGATCACCCGATCATTCCCGACCCGACCGACAAGGTGACTGGCAAGTTACTCATCGCCCGCACCGTGACGAACAAGGAAGGTGAGTTCTTCGCAGCCGTCCCGGCGGGCGCGTACCAGTTGATCGTCTGGAAGGCGGGTTACATTCCGCAAGAATTCAACACGGTGACCGTCCCGCCTGGGGTCCACAACGTCACTCTCATTCGGGACAATCAACCGGGAAGCAGCGGCCGACACGCGAATATCGACACGTCGAAGGTGCCCGTCCCGCCTCCGCCCGCAGCGCCGGCACCGGAAATTGAGACGCTATTCCCGCTCTTGCCGCTCCTCTTCAGGGCCGCGCCACCGGAACTGACACAACGCGCTGTCGGAGCCGTCACGCTGTCCGTTCCCGCAGACTGGCGGAAAGACCCCGACACGCCCACCGACGAGGGTGCGTGGCTGACCGGCAAAGCGGATCGACCCGATGCGTCCTTCTCGGTGATGCGCGACGTGTCGTTCGACGGCCTCGTGGAACAACTCACGGATCCGAAACGCGAACAGGTCAAGATCGGCGGACGAACCGCAATGAGCCAGACAGGGCTTCTGCGAACGGAAGCCGAGATGATGGCCCGAGTCGTGGTTCTGACTCAGCCCGAGAAGGATGGGCGGCGAATCGCGTTCTTCGCCAAGGCACCGCAATCAGCGTGGCCTCAGCACACCACGACGTTCGACGCGATTCTGGCGAGCGTGAAGATTCCCGCCGCGACCACGCCAGTTGTGCCCCTGCCTAACGAAGAGTTGAAGGAACTCGCACGCGTCAGCCGCGTTCCAATCTTCAAGGCCGAGTTCGAGTACACGGCATACGAGGATCGTGTCACGATCAAGGATGCAGCCGGGGTCACGGCGGTGCTCGGGGTTGCCGGGCGGGGCAAGAAGGTGGGCACAGCCTTCCGCCCGTTCCTTGACAAGGAGAAGGCGGTTGCGGGGTTGCTCGGTGAGGCGGTCTCGCTCGAACTCCGCTCCTTGAGTGGCGCTCTGCTCGTTCAGATATTCGAGGGCGGAACACTCGTGCAGGAGAAAGCCACGGGCCTGACGTGGTGGAACCTCCACACGAAGCGGCCTCGCGATCTTCGGCCATTAGATGAAACGACTCGGTATCCGCGGGTCGTCTTTGGGGGAACGCAGTACGCGGTTGCGGCGTATCCCGACCGAGTGCAGATTTGGGACATCGCCGCCAAGAAAGAGATGATCGTGAAAGTCGGCACTGCGGGACAGGCGATCCCGGAGGCGTTCCGCAAGGTGATCGAGAAAGATAAGCTCGAAGCCGCGTTCGGCCGAGCCTTGTCCGGGGAAGCATCGCTGTTCGACACCGCGGGGCGCATTCAGGTGTACGAAGGGGGAGCGATGTTCGTCCAACCCGGCACCGATCGGTTCTGGTGGTGTTCCCACCCCAAACGAGTCGTGACAGTCGGTGGAGATGTGCGTCCACCCGAAAAGCCTGTCCTCGCTTTGCCGAAAGACCCGAATGCGGTCGTCATCCGGCTCGACTACGTCGGCGGATATACGCCACCCCGGAAGACCGCAAATCCGTATCTCGAAATCCTGGCTGACGGGCGAGTGACACTCACCGATCCCTTTGGCAGCAAGCCCACGGTGCGGGCGAAACTCACACCGGCGAACGTACTCGACTTCGTCGCGTTCGCCGTGAACGAGAACCATTTCTTCGAGATGAACTCCACGGCGATCGAACGAGCGATCCAAGTCGAGGTCAAAAAGAAGAAACTCCCAACGGTCACGGACTTGCAAACCCTGGTCATCACCGTTCGCTCGGCAGACGGCGTCCACGAGGTGCGCTGTTACGCGCCGCAATTCTATGCCGAACAACTCCCGGACCTCAAGCCGTTGCAACAACTCCAGGCGATTCACCATCGCCTCACGAAGTACATGGACGCCCTTCGAGGTGAAGAGTGATCGATCCACTACGATCAGATCGCAGGAAGTTAATCCGGACACGTTCCCAAGGCACGCGAGAGGGTTGCTCGACTTGGCGGACAATCGCGTTGCCCCTGGAAGGTCTGTCGGGTAGCTCGGGACGTGGTGATTTCGCCTGAGGCGAAGCCCCGCAAACCCGCCCTCTGCATTTTGACTCAACCGCCTCCTTTCGCCATTGCCCCACAAAAAGCCCCAGTTTACAGTATTATCCTTCGTCACAACCTGGCAGAGACAAGGCTGGTCAGATCCAAACCCCATACTGCCGTGCGCCGACAAACAAACCGCAAAAATGCCCAAAACGCCCAAAATGCCTCAAAATCCCACAAGCCTCTGGCAGCGATTGGCCCAACGCTGGCTCTCCCAGTCCAAGCGGAATCCGATCCGCAAACAAGCCCCACTCCGGCTCAACTGCGAGTCGCTGGAAGGCCGTTGTGTCCCCGCGGGTTTGAGCATCTTTGCCGTCGGCAACGCTGGCGGCTCGGTCCGCATCGTGGACACCACGACCGGAGCGGTCACCACGACGTTCCGTCCCCTGGATGCGGGCACGACCCAATACAAGGGGGTCGTCGGAGTCGCGCTCGGTGACTTCGACGCCGACGGCATCAACGACGTTGCGGTGGCCGCTACCGACCCGGCTGGTGTCAACGGGCTGGTTGCCTCCAAGGCGGGCAAGGTCTTCGTCTACAGCGGAGTTGCCCTTGCGACGGGCACCGCACCGTCTCCCATCCGCACGTTCACACCGTTCGCGAACCACGACGGCCCCGATGGCACGAGTGGTGCCTACACCAATGGCCTGAACATCGACGCCGGTGACGTCAACGGCGACGACCACGTCGATTTGGTCGTGGGATCGAGGGGCGGCAACGGAACAACCTCCGGTCAGAAGGAAATTGGCCGCTTTGTGGTGATCGACGGAACCTCTCCCGCGGGGAGCAACATTATCCTCGGGGGAGTTCAGAAACCGTTTGGTGCCGGCTATCAGAAGGGCGTGTTCGTCGCGTTGGGGAACGTGGACGGCTCGGGCGGCGATGAGATTGCCGTCACCCGGGGTGCACCGGTGGCGAACCCGAACCTCGCGGTCCAGCAGGTCAAGTTCAAGGTCTATCAACTCCAGGGGACGACGCTGGCCGAACTTCACCTGTCGGCGGACGGCTCAACGGCGTTCTCGCCGTTCGCGAGCCTGGGCGGACCAGCGAACGCGATCAACCGCGACTCTCGCGTGACTTTCACAGACTCCAACGGCGATGGCAAGTCGGAACTCGTGTTCTCGGCGCTCGACCCGCTGACCAACGCCACGAACTCGCAGGTTCGGGTCGGGGTGTATTCGATCACACCCACCGCGGCGATTGGCGGTGCGAGCATCGTCAGCACCGGGTCGGATGCGGGAACCTATCTCGCGGGCAGTAACGTGACGGACCACGCAATCACCGCAGTCCCAGGAACCACGCAAAGTCTCGCTGCCACCACGACCTCGGCGGCAACTCCGCAGAACCTCGCCCTGCTGACCAAGGGTTCGACCTCTGGAATCAAGTACCTCTCGCCGCTCACGGGTGCTGTGCAGACCGGCGGCTCCAACCTCAGTGTTGCCGACGGCGGCAGCACGCTCGACGGGACTCTCGGCGAGTACGTCTCCCCTTACACCATCACGGGCGTGAACACCGCGAGCATCGCCTCGGCCTTGAACACCGCCGAGACGAGCACGCCGCCCATTTCGCAGAGCAGTTGGTTCGACAAGAACGCCTACGGAAACGTGGTGGACCAGAAGTACGGTCCGACGCCGCAATCGTTGGCCCCGACGCTCGGGGACACGCCCGACCAGGCGGTCACCACCACCTACATCCAACGCGTCCTCGCGACGGAGAAGGCGCTCGTCGGGACGATCTACCAGCACCACCACGACCCGATCTGGAACCCGTACGCGAACGGCTTCACCACGGATTCGAGCGCCTCGGACTACTGGCCGTGGATTCCAGTAAACATTCAGAGGGGGACTGCGGGGATCGATTGCACGAACACGACCGCACTCGCTTACAGCGTGGGGGCGGGCATCCACCTCAACTCCAGCACCGACGAGCAAGCCTTGACCGACCAGGCGACCGACGGCAACTCGAACTACATCGGGACCGACCCGCCGCGCTGGAACTCGACGGTCCCGAAGGCAATCTCCCCGCAGTTCATCCTCGGACCGAATTTCGCATTCGATGCAACGAACACGACCGACTACATCACGGCCGCGAACGCCGCCGGTTCGATCGACACGTCCAAGTTCCAACCCGGCGACATCCTCTACATGGCAAACAACCCAGGCCCCACTCCGGCGAGCCAAACGCCCACCGGGACTACCGCCAGTGGGAGCACCACGCTGACGTTGGACTCGGCGCTGGGCAACGCCAGCGTGAAGGGTTGGACGGTGACCGGGCCGGGAATCGCTGCCGGTACAACGATTTCCGCCATCCAAGGGACGACGATAACGCTGAGTTCGGCAGCAGGAATCGGTGCCGGTGCGGGGACATTCACGTTGACTGCTCCGCCTCACGTCATCTCGCACGCGATCATGTGGCTCGGTACGTATGGCACACTCGTGAACGGGCAACCGTCGACCGTGCCACTGATCTGTAGCAGTCACGACAATTCGCCTCCGGTGATGGACGCGAACGGGATTGTCCCGACGCCCGGCGTCCACATCTTGCCGTTCGAACCGGGCAACTGGTTTTACGATAATTACAGCTTCGCGATGAGAGTCCTGCCGACCTTAACGTGACCGTGGTAAGGGACCGCTCGCGCCACTGCGAGGCAACGCCAGCGGTCGGCGCATGGGCGTGCGAAGTCAGTGGGTACTTGTGGCTTTGAACGATGGGTGCGTTGATGGGGTGGCAGAATCACGGTGGCCTCCATGCCCGGTTTCGCGGAGACAGCACTCCGCGATGTCCAACAATCCTCTTCTGAACCCCAATTTCGCCGCAGCGAAAGCCCGAGGCGAACGGTATGTGAAGTTTTACCCGATGGTGTTTTCGCCCTCTCCCCTTGCGGGAGAGGGCAGCGAGGCTTTGCGAGCGGGTGAGGGGTGAAAGCGTTACTGATGTTCGTGCTTGACCCCTCACCCGTCCGCGAAGCGCGGACACCCTCTCCCGCAAGGGGAGAGGGCGAAAACCAAAAACCATTTGAGTAACGTTTAATTGGTAGAACTTCACCTGCCAAACGCCCTAACCCGGCAATCGAAAAACACCTGAGGCAGCTACGAGATAGCACCAGCACTGGCATCACCCCGGTTCACTTCCCTGGAACCTCTCGCACGGGGAGCGGCGGCACCGTCCAAGGCATGTTGAGGAACGGATTCTGCTTTCCACCGGTGGCTTTGCGAACCTCGGAGAAGGCAACTGAGTAAAGATGGTGAACATAGAGTTGCTTTTCGTAAGGATCGAACGGAACGCCGTCGCCCGCCTTCAATCCCTTGAGCAATCCCGCCGTGAAGAAACCATTCTCCGCTGTCGCGCCTGCCGTTTCGTGCGACATCGCAGCCGACATCACCGTCACACCAACTGCGTCATCCGTGAGACTGCGCGTGAGATCATCCGTCGCGGGTCGGAACGCTTTCACGCCCGCCGCTGAGTGACACGCATCGAGGATCAGCAGCACGGGGCACTCCACCTCCGCCAGACCTTTGCGAAGATCATCTCCCGACAGCGACTTGCCTTTGAGGTCTTTGGTCACGTCTGCTTCCCGTGTGAGCAGATAGTAGGAGTCGCCCTGTTTCACTCCGTGCCCCGCGAAGAAGATCACTACCAAGTCGCCTGGCTTCGCCGCCTTGCGAGCGTCGTCGAGCGCTTTCAGGACGCGCTCACGAGTCACATCCTTATTGAGAATCATCTCGCCCTTCGCGGTGCCGAATCGGTTGTCGCTTCCGACGCAATGCTTCTCCAACGCGGCGAACATGGCCTCGGCGTCTTTTGCAGCGGAACTGAGTTTCAACCCCGCGTCGTCGTAATCGTTCACTCCGATACACACGCGGTAAATCGTCGGCTGCGAACCCGCGACCTTCGGACCACGCACGATCAATGGGTCAGACACCGTTGAGCCGTCCTCACTGCGTGCCAGCACCTTCAACTCATGTAAACCTGCGGGCACCTCGAACTCGAACACGTCCTCCGCCGACTTGCCTGCTCCGGGCATCCACACGCCTTTACCTGCGGGTAGCGGGCGACCGTCAAGAAGAACACGCATCGCGGTAACAGGCTTATCCTTCACACCAGTACTCGCGCTCGCTTTGACCTTCACGGTCGTGCCGCGTTGCTCGACCACCTCTAACTTCGAGGACGGCGGAAGAATTTTCTCCAACTCGGGAACCACGGTACTCAGCGAAACCAGCGCCTCCGCGACGGAGCCCTTTTCGATGGCAAGTTTGATCACGTCCGGACGACGGAATTGTTTCGCGAATTTCTCGGCGGGGTGGAACGTGACGAGTGCGTTCGGGCCGTTGTTAATCACCCAACCGAACATCTTCTCGCCGCCGGGACTTGCCGCGTAATAACCCTCGGGTGTCCACAGTACCCATTCACCGTTGAGTTGCGCGAACGAGAACAGCGGATACGGCGAGCCGTCGGTGCGATAGACGACGAGACGCGGCGTTCCCGTAGTGCAGATCAAGAACCGGCCATCCGGCGATGAAGCCATACTGTGGATCCGCGTTGTCTGCGGGAGCAACCGGCTGATGAACGCCCCTTCAGCAGTTTGGATCCCGGCCCTGTCGCCCTGCCCGTCGATGCGGTCGGCATTGGCGACATGCGGCGGCTTGTCTCCGTTTGGGATGAGCGTGTGGCCAATCCCCTTCGCGCCGGGGAACCCGTGAACGAACTTGCCGCCTTGCTTCAGTTGAGCAAGGCCCTTGGCATCGTCGTTATCTCCCTTCTTGCCGGGGAACTCTAACGTCCAATCGCCTAACTTCCGCAAAGACGGGATGTAGTCCTCGCCCTTGATTTCGCCAACCGGTTCGACTTTGCTCAGGTCGAACCCGAAGCGGAGGACATCGGCAGTTGGCGTCTCCTTGCCGGAGTGCCGCTCGTCGGTCCAGGCAAAGCCGGCTTTCACCGCATCCTTGGACCAGCCGACGTGATAAGGCAACTGGTTCTCGATCCCGCAACGAATCCGGGGAGCGCCGGGCACCGGGCGACCGACGAGCACCTCGGTGTTTCCAGTGACGGTGAACCCCACAAGACTGCCGTCAGCGCATGCTCCCCCAAGCGGGATTTTCAACATTCCGTCGGCGTCCGTGGCAATCCGCGTGTCTTTCCCGGTGGCAATATCGATGGTGCCAGCAAGTGAAGCGCCGCCGTCCTTCTTCTCGGCAGGGCCGTTGGCGACGAAGTACAGCGTGTTCGCGTTAAGGAACGTGACGGTGTAGATCTTTCCCGCGCGAGCCGTGAATACGTTGTTGAGTTCCGATGCTCTCCACGTTTTCGATTTCGTACCGTCTACATTCCACAACTCGATTGCGCGCAAATCGCTCTTGCCCGTGCCGTCGCCGGTGCGTGCGAACTGCTTTCCGTCCGGCGACCAGGCGACGGAGTGTGTGGTTCCCTCGACGGGGATTTCCTTCGCCATCGTGGACACGGGCGCGATTCCAGCGGGAACGTCCCAGATGGACACGCGGAGATCCGAACTTCCCACGAGGAGTTGCTTGCCGTCAGGAGAGAATGCGATGCACGATCCTTTATCGGCAAACGGCGTCTTGACGTAGGCGCAGTCGTGCGATTTCAATTCTTCCGTTGCAGCTGTGATGCGATCGGTGAGACCACCCACAACGTACAAGTTCAACCGGTCCCCACCGGCCTTGTTGAAAGCGACGGCGAATCGCTCTCCGTCGGGCGAGAAGGCCAGAGCCTCGACATAACCGTTCCCCTGGTTCCCTTGCAGGCCCACCTGCATCACCCGTCGAGACGGAAGATCGACCAGGAGCAATCGGGAGATTCCGTTAGGCTTGCCGAATTCTCCACGAATGAACTTCGGCTGTCCACCGATGAGGACACGAGTGCCGTCCGGCGACACCGCCGCGATGTCCCAGCGCCCGGGGTCGTATCCCTTCTCGCGGCCGTAGCCCGGCAATCGGAGGATGTCGAGCCGTTCGCCGGTCGCGACGTTCCAGACTCGCACAGTGAAATCTTGCCCAACTGTGACGAGCTTTGACTTGTCTTTGGTGAACCCCATCGCAGAGATTGGTTGCGTGTGCGAACCGGGATCGAAGACCGGCAGCACGCGTGCCAGGTCGTCTTTGATGTCGCCCGCTGGTGCGCCTCCCTTGTCCTTCTTCTTGTCCTTTTTCTTGTCTTGCCCAACCGCGACGGCAACCTCGACCTGACTCGTGACGAGTGCGGTGAGAGCGGCGAGCAGCAGCGCGAACGCGACGCGGGACATGGGCGGATCTCCAAGGTGCGAACAATGCGACTGATTACTGTTCAACCGCGACCGAAGGGGCATTTGCTCCCTTCGGTCGCGGCGACGAGGCTTGCGTAATCAGTTCGTCGTCAGCGTGTAAGTTGTCGGCTTGTTCCCGAGGTTGGTCATCTTGATGGTGAACCTCCGGACGTTGTCTTTGTCGCGTTGCGGAGTCCAGTTGTAGTTCGCGTTATGTCCCTTGAGGCTAAACAGGCCTGCCCCGCCTGCGTGGCCGAGGTCGAACTGGATCTTTGCCGGACCACTGCTGGTCATCGCGACGGCTGCGGGTTGACCGCTGAAGAAGGCGACTGGATAAGTGTGCGTCTCGCCGGCTTGGAGAACGCGGGTGATCGTATTCGGGCCACCGATGCCGCCACGATCCGCTTCCGACGCTTTTTCACGCTTAATCATCGCATCGAGAGTCGCGGCGCGAGACTTATCCTTCAACTCGACCCCCATTGCCTCGGCTTCGACGAAGAGCGCATCAGCCTGTTCCGCGAGCGACGGCGTTTTCACCGCGTCGCCCTTGATCGGGTTGCCCTTCTCATCGGTCGGCTTCGCATCCAGTGTACTCGACTTGCCAGCGGTTGCCTTGTGCGCTCGCATGAGAATACCACCGGCCAACACCAGAGACTCGGGCGACTTGAAGTCCTTCGGCGACGTGCCTTCCGCACCCTGCCCTCGTCCGAACGCCGCGAGATCCGCCGCGAACGCGATATCAGCCAGGATCGAGGCACGCTTCGTTGCGTCCTCGATCTCTTGCTTCGTCGGCTCGGCTGCCCGAGTTCCGCTCCCTAACACACTCACCAACATCACCGCCAACAGAACGCGAGAGGCTTTCATTGGGCAAATCCTTCAGATAAGGAAACACTTTCCACGGCCACACGCCAGAACATCCGGCGGTGGGTCGTTGCTTCGATTGGAATCCAATTCACTCGAACGGCAATCGCCACACGCGAATGGCGTTGTCGTCTCCGCCGGTCACGGCCTCGCGGCCATTTGGGGAGAAGGCCACACCACGCACTCGCTTCGCGTGCCCTGTGAACTTGTAGATCAGCGTGCCGTCCACAAGTAACCACAGCTTTACCGAACCGTCATCACCACCCGACAGCAACCGTTTGCCATCTTTCGACACCGCAAGACTCAACACCGACTTCGGTTGAATGGGCAACTCGCGAACCTTGAACGTCGTGAGGTCCCAGATGCGCACGCTTCCGTCGTCACCGGAAGCGACCAATCCCGCCGGTGTGAATACGACCGCTCGCACTGCACCAACTTTCGCGAGAGGTTCCGCAATGAACTTTTTCAGCAGCCTCGTGCCCGGTATGTCCCACAGGAAGAGATAGCCTTGCTCGTCGCCGGTGATCGCTCGCTTCCCGCTCGCGTCGAACGCCACCGCGTTCACCTTTGCATTGCCGTGCCCCTCAAGTTCCTGATGCGTATGCCGCACCGCATCCCACAGAAAGACCTCATTGCGTGCGGCGGAAATCACATGCCGTGCGTCGGGGGAGATCGCAATCGCTCCGATTTGTCGCTTGTGCGCTTCGAGCGGCTCGCCCTTCGGTTGCAACGTCGTCGCATCCCACAACTGCACGCCGAGTTCAAACGGTTCCTGCTTGTTCCCGCCCGCCGTCACCGCGATCAGCCCATCGGGCGTTACCGCGAAACACTGTGCGGGGCTTGGGAGCAACTTGGATTCCGGGTTGGGCATTCCCGGAATCCAAGCCTGAATTCGTCTGTCGAGCCCCGCAGACAACACGGTGAAGCGATCCTTCCCAGGCAATGTTGCAACGCCAGTGACCGCTCCATCGTGGGCCTTCGTGTTGGCAACTTCACCCACGAGCGCGAGTTTCACCATTCGCGGGGTGTCGGGGATAACCGTGATGACGCTCGGCTCCAGTTTGCGTTCCGCTGTCTCGACTGCGGATCGCAAGTGGTAATCCCCAGGAACCAGTGGCACCGCGTTGTCACTCTTCAGATCGACGAGTAGGTCTTTTCCATCTCGGGTGAGCGTGACCTTGTTGATTTCGGGGTCCGTGACGAACTCAATTCGCACGGGGGGGACTTCCGGAGCTAGAACTTCGACCTGCACAGGGTCGGGGGTTCCGAAAAGCCACATGCCGAGGCCGCTCGCCACACCGGTCGCGGTGATGCCGAGCAACCATCGGCGGCGCGAGATGCGGGCACGCTTTGCCGCAATTCGTGCGTCGATTGCAGCAAGTTCCACGAGCACGGCATCAGCGGATTCGGGACGGTCGTTGGCGGCTTTCGCCAGCAATCGCTCGATGAGCCGCGTCAACTCCGGCAGAATCAGTGGATTTGCCGTCGCGACGGGAATCGGTTCCAGACTCAGCGTTCGGACCAAAACGCCGCTTGGGGTGTTGCCCGGGAATGGCATGGCACCCGTGGCGGCGCGATAAAGCACGCAGCCCAAACTGAACAAATCGGCACGAGCATCGACTGCATCCCCGCGAATCTGTTCGGGTGCCATGTAACCTGGCGTGCCTGCAATTCCGCCCGAACTCTCGGCGTCGGCCACGACCGCAAGACCGAAATCCAGAATCTTGAGGCGTCCGCCCGGTTGTTCGACCCAAAGATTCGCGGGCTTGATATCGCGATGAATCAGCCCACAGGCGTGCGCTGCCGCAAGCCCCGAAGCGACCTCTTGAGCAATTCGCATCAACACCTGAACTGCGAGCGGTCTCGTTGTGTCTCGCAGTTGCCGTTCGAGCGTGTCGCCCTTGAGCAGCGGCATGATGAGTGACGGCGTGCCCTCATGAATTTCGACCGCGTGAACGACAACAATGTGATCGTGTTCGACCGCAGCTGCTGCGCGTGCTTCGGCGAGGAACCGTTCGGTGACGCCAGATGCCGTGAGTAGTTCGGGGCGAATGACCTTCACCGCAACGGCACGCTGTAACCGCGAATCGAACCCGCGATACACGACACCCATGCCGCCCGCACCCAGAATTTCGTGAAGGGAATACGGACCAAACCGACCGATCTCACCTGGTTCTCGCGATGGCGCCAGTACATCTTTGGCCGAGTCGATTGTGACCGTGGGAATGTCAGCGGTGTCTTTGCTCGTCCAGACCGCAGTTGTGACAACGGCGGTTTTCGCATGAAGGCGACGCAACACTCTCACGAGCGTCTGCACTGCTGCAGGTATCGGTGTGTCGTCACTGCCGTTGGCCCGCTTCACGGACCGCACAACTTCGTCCTCGGCGGGAATCGACTTCACCCGTTCGAGGCACACGGGACAGGTTCCGACGTGCTGTTCGAGTTCAACCGCGAACGCATCGTCGCCGAATCCCAGCAGCAAACGCTGAAGGTTCTCGGCGGTCGGGCATTCGGAGAGCGTGTGCATCAGTGGTTCCCGTGAGCAACCAATTCCGAATGGTGTTGATTCGCCACTGGAGCTGAGGTCTGTGACCCCGCACCAACTTCGCCACACAACACTGGCCTCTTTGATGCCAGCTGCTAACAGAAACGAATCGGCCACCCTTCGGTCTGAGTCGCCCCCTGATTTTCACAAGGAGTAACCCGAAGTGGGTGGAACCTGTCAGAAAAATGAAAATGTTTGTTGGAGACGCCGAGCCCAGGGGATCCCCATGGCTGGCAATCTCATCTTCTCAGTCAAGGAAACCGGCGAGTTCGGTTCGCAGATGACGCAGTACGCGCGATTTGGCGAGATACACGGCGTTCACGCTGATGCCGAGTTCCGCAGCGACAGCGGCAGCTGGTCGGTCGTTGACGACAAATTCCCAGCACGCTTGCCAGGTGATTGGCTCGAAATCCGCCTTCGCAATCGCCAGCGCACGCCGAACCAAGTAATCGCGGTGTTCGGCTTCCTCGACGATCACGCCCGGATCAGTATCGGGTACAAGATCAGGGTTCCCGTCGTGTGCAGGTGCACGACTGAGCTTGCGTTGGTGCTTGCGCCATGCGTTCAAGAGCACGGTCTTGAGCCACGCCCGGAAACTCTGAGCGGGGTCGTAGCGAAACTTTGGGAAGTGTTCAACCAGCAGAACAAAGACATCCTGTACGAAGTCGGCGGCATCGGCTTCATTCAGACCGACACCACGACACCAATTGAACATAAGCGGGGTATACAGATCGACGAATCGACTCCAAGCCGCGGCATCCCCTCCCGTGGTGAGTCGCTCCAGAAGGCTGGCCGGTGTCGAGGTCATGTTGCACAGTTATTGGACGGGACACAATCGTGACGGGGACACGCTCATCCTAGCAGGGCAAACTCACTCATTTGCCAAGGAAATCGCGGAGAACGTGTGCTTGATCCTCGCCCCGAATTCGTCCATTCGCGTTTCCAACTCGACCCTCGCGATAAGAGTATGCGGACGGCTTCGTTGGAAGCAGCAGTGAGCATCCCGCATGTCCGGCGAACCACGTCGTCGCGGAGTTCCTGCAACCGGGCTTTGAAGTCTGGCTCGTTAAGTCTGTGGCAATCCTAATCATACAGTTCGCAGCGAGGCGTTCCTCGCCTGTTGATCTGTCCACTGACCGTTCGGATTCATGGTGATGACAGCGAACAACACAGGTTAGTTGATGTTGATGTCGTAAGTCTGATTTCCGCCCGTGTGGTTGAATTGCAGATCATTCCCCGGTCGAGCGAATCGCGCCGGGATAATCGTGGCACCCGGCGGGGGCACCGCTGCGTTCCCCTTGACTATTGGCGGCGGTGGCGGCGTGAACGTTGAAACAAGGAACGTGAGCTTCCCGGTCGGCACGTTCTCGATGCGATAGAATCCAGTTGTGTCGGTCAGGCTACTGCTCTCTTTATCATCCGGTCCGCGAACAATCACCGTCACATCTTTCGCCGGACGACCACCCACCGCAACATGCCCGCTCAGCACATTGCTTGATCTCTCGGTTCGTTCCGCATCGCAGCCCGTCAGCAACGATGCGACCAGTACAACGCACGCGGTAAGAATCCAACAGTGCATCCCAACCTCACAGAAATGAAGGAAACCACGGGTCGCCCCGTGGAGCAGAAAAACCGAAAGCATGTGAGCGTGGTTGGGCGATGGGCAACGACAACTTCAGCACAGCAAATGGGAATTAGTTCCAGTCGCTCGGAAGCACCATGCCGTCTGTTGGCATGACCGCCGTCCAGAACGTCAGGATGTTCGTGTTCGAATTCACTCCGCGAATACTGCCATCGGCCATGCCAAGGAGGACCGTTGCCGGGTGCGAAGAATTCGCGCCCCAACGAGTGCCGGTCGTGCCCCCGACGCCCGACTGAATGCTCTGGTTGTTAAACCACCACTGCGAAGTGCTCCAGTACGACGGATACGAGGTGCGGAAGTAGCCGATCGACTGATACATCGCGAACGCTGCGGAATCGTACTGATCGAGGCTGTTCCACTGAAACGGCATGTCGCGAGCACACACAACCGACGTTTCCGTGACCATCTTTCTTTCCGCGAACGCAACCGTATTCGACGTGCCGTCGGTGATGCTCGTGATTGTCATCTGCGGCGTATCAACACCCGATACGGCAAACCACGCGTACTTCGCCACGAGAAGCGAGTTGATCGCGTAAGAGCTTCCCGCCCAGCCGTTCGAGCCAACGCCCGTGCCCACCGTGCTATCCGACGGGCACAGGAACGTGCGGACGACGACGCCCTTGTTCACCGTCACATCTCCAGCGGTCATGTGCGCGCGATAGAGCGCTTCTTGCTCCATGTACGGCAGAAGTGCGGTCATTGCGCTGGCCTGTGCGTTACCGGTCCCTCCAGGCGTTAATGCGATTCGCAACGGAGGCAACTTGTCGGTGTTGACGTTGGCGTAGTTGTGGAGGGCGAGCGTGAGTTGCTTGAGATTGTTCGAGCACGTGGTTCGCGCTGCCGCCTCACGCACCTTTTGCACGGCAGGAAGCAACAAACCGATCAAGATTGCGATGATGGCAATGACGACGAGCAGTTCGATTAGCGTAAACGCAAATCGACGGGCATCCGATCCAATTCGATTGGCCACTTGGTTACCTCAAGCTATCTGGATAAGGCGATCATGGCGGTGAGGAGAACCCGCCATAAAGGACTTCGATGTGAGAAGCCTGAATTGGACACGGAACCCGAATTCTTTTTTCACAATTCAGTGAGCAGGCATTTTTCGTTGTCGGAAGTCCTTTGCGGAAACGCCATTGATCTGAATTAATTGCGGGAGTTGTTCCAGCACTTTGAGGTCGCCACGGTCCGCGTCGAGGGTGAATCGGAGTTCGGAAATCTTTGTGCCGAGCAGTGGATCGAGGTTGTTGAGCGGGCAGCCATCGCAACGAAGATAGCGAAGTCGCGGCATTGTTCGCGCTGGCGTCAGGTCGCGCACCTTGCAATTGTTCAGCGCGAGCAGATCCATTGGCGTCCCTTCCAGCGGCGAAATATCCGCGACCGCCGTATCGCCGCTCTGAAGCAACGTCAGCTTCATGCCCTTTGCGTGCGAGATGTCGGAAAGGTTCGGGTTCTGCCAGATGTTCAGCGTGGTCAGTGGAAGCCCCGCGATTGGCGAAAGATCCGTGAGTTTGCCTTTCCCTGGACTACTCCCGACAACCGTCAACGCCTTGAGTGTGACGAACGCGCGAACCGGGCGGATGTCGGAGACTTCATCCGTGAGGATGCCGAACTCCGTGACCTTGCCATCAAGAAAGCCGAGTCGCGAAACCTGTCCATCGAACGACGGATTCAGTTCGCGTAGTTTTGCGACGACGGCGGCAGATTGGCGGTCGGCGGGAAGCGTTGCGACGGCCTGTACCCACGCATCATCCGGCGGACCGAGCGGAAGTTCATCGTATGTGCCACCGAGGTTCGTCTGGTTCCTGCTTTGCTGAGGCAGTGACAACCACACGATTCCAAGTCCGATACACAGAATCGCCGTGCCGATTGCCCAGCGAGTTGCCCACCGCCTGCGAGGTTGAACAGGCGATACCGGCTGTGTCGCACTGCTTGAAAGCGAGAGCGTATCGGAAGATTCGGAGCGTGCGAATTGGCTCAACTCGCGACTCACTTCACGAGCCGAATCGGGGCGTGCGGTCGGATCAATCGCGAGCAACCGGTGAATCACCGTTGCCATCCCGAGTGGTGTGGTCGGAGCCAACACAGAAACGTGAACCGGTTCGGGATACGTTGGCGTGTTGCGGCCTTTCTGTCGCGGGAACGGCAATCGACCAGTGACGAGTTCGTACAACACGACCCCGAGGCTGAAGAGATCGGCGCGACAATTCACTTCACTCCCGGCAGCTTGTTCAGGCGGCATGTACGCGGGAGTGCCGAGGATCGTCGGGCTTTTCTCCGCGTCCTCTTCACCGGCAGGTTGAGCAAGACCGAAATCAAGGATCTTCACGCGCGCCACTGCTGGGAGGGGAAGACGTTGATCCGCAGGAAGATCGGTCCAGCCTTCTGGCGTTTCGAGCCAGAGATTTCCCGGCTTGATATCGCGATGCACCACTCCGCGAGCGTGCGCCGCCGCCAATCCTTCGAGTGCCTGGCAACCGATGCGAGCGGCCCATTCCGCGGGAACAACTCCTTCTCGGCGAATCCAGTCCGAGAGCGTTTCGCCTTCGAGTCGCTCCATCGCGAGAAACGGAACCGGCACCTCGCCGGGCCCGATCGCTTCGCCAACCTGAAAGACCGTCACAACGTTGTCGTGCTTGAGCGCCGCCATCGCACGGGCTTCACGTAAGAATCCTTCCCTCGCGCGACTGTGCCGTGCCAACCGCGGACGCAGTACCTTGATTGCGACCTGCCGACGCAGCGTTTCGTCGTCCGCGAGGTAGACCAATCCCATACCGCCCGCACCAAGCAACTTGACAATGCGATACACGCCCATCTGAACGGGATCGATTGAGCCTTCTTCCGAATCGAAGAGGGACCCGTCCGACCCGAACGACGTGGAACCGGAAATGCTGAGATCGAACCCGACGGGGGTGAACTGCGTGGCCATGTCTTCGATGCGAGCGACCATCGCCTTCAAACCGAGGTCGAGCGTGGGTTTTTCGCTTGGTTTCGGCACTCGTCGCAAAACGTCGGTGAGGCGAGTATCAACCGCGATGCCATCGAGAACACGCTGGCAGGCGTCGCATCCTTCGAGGTGAGCTTCGAGGATGGCAGCGCGAGATTCGTCGAGTTGGCCGCAGAGCATCCGCTCGTATTCCGCGACCGCGGGGCATGTGATGGACTGCGTCATAGGTGTCAGTCGGTACCGTAATCGACGAGTTCTTTGTGTAAGTGTGCAGTCACTCGGAGCTTGGCCTTGTACACCGCAGCGACTGTGAGCCCTTCTTCCATCGCGACCTCGGCTGCGGGCCGACCATCGACAACGTGTTTCCAGAACGCTCGCCAAGTTGATTCGTGGAAACTTCCGCGAAGCGACGGAACAACGTGCGTCAGCATGTACGCCCGGAATTCGGCTTCGTCGAGGTCTGGCGCCGGCGGCGCATTTGCAGGAAGTTCGTCGGGATCGCGGTCGGCTTCGAGGGGAAGAATGGCTTTTCGTCGCCCTTCGACCCAACGCCTTCGAGTGATCGTCCAGAGCCATCCGCGGAATCGTTTGTGGGAGTCGTAATCGAACTCCGGCAACTTCTGCACGAGGATCGCGAAAATATCCTGAACCAGATCGACGGCGTCGTCGTGGCGCAAGCCCATGTGCTTCGCCCACCCGTAGAGCACGGGCGAATAGACTCGGACGAACTGCGCCCAAGCGTCCACGTCGCCAAGCTGCCGAACCCGCGCTAACAGGCTCGCGGACGTGGTGTGCATGTGCGATTCAACGGGTTTCGGATCAAAGCGAACGAACTCAAGGGTTTGGGCGGCTCAAACGCAATCGGAGAGGAGAGATCATTCTTAACTGCACGATATTACACCGAGCGATGCACACCGTCAACGTTTCGCATCGCAGGCGTGAAATGGACAGGAGGAACTTGAAGACCCACGTCGGGCTCGAGTGAACCGAGCTCGTTCGTCACCGTCCCCTCACTCCCGAGTCGCGAACCACGCATGGTCCCCGACCTCAACAAGTATCGCCCACTGCTCCACCTCCACGTGCGGCAGATGCAACTCGGCCACCTGTAACCAGGCCCGCCTGGACCCATCCGACGTAATTCAGGAGGCCATGCTCCGGGCCGTCCGCGGGTTTGACGGTTTCCAGAGGCGGGACGAGGCAGCGGTGGTGCTGAGCGAGGCTCACACTGCAAACCGGCACTCGTCGTACCAGGCGACCAGCGTATCCTCGCCAAGCACGTCGTACACGAGCGCGAACTGCCGTTCGACCACGGCTCGTAACCCGGCCTCGTCAGTGACAGCCTCAACCGCATCCTCTTCCTCGGCGGGGAGGTGGTCGATGAAGACCCCAAACTGCCTGTCGCAGAACTCGGCGTAGTCCCGCGTGAACATCAGGAAGGTGTGCCACATCCAGTCGAGCTTCTCGATCTCGGCGGTGAAGGCGCAGCCCTCTTCGCCCGCCGCCCGGGCACTGAGGTAGAGGAACTTCAGCAGTTCCCGGAACACAACCTCCGCTTCCTGCGACGTGACGCGATTCTCCTTGCAATAGCGGCGGATCGTGCCGGGGTGCTGGTAGGCAAGGATCTCGTCGAGCGTGGCCAGATGGGTTGGGGCGGTCATGGCTGTCCTCCGGAATGGTGCGATGGTGAGGTGCGGTGCTCGTCGCGACTCTCCCTTCACTCGGTCCAGCGAGAGTCCCACGAACAGGGGACACACTTTTTTCGCCACTCAGAAATCCGACACGTCCGACACCAAAAACGAGCAGGGCGTCAGTTGCCGCCCTGCGTGTCGTCCTGTCGGACAATTACTTCTTCGGAGACCTGCCTCGATCGACGGCGAAGCAGAGGACACGGCCGAAGCACGGTACGCAGCCGACCTTGTGCTTGTCGCCAGACGCCAGTTTGCGGTCCACGAGCTTCTTGATGAGGGTTTCGCGGGTGAGGTTGTCGCGGTTCATGGTCAGTCTCCTTCTCGGGGTTGTTGGTTTCGGGGTTCGTTACCCCCTTCACCAGGTCCAACGGGAGCGCCGCGAAAAGGGGACACACTTTTTTCGCCATTCACCGGGCCGTGGATTTTTCGTCCACCCGTGTCCCCTGTCGTGAGTGGCGGCCGTTGGGCTGAGTATCCGGGGCACAATCGCCCGGACAAACTCAAAACCGCCCGACCTGAAGGAGACACACAATGGCCGCTCGCAAGAAGAACCAATTCGCTCCGACGTTCGAAGCCCTCGAAGCCCGCGAGGTCGCCTCGGCCAACCCCGTTGCACCACCCGACGCCCCGCTCGATCAGGCTCACATCGGGGAATCCCACACTGTCGTCCGGGTCGCGAACCAGGATGCCCCGCGAGCCTTGGCTGCCTCTGCACCGTTCGCGGCAGACTACCCGGATCCGCTGAGTTCGTCGCACCGGAGCTACATCGGCGTGAAGGACCTTCGCAAAGGCGACATCCTCCTCAACACGACTGACGCTCTCATCTCAAACGCAATCAAGAAGGCGACGAACTCGAATTACAACCACGCCGCAATCTACGTCGGCGACGGCAAGGTTGTGCAGGCTGTCGGAGATGGGGTCGAACTGCGCGAACTGAAGGGCGATGCGCAGGGCTACTTCAGGGAGAACGACGTCGTGCGGGTGATGGTGCTTCGAAATACGAACTTGACCGTGGAACAGCAGGAGGCGATCGCCAACTTCGCCGTGCGGAAGGTCAATGAGAAGGCGAAGTACAACGGCCTGGGTGTGATCGGGGCATTTTTACAAACCAAGCCGCTGAACTACACACAGTTTGAACGGAACAACTACTTCTGCTCGCAACTGGTGGCGGCCGCATACAGCGCCGCCAAAGCTCCTCTGGATAAGTCACTTGACCTCACGCCGCGGAACCTGTCCGAGATGGTGAACCGCATCAACCTTCCCACCAATCTCAGCCCGCAACTGACGACCGTGGGAGCGCTGTACGACGCGGGTTTCCACCGGTCGGTGCGCGAAGGCCGGGAGGTCATCAACCTGGACCTGACCACCCGTGAGCAGCAACTTTTCGTGGACCTCATGACCCGGCAGATCAATCAACAGGGTGGCAACTCCAGCGTCCGATTGGACCGGCTGACGCTGGACAGCAGCAAAAAGCTCCTCGCCGATTTCACGGTGACACGCCAGGGTGTGGGGGACTTTACCGTGAGCTGTCGCTATGAGGGGGACAAGCTGGAGATCAAGATCGGTTCCCCGAAGTCGTCTCCCGACGGTGTGCTGATTGAGAATCGCATCTCCGCTGGCGTTGAAGGCGGCATGTTGAAGATCCGCAACCGGCTTGTCATCGCGTACGCCGACTCGCTGACCCCTCGGACTGTCGCGCCGCAGACCACGAGTCCGGTCGGCGAAGCGCAGCCCTTCGCCAACGCGGATGCGGAGTTCACCGCCGCTGCGGGCTTCAACGAGCCGATCCTGGTGGGCTAAGAGGTTATTTCTCGGGGCGGTCGAAGAGCACAAGCGATCCCGTGTAGCATTGAGCAAAGAGCTCCACCTTCCACGTCACCACTCCAGAGGCCGGATCGCCAATGACGATTCCGGCCTCACTCAGTTCATGCAACACGACATAATGCCCCCCGTTCAGATGCGCGATCGCAGGAAATGTCACCTGACCGAGCCGGGCCGCGGAGACTCGCACGGCCCGCCAGGACAACCCGATTGCCGTCGCCAGGCTTCCCAACTGTTGGAGGCTCAGCCCCTGCGGGTCCGGCGTAATCTTCTGCCGTAGTTGCTCCACGCTGATCTGCACCCCCAGACGCAACCCCACCATTGCCAGAGACGCCAGGCCGCAGTCGGTCTCCTCCAGTTGCGGCACCCACACGTGCGCTTCGGGCCGCGTCTGGTGCCGTGGCTCGTAGGACTGCCCGAACAGCGTTCGCACCGGCACAGTCGGGTCGATGTCGTGCCGCGTCAGTACCTGGCAACGGACATCGGTGAGCGCCACCGCGGTCGACACGATGCCCGATCCAACCAGGCCACGCTCGCCAAATGCCTCGCCCGGACCCAGTTCCTCAGCAGCGACCGGTGCGTCGCCGACGTGCAGGCGAACCGTGCCTTGCTCGATGAGGTACCAGTAGTCCTCCGCGAGGCCGTTCGCTTGAATCGTTTGACCAGCAGGAAAAATCGTCGGCTGTAGCCGATCCAGGAGCCGCAAGCCAGACTCTGCCGAGATGAACCCCAGAAACGCCCGTTGCCGACAGAAATGGAGCAGGGTGTGCAGACGCAACCAGTTCTTCAAATTCTTCCACACCGACTTCTGAGACTGAAGCACGGTCCGGAGCGACCCCAAGGGCAATCGCAGCAGCTGCGACGGGAGGGCCGTCCGGCAGGTGGCGGTGTTCCGGCCCGGGGGAAGGAGTGCGTATTCGCCGAACATGTCGCCGGGCTGTAACAGACCCAGTGTGATTTCCCGCTGATCAATTTGGCGGAGGATGCGCACACGTCCCGTTTCGACAAGGTAGACCCAGGCTCCCGGTGTGTTCTCCTGGAAAAGCGTGACCCCGGAGTCGTAGTCCACCTCCTGCCCCGCCGCGAGCCACTCATCGAGTTGTTGGGCCGAAAGGAGCCGAATCAGTGGATAACGGGTGAGGAGCTTCCCCGTCATCCGGGTATCTCCGCGGCGTGCGGTGGGAGGGTCGCCCGTTTCAACTGCTCGGCCAGCCAGGCCTCGAACAGCTCGTTCTGGATGTACCGGCGCGTGTCCTTGTCCAGTTCGGCCGGTCGCCGCTCCTCGATGAGGGCCAGAACGAAGTCGCGTGCCGTGGACACTGGGCCGACTAACTGACCGACGCCCGCCGAGGCCAGTGCGTCAGCGAGCGAACCGTTCAACTCCTTCCGGAAGAGGTTCACCCGAGTCAGAGTCAGGCCATGCTCATGGACGACATCGTGCAGTTCGCGGCCATCGTCGCGTACCTGGCTGGCCAACTCGCGGGCAAGCTCCTCCCGGCCGACGGTGACCATTTCCAACCGGAGTCGTTCGTAGTCCGCCTGGTGGGCTTGCCAGTGCTGATCGACCTGGCCGACCGTCACGTGATTGCGTACCTTGGCGGCGAGCAAGCTCTCTTCCAGGCCCGCCTCAAAGTCATCTACGGAAAGCCCCCGCGCGCTCAACCAGGCCTGCGTGTCGGCTGCGGTGTGAGTGCCGTGGCGGCGGCGAAAGGAGTCCGCTGCGTTTTGCAGTTCGTCCGCGGTGATGGCAATGCCGGCCTGTCTTGCCTGTTCCTGCACGACCCCATCGGCCAAGACCTCGCGGATCAACGGTGCCAGACGCCCCTTCAAGTGCAGCTTCCTCAGCAAGAGGCGGACGCCCGGCGGAGAGGCCAGGATGTTATCCAGCAAGTTCATGCCAAAAGCTCCCGATGCCGGCCGTGAATGCTTCCCACAGGATCGAGCGGAATCGCTCCAGTGTAAGGGCGAGCAACTCAGGAGGCAAGGAGTCCAACAGCTCAGTCATCCGCATGCTGTGTTGAAATGATTGTGAGCGTCGAAGCGTAAGCTCGACGGTGTGATTAAAACAACCGTCTCCCTGACGAAATCCACCGTCGGCCTGACGGCTCGACGCTCACAAACACCTACCAATTCAACAACGCATCATCCGCACCGGGTGTGCCACAGGACTCCGGAGTGTCGTCGTCCTGATCGCGTGCGAGGAAAATTCGAAGCGATTGCCGCAAGCGATTGGCTTGTTGATGGATGCGACGATCCGTTGTCGCACTGATGAAAGTCATTCCGGACGAATGAAACATTTCCGGACTTCAAAACGTTTCCGGCCGTGGGGTGTGCATGTCGTCCGGAACCGATGAGAATGCTCGGGGCGACAAGCCTGGCGATCTCTTATTCTTTGGGCACTCCGATCGAGTATCATGATCGATCAGGAACCTTGTTTTTGAACTCCGCCGGAGGTGTTTGGTGGCCGACCCATCACCACAAACCTTGCTCGTTCAGGGGTATCTTGACCGCCTTCGTGATGGCGACCCTTCGGCACGGGGCGAACTGCTCAACTGCGCTTGCGATCGTTTACGCCGCCTGACACGAAAGATGCTCAAGGGCTACCCCAACGTCCACCGCTGGGAGCAGACCGATGACGTGTTGCAAAATGCCATCGTCCGCTTGCAACGGACACTCCAGCAATTGCCGATTGAGACCGCCCGCGATTTCTTCCGCCTGTCCGCCTTGGAGATCCGCCGCGAATTGCTTGACCTGGCCCGCCATTACTATGGGCCGCAAGGAGCGGGAGCCCACCACGAGTCACACGACAACTCTCCAGAGGACAGTAGCCAAAGATCTCCTGTTGCGGACTCGCCCGATGTCACGAATGAACCGGGCCGCCTCGCGGTCTGGAGCGCTTTCCACGACCAGGTCGCGGCCCTGCCCGACGATGAGCGCGAAGTGTTCGATCTGCTATGGTATCAGGGTCTCAGCCAGGCGGAAGCAGCCGAACAGTTGCACGTCAACGTTCGTACCATCAAGCGTCGCTGGCTGTCAGCCCGGATGAAGTTACAGGACGCACTCCAGGGGGAAGTGCCGGAGTGATGCGCCATGCCGAGCGAAGACCGGTTGATGGACCTGCTGCTTGAATGGGAGGAATTGCGTGAGCAGGGCCGACTCGTATCAGCGGAGGAACTGTGCCGTGACTGTCCTGAACTGATAGACGAAGTCCAACGACGGATTCGCTTCCTGGGCGCCGTTCACGCGGATCGCGAGCCAGAGCACGGTCTGGAAACCGGGAGCAATGCACCAGACTCATTCCAGACTCTCCCGGAAGACCGGGCTGCCGCGCCATGCGGCAAGTTGATGACGCTCCCCGGCTATGAAATTCTCGGGGAGCTGGGCCGCGGCGGCATGGGAGTGGTTTACAAGGCCCGCCAAGAAAGCCTCGGCCGTGTCGTCGCCCTCAAGATGATCCTGGCCGGCGCTCACGCGGGGCCGGCCCAGCTCGCTCGGTTCCGGGACGAGGCGAAGGCGGCGGCCCATCTTCAGCATTCCAACATCGTGCAGGTCTACGAGGTCGGTGAGCACGACCGCTGTCCCTACTTCTCTCTGGAATTCGTCGATGGCCGCTGCCTGCGTGACGCCATCGACGAATTCCAGCAACCCGTCAAGGCCGCGACCCTCATCGAGCAACTTGCGCTCGCCGTGGGTTACGCCCATGAACGCGGAATTATCCACCGTGATCTCAAGCCGGCCAACATCCTGCTAACGAACGACGGCATGCCCAAAATCGCCGACTTCGGACTGGCCAAGCGTCTCGACGACGAGCAGGAACGCACCCGGACCGGCGATATTCTCGGCACCCCGGCGTACATGTCACCCGAGCAGGCCTCGGGCAAGACCAAGGAGCTCGGCCCGGCCACGGACATCTACGCATTGGGCGTCATCCTCTACGAGTTACTGACGGGCCGGCCGCCATTCCAGGGGGGGAACACCTGGGCCGTCCTCAATCAAGCGGTCATGATGGAACCGGTGCCGCCGTCCCTCCTCCGGGGCGGGGTGCCGCGTGACCTGGAGACGATTTGTCTGAAGTGTCTTCAAAAGGCTCCAGCCAGGCGCTACCCGAGCGCCCGGGCGTTGGCCGGGGACCTGCGCCGCCTGCTGGAAGGCCGGCCAATCCAGGCCAGACCTGTCGGTTGGATCGAACGCCTGGAGAAGTGGGTGCGACGCCGGCCGGCGGTCGCCGCGTTGATCGGTGTCAGCGCGGCAGCATTGCTGGCCCTGGCCGTTGGCGGCTGGGTGGCGACCCTGAAACTGTACCAGCGTGAACAAGCGCTCAAGGCCCAGGTGAAGGCGACCCGACAGGCCGTGATTCGGCTCAACGTCGCCAACGGCAAAAACTTCCTCGATGGGGAAAACGACTTTGTCGCGCTCATCTGGTTCGCACGGGCCTTGAGTCAGGAAGAAGACAAGACGCGGCAGACGATGCACCGGCTACGCTTCGGCGCCGTCCTGCTCGAATGCCCGCGGCTCGCCCACCTCTGGTTCCACAAAGACAACGTCAACGACGTGGCATTCAGCCCCGACGGCTTGTGGACACTGACCGCCAGTGCGGACCACACCGCCCGGGTGTGGAACGTCCGCACTGGCCAGCCTCGCTTCGACACCAACTTGCAACACGAGTCCCCGGTTCTCCGCGCCTCGTTCAGTGCCGATGGGAACCGCGTCGTAACCGCCAGCGTCGACAAGACGGCCAAGGTCTGGGACGCTGCCACGGGTCGGCTGATCGCCACTTTGAGCGGCCACCAAGGACCAATCCGTGAGGCTTGCTTCAACTCGGACGGTTCGCGCGTGGTCACCGGCAGCGATGACAAAACGGCCCGTTTGTGGGACGCCCATAGCGGTCAACCGATTGGAAGCCCATTGCTTCACGAGGGGGCCGTCGTCCGCGTGCGGTTTCACTCCGATGGCCGGAAAGTTCTCACGGCAAGCAGTGACGGCTCCGCGCGGCTCTGGAAGCTCGACCCGGCTGGCGCGGTGCTGGAGGCGCGTTTGAAGCACGGTGGCCCCTTGACCGACGCCTGCTTCGACGCGCAGGGCAAGCTGATCGCCACAGCCAGCGAAGACGGAACCGCGCGGCTCTGGGATGCGGCGACCGGCGCGGCACTCAGCGAGCCCTTGCGGCATCTCGGCCCCGTGCTGTCGGTGGCTTTCCGGCCCGACGGCCGCCAACTTTCCACCGCCAGCCTTGGTGCCGTTCAGTTCTGGGATGTGAAGACCGGCCAGGCCGCGGGCGTCGTGCTGCGGCACTACAGCACCGTGAATCGCGTGAGCTTCAGTCCGGACGGCACGCGGGTGGTGACGGCCAGCGACGATAACTACGCCTGTGTCTGGGACGCCAACACCGGTCGGCCGCTGACGCCTCCCTTGATCCACATCGGCTCGGTCCAGCATGCCTGTTTCAGTCCGGACGGCCAACGGATCATGACTGCCGCCCGAGTTGCTCGGATCTACGACCTGAGTGCCGGCACGCAGTCGGTGCCCATCCTGAAGCATGACGGACCAATCGGGCGAGCCTCGTTCAGTCCCGACGGCAACCGGGTGCTGACCGCCAGCGCGGATGGGACCGCCCGCGTGTGGGAGACGCGAACAGGCAAAGAGTTGGGCGTGCTCCGCGGCCACACTCAGCCGGTCTTCGACGCCGCCTACAGCCTGGACGGGCGACACATCGCTACCGCCAGCGCCGACGCCACCGCCCGCATCTGGGATGCCAACACGTTTCGCTTGCTCTTCTCCCTGGAGGGCCATACCGCGCCGGTGCGCCGCGTTGCGTTCAGTCCCGACGGGGACCGCGTGATAACAATCAGCGACGACGGGAGCGCCCGAACCTGGGACGCAGCCAGGGGCGTCCAACTCGCTGTCCTGGGCTCCCGCGCTGACCATACCCGCAAGGGAGTAATGGACGCCCAGTTTAGTCCTGACGGTCGCTGGGTGGTGACTGCCAGCGGCGACGGCACGGTCCAGTTGTGGGAGGCGGCTTCCGGCAAACCGCGGGGACCGGTCCTCGCACACAAAGGCCGGGTGTTGCGGGTTGCACTCAGTCCCGATGGTCACCGCTTGGCAACGGCCTGCTTTGATGGCTCGGCCCAACTCTGGGACACAACCACCAGGGAGCCGGTCTTACGCACACCGCTCCAGCATTCCGGCCCGATCCTCGACATCTCGTTCAGTCCCGACGGCAGCCGAGTGCTCACTTGCGGCGAGGACAATACGGCACGAATCTGGAGTGCGGTGAACGGCGAGCAACTGGTGGCCGCGATGCGGCATCACGGCACCATCGGCGTGGCCCGCTTCAGTACAGACGGAAGCCGGGTGGCGACAGCCAGCGCCGACGACACGGGGCGTGTCTGGGACGCCGCCACCGGCGAACCGTTGACGCCGCCGTTGCGCCATCAGGGGTGGGGCCGCATCACCGACGTCGAGTTCAATCCCTCCGGCGATCGAGTTGTAACCACTTCCGTGAACGGCACCGCCCAGTTGTGGAAGATGTCCGCGCCCGACTGGCCGACGGAAGACCTGGAACAGTTGGCCGAGTTGCTGGGCGGACAACGCATCGGTGCGGACGCCGCCAGCCTGGTACCGCTGGACGCCGCAGAGCTGCGAGTTCGCTGGGATAACCTTCGCAGCCGGCATCCCGAAGCGTTCGGCCTCAACCCATGAACCCCGCGTCCGAACTTTTTCTTTGAAATGAGATATGAATTGGTGTCCCTTATCAACATCGGCCGCCGTTGGCTCCAGTAGAGGACAGGTGAGTGAGCAACGAGGTCTTCGCCGGATGGGTTTTCGGCACTCTTGCTTCGCTAAATGCTCCTCCCGTACATTCATGTGGTACAGCCAAGGGCTGACCAGAAAGGGGATGGCATCATGGCCCGCATTCGTATTGAAGACCTGCCAACCGTCACGGACCTGAACGCCGAGGAACTCGAAGAAATCTTCGGTGCCGGTCGATTCTCGTTCAAGCCGGCATTCGAGAACCTGGGTGCCCGCGAAATGATGGACGCCGGCATCGGCGGTGCCCTCATGTCGAACCTGGCCCGGATGCCAGACACCGGGGTGCCACTCGCGGAGCAGACCCGCGTGCTCGATTCGGCCACAACGTTCGATTCGATCGACGTGCGAGCAACGCCACGAGGCGAAGCGGCCCCAGTGGCCCTCGCGGCTCAAGCGACCCGACCGGGCGCGGCTCCGACGGAGGCCGCCATCAACAAAGTCACCGATGAAGCATACAAGTTCTTGAGGTTCAACATCATCGCTGGCGGCAGCGGCGATGGTAAGTTCGCCAACGTCTGGGGGCTCTACAAGGATGGCCGCGAGTCGTTGATCAAGACGGAAGTGGTCGGCCAGGAAATTCGGCTCACCTTCAGCGTCTACAACCGGGCCGAGCGAGATCCGGCCAAGGTGCAACTGAACTTCACCGGCAATTTCGAGAACGGTGTGAAGACATACACTCTCTCGGGTGCCGGTCTCCACGATTACAGTTACTCGTTCCTCTCGCCAGCGGGGATTCCAGGACTGTTTGAAGGCGAAGCCAAGGCCAACTTTAAGCGGAACTACTCCAACGGGATTCGCGTGGAAGTGGATCACCCCGACATGAACAAGTTCGCCGAGAGCGTCGCCCAACAAGCCGCTCACGCCCTTGGGGCCAGCCCCTACAAAGTGAGAGGCGTTGAGTTGTTCGACGGAGGGATCCGCGTCGTTCTTGAACGCGGGGAGAGAATTACGTCTGATGATCCTTATCAGCGGCAGTTCGGTCAGGACCATCGCTACACAGACTCTTACTCGCTGGAATTCACGTACAGCGCCTCTGATCTGAAAGCGGGAATCGTGACGCTCGATCGCGCTGAGAAATTCGCCGACAAGTCTTGGCGCCACAGTTCGCCCACCCGGGGCTACCCGTGGAACAACGATGGCCGGGAGGGGCAAAACTGGTCGAATGGTGAACTGGAGGCGTTGAAGGCCGTCCGCTGGACAACCCCCAGCAAGTGATTCACCTCGCCGCAGTCTTCGGGTAGCCGTCCATTCTGTGCGCAGCGTGTAGCGACCTGAGATCGGCTCAGGTCGTCATCGTTGGCGAAGGAAGTTGCAAGTGGAATTGCCGACCGTTTGACGCACGGTCAGTTAGTCGCTTGGCTGGGGAAGCACTCGATCCAGAGCCAATCCCTCTGGCATTGGAATCTTCGTTCTTCCGCGATGCCCTGGTACGTGCCCACATCTCAACAAACCCGCCGTTCGATCCGCCGCCCGAGTTCCGGCCGGGTGATCCTCCACACCTTGCGACGAGAGTACTGGCGGACGCGGGATCGCTTTCCCAACGTCGATGCAGGCTTCATGTGGTTGGCCGAGATGCTCGAGCGGTTCCGTGGTAGCGTGGATCGTCTTCGACACATCTCGTTGCCGTCGTACCTGCTTGACTTCGGTGGTGGGAGGCAGACCTCGTGTTCGAATATCTGCTACAGCCTGGCTTGCGGGCCACGGGCCATCGGTGCCGGGCAAGTCGCCGAGGATGTCCGACAGTTGAGGCAACAATACGGCGGGTGGGTGTACCGCTTGCCGACGGAAGCGGAGTGGGAATATTGTTGTCGGGGTGGGGCCACTTCTGAAGACGAGTGTTCGTATCACTTCTACTTCGCGAAGCCGACGAACGACGTGTCTTCGCAGGAAGCGAACTTCAACGTACCAGCCCGGCGGATCACGTACTTCGAGAGCGCAACCGATCTGGCCGCTGGTCGCGGATCAGCAGGCTCGACGCACGTTCCCGTTGTGAAGGTTTACCCAGCAGTCGCCACTGCGATTGACGTGTTGCGCGTTCGATT
>JAIOPV010000279.1 GCA_021413735.1 Planctomycetota bacterium
GCGCTACGCCGCAAGCGGCGAAACCGTTATCCAACTCAATCATCAGTCGGAGATGTTGGCGAGGTAATCTTCGTATTTCTTGCGAGCAGTGAACTCGCTGGTCATGAGTGACTTCTGCTTGGTGGTGAGAGCGTCGATTTCCTTCTCCTGGTCGGAGAGCTTCTTGAGGTAAGTGGCATACACTTCCGCTTCCTTCGGCGTCTCACGCAGATTCTTGCGGATGCGTTCCTGATCCTGATTCAGCCGTTGCAGATCGGCACCGATCTGATTCAGTTCACGCAACGCCACATCCCATGTTGCCTTGATCGTCAGGGCTTCAGTTAGCTTCTGCTTCAGGGCCGGGCTGGCTTCGGCAAGGTTGATGAAGTAACGGATCTGGTTCTCGGCACCGTTGGTGATCGAAATCGTGTTCGCGACGTCGCGTTCTTCCTTGACGGTGAAGGTCTTCGTTTCGCCGGTCTTGACCGGCACCGTGAAGCGGTAGACATCGGGTGTGTCTTCGGTCGGCTTGTCGGTGTCAACGAGTTTGAACTGCTGGTTGGTGCGGTTCACGTGTTCGATGAGCAGGGTGCGGTCGGTCTGGCTGCGGTTGATGATCTTGTACTTCTTCTCTTCCGTGAACTTGGTCATCGTGTGAACGATGCCCCGCACAGCCTTCACGCTCGTAATCTTCTGCGTGCCAGCGCCAGCCGTCGGATCGACTTCGGTTCCGAGGTCAATGGCGTAGCTCACGAGGCGTTCTTCGTTCAGATTCACGTCGAGAACGCGAGTATCGCCAGCGTAAACGCTGCCCTCGAACACCGTGATCGGTCCCTGATTCAAGTGAGCGCCGCTGGTGTTCTTGAACTTGAGGCCGAGCAGTGGGTGCGACTTCTGCACGTTCTGATTGTAAATCGAGACCTTCTGGCCTTCGATTTCCTTGCCCACGATCGGCAGCATGGCGCTCTTCTGGCGGCCGAGCGTCACAGGATGGTCAATCGTGTACTGGAAGAAGTCGCCCAGGTTGCCGGCCGTTGCCACGTTCCCCGAAACGCCAAGGTTCGGTCGCTTGCCCAATTCGTCAGACAACTCCCGACCGAATTGTGCGTCGCCGGGCCGTCCGTTCGCGAGCCTCAAGGCAGGAGCGGCAGCGCCGGCCATCGGTGCCCCTGGTTCCATCCGCTTACGCGCTTCGTCGGCCTTACCCTTGTCCGCACGTCGATCGTTTTCAGAGTCGGCCAGTCCGTTCAGGGCGACCGCGTCTTTCTCCTGTCCGAATCCACCCCGATAGGTGACGGGACGCAGGGAAGCGAAGAGTTCCGGTTCGACGGTCGGGCGATTGATGTAGAGCGGGTTGTAAAGGTCCATCTTGAAGCTGATCGGCCGACCGCTGACGAGAGCCATCTTGACGCCGCCCCAGTCCTCGTCGGTGGGGTTCTCGACCATCGCCCAGCCTTGCAGATACGGCTTCTCCTTGTCGGCGAGAACCATGCGATAGCTGGTCTTCCAGATCGGTGCTTCGATGACGTAGCCAACCTGAACCTTGCGTTGACCGTCGCCGGCGAAGTGCAACTGAACTGCCTTCTTCTGGCTGTCGTGCGTGAGAGCCAGCGTATCGAGAGCGCGACGGAATTCGTTCTCGATGATTGGGTTCGAGAATCGGAGTTGCTGCACTTCGGAGAGCTTCACAGCGCGAAGACCTTCCGCACACCACATATTCAGAACGGCAGCGTCAACGGTGGCAGCGCCAGCGGGAATCTTCTGGTTCTCGACGCCGACGATGACACCCGAGAGCTTGCCAGGTTGATTCGCGGCACCCGGAGTCGTCACGACTTCAATGCGTTCGCCACGCATCTGCGACACGATGCTTGCGAAGGTTGGGGTGCCGTTGAGGTTGACGGCGAAGCTGCTGAGGGTGCGGCTGATGGGTTCGCGGCTGTCGTAGCTGACAGCGGCGATGCGACCTTTGCCGAAGTCCTCAAGGATCATGCTCTTGAGCAGGTCATTGATATCGGTTTCTTGGAACGACAGATCGACGCGAGCATCATCGGTCACATCGCCCGAACGGCTGAAGTAGCCGACGCCGCTGTTGAACAGCACGACTCGCGTGATTGGCAGCGTCACCGCTGGCTTCACATCTTGCTTCGCAACCGCTTCGGGGGCAGCAGCGCCCACGAGCTTATCTGCGCCCACGCCGATTCCGACGCCCAGACCCACAGCGCCCGCTACGGGGGCGAGAAGAAGCCACTTCGATGCCATTGCGAATGCCCTCAGAAGAGATGGTGACTGAGTTCTGTCCACCATACAGACGACGCACCGCACCTCAGCGCTTGGCACGGGCCAGAAATGTTACAAATCCTCCGGGTTCCGCGATTGGGTATTTGTTGTGTTGTTTTGGAGGGGTCAACCTGGGCCGCCACGGAGGGCGGCCCCTAAAAACCAAGTGTTTTCTCTGGTTGGGGCCGCCCTCCGTGGCGGCCCGCCAACCACCTTCTGCGGAACTCCAAAAATCCTCTCATGTCACTGTCACGGCCCGGCGAATGGCGCTTCCCCTGCCTTCACTAGCGGGCTAAACTGCAAACACGCCGTGCCGCTTCGTCATTTCGCGGAGGTAAGCCCGTGCTTCGTCCCGTCTCGCTGCTTTTCCTGTTCGCCCCGCTCGCATTGCTCTCGACCGGAACGCCGGATGCACCCGCGCAAAGTCCTGAACCTGCGAAGGTTGAGCCGAAAAAGGGCATCGACCGCACCTCCGCGACCCGGAAGCGATTGCTCAAGGATTTCGGTGGCAGCGAGGAAGGCGAAGAAGCCGTGATGCTCGGGCTCGCGTGGCTCACGCAGATGCAGAAAGACGACGGGCGATGGGTTTACGATGGCAACCGGACCGGCGACACAGCTCCGGCCACTGGAATGGCCGTGTTGGCGTTCTTGGGGGCAGGTCAGTCGCACAAGGAAGGTCGCTACAAGCAGACCGTTCAGGCTGGCCTCGACTGGCTCGTGAAGAATCTCGACCAGAACGGCCACTTCAAGGGTGCCCCCGATATGTATGGGCAGGGCATCGCGACGGTGGCGTTGTGCGAAGCCTACGGCATGACGCAGGACACCGCTCTCAAGGAAGCGGCACAGCGAGCTGTCGATTACATTCAGAAAGGGCAGGGCGGGAATGGTAGTTGGGGCTACCAGGCCGGAGGTGTCGGCGACACGTCCATTGTCGGCTGGCAAGTGCAGGCGCTTCACGCCGGACAACTCGCGGGCCTGAGCGTTGATGAAAGAGCCATCAAGAAGGCCGTCACATTTCTGAATGCCGCCGGAGCAGGGCAGAACAAAGCCGCCTACGGGTATGGTGACAGTAACGGAGCAGCACCGGCCACGTCTTTGACAGCAATCGGGCTGCTGTGTCGTTACTACATCGACGGCTGGCGATCGACTAACACAGGGTTCGCGGAGGGCGCGAAGGGTTTGCTGAACCGAGTGCCGAAGCCTGATCCGGCGGGGAAGTTCTCGCCGCAGATCGACCTTTACTATTACTATTACGCGACGCAGGTCGTTCGTTTCCACGGTGGTGATTTGTGGAAGGACTGGAACGAGGGCGCGAAGAACGCGGACGGCACCCGCAAGGGCGGCATGCCCGATTGGCTTCTGTCGATTCAGAATCGCACGCGGGCGGATCGCGGCAGTTGGTCGGGCGACGTCGGCCACATCGGCCAGGGCTGTGGTCGGCTGGGCACGACCTGCATGTGCTTGCTGACGCTTGAGGTGTATTACCGTTATACCCCCGAAGGGAATGAGAACACCCCGAAGAAGCAGTGACAAATATGACTCGGCTCGCCGGCTTCGAGCTGTTCGCCTTCGCGCTTGTGTTGCTCGCCAGCACGGGTGACTCGTCGGTTGTTGCGCAGGCACCCGACGCGAAGGTTGAACCGAAGAAGGAGGATCCCAAGAAGGGCATCGACCGCAGCGGCACAACTCGGAAGCGATTGCTCAAGGATTTCGGCGGCAGCGAGGAAGGCGAAGAAGCCGTGATGCTCGGGCTCGCGTGGCTCACGCAAACGCAGAAACCCGACGGGCGATGGGTCTACGACGGTTCGCGGTCAGCGGACACAGCACCGGCAACCGGAATGGCTGTGTTGGCGTTTCTCGGGGCAGGGCAGTCGCACAAGGAAGGCCGCTACAAACAGACGGTGAAGGCCGGGCTTGATTGGCTCGTGAAGAACCAGGAACCGGCGGACAGCGCTTCGTCCGGGCACTTCAAAGGTGCCCCTGATATGTATGGACAGGGCATCGCCACACTCGCTCTGTGCGAAGCCTACGCGATGACGCAGGATGGCGGACTCAAGGAAGCTGCCCAGATCGCAATCGATTACATCCAGAGAGCACAGGCCCGCAACGGAAGCTGGGGATATCGAGCGGGACTACCAGGCGACACGTCCATTGTGGGCTGGCAGGTTCAGGCGCTTCATGCGGGGCAACTCGCGGGCCTGGAGGTCGATGAGAAGATCATCAAGAAGGCTGTGCAGTTCCTCGATCGGGCCAGCGCCGGACGGAACAAGGCTTCGTATGGCTACGACAACAACGGCGGAGCGGCGGCAGGCACATCATTGACCGCAATCGGGTTGTTGTGCCGTTACTACATCGACGGCTGGCGTTCGGCGAACGCGGGGTTCGCCGAGGGCACGAAGGGGTTGTTGAAGCGACTGCCGAAGCCGGAGAACGGGAAGAGTGTCGATCTTTACTATTACTATTACGCGACGCAGGTGGTTCGCTTCCACGGTGGCGACGAGTGGAAGGACTGGAACGAGGGCGTGAAGGACGCGGAAGGCAAACGCAAGGGTGGGATGCCCGATTGGTTGCTCGCGATTCAGAATCGCACACCGACGGAGCGAGGCAGTTGGGATCCGCCCGACGACACCTGGATCGGCCCGGATTGCGGACGCCTCGGAACGACATGCATGTGCTTGCTGACGCTTGAGGTGTATTACCGCTACACGCCCGAAGCCAACCAACCGTGATTTCAGTTTGCCGCTTGCGGCGTAGCGCTCCAGAGCGCTACGCCGCAAGCGGCGAAACCAACTACACCGCGAACAGTTCCCGCAGCATCGCCTGCGTGTTTTCCCACATCTCGGCAGCGCAAGCGTAACCGACCACCATCGCCTTGGTTTGCGTCGGCCGCAGAATCGCCGTCGGCAGATCGGCCTTCACCGCGGGATTCAGCGGTATCTGGAAGCCGCCCCCTTCAGCAAGTCGCTTCTCAGTCTCCGCACGCAACAGGAACTCGACAAGCTTCAACGCGGCTGCGGGGTTCGGGCCACGGTTCACGAGCGCAACCGTGTTCGGCAAGAACAGCGTTCCGAAGCCGTCGGCGTCGGGGAACACAATTGCGACGGGCTTGGCGTCTCGCAACTCAATGAGCGCATCGTCGGTGTCGGTCATGCCCACCGCGAAGTGTCCATCGGCCACGCCCCGAGCCACCTGCTTGTTCCCCGCAACCACGTTCACACGATTCGCCTTCAACCCTGCGAAGAACTCACGCGTTCGCTCTGGGCCGAGAGTCGCCGACATCGCGGCAGCCTGAGTCGCGGTGGTGCCGAAGAACGGCTTCGCAATGGCAACTCGACCCGCGAATCTTTCCGTGGCGAGATCGAAGAGACTTCGCGGTCGCTCGGCATCCTTGACGAGATTCGTATTCACGATCAGCACGCGGGCACGGCTCGCGAAGCCTTGCCACATGCGGTCGGCGGGACGTGTGTCGGTCGGAAATGCCGCGACGAGATTATCGGGCAGCACCGTGTAAATGCCAGCGTTGGCGAGGCGAACCGAGCCGAGCGGTTCGTTGTTCCAGTGAACATCGCAACGCGGGTGGCTCGCTTCCTGTTGCAGCTCGGCAGCGAGGGCAACGGATTTGTTCGCTTCAGTGTCGTATTTGGCGTCGATCCGTAGCCCGGTCTCGCGTGTGAATTCGGTGAGCAACTCCTCGGCGAATTCGCGATCCTGTGCGCAGTACAGCACAACACGAGATTCACGCCGTGAACATCCCGCAGCGAACGCGAATGGGAGCGCAACAAACGTGCGGCGGTCCATCTCGGCTACTCGTTGGCCTGCTTCGGGAGTTTCACACCCGCCGCCTTCAAAACGTCGTCGAACGTCTTCTGCGGGTCGTTGGTGGTCAAGAACTGCTTCTGCTTTTTGCCGTTCACGTAGACGTTGATCGACGAACACTCGAAACAGATGACGAGATCAACCGTGTCGGCCCCGGCCTTCATGCGAATTCCGTGACGGGGATTGAAGCACGCTGCCACCGAGGTGGCGTCCTCTGCCGCACGAAGCAGAGCATCGGTCAACCGCTTCCGATCCTCAACAGACTTGACCTCAGTCCTGCCGAGAATCTCGTACCCGTGGAGTTTGTCTTTCTCTGGCGAATCCTTCACCCCCTCCAAACCCAGACTCGGACTGAGTGAATACAGCTCGAACGACTCGGCCTTGGCGAATAGTCGCTGAACCGGTTCCGGGATCATATTGTGCGGTACGAGTTGGTTGTCTTTCAGCGGTCCGCCAACGACTCTGGCCAAGCCGTCCTTCACTCGGATGATGATGACCCGGCTTTGCGACATCCGCCCTTCGTTCTCCACAAGCACAAGCCATCCGTCTTCGCCGAAAACCTCATCGAGCAGTTTGCGATCGGCTTCAATCTCGATCTTCTCGCGAACTGTCTTGTAGGCGACCGTTTCGACCCTCCGCTTTTCGGCCGCAGGCATCTGAGCCACAGCACGTTCGATCGCTTTCGGCAATGCGTCGCGATCACGGATGAGATGCCGGTCGGTGTCGAACCAGGGGACGTCGGACAGGGCGGCCATTGTCGCGAAGTCCTTCTCATCCATTGCCGTGATGTACGCCTCTCGCACTTCGTCTGAAGTGCGTGCCCGGGGCGTTTTGGGCACACCCGGAGCAGGCATCGTTGGACTATGAGGGGCGCTCGACTCAGACGAACGACGGCATCCAACGAACGCCCCGCAGAGCGAGAGCAACACGCCGAACGCCACGAGACGAGCAATCATGGAGTTCTCCCCTTGGGCGATTGGAGTTGCGGTTACACCTTGAAGATTTCACGCACGTTGTCGCGCAGCAACCGCGTGCCCAGTGCCACTGCGTCGGCCTCGCTCAACACACCGGGACGCACGAACTCATCCGCCAGCACGTTCGCCAACAGCCGCCGATACATCGCATACTTCGGCTGCACGAACTCCAACTTGTACGCATCCGAGTAGTAGCCGATCAGCTTCGTCTTCGGCACCGCCGTGATGCGTTCCGTCAGGTCTTTGCGAATGTACGGCGGCGTGTTCGAGTACCACCAGTGACCGTTCGGCAACACATTCGGGAAGATCCACGAATAGGCCACGAGTTCCTGATTCTGGGCACTCGTCAGCACCGACACCGGGAACGTCACATCTGGGAAGGCGTTGAACAGCTCCTTGTACTGAAGCAGGCTCGTGCGCTGGTCGAAGAGGTCTTGCCCCTGATGCACGCCCTTCTCGTAGACACGCCGATTCACGCCGATCATCAGATCGAAAGGCAGTCGGAAGTCACGGCACGATTCGGCGATCATCCAGAAGATGCCCGGCGCGAGGTCGTGGAAACCGTGGAACTGCATCTGCTCGTAGATGTGTTCATCGTCGAACGGCACTGGGTGGAAGCCAGGCGGCAGCGAGATGGCGCACGCCTTCGCTCCCTTGCGGGTGAAGTGCATGAACAGTTTCGCAAGAGCCATTCGGAGCGTTGCTGCGTCGCGAACGTCAACCCCCGTGCAGGCCAGAATCCGTCGCCGCGTCTCGGGCTTGTCCATCTGGAAGACCAGCGCATCCGTTCGCAAGCACGGGACGTATTTCTCGGTGTCGAACCCTTCAAGCGGATCATCGAACTCGTTCGTCAGGAAGATTTTTTCCAGCTTCGTTTTCGCGAAGACCTGCTGTTCCCAGTCTTTCTGTGCGAAGGTCTTCTCGGCTGCGTCGAAGAGCTTGTCGGCGTCGGCTTCAGTGATGCGGTCGCCAGTGAAGCCCAGGAACGTGCGGGCGATGTCGAGGAACCAGCCGTATTGAGCCGTGTTGTCGTAGCGGTCCATGTGCTTGACGATCTCGCGGACCCGCTCACGGGCCGGGATGTCTTTCGCGAGCGGTGCCTGGCTCATCCCCGCTGAGTGCGCGAGTTCCGTGTAGTAGTGGTAGCCGATGATGTCGTCGAGTGACTTCGACACCGGCTTCAGCGGGTCGATGTGCGAATGCGGGTCGATCAGTGGGATGGTGGAAAGTGCCGATGTGAGGTCGGCGACGAGTGCGTCGGTCTTCATGGCGGGTTCCTCCGCGATTCCGGCTGCGTGTCAGAGTTACCTGGGTTACGTCTTACAACGGCCGGCAAGAATTACAAACCGCACGATCACCAAAGACGATGAAGAGAAAAAGTAGCCGCACGAAAAACGCAGATAAGACGCGATCGGAAAAGAATTTAGAGCGAATCGGCACTGAACGCGAGGCGAGATTCTTGGCGTTGGCACGGAGGCTGCTTTAGCTTCTACCGTCCGCAACAAGCTTCCCCCAGCGAGTCGCGGATCGATGCCGGGCCACGACGGCGAACCTTCCCCCAAGGTAAGCCAACCCCCTTGTGGGTCAGCATCGCAGAACGAATGGCCACAACGATCCTCCCCCGGATCGCGGCCACGGAGGAGACTTCCCCCCTCTTCCGAACCCGTCAGATACCACGTCCGATCCCCCGTCAGAAAACATCCTTCCCCCGCCGCCGCCTTCCCCCAAGGCGGCGGCTCGTCGTTTGTACTCACTGGAGTGAATGAGAACTCGGCAGGCCGCGTTCTCATTCAAGTGACCTTCGCCGCTTGCGGCGTAGCGCTCTCAAGAGCGCTACGCTGCAAGCGGCGAAGACACGTTACGCTCCTGGGAGGTCCGACAACTGCACGACGCTGATCCGACCCTTGCCCGCACTCAACACGCGACCAACCACGGACGCGGCCAGCGTTCCCGCTGCGGTGAGCGCCTGCACGACATCTCGTGATTGTGCTGCCGGCACCGCCGCAAGCAACCCGCCCGAAGTCTGCGCATCGCACAGCAAAAGTTGATTCTCAAGCGAGACGTCAGCACCCCAATCAACCCAATCGTTGAGGAACTTCAAGTTCGCTCGCGTGCCGCCGGGAACGATCGACGCTGCGACATACTCCCGCGCTGCCGCGAGAACCGGAACCGCATCGACCCACACTTCAGCCGTGACCGCGCTCGCCGCGGTGATGTTCCGCAAGTGCCCGAGCAATCCGAAACCCGTCACGTCTGTCAGCGCGTGAACCTCGAATCGCGTCAGTACCTCCGCTGCAGTCTTATTCAGGGTCGTCATCACATCGATGGCTTCACTTATCGCCCCCAGAGAATCGAGATCGTTTTTCGCCGCTGTGGAGATGATGCCGAGGCCCAACGGCTTGGTGAGAATCAGCACATCGCCAGGCTTCGCCCCCGCGTTGGAGAGAACCTTGTTCGGATGAACCGTGCCCACGACCGCCAGCCCGAAGATCGGTTCATCGCTCTTGATCGTGTGACCGCCAACGATCGGGCAGCCGGCTTCGGTTGCGATTTCAGACGCACCCGCGAGGATTTCGCCCAGGATCGTGGCCGGCAGCGAATCCGGGAAGCCGACGATGCTCAGCGCCGAGAGCGGTTTGCCGCCCATCGCGTAGACGTCGGAAAGGGCATTCGCGGCGGCGACCCGGCCGAAGTCACGCGGCGAATCCACGATGGGCGTGAAGAAGTCGGTCGTCAGCACGAGTGCGAGTTCGTCGGAGAGCTTGTAGATCGCGGCATCGTCGGCGGTCGAGCTGCCCACGAGAACGTTCGGATCGGTGATCGGCGGCAGCAATCCCAGGAGCGGAAGCAAGAAACCGGGCGGATGTTTCGCGGCGCACCCGGCTCGTTTGGCGAGCTTTGTGAGCCGGATGGGTTCCTTCGTCATGAGTTACCTCGTGGGGTCAGCAGGGACAGCCACCCAATCGGTATATCTGATCCCTGTTCCCTGTGCCCATTGCACACCGTCGCGTCTGCTCTCGCAACACCGTTCCGGGTGCGTGGACGATGTTCCCGGAGGATTTCCGTACTCTGTTGGAATGCCTGGCAATCGACCCGGCTTCTTCGGCCTTCAATCGGTTCCGCAATGAGCGACATCGAACTGGCGATCACGCGGACGAAATCGCTGGAATCGTTCCTTGAGCAAGCGCTCGGAGCGACCGGCAAAGGACTCCACGAGAAGGTTTCCAGCGTGCAGGACCGGCTTCAACCGGCGCTCGTGAAGAAGCTGCGTTTCATCGCGACCGTACGAAACAAACTCGTTCACGAGGCGAGTTACCAACAGATCGACGACCGCGCCGCCTTCGTACGCGCCTGTGACGATGCCGACGCTGAACTCAAGTCGATGTTCGCGCCGGTCGGCCAAAGCGGGTGCTTCAAATACATCATGATCGTAGTGGGTACCGCACTCGCAGCGTGGCGAGCGATGGCATAGACGAGCACTTCCGACCATGCCCGCGTTCATTCCAGACGCTGTCCTCGCTCGCTATTCGCCGGCGTTGGCTGGTCTCCGTTGGGCTTCCGTTTCCGGCGGATTCAGCGGTGCCGACGTCTGGCGTGGCGATGATCCCGCTGCTGTTCCAGTCTTCGCAATGAAAGCGTGGCCAGCGAAAGTTACACGCACACAACTCAAGACGATTCACGTCTGGATGGGTCAGGTCGCACATCTCGCGTTCGTGCCGACGGTTCTCCGCACTGCTGACGGAGATGATTTGGTTTCGCATTCCGAGCGAATCTGGGATGTCACACGTTGGATGCCCGGTGTTCCGGTCGCCAATCCGAGCGTCGCGGAACTGGAAATGGCATTCGTTGCTGTTGCGAGTCTTCATCGTGCGTGGCCAGTTGAACGAATCGACGTGTGCCCTGGCGTCCTCAACCGACTCGGTCTGGTGAATGACTTTCGGACGCGACTCGCAGGAGAGAGCAATCCTCGCTCGCTGGGTTCCGAACCGCTCGATTTGCTGGTGCGGCGTGCGTGGTCCGTAATTGCATCGCGGGTCGAGTGGGCCGAGCAGTTGCTCCAGCCGTGGAAAACCGTGTCCTTTCCCCTGCAGCCGTGCATTCGCGATCTGCGAGCGGACCACGTCTTGTTTTCTCAAGGGAAGATTGGCGGCATCGTGGACTACGGAGCAATGCTGATTGACCACCCAGCCGTTGATCTCGCTCGCCTGCTCGGCGACCTCGGAATCACAACCGAGGTGCCTGTATCAGCGGCACTCCGTGCGTATCGAAATGTAACAAGCCTCCACGTCCCAAACAATTTTGTGCGCATTTTGGAGCAAACTGGCGCTGTTTGCTCTGCCGTGAATTGGCTCATTCGACTCCTCGTTGAGCGACAAATTCACGCCGACGAACGCGCCGTTTTGAGCCGATTAAGCGGATTAGTCGACCGAATTGAGCGATTCGCGCCGAAGTAAGATTCGTGCCAAACAAACTGCCTTGTCGGCATTCTCGGCAGAATCAGCGGAATTCGCGCGCTCGATGATTTGACTCTCGCCTTCAGGCGAGCTAGGTTTCGAGCGTGAACGGGTCGCTCAGACGACTCGACCAAGACGAAACAAACGACTCACAATCGCCTCACAATCGCCTCAAAAAATCGAGAAATCGAAACTGAAGTGCGGTGTGCCGGATCGAGAATCTTCCACAGTTGAGCCGGTGGTCCATTGACTTCCACCCCTCGGGAGCGTTGCCAAATGTTCGGCCGCATCATTCACTCGGCCGTCGCTTTCATGAAAGAAGAAAGCGTGCCAACCGCAGTTGAATATGCTGTCATGCTTGCCATGATTCTGCTCGCCTTGGTCTCGGCGGTTTCCGTGGGCGGGTAAGCCGAACCATCAAAATCAACAAGTAGACCCAGCAACGGGTCACACAAGTGAAACCTCCAGACCGTGATTTTGGAGCCGGTCGGGGATTCAGCTTGCACACACGAACCTGGGATTGATTCCTACACCATGTATTTTGGAAACTGATCATGCGTAACATCGCCAAAAAGATGGTGTCTTTCCTGAAGAAGGAAGACGGCCC
>JAIOPV010000280.1 GCA_021413735.1 Planctomycetota bacterium
CGTTGGAACCAGCCTTGCTGTTTAAGTGACCAGGCCCGAAACCGTCGCCATTCTCGCCAGTTGCTGGAGGAAACTTCTGGGGTCTCCATGCACCATTGTACACGTCCAAAAGTTTAACATTCTTTGCGCGCCTCTCAGTAATCGCCGTCACAACCAACCAGCCAACTCCGATTCATGGGCTGGGTCCAAAAGGACACGGAGGAGGGATCGGTCGCAAGCCGATCCGGGGCTGCGGATTGGTACGTCAAACTCTTGTGCCATCGCAGAGCGATTGCCAAGATGGTGTCCGTGGCAGTAGTCAGGTAAGCTTCCAGACGTGAAGGGCGATCAGCCCTCTACACGAACGCACACGGTTTGTATAGATTCGTTCGCCGGCAGAGGGCTTCCATGTGGACGCATCTTCGATCATCGCGGGATGGCAACGGCGTCTGGTCACGATGGCCAACACGCCGGAGTATGTCTTCCGCGATACGCCCCAGCACCTGATCGAGCAACACTACCGCCGGTTGACCACGTTTGACGGATACTCCGAGGCGGAAGTGGTTGCGGCTGAGGAGGGTCTGGGCGTCCGCTTCCCGGCCGTATTCCGCGAGTATCTGCGGGTGATGGCCAAGTCTTCCGGCGACTTGTTCCGTGGTAGCAATCGGGCCGGCATCGCTGAATTCAAACAATTCCGGGCCGGTGCCTTGAAGTTGCTGGCCGAGACCGACCCGGCCCTCGCCCTGCCGCCCGAGGCAGTTGTGTTCCTGTCCCACCAGGGGTACACATTCGTGTACTTGCTCGCGGTCGGCGGATTCGACGGGCCGCCGATGCAGTGGACCGAGACGGAGCAAGAGCCGCGGCAAGTGGCGGAGACGTTTGCTGATATGGTGGACGCCGAGTTGCGGCTCATGGAGAGCAACAACGCGGCCTCTCGCACGCAGGGCGGGTACTACCTGACGATACGCCCTGAGGGCGGTTCTTCGCGGTTGTATCCTGCTCTGGCCTGCGGAGTGCGAGCGTTGGATCAAGTTCTGCCGGACAAGACATGATGGTGGTTCCGGCGGGCCAGATGGCGCGTACTGGGCGCGAGCAACCACAACCAAACAACTGCGCACGCGGCTTCACGAAGCACACACTGTCGGCGTGAATGTCTGTTTGGCGGTCGGGTCGATTCAGTTCGTGCAGAACGGCATCAGCGTTGCGACGTGGCGAAGTCTTGGCACGATGAACACGGGCAAAACTCGGGGCAACGACTATTGAGTGGCGAAGCAGAGTTAGCCAGGAGGGGGCGAATACTTCGGTGGCGGTGGTGCTTGGAGGATAGCACGGACAAGCAATAATCCCCCAATCACCACTGCTAGAGTCACGAACAGGCAGACGGCACCGACGGCGATCTCCCACTGTCGCATCGGGTTCTGACCGATCTGCACGATCTCAAACCCAGCCGCGGATTGGTCACGTTGCACACGATAAGTGAGCGCTCTCTCTTTGTCTCGGCTCCAAGAAGGCAGTGTCGTGCGGTAATCGAACCACTCTAATTGGTGAGCGCCTAAGTTGAGAACTTCTTGCGGCGACATACCCGGCTTGATCTCGCTTCGTTTGACCACGAAGAGGTACGCTTCTTCTCGGCTCTCGGCTTCGATCCCAGGAAGAGGCCCAGGCAGGCGAAAGATGAATGGCTTGTTTGGGGATAACTCCACGAATTCGGGTTCTCGGACGTACTTTGACTCCTTCTTCGCTGGGTTGTAGCGCCAGCCTTCCCGCACAAGTAGGAATACAGACTCGGGAAATTCTTGCTCTGTCTCGATGCGATGCACCGCATGAACCATTTTCGTTCCGGGCAATGCCGCCACATCCGCTCGAACGTCTCCGACGGCGAGCAAACCCACGATTAGCGTCAGCGTCCACTTCATTGGGCGATCTCGGTTGTGCGAACGCGACTCCTATCTTTCATCCTACTCAATGTGGCAGGCCACTTCGGTCGGCCGTCACCGCCCGCCACAGGGGCCACATGCCGGCTTTTAAACAATGTCTCGCATTCCCGGCGAGTGTCGGGTTTGTCCTGCTCTCGCTAGTCGGTTGCGGCAAGCCCTCAGCCGATAGCCAATCGACACCTCGGTCGGGCTGAACTTACCAGCCTTCAAGCGATCCAAGAGGTTGTTGGCAACGAGCGACCGTTGGGCATTAAGAAACGGCAACGCCCCGTTCCGTCAGTCTCGACGCGCAGGAGCGTGACCGTAGGAGCGAGGAACCGACTGGTCGCCCGGTGCGATGTGCTTGCAGGCAAACCCAACGAGTGTTAGCCTGCGGAAGTGCATGCTTATCACGACCGAATCGAATTCCAAGTTCGGCAGTCGAAGGCGGTCCAGGGAGGGAAGCCCGTGAACACACCAAACGAGTTGGTGCCGTCTGACGTGTCTCCGCACTGGAGGCGGTGGCGTGGGCGGGACTGGTTCCTGGCTGCTATCCCGGTACTGCTGGCGTTCGGCGTCGCGTACCTGCACTTTTCCTCACCTCCTCCGGCGATCTCACTCGACACCTACAAGCAGATCACCCTCGGAATGACCCAGACCGATGTGGAGCAAGTGGTTCTCGCTCGGCCTGGTGGGTATGGGGCTTTTTGGGGGCCGGGCGAAACGCTTCGGGAAGGCGAGGTCGAGCCTGCATGGTGGGTGCGATGGGGAAGCGGATATGGCCTGCTCTACGTCGGGTTCGGAACGGATGGGCGAGTGTGCGCCAAACGGCTGGAGTATCATCTTCACGCCACCCCATCGCACCCAGAGAAGTGGTCGGTTTGGCGGCGACTGGTCGAACGATCTGTGCCGGAGCGGGAGCCGTGGGCCATCTACGACCCGTTCTGACCCAGAACACGGAGGCCGAACCACTCTCAGGGCCAACCGACTTAGGTAACCGGCACAGAACCCACCCGCCAGTATCGGCGGCGAATCGCGTGCGACAACAGCAAGTTACCGCACGCCGACGCTGACAGAATGGTTCCTGACGGGAAGCGATTTGGGCGCGGCTCAGAACTCTGATCGCGTGAGCCGGTGTAATGAGGTTCGATGAGGTCGGGGACAATCAGATATTCTGCCTCGCTGACGGTTCGGCGCGGTGCTGCCGTTGCGATGCAGCCCACAACCGAAGAAGACGCAACGCGTCACGGACCAGGTGATCCAGCCGGGCAAGTGACCGGAGAGGATGCAATGACAACGATGTTCCGTGTGCGAGTGGTGGCTGTGGAGGGTCGAGAACTCACATGCCAAGTGGAGTATGCTTACGGCTGGAGGTGGCATCATCGTTTTGTTTGTTCCCGGACTTTGGCATTCCACTTTCTGTGGGAGGCACTCGACTCTTCTGCGTATCGAACCCGCAGATCGCGGAGCGGCCGTCGGGTTCCAGAATCGCGAGCGAAACGGCAGGCAGAATCATCGGCACTCTGGCACGAACTCGTGGGTAGAGATTCCACAGATGAACTCTGGAACCGAGCGAACGTCGGGCGATTTATATCGTGCGTCGGTATGGTTGACCGTCAACACTGTTATGAGATGTGGAATGATACTTCCCACGAATACTGGGAGACTCATGAACGGGGCGCTTTGCCGGAGCCACAAGCTACCTTTCTCATCGCTGTAACTGATCTGCGGTGGTTGGCTCATGTCACGCCGGGAATGGAATGGCACAGCACTGGCTACGATCACGATGTGAAGATTGTGATCGATCCAACGTGGCGTACGTCAACAGTAACGCAAATCGCACAAGGCATCGACGACACACACGATTTCAGCGTGATGCCGATTCTCGGGGATGCGTTGCAGGAAGCAGGCTGCGACAACTACGACATCCTCAATCACTGCCGTGACGAGAAGCAGGTTCACGTTCGCGGGTGTTGGGTGGTCGATTTGGTGCTTGGGAAATCGTAATCGCGGGTGTGATGGGATACCATCCGGGCGAAAGCAGCACAGGGAATCTCCAATGACCAAGGCTCAGTGGCTGGCATGCGCAGAACTGTGGGTGATGGTTCCCTTCATCAATCGCAATGCTTCTGAACGGAAGAAGCGACTGTTGGCCGTTGCGTTCTGCCGTCACATTTCGCATTCAGGACGCGGGTTGCGACAGCACTGAAATCTTGAACCATTGTCGTGACGAATCGCTCACGCACGTTCGCGGCTGCTGGGCACTCGATCTGGTTCTCGGCAAGGCGTGATCGGGTAGCATGGCGAACACGGCTGAGATGGCGTGCGATGACGGGGGATGGCTATCGGCGACCGACCCGACGGTGATGGAACGCCTGTGGCCGAAGAACGACGGCTTCTTCAAGACGCATCTCGGTGAACCGAAGTGATCGTTTGGCCGCGACGTTAAGCGGATTGTGCGGTGTCTCGCAGCAACGGAGCAGTCAGAATGGCAAAGCTTACGGAGAGCGGGTGGTTGACTGTTCGCCATCCGTCGCCATTGCTGCGGCATCTCACAGGCGTTCGCCGAGTCCACAACACCGACCGCGGCTATCGGAGTTTGGTTGCCTTCAAGGCTGCGGTGTGTCGCCGAGTGTTCCCCGTCATCGACCGGTGGCCGATGGGTGAACTCGCAGCCCGAGTTCTGCTTGCACTCGATGCGATCAGTTCTGCGCAGGACGAGACTCGGGAACCAATTCATGCCTGCTTTGACATGCGGGACAAGTTCTCCCAGTTCAGCGTTCACATTGATGAGGATGATGTTCTCACCTCGGACCGCTGCGTAGCCTTGTTTGCGTTGAGCGGGATTTCTGACCATGCCTGGGCGCTCAAAACAAGGGAATTGAGCCGAGAGGAGCGGGTTCGGATTTGTTGTGGCACCGTGGCAGTTGCGCAAAGTGCCGCAGCCATGACGATGGGCCGGTCATGGGCAAAGCGCCTTCGTTCGTATGGATGCCTCCCCGCCGCGATTGCTGTTGGCGGGATTGAGGCGGCTGAGGAATTGGCGTATCAAGCTGACTTGATACGCGACATCTTCGGGAATCCGTTCCACAAGTCACTGAAGATCGACAAGCGTTGGGCGAGTGACACCGTGTTGTCACTCGCGAAACACATCTACGAATCGCGCGACTTCAGCGCGATGCCCATTCTCGCCGACGCCCTCCAAGACGCTGGCTGCGATAACGAAGACATCCTCAACCACTGCCGCGACGAGAAACAGATTCACGTTCGCGGATGCTGGATCGTCGATCTGATTCTTGGCAAGTCTTGATCGCTGGTGGTATCGGATATCATCGGGGGAAGCAGCAGAGCGGCAGAGAGGGAGCGATGAGGGAAACGGAATGGCTGGCGTGCGAAAACCCGAACCACGCCTTGGGGTTACTCGGGGCGATTGGGAATCGGTCTCGCCGGAAGGACCGACTGGCCGCAATCGCCGGTTTACGGCACATCGGGGCTGACCTTTCCACAGAACAGCAACGAGCGGTCATGGCCGCCGAGTTGGACGTTGATGGCGAAATCCACCGCACTGAATTGCAGGCGGTGGCTGTCCGAGTTGGGAACGGAGCGGGTGGGACGCTATCCGAAGCCGTCGCTCAGGTCACCCACAGACAGGCAGCCAAAGCTCTACGGAGTGTAACCGTGCTATTCCTCCCGGTTGTGGTCGGCGGGCCGGTGTATACGAATCCTCCGTTTCCGGAAGCACGGGCATTTGCTGAGCGGGGACGGCCGATGATAGCGGTTTTCCTCTGCATCTTTGGCAACCCGTTTCGCCCCGCCGCCTTCTCCCCGGAGTGGCGCACGACAACGGTTGTTGCGCTCGCCCAGCGGATGTACGAGTCGCGCGACTTCTCCGCGATGCCGATTCTCGCGGACGCCCTTCAGGACGCCGGGTGCGACAACGACGACATCTTGAATCACTTCCGCGACCCGAACGCGCCGCACGTTCGCGGCTGCTGGGCGCTCGATCTGGTGTTGGGCAAAGAGTGAAGTCGAGGCCATCGGTCACCAGGAATTGGCAGCCGCGTGCCAGTATCGAGGCCGGGCCCGCCGCTCCGGGAAAACGAACCGAATCGACCGGAGAGGAAGAAGTAATGTTGATTGATGATTTGTTAGTCGCGATTTTGGCGGAAGACGTAACCCGAGTTCGCACTTTGCTTCAATGTGATCCTGATGTTTCTAATCAAACAAATGCTGATTACTCACCGGATAAACCACTTCATCTCGCTATCGCAAAATCAGGAAGCTCGCTTGATGCGTCGGTGATTGTTTCCGAACTCATCTCAGCTGGAGCCGACGTGAACTCACCCGGCGAGAATGGGGCCACTCCCCTGCATATTGCAGTGGCCCACGATCTGGTTTTTGAAGCCATGAAATTGGTTGGAGCTGGTGCGCGACTCGATAGTCGGGATGCTCAGGGCCAAACCCCCTTCGAGAGTATCGCTCACTCGAAGAAATATGCTTGTCTTGGGTACTTACTCTCGCAGGGGGTGGCGAATGAAATTCATGAAGCCGTAGCATTTAACAGAATCGACTGGGTAAAGTGGATTTTACGGGATAATCCAAATGTAATTCGCGAATCGCATCGATCAATTGATTTGGTCTACCGTGCCATCACGAACCGAAATCCGACAATGCTTCAACTGCTTGTTTTGCAGGGTGCGAGAGTCAATCCAATGCCTCAGAGTACAAGTCCACTGAGGATGGCGGTTGGAAGTGGATCGCTCGCGATGATTCAGATGTTGCTCGATGCTGGGGCTGATCCGAATGGACGGCCCTCCTCAGACCCCCCCACCGGATTGGTGCTATCTCGTTTGGGTTTCGCCACTTGCGGCAGCAATCGAAGTTGAATTTTGGGAAGCCGTAGCCCTCCTGAGAGAACACGGTGCAACCGAATACCCCTAAGCGACGGAGGAAGTTCGATGGCCTGCTTTTACCGCATCGTGGTTCGAGACGTGCGGGATAAGTTCCTCACCTGCTTCGTCACGGAGCTTGCCCGCCACGAAGATCGGTTTCTCGTGCCATCCCCCTCACTCGCCTTTGGTTTCCTCTGGGACACACTTGGGTATGAGGGAGACTACGATACGTCGTATCCTCTGATGGAAGTCGTTGCGGGCCGTTCGTTCTTCGGTGATTACGACTGGACAGCGACGACCGCCGAGCAGATTGTCTCATGTGTTGGCTTGACGGATTATCGCGTCGGAGTTGCAGACGAGTGGTCACACATGACGCCGGGTAATGGGGCAGGTCAGGCGACCTTCAACATCGCCGTTACTGACAAACGCTGGCTTGAACACTTGGCAACTAACTGGGAATCGTCGAAATGGGAATGGGAGAGTACGTTGAGCAGCGTCACCGCTCTTCCGACTATCAACCCTGGGTCGCGAACGCCCTCTGTCCTCGCACTCGCACAGCAGATCGCTGACACGCAGGAATTCAGTGCCTTCCCCGCTCTCGCAGACGCGCTTCAAGCCGCTGGATGCGATAACGAGTACGTCTTGGAGCATTGCCGTGGTCCAGGTCCGCATGCGTGCGGCTGTTGGGCGCTGGACTTGATACTCGGCAATAGGTGGATGACGTGCAACGATCCGGAAGCCATGATCCGCGAACTTGGCTACCAATTGGATGGGCGGAAGCTGCGCCTTTTTGCGGCAGCCTGTTGCCGACGGGTGGAAGCCTGGGCGGAACTGGCTGACCCGAAAGAACGCGGGGATGACTACCGGAATGCAATTCTGGTCGCCGAGAGATTCGCAGATGGGACAGCCACAGCAACGGAACTGGCCGACGCCCATGAACGGGTCGAAGACAACATACTCAGCAAAGGCGAGAGATGCCACCGTGATCCGTTCGAGACCTTGACGGACCCAGACATCACGCGGGTCGCAGAGGTGGCGGAGCATATCCAGCAGGCATTCTTCGACTTGGAACCGACTCGCGACGACGAGGCCCTGTCGTCTCCGGCAGTGGGGAAATCAAGCCTTGAACGCATCGCGCAGTCAGCCCTGCTACGCGACTTGTTCGGCAATGTGTTTCGACCAGCCACTTTTTCCCCAGAGTGGCGAACTGACACCGTGTTGTCACTGGCGAAGGAGATGTACGAATCTCGCGATTTCAGCGCGATGCCGATCCTTGCCGATGCACTTCAAGACGCCGGTTGCGACAGCGACGGCATCCTCGAACATTGCCGCGACGAGAAGCAGGTTCACGTCCGTGGGTGCTGGGTCGTCGATCAGGTGCTGGGCAAATCGTGACGCGCAACGGAAGCGTTTACGCGGGTATGATCGGGCGGAAGTGGCTCAGGGGGCGTGCGATGACCGAAGAGGAATGGCTCAATTCGACCGATCCGAAACCGATGCTGACATTCCTTCCGAGCAAGACAAGCAAGCGGAAGGTGAGGTTGCTTGCCGTAGCTTGCTCCAGAAAGATTTGGGACTCCCTGCGTGATGACGCAAAGCGGGTCGCTACCATTCGGTGGCAGAAGCGGGTTCGGACGTATACCGGGGGGCATCTTGACCCGCTCTCGGCGATGGAGTCAGCCGAGCGTGTCTTGGAAGTCGGTGAGGACTTTGCGGATGGGCTTGTCAGAGTGTCGGCACTGGAGGGTGCCCGTGCCATTGCCGATGAATGGTATTTCGCAGCCGATGGCATACTCAATTTGATAGTGAATGAGCGGTTGCCACAGAATGGGATAAATCGCACCGAACGAGAAATCTTTGCAGCAATGCTGGCGGGCGTTGCCACTGCATCGCACCTTCAAAGAGACAACTTGGTCGAGGAACTGGACTACCGGGCAAACACCCCTTCAGATTTCGCAATGCAAGCCCATTTGCTCCGGGACATCTTCGGCAATCCGTTCCGTAAGGTTCAACTCAACCGCAAGTGGCACACATCCACCGTCGTTTTGCTCGCTCGCCAGATGTACGAGTCCCGTGACTTTTCACCGATGCCGATCTTGGCTGACGCCCTTCAGGATGCGGGTTGCGATAACGCCGACATCCTCACGCATTGCCGCGACGAGAAGCAGGTTCACGTCCGCGGCTGCTGGGTGGCCGATCTCGTGCTGGGGAAGTCGTGATCGTGGGTGTGATCGGGTATCTCGGGGAAGCGGCCTGAGGGCGAGCGATGACCGAATGTGAGCGGCTGGCAGCGACCGAACCAAGCCCGATGCTGATGCTCATCACGGGGACGGCGAGTGACCGGAAGTTTCGGCTGTTCGCGTGCGGGTGCTGTCGCATGGTTTGGCATATCGTGCCAGATTCTCGCAACCTCAGTGCGGTGGAGGTGGCAGAGAGGTTCGCGGACGGGGCCAGCGATTCCGATCAACTCGCGTCAGCGAATGAGGCATCTTACGGCGTTTACGCGAACGTCGGTTCTCCTCAGCCGGGATTCCCGGACCCCACCACTGGTTTGTCACGGAGCGGCTGGGAGGCAGCCCAAGCCGCGACGCTCACCGCGATGAAATACGCAAGCCCCGACGACTCCAACTTCGGTGCGAGGATTGTGGCCTATCAGGCGGTAGAAGCCCTCGCGTACGCAACACTCAGTGACCATCCACCCGGCGTGATCGCAGAGTACGCCAAGCGGGCATCGGAGTTAGCTGCGAAAGCAGATCAAAGCGACTTAGCCCGCGACATCTTCGGGAACCCGTTCCGCCCGGCGACCTTCTCCCCAGAGTGGCGAACGTCCACAGCGGTTGCGCTTGCACATCAGATGTACGAGTCTCGCGACTTCTCCGCGATGCCGATTCTCGCGGACGCACTCCAAGACGCCGGCTGCGACAACGACGACATCCTCAACCACTGCCGCGACGCAAATGGCGTTCACGTCCGGGGATGTTGGGTCGTGGATGCGGTGTTGGGCAAGTCGTGATCGCGGGTATCATCGTGGGAATCGGTTTCGAGGGCGCGCGATGACGGAAATGGAATGGTCGGCAGCAACTGATCCAACGCCGATGCTGGAGATTCTCCATCGAGTGCACAAGGCGTCGGATCGCAAGTTCCAACTCTTTGTGGCGAGTTGTTTCCGTGACATCCTCCGATTACCTGATCTGAGAGAGGGCTTCCATCGGTCGGCTCCAATTTGGGCAGATGCAACGGAAGCATACGCAGATGGGCGTCTCACGCACGCCGATTGGGAGGCAATTCATATTGGGCAGGAGGTAAAGATTGGCGGCACCCAACGTGAGTACGGCAGTTTCGAGCATGCCTTGGCAGCGTCTGAAGAGGTCGGAAGGTATGGCGGATGGGACGGTTGCATTGGGTTCTCGAAGGATGACGAAGCTGAGCAACTGAGTCGTCACATCGTCTTTATCCGTGACATCTTCGGCAACCCATTCTGCCCCGTTGCCTTCTCCCCGGACTGGCGGACATCCACCGCTATCGCCATCGCTCAGGGGATGTACGTGTCCCGCGATTTCAGCGCGATGCCCATTCTCGCCGATGCCCTTCAGGACGCCGGGTGCGACAACGCCGACATCCTCGATCACTGCCGCGACGAGGGACAGGTTCACGTTCGCGGGTGCTGGGTGGTCGATCTGGTGCGATCCGTTGACTGACAACTGCATTCGCAAGAGTGCAGGTATCAGTCGCAGGGTTCAAGGAAGAACTCGTGACAACTCGATAACCGTGTGGGTGCGATTCCCATCCAGGAGATGAACCTGTGAAAGCGTGTCCCACTCCAAAAGGCTTGACCAGCCCAGCGGAGCGGTGCATGGGACAAAAGGCGGTAACTCGGAATCGGACCGAGAATCCCGCCCAGCAGAGCTGAGCATGGGCAACGTCCGTGAAGGCATCCAATCGTCGTCACAACCAACCAGCCAACTCCGATTCATGGGCTGGGTCCAAAAGGACACGGAGGAGGGATCGGTCACAAGCCGATCCGGGGCTACGGATTTTGATCTTCCGTCAGCATTCATCCCTTCATCCTCCCGGCGAACAGTGCCGCCCTAAACTCAGCGACAAACGGTAATCGGGAACGGAGTAACCCTCCGCCGCCTCTCCGGAAGGAGAAGTCGGTCAGACGCAAGGGGCGGAGGTGAAGGATGAACCGAGAAGCGAAAGCCCACGGGAAAGCCGTGGGATATGCTGACGGGGTTTACGAGCGGACGAAGGACAGAGACATCCCAAGACGGAATCTTCTGAGCACACCGGAAACGGGAGTGTAGTAAGAGGAAGGTCTTGAACCTTCACGTTCGAGGGGTGGGGCTGTCGAGCTTCTGCGGTTGCAAAGCCGCAGGAGTACCTTGACAGAGGTCGTTCGCCGGGGAGCTGTATGAGTGCGAAAGTCTCATGTACAGTTCTGAGGACGGGCACGGAGGGCGACCTCCGTGTCTAGTCCGCCGTATTGGGCAAATCGTGATCGCGGGTATCATCAGGGAAAGTGACCAGAGGGCGAGCGATGACGGAAACGGAGTGGCTGGCAGCGACTGATCCGACGCCGATGCTCGCCGACATCCAAGATTGCGTCAGCAACCGAAAAATGCGGCTCTTCGCAGTGGCTTGCAGCAGGCGTGTTGAAGCCTGGACAGAACTGGCAGACAAGTGGAGAACCCCGGACAGGCCAGGGCAAGACTACCGCGATCTTATCGCCGCATGCGAGCTGTTCGCGGACGGTGAAGTATCTGAGGAGGAACTCAACAACAAATACCGGGCTGCCATCCCAGGACCGTTCAGCCAGTGCGACTGGTGTTCGGGCTTCGACGTGTTCTCCACGGCCGCCCGCAACTCAAATGAGGATATCGCGCAGTTGCCTCGGCATGTGCAAGAAATGTTCTTCGAGTTCGATCCTGTCACCCCGGATACACCTAAGCCGTGGGTCGCGGAGGTGAAGGGAACTCAAGAGGCTGCGGCACAAGCGGCCCTGTGCCGCGACATCTTCGGCAATCCCTTCCGTCCAGTTGTTGCCGATCCCGCATGGCTCACAACCACCGTCGTCGCTCTTGCCACCGGCATCTACACCGACCGTGCTTTCGACCGCATGCCAATTCTGGCCGATGCCCTCCAAGACGCGGGCTGCGACACCCCCGCTGTGCTGAACCATTGTCGCGCCGACAACATTCACGTTCGGGGATGTTGGGTCGTCGATTTAATTCTCGGCAAGTCGTGACGCGAGTCCGTGGCAGTGGGCACGCGGCTGTGTTTCGGCCCAGAGTGGTGGGGCGAACCCGACGACCTGCCCAGCACGGCGGCCACCATGACGCCCGTCGAGCGGCTGCGGCAGTTGTGCGTGACTCAGGCGTGATCGGGTATACTGGCGAACACCACACAGGGGGCGACTATGAACGAGAGTGAGTGGCTGGCGGCGACCGACCCAACTCCAATGGTGGACTTCCTGAAGGATAAAGCAACCGACCGAAAGTTGAGGCTGCTCGGAGTTGCCTGTTGCAGAAGAATAGAGCAACCTTTTCTTCGGCACGAGCCGCTACCGCAATGGCAGAACGGTGGCCGGCTTGCTGTTGACACCGCCGAACGCCATGCCGATGGGCAAGCGAGTGACGAGGAGCTTTACAATGCCGGTGAAGAGGCCGAGTTCTGCGGCGGAAGTGAGTACAATCCATTTCGTTATTTAACAATGACTGACAGGGCCGATCTATTGCAAGTGGCTTATGTGGCTCGGAACGGGTTGGCGGGCTGGGAGTTGCTTCGCCTGAGAGACCCTGATGACCCGGCCCATTTAACTGAGGAGTCTTCGGTCGAATTTGATTCCATTAACAGTCAAGAGCGTATTGCTCAAGCGAATCTATTGCGGGATATATTTGGCAACCCGTTCCGTAAGGTGAAATTCAACAAGAAGTGGCGTTCTTCCACCGTCGTTGCTCTTGCGAAGGAGATATACGAAGCGAAGGCGTTCGATCAGTTGCCGATTCTCGCGGATGCCCTTCAAGATGCCGGGTGCGAGAACGAAGACATCTTGACCCACTGCCGAGGACCGGGGCCGCATGTTCGCGGCTGTTTCGTCGTCGATCTGCTTCTGGGCAAGTCGTGAAGCTGATGACTCGACGGGAGATTTTGCAGCCGGATTCTGGTGTGCAACTGAACCGGGTATCATCGTGCGGAACGCAGTTCAGAGGGCGACTGATGACCGAGGCCGAGTGGCTGACAAGCGGCGACCCCTATGAAGTCCTTCGCCACGCATTTCAAGATAGCGATCCCGAGGAATTCAAGAACCGAAAGGCTATACTGTTCGTGGCTGCTTGCTGCTCACATATCCAGATGTCAAGTCGTTCTCGTGTGGAAAAGGAAGCGATTGAGTGGCTCTTTGCAAAAGCGGATGGAGACACTGAGAAGCGAGAAAAGAGGGCAATGCTTTGGAGTCTTGAGCGAGCTTCCCAGCGGCGTGTCAATGAGCGTGACGCCCTGATGGCGATCCACACTTCGGTAAGTGAAACAAGAGTTTCCAACTTCTATGCTGCGGCCTTCCTCGCTGCAAAGAGAATCTCGCAAGCCCTGGCCCAAGGAGATAAAGCCCTGGAAGAAAAGGAGGATCGCATTCACTGTGGGTTCATCCGCTGCATCCTGGGCAATCCTTTCCGACCCGTCACCTTCGCTCCCGAATGGCAAACCACGACCGTTGTCTTACTGGCCCAGAGCATCTACGAGAGCCGGGACTTTTCCCCGATGGCTATCCTTGCCGACGCCCTTCAGGACGCTGGCTGCGATAATGCCGAGATTCTCGATCATTGCCGTGGACCGGGGCCGCATGTGCGTGGATGTTGGGTGGTCGATTCACTCCTCGGGAAAGCGTGATGCCCCATTCTGGTGTGTTGTTCTGCCGGGGTACGAAGTTCGGAGGGCAACCAATGGCTGACGAGTTTGACGACGGAATGAACGAGCAGGAATGGAAACTCTTTCTCGGTTACCCATCAGACCTGTTTCAATCGATCCCAGAATCACTGCTGACCACCCGGAAACTTGTGTTGTATGCCTGTGCGTGCTGCCAAAGAGTGAGGAACCTCTTTCCCTCGGACCACATCCGTGCGGTGGTTGACTGGGGAGAGGAACGTGCCGATTCCCTAAGCCCGGCCACGTTGACGGACTCGTCGGGCAACGCCGTCATGGATGATGCCGAGATCAGGCGGCTCGTCTACCACTGGCCGCAGGACACCGCCGATTATTGCCTCGCATGGGCAGCGAGGTGCCTCTCAGTCATGATCAGAGTGGACAACGATGGCGGGATGCACATTGGCATCCCTGACTTGATCGAACGTGCGGTGTGGCTCCATCATTACGGCAAACCGGCTCCCTCTTCGTCCACGTTCTCGGAGTCGTTTATCAGAGAATACACTCAGCTACCGCCGGCAGTTAAGACCGAGCGTGATGCACAATCCCATTTGCTTCGGGACATCTTCGGCAACCCATTCCGCCCCGTCGTTCTTGACCCGAACTGGCTCACGTCCACCGTTGTCGCCCTCGCTCGGCAGATGTCTGAGTCACGGGACTTCACGACGATGCCGATCCTGGCGGACGCTCTTCAAGACGCCGGTTGCGACAACGACGAAGTTCTCGCTCATTGCCGAGGTCCGGGACCACACGTTCGTGGCTGTTTCGTCGTCGATCTGCTTCTCGGGAAGGCGTAACCCATGACCGAAGCCGAATGGTTGACGTGCGATGACCGCGAAGCAGCAGTCAGGTACTTATGGCAAACGGCAAGGGACCGGAAATTGAGGTTACTCGCCTGTGGGTGCTGTCGTTGCATTTGGGAATCACTTCCAGATGAACGGAGCCGAACGGCAGTCGAGATTGCGGAACAACACGCGGACGGACTCGCAACGACAGACGAATTGAGTGACGCGGCGAGCCACGCGGAGGCAGCTTGCTTAGCGATTGACGCGAAGGAGGATCGGTTCCGCCGCGAGCAAAGGGCAATTCGTTGCGCGTGGCTGCTTGAGGCGGATGCAGTCGAAGAAGGATTCGTCCTTCGGAGCGATGGCCGCCAAATGAGCTTCGATGACGCGAGAGCGTACGCCTCGGGTGCCGAGTTGGTGGCACAGCACCCCATCGCGTTTCTTGAGCAAGTCCCAAGATGGTTTCTCCCGCCGACGGTGATCCACGATGTCTTCGGCAACCCATTCCGACCCGTCACGTTCTCTCCGGAATGGCGAACTTCTACCGCTGTTGCGATTGCCAGCGGGATGTACGAGTCACGCGACTTCTCTGCGATGCCGATTCTTGCCGACGCTCTCCAAGACGCTGGTTGCGACGACCCTGATATCCTCGCGCACTGCCGCGACGAGAAGCAGGTTCACGTTCGCGGCTGCTGGTTAGTCGCTCTCGTGCTGTGCGTCACGTAAGCGTGGATGAGGAATGAGGGAACGGCTCACGGAGAGCCAGTACCTCCACCCTTTTATCAGGAAGGAGTGAGTCCTTGGGGCGTAGCTGCTGGCGGATGATCGCCCGTGGTGAAATAGCTGCCCCTGAAATGTACCCGTG
>JAIOPV010000174.1 GCA_021413735.1 Planctomycetota bacterium
GGTCATCGCGGAGTATGTGAGGTACTATCGGTTCGAGCGGAAACATTCGGCCATCGGTTACCTCACACCCCACCAATTTGCAACCCGCACCATGGCCAAGAACTAAGCAGTTGGACTGTCCGTCAAATCGTCAGCATCCCAATGGCGGCAGCCATCCCATTGGGATGTTTGCCAAATGGTCGCAGCCCAGAAAAACCATTGTCGGTCTCACCCCACGCTCTCACAGTGGCTTCGTGACTGGTCCTCGTAACGCGAAACGTTGCGGTGCGTCGGGGTGACGCAGACATAACGACAGAGCCTCGTTAGTCAAACCAGTGAAGGGGTCGCGCAGTTCCTGCCGAGCTCTCTGAGTTCGCTGACAATCTCCGTGTTGAGAATCTCCTCAAGCCGACCGAGTGCACGAGCCACCGTGCTTCCGTCAAGTGTCCGGTGGTCGTACACGATGCGAACTGAGACGTGGCCGCTGGGGTCGATCACGCCGTATGTCAACGTTGTGGTCAACGGTGAGAGCGGATGAAGTGACTCGGCCCCAAGTCCTGAGTACACGGTGACTCCGAAAGTCCCAAGGAACTGAGCTTTTCGGCTGCCCCGAACGTTCATCACATACCACCACAGAAACCGGCGCACCATTCGCGGAAGGCGATAGAGTCTGATCAGGAAGCCGTAGACTTCAGCGACTGGCCGCTCTTTGTAGTGGCGGAGAATCTGCTCGACCTCGACAAGCGAGGTGCTTTCAGGACAAGGGAGTTGAGCAAAGAACACCCCCGCTTCACCTTCATGATTCCGCTCAACAGCGATGGAGGCAATGCTGTGGGGGTGTTGGTAGAGTCGAGTCCAAGGATACGCAATGTATGCTCGCCGAAGTTCAGGCATCTCACTTGCCACCCGAGCGTAAGCCTTCGTGAAAATCGAACACCATCCCGGCCGAGAAGTTAGTCCATTTCTTTCTGCGACAACTTGGCTGATGTCCATGTTGCGCTGCACAGGCACGGTGGGAATCTTCTGAGCGAAGTAGACGAGGTCGCAAACCATCCGCCGTGGCAATGACAAAGCCAACGAATGCCCACGAGAACTATTCGCATCGAAGTGATCTGTCAGACCCATGCAAGAGTTCGCCGTGAGAGATTCAACGAGCCGTCGGAATGTCTGTTCTATGATCCCGCAGGCAACTGGGAATCGGTCATGATAAGCCGCGGTTGGGATTGTGACCGCGGCGCTCAACGATCGAAATTCAGCACGATTGGTGACGACTACTTCTTCCCCTTCTTGGTGATGTTGTTACTCGTCGATCTGCTTCGACTCTTTGGAGGAGTTTTCGCCGGCGAATTTCTTTTTCCGCCGAGCTCATCCGAATCCTTCGTCTTTGCGGCGGATGCTTGAGAAATTCCGGCCTTGTCTTTTCCGCCAACCGATCGTTTATTCGCCGGTGTCCCACCAACAGCGCCGCCACTTGGCCCACCGAACGCTTGACCTGTTCCCGCCTCATCCTCCTCTGCTTTATTGGAAGCGTCAAAGTTACCGCTCCCCATGGCTTCTTCCAGCGGAGTATTGTCCGGGTCACCATCGCCGGAATTCGTCCCACCCAATCCCCCGATCGCTGTCCCACCCCCTGGAGTTCCGACTGCGTGACGATCTTCCTCAATTGCCGAGGTGTCTTTCCGGGGAGCATTAAACGGCGATTGCTCGCCCTCTCGTTTCTCAGCTACTCTTTGGTTGGGATGTTCCAAAGTGCTGCCCCAACCTTGGGGCCGACCTCGATTCAAGTTGGGATCGGCACCCGCGTGGAGCTTTTCGGCGCACTTCACGCAGTACCTTGCGTAAGGTAATGCATCGAGCCGCGACTCGGGGATTTTGTGTTTGCATTCTTCACAGGTACCGAAGACTCCGCGTTCATGTCGACCAATGGCATCATCGATCTCCTGGCCGAGGAATTCTTCGTTCATCAGTAAAGTTGCATTCAACTCCTGCGTGTAAGCCTCTGAGCCCAGATCACCGAGATGCATCGGAGTGCTTGAGAGGCCGCCGGTTGCATCTCCACCGGTGGCGATTCGAGTGGCCTCTTCTAATGGCTTCGACGTCGCGCGGACTCGCCGAGCTAAGTCTTCGAGGACGTCCCGATAATGATTCAGTTTTTGAGAGTTCACAATAATCTCCGCCAATGTTGGGCAGAGATGGGATTGCATACCTCGTGCCATCGGTCCCGAACGAACTCGGGCGACTGCTCCGCCCAGCACCGATTTCGCCATCGCCGCTGGGCACTCAGGATTCGCCTACCACTCACCAAAAGCGAAGGCTGTTCCTCTCATTCCGCGTCGTGTACCATCGGCAGCATTCTCCCGCGCTCTCTGACAGAGCAACACATGATCAGGCTCTCCTACGTTTTCGGTGCGTCGTCGGTTCCGCTGCTCGGTGAAACGATCAGTGAGAACCTGCGTCGAACGGTTGAACGATTCGGCGACCGCGACGCCTTGATCGTGATGCACCAAGGCTATCGGGCAACCTATCGCGAGTTCTGGGAGCAAGTCGGGCTTGCGGCTCGCGGCTTGCTCGCTCGCGGCGTTCGAACGGGCGACCGCGTTGCGGTGTGGTCGCCGAATCGTTTTGAATGGGTCATTCTGCAATATGCCACGGCTCGCATCGGTGCCATCCTCGTCAACATCAACCCAGCGTACAAAGCTATCGAGTTGGAGTTCGCGCTGAAGAAGAGCAGCGCGAAGCTGCTCTGCCTCGCTCGTGGGTTCCGCAAGACGGATTACCTCGCGATCCTTGCCGAAGTCCGCGAACGCTGTCCGCAACTCCATGACGTGCTGGTCTTCGACACGGACTGGGAACGGCTTCAAACCGAAGGGCACACGTTCAGCGAAACGATTCTTGCGGAGATCGAACGCGGTCTTCAGTTCGATGACCCCATCAACATTCAATACACGTCTGGCACCACGGGAGCCCCAAAAGGAGCCACGCTTTCGCATCACAACATCCTGAACAACGCCTATTCTTGTGGCGTGCGACTCCGTTACAGCGAACGCGATCGTGTCTGTGTTCCAGTGCCGTTCTATCACTGTTTCGGCATGGTGCTCGGCAATCTGTGCTGCACAACTCACGGCGCGTGCATCGTTGTGCCGGGTGAATCGTTCGATCCCGGAGCTGTACTCGAAACGGTCCAATCAGAGCGTTGCACCTCACTGTATGGCGTGCCGACGATGTTTATCGCGATCCTCGGACATGCCAGATTCAGCGAGTTCGATCTCTCTTCACTGCGAACGGGAATCATGGCGGGTGCCCCTTGCCCCGCTGAACTCATGCGGCAAGTACGTTCTCGAATGCACCTGCAGGAAATCGTCATCGGCTGCGGAATGACGGAAACCTCGCCGCTGTCCACGATGAGCCGAACTGATGATGCTGTGGAAAAGCGTGTCGAGACGGTCGGTCAGCCGATGGATCACGTCGAGATCAAGATTGTCGATCCGGGAACGGGTGCGGTGGTTCCGCGTGGCGTGGCTGGGGAGCAATGCACGCGCGGCTATCCCGTGATGCTCGGCTACTGGGACGATCCAGAATCGACTGCTCGTGCCATCGACCGTGCCGGTTGGATGCACACGGGCGACCTCGCGATGATGGACGATGACGGTTATGTCCGCATCGTTGGGCGATTGAAAGACGTCATCATTCGCGGTGGCGAGAATGTCTATCCGCGTGAGGTAGAAGAATTCTTGCACACGATTCCAGGCGTGGCCGAGGCGCAAGTGATTGGCATTCCGAGCGAGACATACGGCGAAGAAGTGATGGCGTGGGTTCGGCTGGTCCCGGGAGTGCCGCTGAATGCTGACGAGTTGCGGGCCGCGTGTGCGGGTCGGATCGCGACGTTCAAGATCCCACGGCACTGGAAGTTCGTCGATACATTCCCCATGACGGTGACCGGGAAGGTGCAGAAGTTTCGGATGCGTGAGCTCGCGACGAGCGAACTCGCGAGCGTTCCAAGATGAGAAGAGAGTGATCCGCAGATTCCGCAGACAGATGAAGACCAAGCGGCAGGGCCGCACAGTGTGCGTGATTGCAATGTTTTGGTGGGGTGGGTCGAGTCGCGCTTCGCGACGAGCCCCACCATGAACCCCAGCAGTTTCATCGGTTGTGGTGGGGCTCGACCGCAAAGCCGGTCTCGACCCACCCTACACCATCTCCACCATTGTCGTGATCTCAACGAAAAAGCCCAAGCCGTCGGATCTCCGATGGCCTGGGCTTTTGACTTCATTTCAGATCAAACGAGCTGCGGGATCCACAGGCTGTTCGTCTTCTCGTTCGGCTTGTCGCCGGCGATGTAGTACGGACGGCCGAGGTTATCGCGAACGCTCGCGTTCGTTTCTGGGGTCGGGTCGATGCCGAGGCCCTTGTACAGTGTGCCGAACAGTTCGAGCACGCTGCACTCGTTCTCTTCAATTCCGGTGCCATCCTTGTCGGTCTTGCCGTAAGCCTGGCCACCCTTGATGTCACCACCACCGAGGACGACCGACCAGCAGCGGCTCCAGTGGTCGCGGCCAGCGTTCTGGTTGATGCGTGGGGTGCGCCCGAAGTCACCCATCCACACGATGACCGTGTCCTTGAGCTTGCCGCGTTCGTCGAGATCCTTGACCAGCGTGCCCATGGCCTTGTCGAGCACTGGGAGCCGTTGGTTAGCAAGCGTGGCGTGCGTGTTGGCGTGAAGGTCCCAACCGCCGAGGGTGATCTGGACGGCAGCGGTGCCGGCTTCGACCAGCTTACGAGCGAGGAGAGCCGATCGGCCGAACCCGTCGTTGCCGTATTCTTCCTTCAGCTTCGGGTTGATCGGCTTGCCGTCGATTTCCTTGTCGAGGCTGAACACGTCCTTACGGGTCGAAACTACGAGGTTCAGGGCCTTCTCGTAGACTTCCTTGTGAGCCTGGGCTGCGTCGAGAACCATTGGCTTGCCGGTCTTCGGGTCGGTTGGCATGTTCGTGGTGAAACTGCCTTCGACTCGGTTGAACAGTGCTGCACGGCGAGCCATGCGGCTTTCGTCGATGCCGGCTGGGGCAGCGATGTTTTCCGGAGGCGTGCCTGGGTTCTGGACGTTGAACGGAGCGTACTTCATCCCGAGGAAGCCAGCGCCACCGCGTGGGCCGCCAACCGAGATTGAAGCAGGCAGGTCAGCGTGCTTCATGGCTTCGATGTCCATGGCCTGATAGTAGGCCAGAACGGAGCCAATCGCTGGGAAGTCGAGCAGCGGGTTCGGAGCGCGACCCGTGTTCATCATGCGGGTACCGCGATCGTGGTCGCCTTCCTTCGAGTTCAGCGAGCGGATGATCGACAGGTTCTTGAACTGCTTGGCGACGAGCGGAAGGTGTTCGCTGATCTCAACGCCGCTGGCGGCGGTTGGCTTCGGGCGGTGCGGGCCACCGTTCTGGCTTTCTGGCTTCAGATCCCACAGGTCGATCGTCGGAGGGCCACCAGCCATCCACAGGATGATGAGGCTCTTTTGCTTCTTCTTCATTTCCGGTGCTGCAGCCCGAACTTTCGCGAGGAAGTTCAGACCGGGCAGGGTGACCGCAGCGCCAGCTGCGGTGTGCTGCATAAAGTGCCGGCGATCAGTGGTCCCGAACATGTTTAGGCGCTCCGAGGGGTGGCCGGCATACCTGCCGGCAGGCGTAAAAACAGGGTAAACTTTGGGGAAGCCGAGTGACTCTTGAGAATCCTGACCACAACAACCGTTTGCGATTTCTTACGGTGTGTTCCATTTGGGTCTGGCACTTCTTCTGACGCATACCATAACCGGGAGTTCCCGAACCCGCACGAAAAATGTCCAGAAACTGCGCCAGGTTGCGTCAATCGGTGCTCTCTTAACCGTGCGCCAGGGACAGAGTTCCGTCAAAAGTGTGCAGAATTCAGCACATTTCATGAGTTTTCCGCCATTGAGGGCAATCAACCCTCTCGCGAACATTTTTATTTCAGCCAACGTGGAAAATTGTGGCATGAGAGGATCGAAACTCGTCGCATGTTGCGCAACTTACTTCCCAGTTGTGACTTGTAGCTGATTCCCGGAGAAATCACTTTTCTGAGCTCTTTCGAGAAGACACCAACGGCGGAACCACGGTGACGGTATAACGAATGGCACCCTCCTGAGTTCGGGATTTGATGAAGTCACTCCTTCTCCTGCTGCGAATTCCCTTCCTGGTTCTGGTGACGGTCGTTGGTGCCTGTTCGCGGAACGCCAATCCACCAACCGCACCTGCACCGCCCTATGTTGAAGAACCACCCAGCCCACCGCTGTTCGCGGATCTGACGGCGGCATCCAAGATCGTATTCACGTACCACAATGGCGAAGAAGCGAACCATTACGCGATCATTGAGTCGCTCGGTGGTGGGGTTGCTCTCATCGACTACGACCACGACGGTTTGCTCGACATCTTCCTGCCCGGCGGCGGTTACTACGACGGCAAGAAAGTTCTCGGGCACCAGTGCAAACTGTACCGGAACCTCGGCGGCTTCAAGTTCGAGGACGTGACGACGAAGGTGGGGTTCGACAAGATTCCGTTTCCGTACAGCCACGGGGTGGGGGCGTTCGACTTCGACTGCGATGGTTGGCCCGATTTGCTCGTCACGGGGTACAACCGGCTCGTGCTGCTGCGAAACGAAGCAGACGGCAACGGCGGTCGGCGATTCGTGGATGTGACGAAGAAGGCGAAGCTGAACGATGATCTGTGGTCGGCGTCGGTAGCATGGGGCGATCTCGACGGCGACGGCTTCCCCGAAATCTACGTGACGCATTACGGCGACTGGGGATTCGACACCAACCACCCGACCGACTGCATGTACGACGGCAAGACTCGCGATGTCTGCCAGCCGAAGCGGTTCAAGCCGTTGCCTCACACGCTGTTCAAGAACAACGGTGACGGTACCTTCACGGATGTATCCGCTGCCGTGAAGCTCCGCAAAGACGGCAAGGGACTCGGTGTGATGTTCGTGGATGTGAACAACGACGGCCGACCAGACATCTACGTTGCTAACGACACGGACGACAACCATCTCTACATGAACCGAGGGAAGCCTGGCGAACTGGTATTGGAAGAGATTGGCCTGTTCGCTGGCGTGGCTCGCGATGATCGTGGCGTCGCGAACGGGAGCATGGGCATCGACGCGGCCGACTTCAACCGCTCGGGTCTCGCGTCGATTCTTGTGACGAACTACGAGGGCGAACTGCCGGCGCTGTACCGCAATCAGAGCGACAAACGCGGCGAACGGTTCACCTACGATTCGTTGCCGAGCGGCGTGGCGGCAGTCGGCGGAAGTTACGTCAGTTGGGGCGTCGGCTTCTTTGACTACGACCACGACGGCTGGGACGACGTGATGATTGTGAGCGGTCACGCGATCCGCTTTCCGACGAAGATCGACCGCCGACAGAAGCCGATCTTGCTGCGAAACGAGTCCGGCAAGTTCACGCCAACTACCCTGCACGGCGGCGACTATTTCCGTACGCCGCACAATGCTCGCGGCTCTGCCTTCGGCGATCTCGACAACGACGGCAAGACCGACGTCGTGGTGAGTCACTTGAACGAACCGGTGGCGATTCTGCGGAACGTGGCCCCGACCGATGGTCGGCACTGGGTTGGCGTCGAGTTGGCGTGCGAGAACGGACGCTCACCGGTCGGGGCGCGAGTGGTGATCGAAACCGCCGGCGGGAAGCAAACGAAATTCGCAAAAGGCGGCAGCAGTTTCGCTTCGACCAACGACGCGCGGTTGATCTTCGGTTTGGGAGCCGACGCGAAACTCGACAAGGTGACGGTGTTCTGGCCGTCGGGGAAATCGCAGGAAATTCAGGGCGCGAAGCCCGACGCATACTGGAAGATCACCGAAGGCGAGGCCGACGCCAAGAAGATCGACTACCGCTAAATCTGGAGCCTTTCATGTCACGCGCACTTCTGATTGTGTTCGTCGCTTCTGCTTGTTGTCTCGCAGCCGATCCAACGCCACGGTTGCCGCGTGAGAACCTGCTCCTCTTTCGTGGCGAAGGCGGCAAACCCCGCGAAGTGAAGACCCCCGAAGACTGGGCGAAACGTCGTGCCGAGATCGTTCGCGGTATGGAAGCAGTGATGGGCAAACTGCCCGGCAAGGAGAAACGCTGTCCGCTCGACGTGAAGGTTGAGGAAGAAGTCGATTGCGGGAAATACGTGCGGCGGTTGATCTCATACGAATCGGAACCTGGCTCGCGAGTGCCGGCGTATCTCTGCATCCCCAACGAAGTGCTGAAGGGCAACCGCAAAGTGCCGGCGATTCTGTGTCTGCACGGCACGGACAACACCGTCGGTCACGGAACGGTTGTCGGTCTCGGGAAGCGACCGAATCGCAATTACGCCAGCGAACTCGCCGAGCGCGGCTACGTGACGCTCGCTCCGAACTATCCACTGCTGGCGAAGTATCAGCCTGACGTGAAGAAACTCGGCTGGGAAAGCGGCACTCTCAAAGCGGTCTGGGACAACATGCGTGGCCTCGACTACCTGGAAACGCTGCCATTCGTGGACGGCAAGGCGATGGGAACGATTGGTCACTCGCTGGGCGGGCACAACTCAGTGTTCACGGCTGTCTTCGACGACCGGCTGAAAGTGGTGGTGTCGAGTTGCGGGTTGGATTCGTTCCTCGATTACTACGGCGGCAAAGAAGAGAACTGGCAGCCTGAGAAGGGTTGGTGTCAGACTCGCTACATGCTGAAGCTCGCGAACTACAAGGGAAAGCTCGCGGACATCCCGTTCGACTTCCACGAACTGATCGGAGCCCTGGCCCCGCGTAACGTCCTCATTATCGCGCCGAAGGTAGACAGCAACTTCAAAGCTGACAGCGTGGACCGCATCGCGACGGCCGCGAAGCCGGTGTTCAAGCTGTTCGAGAAACCAGAGCGGTTGCGTGTGGAGCATCCGGATGGCGGTCACGACTTCCCGCCGGAGATGCGAGAGGCGGCCTACAAGTTGTTCGACTCCGTACTGGCAGGAAAGCCGCCGGGGAAATAGGAAAGCTTCTCCGAACGTCGCGGCAGTTGGTCATGCAAATCTTCTCCTGAGGTGCAGGGTGGCCATCGAGTTCTCATGCCGCGAGTGTGCGTCGATCACCAGTGTCTCCGACAACCTCGTCGGCCCAGTTCTGTGTCGTCACTGCCACACGGAACATACAGTGCAGCCTCCCGAATCCCTGCCTCTCTCCTCAATCCCAACGACGAAACGGTACAAGAGTTCCGATAGGGTGAGTGAAGGTCGCGCCCACCGTCGCGACTCGTTTCTGAGCCGGAGAGTCGCCTGCTGGATTGCCGGCTGGGTCGCATTATGTCTGGTTGGGCTTGTTGGCTTGGTGATTTGGGCCAAGAACTCTCGTCAGCCGAAATGGCACACCCACGAATCCGTCGCGGGCGGGTTTCGTGTGGCACTTCCCGCTGCTCCGCTCGCGAATGCGGCACAGATTGGTTTTCAGCCTGGTCCTGGGAACACACTTGAAGGGACTCGCTTTCAGGGTGGGACTTACATCGTTTACTGGAGCGAGATCGACACCCGGCGGCGGTCAACCGATGAGGAGATCATCGCAGCGATGGCACGATCGCACATTGCGAGGGGTCAGAAAGTCCTGCAAAGCGAGTTGTTCGCGGTCAATGGGTTCTCGGCACGCGACTTGGAGGTAACGGATCCGGCCACTGGTGTCAGCGTTGTGAGGGCGATCGTTGCTGACACCCGGTTCTATGGCATCATGGCAAGCGGTCCGCCGGCCCAGAAGGCTGCAGCGTCCACTGGCAACGATTCGGGTGGCAGATGCTCGGCGGGTTCCGCGGCTTGTGGCTTCACGTCGGGTCCAGCGGGTGCGGCGGAGAGCCGTCCGCAGATCATCTCGCGTTCCGTGCCGCGAAGGCGAAAGAGCAGGAATGGGTCGCGGTCGAACTCTTCGCCGAGTATGTAATACACCGCGGCGATGTGCTTGCACGGATTCGAGGAGTCCGGGCACGAGCAACTTGTCTTGATCTCGCGGAGCGACTTCGGGAACAGCGAGAGCTCGGCCTTTGCGAACGCCGTCTCGATGTCCTGCGGCATCTCCCCCGCGAGCAGCTTCGCCGCGAACACCGCCTGCGTGTTCAGTTCGACAACCAACTTGTCCCAGTCTTTGAAGCCCCGTGCAGGAACAGCACCTCGCGGCCGAATGTTTCTTGCACATGCCGACGGATGCTGTCGCCCATCTCGGTGAACTGCGTAAAGCTCAGCGCCTTACAGCCAGCCAGGCTTTCCAACTCGGCCGCCGTGACCTCACGGTAACCGAGGGTGAGGGACGTGAGCCAGGGGCACGCTTGAAGGTGCTTCACGGTCTCGGCGTCGATTGTGTTCGGCAAACTGAGCGTGGACAGCTTGGGCCACGCCGATAACGCCTCCAGGTCAGCCGACGCCAGCCGCGTGTCGAGCAGGTCCAGGTGCTCCAGCGTTTTGATCGGGGCCAGATCACGCAGAGCCTTGCCCGTGATGCGGGGGCGGTCGGCACGCTGTGCCATGAACGGGTAGGACCATTGCGGCGGTCCGAACCCAGCTTTCTCGTACCGAGTGATCGGCAACATCGACAGGGTTCGCAGCTTCTTGAGGCGGGTCAACGCGATCAACCCCTTGTCGTCGATGTTGGTCTCATACACGGAAACGTGTTCCAAATCGGGCAGGGCGGAAATCAAGGTGAACACTTCGTTGGTGACCTTCGGCCCCCACAAGCCCAGGTGGGCGAGGAGCGGCGGCTTTTCGGCCGTCCAGCGGAAGAAGGTGAGCGACCCCTTCCGCCCTTCGACCATGCCGGCTTCGTTCAGCCTGGTCAGAGCATCTCGCATCTCAGGCAAGGTGATGCCATCCTGATTGATCCCGAATTGGTTGCCGGATTGTCCTGTCTTGGGTTTGCCGGGATCGCCCTTCGGGGCCGGTTGGTCCGCGCCCCACACCGAAAGGGCGGCGAGGAACACGGCCAGTATGATTGCGAGACGGGGGAGGCTCATGAGCATGTGCGTGGTATCCCGGTTGGTGGAGAGCGTCTCGGACTGCGGGGTTACGCGATCACTTCCTTCAGGAGGCCGGTGCTATCGCCATGACGTTCGACTCTGGCACCGATTCCCTGCAGTAGGGTCAGCCACAGATTGCACAACGGGGTGCCCTTGCTTGCGACGATGTGCTGACCGAGTTTGACACCCGCCCCGCCGCCGGCAATGAGCGTGGGGCAATTGTCGAGCGAGTGGCCCGTGCGGAGGTTGCTGCCATAGACGAGGCAGGTGTGGTCGAACAGGCGAGAGCCGTCAGCTTCCTTCGTTGCCTTGAGCTTGGTCATGAG
>JAIOPV010000175.1 GCA_021413735.1 Planctomycetota bacterium
AATCGCGCGAGGAGGTTTTCGTCGGTCTCCGGATCTGGTGGGATGATGTCCAGCACGGCCCTGATGCCTTATACGCTGCGGCTGAACCGGGCGTTCGCGCTGCGGCTTCCGGATTCAGGGTATCACACCAATGGCCAATCGGCGCGGGGACGGGTAACCTTCAGTTCTTCCACCGATGCAACGATAAACCAAAGGAGATGACATGAGTCTGACCATTCGTCGGGCAACGCTGGCCGACGAGTCTGTTCTCGTTGAGTTCAACGCGGCGATTGCCTGGGAAACCGAACACAAGAAGTTGCGAATCCCGGTCCTCACTGCGGGAGTGCGGGCCGTCTTTGAGAATCCCGCTCGTGGGTTCTACACCGTCGCCACGAATGAGGCCGGTGAAATCGTTGGACAGATGATGGTGACGTTCGAGTGGAGCGACTGGCGGAACGGCTGGTTCTGGTGGATTCAGAGCGTGTACGTTCGCTCGGATGCTCGGAGGCAGGGCGTGTTCCGTATGCTGTATCGCGAGATGCAACGACAAGCGACCGCGGACCCCGAAGTGATTGGCCTGCGGTTGTATGTGGAGCGTGAGAACACTCACGCGATGGCGACCTATGCTTCACTTGGAATGACCGTGACGAGCTACGGAATGATGGAGGAGTATCCGCTGCCCGGCCGACCGAACGAGATCGAAGGCTGACGGCGGCCACTTGCGGCGGAGCATCCTCACACTTGGGAATGCGACGCCGCAAGTGGCTGCACAAGACTTACACGTTGGTGAAGTCGCCGAAGCTGATGGTGCCTGTCGACGCAAAGATGTTGTTGATGCTGATGGTCACGTAGCCATCGTTCGGGTCCGCGTCGAAACTCCCACCACCATCAACTCCTGTCGGGTTCCGCAGGATTACTGAGGTAACTGTACCCGTCGTGTCAAAGACCAAGCCCGTCAAACTGTAACTCTGGCCTCTCTCGAGTGTCGCCCCTCCGCCGACAGTGGTCACGGTCACGACAATCGCGAACTTACTCGCCACGCCCTGTTTCAAAACGGTCCCCAACTGATCCGCGGTGGGGAAACTTGAAGGCAAGTTGTAAGCCTGAGTTGGGGCACCAAACAGAGCGAAAGCAGTCGCGGGTAAGATTCCGGCTCCCGTACTGTTGTCAATCAACGTATACGATGGGTTCAAGTTACTCGAAGCCGTTGCGACTGCCTTCTCGATCACTGCAACCCACAGACTGTTATCGACCCCGACACCGGCGTATGCCGGCAGCACGTCGCCCGGCGTGCCGACAGGCAATTCGTTGTCCACGCGGTAGAACGTTCCGTTGAAGCGGACGCCGTAGGTTCCATCACCGAAATCCACGACATTCGTCTTGATGAGGTTCGGGTATTCCTGAATCATCGAGCCGAGGCTACCGAGTAACCAACTGTCGTCCAGATTCAAGAAAGTGGATCCGAATCTCGAGAACGTGAACGACGTTTGGTTGATGTCGTTGATGGTCGGGCCGGCGCTCGGGAAGAGCGGTCGATTCGTGAATGTCTCATACGAATCCGACGTGGAGACCAACGCCGGGTTCGCGATGCGGTCGCCGGTGAGCGTGAGATCAGCTCCATTGGCGAAGGCAGCCACCGGGCGGATGAAGTCCGTGCCATCGAGACCCGTCACGGATTCCTGAACACCATTCACGTTATCGACCCACGCGGTATCGGTTCCCGTTCCCGCATCGACCACATCGCGGTTCGTGCCATCAATGGAAACGAGGACATCGTCGCCCGCGCCGCCGGTGATCGCATCGGCACCTTGGCCGCCGATGACCGTATCGTCCCCGTCCTGGCCATTGAGGACATCGTTTCCGATGCCACCGAAGATGAAGTCGTTGCCAACACCGCCATTGATCGTGTCGTCCCCGCCACGCCCGTAGAGTCGGTCGTTCCCTGGGCCACCAATGAGAAGATTCGCGCCTCCGTCGCCGTCGAGGGTATCGTTGCCACCCTTACCATAAAGCTGCACGTTCACGCCCGCGTTGCCCGTGGAACTGATGGTGTCGTTCCCGAGACCGCCGAACACCTGCACGGCGTTGACCTGACTGCGAGAATAATTCCAGACCCTGTTGGTGTCGGAATCGCGGATCGCGACTGTGAACGGATTCTGAACCACGGAGACGTTGGAGTCATCGTTCGTGGTCTGGATCGTGAGAACCGAGTTGACCAATTGGATCGAGGCAACAGCGGGTACCTCGCGAGCCTCCAGTTGGACGACTTGAGGACGAAACGATTTCGGGTTTCCCGTGTCCATGCGAAGGTCATCCTGATGGCGGGTCACGATTGGTGTGGGGTGCGCTCGGTGCACAGTCAATCGTAACTGCGCCCCCTCCCCTGTCAAACGAACGGAGGTTCTCTCATGGCCCACTCAGCAGCGGTCTGGTGTCACCACCGGACCCCTCACCTGGCACATTCGGAAAACGAAGAACCGGCAGCAAACGATGCCGCCGGTTAGGTAATTCGTTTTAGTTGTGCAAATCGGTCACACGATCCCCCAATTTACTCGGCCGGTGCAAGCTGCGAGCGTTGCAACGGACACGGTAACCAGCCCATCGTTGACGTTCGAGTCGTGGCCTGCACCATCGACGCCCCAGGGGTTCCGAAGCGTTACTGTCGTCACGTTACCAGCCGCATCTCGTGTGAAGGAATAGACTTGGTACATGTGATCGCCGATCAGAGGAGCACCGTTCGGGACATGGTTGAAGCCAATCGTCACCGCCGAGTAACTGTTCCAGGCAGTGTACATCGCGTTTCCGAAAGCGGTTGCGGACCCGAAACTACTGATCGCCTTATCCACGGTTGTGGTTGCACCGAAGGCCTTGTTCACATCAACCGACCAGCCGCCTTCGAGTGCGGCGTAGCTGTTCGAGGTGCCGTTCGCGACCCGGTACTGAGCATAGGCTTTCTCAGCGATCGCCACCCACAAGCTGCCTTGAACCCCGAGGTTCGCGGCCGATGGAGTGCTGAAGTTCTGCGTCGGCAGGTCAGCATCTTCGCGGTAGAAGTTGTTTCCGAGTCGCACGCCGAAGCTGCCGTCGCCGAAGTCCACCACGTTCCGCCGAATCGCGGTTGGGTTGTCGGTCGCGATCGCACCCAGACCCGAGAGCAGCCAGCAATCACCGATGTTGCCCTGACGGATGTCGGCATAGCTTGGGCCGCCAGTGGCGAACAGCGGGCCACCGAACCGCTTGAAGCTGTTGCCCGCCTCGAGTGCCGGGTCGGCGATGTTGTGCCCGTTCAGAACCTTATCGGCACCGTTTGCGAACCCTCCGACGCGTTGAAACTTATCGCTGCTGTCGGAGGCCATCGCGGGGACGTTGGAAGTGGGCACCCAGTAGGCATCCGAACCGGCATCGCCCTGGAGGAAGTCCGCTGCGGTGCCGTTCAGGTCGATGAGGTTGTCGTTGCCGTTGCCGCCCCACATCTTGTTGTTGCCGGTGCCACCGACGAGCGTGTCGTTACCGTCGCCACCCATGAGCTGATTCGCCCCGTTGGCTCCCTTCAGGAGATCGTCGCCACCGTTGCCCCAGGCGTTGCAGTTGATGGAACCCGCGTTGTCAACGAACCGATCGTTGCCAGCTCCACCGACGAACTCGACCCGACTGACGCCGGTGTAATTCCAGGTTCGGCTCGACCCGCCATCGCTAATCTTGATGCTGTTCGCGGTGGTTCCGGCTGTCGCGGTGACGGCGGTGGCGTTGTTGTCGGTCCACACGGTGACGACGCCAGCGTTGAAGGCGACCGAGGAAACCGACATCATCTCGCGGCTCTCGAGGCCTTCGATGAGGAGCTTGGTGGTGTTCTTGTGGGCGATCATGGCGATTCCAGGTTTTGTGTCGTTGTTGTGTTGTGTTCGGGCTACACCCGCTTCATGCCGGTGGGTGTAAACGGACTGACAGCGAAATTCGGAAAAAGTCGGACAATCGGAATTTGTGCCGAAAACAAGGGAGTTTTGACGTGGATCGGGTTGCGGTGATTGGCGGCGGATTGGCCGGGCTGGCATCTGCGGCGGCACTCGCTCCGCGTGGTTTCCGCGTGACGGTGCTGGAATCTCGCTTGCGGCTTGGGGGCCGTGCGGGGTCGTTTACAGATCCCGAAAGCGGTCAGCTCGTGGACGCCTGCCAGCATGTGAGCATGGGGTGCTGCACGAACCTGGCGCACTTCTTCGCCACGGTCGGAGTGGCGGGCTTCCTCGCTCCGCAACCTCGGCTTCACTTCGTGACGCCCGACGGTCGCCGGAGCGTCTTCAAGGCTGATCCGTGGCCGGCGCCGTTGCATTTGGGGCGAGCACTGCTTGGGGCGCACTACCTCACGCCAGCCGAGAAGTTGCGTGTCGCGTGGGGGTTCGCGGCTCTCTTGCGAGAGAAGCCAGACGCCGACCCGCCGTTGCGGGAGTGGTTGCTGTCACATCGCCAGACGCAGCGCACCATCGACCGCTTCTGGGGCGTGGTTCTGGTGAGTGCGTTGAACGAAACCGTGGATCGGCTCGGGTTGAAGTACGCTCGCAAGGTGTTCGTCGATGGCTTCCTCCGGCATCGGGACGGCTTCGTGGTGCATGTGCCGACGGTGCCGCTTGGGCGGTTGTATGGCGACGAACTCCGCAATTGGTTTGCTCGTCACGGCGTGGAAGTGCGAGAGAACGCTGCGGTGCGGGCGGTCGAAGTCGAAGAACCTAACCCCCCAACCCCCTTCCCTAAAAAGGAAGGGGGAGTCAGCAAATGCCCCTCTCCCCTTGGGGGAGGGGTTGGGGAGGGGTCTTGGGTTTCCGGGCTCGCGATGCGTGACGGAACCACCGTGAATGCCGACTGGTATGTTCTCGCGGTGCCATTCGAGCGGGTCGCGGGGTTGTTGCCGCCCGATCTCGTGGAACGCGAACCGTACTTCGGGAACATCCGCAAGCTGACGCCGTCGCCGATCACGAGCGTTCACATTTGGTTCGATCGCAGCGTGATGTCGTTGCCGCATGCAGTGCTCGTGGATTGCCTCGGTCATTGGGTTTTCAATCGCGGGGAAGTGTCGCCGGGTGAGTTCTATCTTCAGGTCGTGATAAGTGCGGTGCGATCGCTGCGTGAACTCGGCCACGACGAAATCCGTCGCCGAATCGTGACCGAGTTAGGCTGTGTGTTCCCAGCGATTGGGCAGGCGAAGTTGCTCCGCTCGAAGGTGGTGACCGAACACACCGCGACGTTCAGTGCAGTTCCGGGAGTGGATCAGTGGCGACCGTCGCAGGCATCGCCGGTGGCGAATCTCATGGTGGCTGGCGACTGGACCGCGACGGGTTGGCCCGCGACGATGGAAGGAGCCGTTCGCAGCGGTTACCTCGCGGCTGAAGCGATTCTGACGCGAGCCGGTCGCCCCGAACAACTCGTGCGTCCGGATCTCCGCTAATCATTCGCGAGGAAGACCGGTTGCCGTTCCGTGATTCGCAACCGGTGAAGCCACGTCTTCAGGAACGCGGCTCGTGAGTTCGCTGCGATCTCGGCTTCGATGGGTGAAACGCGCACAAATCTGACGCGATCACCGGGTCGCAACTGAGCGAGCAAGTCGAGGTCGGCGCGAATAACGTGTGCGATCTTCGCGTAGCCGCCAATCGTCTGACCGTCCACACCGAGCACGACCGGCATTCCATCGTTCGTGATCTGCACGGCACCGGGTGCCACCGCTTCCGACACGAGTTCGCCGGGACGACGGAGCAGGGGGGTTCCCTTGAAGCGAACGCCCATGCGGTTGCTCGCGGGGCTGACCTCATATTCCTGCGTGAAGAACGCCTCATTTGTGAACCAATCGCGCTGCGGTCCGTCGAGTACACGCAACCGCGTTTCTGCTGACTGTTCACGCGCCTCAATTTGCAGCGAACGCCCCTCGATTCGTGCTGAACGACACATGAGCACATCGCCCGCTCGCACAGGTTCCAGCGAGGAACGACTTCCCAGAATCGCCGCCGACTCGAACCCGCCCGCAACGCAAAGATAGCCACGGCAACCGGTGCGTGTGCCGCCGACGCGCAGGATGTCGCCCGGTTCGAGCGTGAACGTCGTGCCGAGGGAAATTGCATGACCATTCACCGTGGACTGAAACGCTGCACCAAACACGACGCAAGCCGTGGGATGACGTGCTTCGAGCGTCGGGCCCAACAACGTGACTTCCAGCGCGACCGCTTCGGGTGAATTCCCGACGAGTCCGTTTCCGAGCGCGAGGGCAACGCGATCCGCAGCGCCACCGAGCGGCATTCCAAGATGACGAACATTCGCCCGACCGCGATCGACGAGCAGCGAGAGCAGACCAGCATCGCGGACGTGAAGGCTCATACGAACGATTTGATCGTGAAGCCGCGAGAAACCAGTGCCTCACGCACCGCCTTCGTGAACGCGACTGCTTGCGGGTTGTCGCCGTGAACGCAGATCGTCCGCACTCCTCGCTCGGCGATGAGTTGCTCCACTTGTTTCACCGCTTCTTCGGGATCGTGAACAAACGCATCGGGTTCCGTGCGGGGAATGAGCGAGCCATCGGGCCGATAACGACGATCCGCAAACCCCTCCGGCACAAAAGGGACGCGATCTCGGCACACTGTAGCGAGTTCCGAACCCGGCAACGCAACGACTGGCAATTCAAGTTGTGCGGCTGCGATCACGAACAACTCGGCGATGTGCCGATCACGGCACGCCTGGTTGTAAAGTCCGCCGTGTGGCTTCACGTATCGCACCTGCAACCCGAGCGCCGCAGCCATCGCGTAAAGCGCGCCGAGTTGGTACACGCACAGCGCCACGAGTTCCTGATTGCCGAGGGAGAGTTCACGCCGACCGAAGTGTTCGCGGTCGGCGTATCCCGGATGTGCCCCGATAACCACGTTGTGCTTATGAGCGAGGCCGAGCGTCCGGGCAATGTCACCCGGACCGCCCGCATGCAGACCACAACACACATTCGCGGACGTGATGAGGGGCATCAGTTCGGCGTCGAAGCCGGCCCCTTCACCGAGATCCGCGTTCAAGTCGATTTGCATGACGAAGCCCGGTCATCCGTGGAGATGCGCTTCAAGGAAGTATAGAGCCTGGTCGATGTCGCGGGAAATCGAAGTGAATAGGTCGGCGGTGTCCTTGTCGCCCAGCGCGTCCGACTTGTCGATGGCTTCGCGGGTCAACTTGCCGACGGCAGCATAGCGATCTGCCAGTGCTGCCACGACATCCATGCCTTTGTGCGTGTTCGCGGGGAACTCAGGCGTGCGACTTGCCGCCGCCGCGTGGCGAACAGTTCCCATCGCGACACCACCGAGGGCCGTGAGCCGCTCGGCGATCTCATCGACATGATCTTCCACGGTCTCGGTGAGTTCGTCGAACAACTTGTGCAGCGCGATGAAGTTCGGACCCTTCACGTTCCAGTGGGCGAACTTCGTCTGCGACATCAGATCGAACGTATCCGCGAGATGTTGATTCAAAAGAGCGATCAGTTTCTCACGCTTATCGGCGGCAATGTCGATTCGGGTCGAGAAAGGCGTGCCCATGATGGGGTTCCTGTGATGTTGTGGGCGAACGAGATAGTTCAATGTATCGGGTATAGGACCGCAACTAACGTTGGTGGTGCAAGGTGTTCAATCGGTTTCCTCTATTGCTGGCCGCTTTCAGCGACGTTTCATCACGGTGCGAACAAGGGCCAGCACAGCAACGAGGCCGACCACGCCGAAATACAGCCCGATTGTTTCCATGCTAATCATTGGCTTCTCGCCGGAACCGGGCGGCAGTGCTGTTTCCGTCGCCTGCACGAGCGGTTGATCCTCGGCTGAGACGTTCCTCGGTCTTGCCTTGTCCACAGCCATGACCGCTTGCCGGTGTGCCATCAGCACCTTTCGGTTCCCGTATTGCCTGCCCCACGTCGCTTCCTCGAACAACTCCACCGCCGGCCCGATCTCACCCTGAGCCGCGTAGAGTTCGGCCAACAGCCAGGATAATCGCGCCTCGCCGGGGAACCACAACAGAAGCTGCTGAACAACTGCGATCGCATCGGGTGGCAACTTCGCCTTTTCGGAAGCAGCAATCGTGCCGGGCTCGTATTCGCCCTTCTCGTTCACGAATCGCACCGCTGGCTTCGGGCCATCTGCTCCGGGAAGTGGGAACAAAGGAAGCACATCTTCGGTTTCGTCTGCCTTCGAGCGTTCCGTGGGGCTGAGTCCTTTTCGGGCGTCCGATTCGTGCCGCCGAAGTTGGTAGAAGTGCGGCAGATATTCTGCGTCGAGCTTTTCCCACCAGTCACGTTGCTGCTTCGACAATCCCTTCACTGTTGCGGGCATCTTCGTGTCGAGCTGTCCTTCTTGGTGATACCGCAGAGCATCGACCCATTCGCCGCGATCTGCGTGAAGGTGTCCCAAAGTGCTAAACACGAAGTAATCGGGTTTCCGATCCGCAGTGTGGGGGCCGAGCAGGGCGAGTGCTTTCTCCGACTGCCCGACTCGCAGCAGATCGGCAGCAAGTGCCGCAGCATCAAGCGGTGAAGGTTTTGCGGTCTTCTCTCGTTCGCGGATGCGTTCGAGAAATTTTGCGCGCTCCTTGTTCGGTTCCGCCCCCAATTTGGGTTCGACCCGAGCAAGACCGAGATCGCCCAGCCTTCGCTTGAACACATTGAACGATAGCGCAACGGGAGTGCCATCGTCGCTGACCGGAATCGCGAACGGTTCATCGGGTGAGTAGAGCGATGCACGACAGGGTTCGCCAAGTAGCACAAACCCGGCGATCAACCCCAGAACGATGGCAATTGCGGCTCGGCTCATGACCCCCCCTCCAATTGTTCACCGGTATTGTAAGCCGCGACCACTTCCGCTCAGCGAGTTTCGCCATTGGGCGTTTGTCCGCTACGCAGTCTGTATTATGTTGATGTTACGCCGATAACGTACACTCGTGCCCCGCATCCTCCGCCCTTGGATGACGCGATGTCTGATGGCGATCCGTTTACCTCAAACAAACTGCCCCTGCCAACTCGGTCTGCCGCGCTGCGTGCGGTCGAGTTGGGGCTGGCGGTTGCGGCGGTGTACGCGCTGGCTGGTGTCGGCGGATCGCAATTGGCGAAGATTTTCAGTGGAGTCTCGATCTTCTGGCCGGCGGCAGGGATCGCACTCGCTGCCGTGATTCGCTATGGCTGGAAAGCGCTGCCGGGCGTTGCGCTCGGTGCCGTGATCGTGAACCTGTCGAACCTGAAACTCAATGGTGATCCGCTCGGAGCATTATGGATCGCCGTGGGGAATGTTGGAAGTACCGCGTTCGCGGGATGGCTTGCCACACACCACAGAAAAGTAACGCTCGACAACGTGAACGGCGTTGGTGTGTTGGTCGTGGCGGCGGTTCTCGGGTCGGTTCCGGCCGCGATCATCGGACCGGCAACGGTATGGTGGTTTGGCGGAATGTTGCCGGGCGACACAATCATGTCGGCCGTCGTGTGGTGGACGGGCGACATGGCTGGCGTGTTGTTGCTCGTTCCCATTATGCTCTGGCCGACGCTCGCCACCCAAGCGAATAGTCGCTCAGGCATCGTGTGGGCGGGATTGATTGTGTCCGGCGTGTTCGCGATGGGCTTCGCGGCAAGTCCGAACGTACCTCACCCCGCGAGCCTGATGGCCTGCCTCCCGATCATGGCGATTGCGGCCGCCCGCTACGGACCGCGAGGCGCTGCAATCGCGAATCTTCTCACTGCGATGGTGGTCGTGGTTCTCGCGGTTCACCCGCAGGAGATGGGCGAACGGCTCGCGCTGGTCGGGTTCCTCGCCGTGTCCGCAGTAACATCGCTGTGCCTGGGAACCGTGACTGCCGAACGCGACACGGCCGAGGCCGCACTGACGGCCGACATCGCGGCGAGAGTGGCTGCCGAGTCGCAGAAGGCGATTGCCGAGGCCGCTCTCGCTGCCGACCGTGCGAGGTTCGCCACACTACTGGCGCATTCACACGATGCTATCGCGGTGATGAACGCCGAGGGCCGCACGACGTTCGTCTCTGCCGCGATTACCCAACTCACAGGCCGCACCCCTGCCGAACTGATGGGGGGTTCCACGTTTGCGAACGTCCATCCCGACGACCTTACCCTGGTTCAGCTCACGTTCGCCGATACGCTCGCACACCCAGGACTTCACACGAAGGCCGAGTTTCGAGTGCAGACGACGGACGGCCGATGGATCTGGCTGGAAGCCCTGGCAACGAACCACCTGGACGAACCAGCCGTTGCCGGGGTGGTCGTGAACATTCGCGATGTGACCGAGCGGCGGGAAGTCGAAACGCAGTTCCGGGAAGCCCGAACGCTGCTCGAAGTCACCGGGGCTTTAGCTCGCATCGGCGGCTGGGAATACGTGATCCCCGAGAAGCGGCTGACATGGTCCCAGCAGACGTACCGCATTCACGAACTCAGCCCCGGCGAGTACACTCCCAGCCCCGAGACCGCGCTCGAATTCTATGCTCCCGAAGCACGACCCCTCATCGTCGAGGCTGGCCAAACAGCCATAGCCACGGGGCAGGGTTGGGATCTCGTGCTTCCGTTCATCACGGCTCGCGGCAATCGTCTGTGGGTGAATGCGATCGGTCAACTTGAGATGCGGGGAGACAAACCGTATCGACTCTACGGCACCTTCCAGGACGTGACCGCACGAATCGAGGCTGAGAAGGCGGTTGAGCGAAGTGAGGACCGCTACAAGAATCTGTTCGAGGCTGCGCCGGTTGCGATCTGGGAAGAAGACCTCACCGGAATCGCGGATTGGTTCGCAACGCTCCGTGCCAGCGGCATCGTCGATCTCGATGCGCATCTCGTGGCACATCCGGACTTGGTCACGGACGCAGTCAAGTTGATTCGCGTGAGGGACGTGAACCAGGCGGCTGTCGCGATGAACCGTGCGGCCGATAAAGCGGAGTTGGTCTCCAACCTTTCCAAGCTGCTGGGGTCGGAGTCGAGTGCCGCGTTTTCGGCGGAGTTGGTCGGGCTTTGGAACGGAGAACGCGCACTGCGGCTTGAGACGAGATCCGTTCGCCTGACGGGAGAGCCGACCGACGTCGTGTTGCACGTTGGGGTGCCGAACGATGGCGGTAGGCCAGACCTTTCGCGAGTGGTGGTTCTCGCGGTCGATGTGACGGATCAGAAACGGCTCGAAGAACAGTTTCGGCAGGCGCAGAAGCTGGAAGCCGTGGCCCGGCTCGCGGGCGGGATCGCGCACGATTTCAACAATCTCCTCACGGTCATCAACGGCTTCAGCGAGTTGATCGCCGCCGAGGCTGCCCCCGGCTCTGCGGTTAAGGCGTTGATTACGCACATTCAGGCTGCGGGCGAACGCGGAGCTGATCTCACGCGGCAACTGCTGGCGTTCAGCCGAAAGCAGTCTCCGGTTGCTGGCCCTGTCGATCTCGCTGCCGTTGTCGAAGGGCTTCGACCGTTGCTTGCTCCGCTGATTGGTGAAGAGGTGAAGCTGGTCACGCGGATTGAGCCCGTGCCGAAAGTGTTGGCCGATCGAGGGCAACTCGAATCGGTGGTGATGAACCTGTGCGTGAACGCACGGGACGCGATGCCCGACGGTGGCACCTTGACCGTCGAGACTGGCGTGGTGGAAATCGCCGACACGCCCGGCCCCGACGATCCGCCTCTGGGTCGGTGGGTGGTGTTGTCGGTCAGCGACACGGGAACGGGCATTCCGGAGGAGGTTCGGCCGCACCTCTTCGAGCCGTTCTTCACGACGAAGGAACTCGGCAAGGGAACCGGGCTGGGGCTATCCACCGTCTACGGGATCGCCGCGACGGCCGGCGGCCACATCCGTTTCACGACCGCCACGGACTGCGGCACCACCTTCCACATCTACCTTCCGACTGCGGCGATGGGAGCGAGTCTCTTCCCAGCGCAGCCCGTTAGTGAATCTCTCGACGGTGTCGCGCACAGCGCTGAAAACCATACAGCGTTGCCGCCAGCGCGTTCGCCCATTACTCCGATCGCAGGTACGCCGCTCATCATGATCGTTGAGGATCAGTTCGCGATTCGTGAACTGTCGGCGCGAGTTCTGGAGGAGACGGGCTTCGAGGTGGTGACGGCTGCCGACGGACTTGAAGCGATCGGGAAGTTGATCGATCTTCCGCGACCGCTTGGGGTGTTGGTGACGGACGTGCGCATGCCTCGCATGACGGGCCGCGAACTCGCCGATCGCGTGCGTTTGACGTACCCGGAGGTGAAGGTGCTGTTCGTCTCCGGGTGCACCGAGGAACTATCGTCGTTGAACGAGGCGTTTCTGGCGAAGCCGTTCAACCTCGATGAACTGACCGACGCCGTCATCGCAATCATCAGCCCGCCGAAGGGCGAAGCAAACGCCCTGATTTCGTAGGCATTTCGGCTATTCGCCAGTGAGCCATGCACGCGGGAACCGAGCGAACGTGATTGTCTCATAAGGACTCTTGTCGCCGCGTTCGTAGAGGCAACCGATCTCGCCGTTCGGTAGCACCGTCAAGCACGAATACGCCGCCGGGCCTGTGTGCAACTCCTTCGCAAGTGACCACGTCTTCCCCTCATCGCGGCTCAATCGCACAGTCAACTTTTCGCGCTTCAGGCTGGCAGGGTTCGAGAACAGCAGCCCGCCTTTGTCGCCGGGAAGCCGCAAGATGCTCGCCTGACACACCGGCTCAATCAACTCCTTCTCCTCGACCGGCTTCGTGAACGTTTCGCCACCGTCCTTGCTGATCGCCACGAATCGCCGGTTGTTGGCTGCGTAAGTCCGCATGTTCAGCATCACGGAACCGTCGGCCAGTTCGACCGCCTGCGACTCATTGCAGTTCGGTCCAACGACCCCGCCGAGTTTCCATGACTTGCCAGCGTCGTCGCTGAAGATGACGTGCGACTCGCGAACCTTGCCACCATCCGATTTGCTGTCGCACGGGATGAGCAGCCGACCGCTCTTCAGTTGAATGCCGACCCCTGGACCGGTTGCGTACCATGTCCACCCCGGCTTCGTGACGTCCTTCGTGATCTCGGTCGGCTTGCTCCATGTCGTGCCGTCGTCAGTGCTGCTGGTGATCCACGCAGTGCGTCCGGCCTTGCTCTTGCCGCTCACAATAGCCGATTCCGAATCGGTGCCGATGTTATGCGTCATCAGCAGGTGAATGGTGCCGGTCTTGGTATCGACAACCGGGCACGGGTTGCCGCAGGTGTTCGCGGCATCATCCCAGACGATTTGCGTCTTGCCCCAGGTTTTGCCGCCGTCGTCGCTGCGTTTCAGGATCATGTCGATGTCGCCGGCGTCGCCGCGGCCGCCTTTGCGACCTTCGCAAAACGCGAGCACACCGCCCTTCGGCGTGACGATCACGGATGGAATGCGGTAGGTGTGATAGCCGCCTTCGCCAGAGACGAACACCGGCGTTTGCACCGGATCGGCAGCCAGAGTGAATGCCGGAGTCAGGAGAACGAACCAGGCCGGAGAGAGACGACGCATGAGGAAACTCCGAGACGCAGGGGCCTGGAGCGTTGCCCCAGGTTTAGATTAACTTACCGAGTCGTGCGGCGACTTGCGAAGGGTTCAGCACTTCGAGCAATCGCACATCGGCTGCCAGCGCGGGGAAGCGTCGGTTCACTTCCCACGTTGCACGGTACGCCGGCGGACCAAGCAGCACCACACGCTCGCCCTCGCACGTCGGAATGGCCGCGAATGCTGTGTGCGGCCAGAGCCAGTGATCGCTTCCACCGAAGCCGTCGGGCAGCGAACCATTCGGACGTAATGCCGCGGAAGCGTACATCTGGAAGCGAGCCTCCGCTGTCATCGGCACACCACCAGTCGAGGTCGGGTGGACACTTCGGCACGCGGTCACGAAACGCCCCAGAACTCGCGGACCGGGCAACAGACCGCCCAGCGCATCGAGTAGCAGGATGTGAAATTGTCCGACATCCGCCACGCCACGAACGAGCAGTCGGAAGCCAGCCTTGAGTTCGGGGTGCAACACCGTTACCAATTCGTCATCCGGCACTGTCAGCAAGTCGGCCAACTCTTTCGCAGCAGCACATGCCGAAGCGAGCGACTCTGCCGCGTTTCGCATTCCCGGTGTCGCACGTGCGACTCGCCGCAGGTCGATCGAGCCACACAGCACCGAAACCTCGGCCGCGATGCGTTCCGACAACTCCACGAACGGATCGGTAGCTGATGCCGTGGGGCGTGCGACTTCGAGTTCGGCTTGTTTGCGGCGGTCGAAGAAGAAGACCGCAGGCTCGTTCCATCGTGGCCGTGAACGGGTTGGAATTGCTGCGATCATGTCCGCTGCGAGAAGCGCGAACCGACTGATTGCGTCGTATCCCGCGTCTGGAGTTGGTTGCGGCGCGAGGGGTGAGGGATCTGTGCGGAGATTGAGGGACGTAGTGGCACGATCGAGGAGTCGGGTGAGCATCGAAGTCGTCCTCCGTGACGGGCATACAAATTAGACGCTGAACCCTCAGCGACTTCAAGGGGAACTACCGACCATCCGCTCAACTCGAAATCCCTGGCAAGGTACGGACCGTGATGGCTGATGGCGTAATGGGGATCCAGTCGCTCCCCCTGTCGAGGTCCACGCCAAAGCCGACAAGGAGTCGCTGATCGCCGCCGAAGCCCAGCACTTGAGACTCGTGGGTGACGCTGCCTTCCGCCCAGTTCTGCCGGGCTCCGCCGGGATCGGTCTGGCGCTTGTCGGCGGCTTCGTGCGGCTCTCGGCGGCGGTCGAGGCCACGAGGGACGGATCCCGCCCGGTCCCCAAAGTCGTGCTGGGCAGCGGCGGTTTCTTGAGGCCCATTTTCACGATACTCTGTCACCAGTCGGATGCCCTACTGTGGGCTGTGGCTCTTCCTCCACGCTCGTCCCATCGCATCTGCCGCCATGATCGCATCAGCCACCATGTCCGGCAGGACTTCAAACGGCTCATTATGAATCGTTTCGCTCTCCACTGTCGCACGAACAGCGATCTTTTTCAGGTCTTCTTTGGGCAACTCTTTCAGGCCGATGTCGGCCAATGTAATTGGGAGTCCAACCTCGGTTGCGAAGCCAAGCACTCGATGCAACACCGACCGAGGTTGGCCTTCGAGCACCAGTTGGGCCAACAAGCCAAACGATACCTTTTCGCCATGCAGGTAGCCATGAGTAGCTGGAACGGTCGTCAGGCCGTTATGGATGGCGTGGGCTGCCGCAAGGCCGGACGACTCGAAGCCAAGCCCGGACAACAGCGTATTTGCCTCGACAATTCGCTCCAGAGCCGGGGTTACGACTTGCGTTTGAACAGCACTTAGAGCGTCCGCTCCATCAGCCAGCAAGGTGCGGTAACAGAGTTCCGCCAGTGCCGAGGCCGTCTGCGTCGAAAGCCCACCACGCATGTTCTTGACACGGCCATCGACACACGTTTTGGCCTCGAACCATGTCGCCAACGCATCACCCATCCCCGCCACCAAGAGCCGAGGCGGACTCAATGCGATCACTTGTGTATCGACCAGCACCAACTCCGGGTTCTTCCGATAGATACGAAAACATTCGACAACGCCTTCGTCCGAATAAATCACCGATAACGCACTGCAAGGGGCATCGCTGGAAGCGACAGTCGGACAGTTCACCACGGGCAAATTCAAATCAGTGGCGGCGGCGCGGGCAGCGTCAAGAACTTTTCCGCCTCCGGCTCCGACGATAACTCGCGACGTGTTTCCCTTTGCTGCTTGCTTGATCCGCTCGATTTCGGTCAGCGAACATTCGCCACCGAATTCATGCACGGCATAGGCGATTCCGGCTTCTGCGAAAGTCTGTTTCCAAGTGGCGGACAGCAAGCGAATGGGAGAGCGACTTGCGATAATGAGTGCCGGGCCGTTCAGTCCCAATCCGACCATCTCCGCTCCCAAAACGGCAGTCGCGTTTTTCCCTTGGGTATAGCGGCTTGGCGAGCAGAAGATGGAGAGCATGGTGTGGCCTTTCGGTTGGATTCAGGTAAGTCGTGTGCTTCGGCATGAGCGCTAGAGACGCTGTAACTGATCGTAGTGGGCGAGGTAAACGATGCCGAAGTCTCTTCGATTCAGGACTTTCTCCGCAGGGTAACGACCGATTCTCTGCGGCGTGGTCGCAGGGGCAGTCACGACAAGCATGGTGGCATTGAACGAGGGTGATTCATCGAGACTTGGCTCGCACACGCCAGTCCTGTCGGATTGGTTGATCGTCCACTCAGGTTTGTCCATGATGGTGGCCGTTTCAAAGGCTGATCGTTGAGTTTCCCTTTTGGCTGCCATCGTACCCGCAGTGCGAGGAGGGGAACAGGAATGGGCGGATGAAACCCATCGAATCCAACGTTCTCGACAACGATTTTCACCAGTGCGATTGGAATTGGCCTGAGAATGAGAGTGGATGACTGTGCCGGGGCGAGCTGTCAGTTGGTTAAGAGTTCTCATCCCCTTGCGGGATTTTCTGCTTCAGGCAGCGGGGCTTTGCGAGCGGATGAGAGGTAAAGCCCGCCGAGATGTTGAAGGTTTTACCCCTCACTCACTCGGCCAGTCGGTATGCCGACCTGTTGGCAGGCCGACATTCCGGCTGAAGCGCGGCCACCCTCTCCCGCAAGGGGAGAGGGCAAAGACGCGTGGATGCGAAACACTTGCACTCTTCGTGCGACAGTCTCTATTTTGCCTGGATTTAAGCCATTTAGATGCCTTCGCTATTCGTCAACTTCACGAAGATGTCTTCGAGCGACTTGTTCTTATTACGTTGGCGAACAGCAGCCAACGATCCGTCTTCGACCACCTGCCCCTGATAAATCACGATCACCGAATCGCAGGTGGCTTCCACTTCCGACAAGATATGCGTTGAGAGCAACATCGTGTGCTGCTTGCCGAGTTCACGCATCAGCTTCCGGGTTTCGCGAATCTGCGTCGGGTCGAGGCCAGCCGTCGGTTCATCGAGAATCAGCACGGGCGGGTCGGCGATCAGTGCATCCGCAAGCCCGACTCGTTGCCGGTAGCCCTTCGAGAGTGTGCCGATGATTTGCCGTTTCACGTCGGTCAGCCAGCAGCGTTCGAGAACGTAACCGATTCGCGTTCTGCGTTCGCTACGACCAAGACCCTTCAAGCCGCCACGGAACCAGAGGTATTCGTCAACTCGCATGTCGGCGTAAATGGGGCAGTTCTCGGGCATATAGCCGATGCGTCGCCGAGCGCCGATCGGATCCCAGAACACATCCTTGCCGTCGATCTTGGCTGTGCCGGAGGTCGCTGTGAGGAACCCCGCGAGAATCCGCATCGTGGTCGATTTGCCGGCACCGTTCGGACCGAGAACGCCAACGACCTGCCCCTTATCCACCTGAAAGGACACTTCGCGGACGGCGGGATACTCGCCGTAATACTTCGTCAGGTTTTTGACGACGATCATGGTGCGTCGGCTCCGAGAGTCTGACGAAGCCGATGCGGATGCTGGCTTCTCCAGGGCGAGTCGTCACACAACAGCATTAAGACAGGGTGATTGGCGCGGCAAGAGCGCCTGTGGTCGAAGTTGCAACCGACCGGAAGGCATTCATCCTTGTTTCGCGGCTTTTGCTCGCCACCGCGCCGACGCGACGGGGTCAGCCTCCACTCCTCGACCTTCAGAGTACATCTCGCTGACCTGCAACTGCGCCCGGTTCACTCCTTGTTCGGCGGCCTTGAGGAACCACGCAAACGCATCTGCATCGCTCTGCGGAACGCCGCTTCCATCTAGATACGCCACTGCAAGATTGTCCTGAGCAGGAGCGGAACCCCGCGTCGCCGCGATCGTGAGCCATCGCACAGCCGAAGGCGCATCGACCTCGCCGCCCCAGCCCGCGAGTTGGTACGCTCCGTATTGCGCCTGAGCCAGCAGACTTCCCCCCTCGGCACCCAGACGAAACCACATCAGTGCGGACGCATGATCCGGTTGGTTGTCATTCCCCTCACCGCGTTTGCAGATCAACCCGCAGTTCGCGCACGCTCGGGCTTCTGCCGCTTCTGCAGCTTCGATCGTTAAAGCCTCGCCCTCAGCTTTGTTCGCGTCGCAGCCCACGCCACCAATCAGAATCATCGCCCAGTTCATGACAACCGTCGGATGGCCGTGATGTGCCGCGAGTCTCGCGTATTCCGCACCTTGGGTCAGGTTCACTGCTGCCCCAAGACCAAAGAACAGACTGTCGCTCACGAGGGATTGCGCACGCCAGTCGTCAGCATCGGCGGCAGCTTTCCACTCGGCGAACCGAACTGGGGCGCGGCGTTCATAGAACGCACGAATCCCCACCGGACGGTGATGTTCGGCCACGGCTTCATCCCAGTCCGTCTGCAACTCATCGACCCCTGTGGTCATCGCGTCCACGAGCGCTGCGGCCTGTGTGTGTGAAGTGAAACTCTGAGCCATCGCGATCGTGCGAAGCTGCATCAACGCTTGATCGCGCATCCCAAGGCCCGCCAGCACAACCGCCTGAGCGAGCCAGATTTCGTCGTGCGGGAACGGCGGTGGGAAGTGATCCTGCCAACCAACGGTTAGCGGCGTGCCATCCGGATTGTAAAAGACGTTGATGCCATGTGAGAACGCGACCCATTCACCCAGCGAATGCAATTCGTGAAGGATCTCGAGAGCCAGTTCAAACTTCCCGCGACCCATCGCCACGACCACGAGCCAAAACCGCGCCGCGGCTCCGACTGGCGAATCGACATCAGTCGTTCCGATCACGGCTTCGAGAGCCGTCGTATCGATCTCCTCCCACGGGCCATGATGGGAATCCTTCACTCGCTGAGAGATCGCCTGTTCGAGTGCCGCGGCAGTGGCACCATCCGGCTCGTGACGCTGATCGTAGATCGTGAGGGCAGACAAGAACGCTTCGGACACCCGTGTCACCCAACGTGTTGGCCCGCAGAGTGTGAGTTGGGCGTAACTGGCGTAATCAACTTGCAGGCGGTTCTCGCCGGTGAGAGTGCATCCGTTCGGAAGGCCGTCGAAGTGCCACCACGTGATGCCGAGTCGATCGCTGAGATCGGTTGTTCGCACACCGCATTGTGCTGTGCCCCAGGAATAGCCACGGCGGGTTGTCGGTAAGCCGTACTCGCCGTCGGGGGGGAACTCCATTTCTTCGCGATAAATCGGAACTGGTATCTCAGGATAAACGACCGGGAACACGGGTTCGGGTCGCGGGCGAAGAAAGCCTTTCTCATCCCGCAGCCATTTCAACTGTTCATCAACTCGCCGGTCGATGGTCCCTTCGCTGAGTTCACCCTCGATCTGTGTGCCGGTTGCCACCGTGAATGCGGCCAGATAGCCAACAGCCATCGCGTGCAGGTCGATCTCTCCGCTGCGGACTCGCCGACAGGCGAGCGGCACAACGACGGTGGCGGTCGTGCTCATGGCATCACTCAGCGGCGCTATTTCGCATCCACAAACTCACGGGTGCTGTCTCGTTCTTGGTCATTATGGCACCGGCGTTCTTGCCCGTGTTTCCAAACTGCACAGACAAGACGGATACATTTTGAAGCTCCCGTCTCAGGAGATGTCGAAGGTCTGAGCGTGAAGCGCCTCGGCCGGAAAGCCAATAGAATGCCCAGATTACCGCCACCGACGCTGGAAGGCAACTGTCAGACCGTGATGCGACAACGGGTTCTGGGTGAAACGTGGCGGTCCGTGCTGGCGGCAGCGGGGTTTCTGTCTTAGGGTATTAGCACCGGAACGCGGAACCACGCTCACCGATCTGGCGTCCAACTCGTGTTGGCGTGAAGAGAAGACCACAATTGGAGTACACTCCCATGCTGTTGCGGATGACTGCCCTGGCGGCGCTGGCCGTCGGACTGTTCGGATTGGCTGGCGGACCAGCCGTTGGTCAGGACAAGAAAGACCCGAAGGAAGTCTCGAAACTGAAGCCAGAGGAGCAGGCGAAGGTCAAAAAAGCGCTCGGCGAAATGCAAGACTTCATCGGTCAGTGGAATCTGGAAGGCACGCAAAAAGACGGTGCCAAGATAATCGCCTGGAAGGAAAAGGTGAGTTGGGGTTGGAACTTCAAGGGCGACCCGAGCTTCACTGCTGACTTCAACGAGGGGAAGGGCAAATACTACACGGGCGGCAGTTTGAAGTACGACCTTGAGAAGAAGCTGTACGTCCTGAGCCTGACCAATGCCGACAAAACGGAACAGGTGTTCGAGGGCAAGGCCGCGAAGGACGGCGGTTTGAAGCTCGAACGGAAGGACGCCAAGACGGGCGATGTTTACCGTCTCACACTGAACACGCTCTCCGAGGGCGACAAATTCCAGGTGAAATTCGAGAAGCAGGACGGCGGCAAGGGGTTGTTCAACAACGTGTTCGCAATGAATGGTCTCAAGGAAGGCGCGGGTGGTGTTGGGGTCAAGAAGCCGGAGTGCATCGTTTCCGGCGGGGCCGCGAACATTGCTGTGAGTTTCAATGGCAAGACGTATTACGTGTGCTGCACCGGTTGTCGCGACGAGTTCAACGCGAACCCGAAGAAGTACGCGAAGTAATCGAAGTCTGACCGAAGACTCGAAAAGCCTACCCGCTCAAACGGGTGGGCTTTTCGCATTTGGAATGAGCTATTCGCCGCTTGCGGCGATGACCAAGGACCAGCATCAGGAACTCATTCTGGTTGCGGTTGGCTGCGAGTGGCTTCCGCAGTCGCGAGGAGATCGGCGACTTGTTCGCGAACCCACGGTTGGGCGTCTTCCAACGCGGCACGCAACGCGGGAATGGCAGAGGTTCCGCACAGTTCCAACGCACGCCGAGCAACCCGTTGCAAGGGTCGATCCGAGTATTTGAGGACGATCAGTAACGGTTGCACGCATTCGACCATCCGCAGTTCGCCCAACATTTCAGCGGCGATGAGCTGCACTTCCGGCCGCAGGTGCTTCAGTGATTCGATCAACGTTGGCAACGCTGCCTGGCCTTGCTGACGCAAAGCAGCGAGGCTCGTATCGCGGACAGGCTGATAAAGGTCAGTGAGCAATCGCACGAGTTCGACGGATGCCCAGGTTTCGGTGAGCCGCCCCAACTCCGCGGCGGCGAGCGCACGCATCACGGGATCGTCGCTGTGGGATTGTTGCAGCAGCGGATGGATTGGCGGTGCAGACTTTCTGAAGAGCCGTGTGACCCATTTCAACATGGTATCCTCCGACGGATTCGAGTTCGGCTAACCGATTGGTCTGACGCACAGAGTAACATTATGAATGACTTGGCGACGGAGAAGCCGGAGGAGTCCAGGCTGTGTTTGAAACGCTTCTTGCCGAAATGACGATCACACGGAACGGCATGCCTCTTCGAGGAAACGCTGGAGACCTCCACTTGTGGAGCATGGTTCTGTTGATGTGCATCCGGGACGCAGCGATGCGAGTGCATGTTTCCCGCATCGGTGAGTGGGAGACAAAGATGGAGTATCAGGTCGATGGCACCTGGTACGAGATGGTTCCGCCTCCTGCTTATTCTGTTGATGGATTGTATGCCATCCTTGCGATCGAGCCTGATCCGTGGTGGCATCGGCTGGTGCCGCGTTTCCGCAGAACCAAGGCACCGGTTGTGCAGATGTGCTGGCAGGGACGGATAGAAGTTGGGCTGAGAGGACTGATTATCCCTGTCGAGTGCGATATGCTCCCCCACCCTGGCGGCTTGTTCATCTCATTTGAACTGGCCGTGACCGCCGAAGAACTTGCTCAGCTTGGGCCGATGCCATCGGCTCCAGAAGTCGACTTCGAGATGTGAAAAAGCCACCGGAAGAAACCCGGCGGCTCAGCTTCGGTTACGCTCCACGTTCCGGGATCACGCGGTCTTCTTCTTGTATGCCAGCTTGCCCGAGACCCATGTCTCATCGACATTCCGATCATCGCCGCACGCCAACACGCCGAACAACAGCATCGCCGCTTGATCCATCGTCGTTGGACCACTCGGCGGCGCGATCAACGATTGATGCCACGCCATCGCGTGCTGACCCGCGTTCCAATCGAGCGCCACGAAGTCCGCTTCCTTTCCGACATTGAAGTTCCCGAGAACATCGTCGAGATACAGAGCGTTCGCACCGCCGAGCGTGGCGAGGTAATACGCACGATACGGGTTCAGCTTGTTGCGCTCGGCCTCGTCCGCGTCCATCTCACGCGGGTTCACGGAGCCGTCGAGCATCGTGTTGTTGCACAACCCTACCTTGTACGCCTCTTCCATCACGCGAATCAAACTGAACGCATTGCCGCCGCCCATATCGCAACCCAGTGCGATGCGAACGCGGTGCTCGGGATCGGTCGCACGGCCAATCCGGAACAAGCCACTGCCAAGGAACAGGTTCGACAGCGGGCAGAAGCACACGCACGCCCCCGCCTTGGCGAATCGACGGAACTCCTCATTCGAGAGCCAGACGCCGTGCCCCGCCGTGAACTTCGGCCCGAGTAGACCGTGCTTCTCGTGAACTTCCGTGTAGTCGCGGCACTGCGGATAGTATTCCTTCGCCTGCTTCACTTCCGTCGGGTTCTCGGAGATGTGCGTATTCACCCAGCAGTCGGGGTACTCGCGTTTTAACTGCGAACACTTGTTCATCATCTCTTCTGTGCAGCCGACCGCGAATCGTGGCGTGATGGCGTACAGGTGCCGGCCCTTGCGGTGATACTTCTCGATGAGTCTCTTTGACTCGCGGTAGAACTGATCGGGTGTGTTCAGGAACTCGGGCGGCGCGAAACGGTCGATGCCTGTGAGGCCCGCAATCGTGCGCATCCCGCGACGCCCGGCTTCCTCGAAGAACGCTTCGGTTGAAACGGGACTGCTCGTTGTGAACGCCTGGCAGGTCGTGGTTCCGCCCGCGAGGACGGCGTCGAAGAATCTGACCGCCGCTTCCTTGGCGTAAGTTGGGTCGGCGTATTTCATCTCTTCGGGGAAGATCCAGGTCTTGAGCCAGTCGAGGAGTTGGAGGCCGTAAGCGCCGAGGACTCGCGTTTGCGGGAAGTGGATGTGGCCATCGATGAAGCCCGGAACGATGATTCGATTCTTGATGTGCGTCACCGGCACGCTCGTGAACTTCGGCGACACTTCCGCGAACGGGCCGAACGCCTTGATGATGCCATCCTCAACGACGAGCAACCCGTCTTCGACGAATCGTGCTGCGTCTTGTTCGTGCCCGACGTATTTCCAGGGATCATCAATCAGGTCGAAGAACGTTCCGCGGATAGCAGTGATTTGCGACGCCATTGAGAGCGACCTCGGAGACTGTGGGGTACATCATGGAAGTAGGAACACCATCGCCGCAGGGTGGTGATGGTGTCCGATATGTTGTTGTCGGTTTGAAACGGGAATGCAAATGAGAATTGGACGAATCATGCCTGAACGAGCAACTGCTGCGCGGCATGACCCGCAAAGTAAAGCAAGCGAGCCGCCGAGGTTTAACTCAGCGGCTCGCTTTGGTTTGTTGACAACGCTCTCGGTCGCCTTCTCACGTTATTGGTTGAACACGAACTCCTTGGTGTTCACGAGAGCCCACAGGATGTTCTCATACGCGGTCTTCTTGCCGCCAGCGGGGTTCATCGCGTTCTTTGCGACCTGCTGCTCGATGTGAGCCAACGCGGCCTTCATGTCGTCCGCGGTCGGCTTGCGACACAGCACCCACAAGAACAGATCCGTCACCTTCTCGGTTTCGGGACGCTTGTCCTCGGCTGACGCGAGCTTGTCGGCTCGGCCACCGGCCCGCGTGATCTTGCCCTGAACTTCGTCGCTGTTCAGCATGTGCAGCACGGCCGCGAGATTCGCTTCGTTCACCCGTTCGCACTCGCACGCACTGATTCGCTGTGGGCGACCGTTCACATCGAGGAAGTACGACGAGAACGATTCATCAGGCAGCATGATCGCACGGTTCGGGGCGTTCTTGTCGGTCGGCAAACCGTTGAAGCGGTTCGGGCTGTCGGTCGCCTGACACAACGCGTCGAGCAACACTTCCGCCTGCAATCGCTTTGGGTAATACCGAGCGTACGCCTGCTTGTCTGACTTGTTGAAATCGTTCGGCGTGCTGCTCAGTTGATACGTCCGGCTCTTGCAAATCGTCTTGATGAGCGACTTCAGGCTGAACTTGTTATCGACCAGATTCTTCGCAAGCGCGTCGAGCAGTTCCGGATTCGACGGCGGGTTCGTGATTCGCATGTCGTCGAGCGGATCGACGATTCCGCGACCCAGGAAGTGTGCCCAGTAACGATTCGCCACGGCTCGCGCGAAGAACGGATTCTGCGGAGCAACCATCCAGTCCACGAGCTTCTGACGCGGATCGTCTTCGGTCGAAACTTCCATCGGGCTGGCATCGAGCGGCTTGATGTCGGCGCTCTTGCCAGTCCGCTTGTTCGTCACGTTGCCGGTCGCCTTGCTGAACACCACGACAAGCTGTGCCTGGCGGTCGGCGTTCGATCCGGGGACGACGAGGTTCTTGCGGCCAACGCGACCGTAGAACGCGGCGAGACCCCAGTAATCGTCCTGGCTCCATTTTTCGTATGGGTGGTGGTGACAGTTCGCACACGCCAATCGCTGACCCAGGAACACCTGGCTCACGTCATCGACGAACTGTTCGGGCTTGTCGATTTCCTTGTACCACACGGTCGGCGGACTCTTGCGTTCGTCGCCGTTGGCGGTGAGCACGCCACGCACGAATTCGCTGTATGGCGTGTCGCTGGCGATCTTTTCGCGAATCCACTCGTGGAACGCGAAAGTACCGTTGGCGCGGGTCGCTTCTGCTCGGCGCTTCACGCGGAGGATGTCGGCCCACTTGTTCGCGAAGTAGTAAGCGTATTCGGGTGTTTCGAGCAACCGATCCACGAGCTTATCGCGCTTCGTGGCGTCCTTGTCATCGACGAACTCCATGATCTGCTTCGGTGTCGGCAGGCTGCCGGTGATGTCGAGGAACACGCGGCGAACAAAGACTTCATCGCTGCACAGTTCCGACGGCACGAGGCCGAGTTCTTTCCACTTCTTCGCGGTGTGCTGGTCGACTACCGTCTTCGTCTCAAAGTTCCAATCGGGGGTCTTCACGCCGAGGGGAACCGTCGCACGGAACACAGCGACCATACCCTGATAGCGAGCCATCACGGCCGCTTCGCCGCTCATCTGCAGCGTTCGCACCGCACCGTTCAGATCGACCGTCGCGATTTCGGTGTCGTTGCACTCGTACTGAGCGCGACGTGAGATGTCCTCGATGGTGCCGTCGGTGTAGTGAGCGTACACGGCGAACTGTTGCTTGCTGCCGCGGCTCATGACGCGGTGTTCAGGAAACACGGTGATCTTCGTGACGGTTGGGTCTGTGGTTTCGCCCCACGGCATACCGGCCCCGATCCAACGGCGAACGAGTTTGTATTCGTCGGAGTCGGGTTCCATCTTCTTGCCGCCGCCGTGTGGCGAGCGACCGGTCGCTTTCATCAGGAAGAGGCTGGCGTCCGGGTTCGCGGGGAACATCCGGCGACCACGGCCTTCCTTCACGGTCGTCGTGAAATCGAGGTCCGGCTCAAAGCCGAGCAGCGACAACCTGAAGCCGTTCTGACCGGCGAGCTTCCCGTGACAACCGCCGCTGTTGCAGCCGAGCTTCGTGAAGATCGGCACGATTTGATTCGTGAAGTTCAAGGGCAGATCGTCGCCCATGTGCGTGACTGTGAGCGGCACGCGAGCGGTCTTGTCGCCAAACGTCGCGACGATTTCGGTGGTGCCGTTTGCACGCGGCAGCACTCGTCCGGTGGTCAGCATCATCGCGGCTTTACCATCACCCACGACATACTTCACGTCGTGTGTGAGATCGACAAGTTTGCCGTCGTTGAGAGTCGCGGTGATGACCAACTGCGTGGCCGAGTCTGCACCGACGAGGGCGACTTTCGCGGGGTGAATCGCGAGCGTTTTGATGTCGCCAGGGCTTGGGAGTGGGGCATCGGCTGCGCGTGAAGTTCCGGTTCCGATGATAGCGGCGACGATTGCCGCCAACAGGCGGGATTTCGACATTGAAGAGACCCTCAAGGGGGCACAAGCGGTGGGGTGGTCAGCGCGACTGCAACGGCGGGACCAATTCGACTAATTAGGATATTGTCGCTTACGTCCGGGTGATGTGCAAGTGTGAACCCGCACGCTTTCGCGATTCCGGCGGGTGTTCTGCGGTACTGTTTCGGGTGCTGCGGCGAATGGCGTCGTTCTGATGTGGTTTCTTCCGGACGATCGAGATGGTTCCGGACGTGGAATTGATTCTTGCGTCAGCGGAATTGGCCGCAACCGACTCGATGAAGGACCTTTGCACACATTCTGATGTAGTTTCTTCCGGATGAACGAGATGGTTCCGGACCTGAAACGGTTGTTTCCGGGCGTGGGGTGGGGGAGTGGGCCGGAATCAATTTCAGGCCCTCGCGATCCGGAACTCGGCGACTGACGTCGTCGAGCTCGCCAAAACTACTTCTTCTTGAGCCAACCCGCGAGGGCACCCAATCCAGCCGACACGGCACTCCCGAGTTGATCGGCTACTTTCGCGAGCGGCCGCTCGTTCACTTCGGCGTCAAACGCCTTCAGAATCGCAGCGCCGCGAGCGTGATCCAGATGCGACACCACTATTGGCACCAATCCTTCAACGATGCCGAAAGTTTCGCCGCTCCGGGCGCAGATCGGTACCACGTCCACAGCTCGCGGGCCGATCTGCTCCTTCACAGCGGCAATGCACTCTCGCATGTTCAGTTCTTTCGGGCGTTGACCCGTTTTCCAGTCATAGGGCGGTGCCCATTCTGCTTTCGGGCTGAGCAAATCGACCTGATTCACAACCGTCACGACTGGCGGCATCCGAAGGTGGGGCTTCTCCAGAAACCACGCCTTCAAGCGGTCGAGCAGATCGACGTCTGCAATGCGGCCTGGACTCGTCGCGGGGGTGACGTGCAGGATGAGATCCGCATCGCGTGAGGCTTCCACGGCTGCGGCGAAATCCTGATCGCTGATCTGTTCGCCGTATCCGCTGGTGTCGAACAGCGTCACCGGTTGGCCACCGGGCAGCGTCGTGTCGTAGCGAATGCCGCTGGCCACCGGCAGACGGTCCACGGTGGCGAGCTGCTTGCCAAGAAGCGAATTCACGAGGCTCGACTTGCCAGCTTTCACCGGCCCGAGAATCGCGATGGTGATCGCCTTGGTTGGGGGCTTCTCCGCGGTCGTGGTCACTGCGGGTTCGCCGGTCGTTGTTGCTTCAGGCGACGGCGAGCCGGGAACGTCAGTGACCGGCGGAGCCACATCAACAGGCGGTTCCTGATGCTGGGCGAGGATCTCGCGGTATCGCTTCACGCCGACCTTGAGCCGACCGCTGTTTAGTTCGATCAGATACCGACCGACTTGATGGATGTACGCCGTGTGGAACCAGAGGATGAGATTGCTCTGGATGCGGTTCATCAGTGTGCCAAGGCCGCCACGCGAGGCAAGATAACGCAGCCCCGTCGAAATGGGATCGAACACCGCAGCACCAGCCCAATACACATCCTGGCCGGTTTTGTAGAGGTTGTAGGCTTTCTTCGCGCGTTTCACGTCGCGGATTCGCAGCATGTGAACGCCGGGAATGTACTTCTGGACCATCCCTTCGAGATCGGCCGATGCGAGTTCGACGCACGCCAGCACCTCCGGCAACGTCAGGTTATCGAACGGGTCTTCGGAGTCGGGGTTGAAGACCTTGCCGACTTCCGTGGCGAGATCCAGTGCGACGTCGGTGTAGTGTCTCGCGTTGCTGATCTGATCGAGCGACACGGACTCGAACGACTTCGCTTTCGCGTCCACCTTGTCCCAGGCGATCTTGTCGCGATCGGTCCAGTATCCCGGAGGCGGGACGGCGGTATCGGGCAGCACGCCTTGGCGCCGAGTCCACCGCCAGGAGAGGTAGTAGGCAAGGCCGAAGCACGCCAGCAACGGCCACCAGACCCAGAGCCAGCCCTTTTCCCACAGGTGATAGCTGCCGACGCCAAGCAGCACCGCGAACGGCGTGAGGAACAGCAAGACCAACAGAGCAACCCGAACGCGATTCATGAAATCCCCTGTCAGGCGCTTTTCCACTTCTTCTCGGCGGCGGTGTACTGTTCCTGGTAATACGCCTTCAACGTCTGTGCGTCAGGCACGTGTCCCTCACATGACGCCTGGAAGTAGTAGCACAACGCACGCCCGAGGGCGTATGTCGAAGCACCACCGACTGCCGCACCCACCGCAGAACCGACGATCGGAATGAACTTCGTCGCCTGGCGAGCGAGTTGCCGTGACATCAAGCCCACGCCCACCGCCGCCGCGATTTCCTTGAACCGGTCTGATGTCATCGCTTGCCCGTATTGTTTGGCAAGATCGGTCGCCATGCGAGCTTGGATGCCGGGAATGATGACCATGTCCACGAACGGAATTGGCACCGCACCTGCGGTCGCGGCCATCGTGCTGTAACCGAGAATCACCGGTTCGGCGTGCCGCATGTGAACGTCTTTCAGCGCGTCCGTTGCCTCTTTCAAACGGAGGAGCGTTTGCCGATAGGCCTCGGGCAGCACATTCAGAAGTGCGGCTTTTAACTGCTCACCTCCGTAATTCGGATCGGCGAACCCGTCGTCTGGCTTCGTCAGGTCGATCGGCACGAGAACATCGTAAAGCCCCGCGAACGCTCGCGTGTGCTCCTCGATGCAACGGCGAAGGTCTTCCGGAACAGGACTCGGTGTTCCGGGTACGGCATTCGGGAAATTCAGATCAATCTCGTGATTCGCCGGGTTCGGCTCGGCGGGTATCGGCTGAGTACCAAACGGATACGGCGTTGGGTGCGGTTGCCTGGGAATCGCCTCGTGAAGTGTCGTGATGCACAGCACCACTGGACGCGACGTCTTCGCCTTCCGGATCGGTTCAAGCGCGGCCCGCACATTTCCCTGTGCGAAATCGGTCGCCTTCGCGGTCACGATCACCACATGCGCCTGACTATCGAGAGCGGCTATGTCAGCGGTCGGATCGTAACTGGGCTCGTCGAGTCCTCGCGTATCCAGAAACCCCATCAGCGGGGCATCGTGACTCGGGAAGTCGAATCGGCGGGTGGTCTTGGTGGTGGGACGAAAGCCCGCACCGATGACGGCGTCGTCAGCACCAGTGAGGTACTTGATGATCGACGACTTACCGGATTGCGTCTTCCCAACGAGCCAGAACACCGGCGTCGGAGTTTTCGTGCGAAGTTCTTTCAGCGTGGCGTCGAGTTCTGGCGGCCGATCGCCGCCGCCCCCGAACATCCGCTTAATGGTGCCCAGTAGTTTGCTCATGGTTGCCTCCGCACTTTACCGGACACACGAAACATCACGGCTCGCCCGCGAGTTGGCATTGACCCCCCACCCTGTGGCGGGTATTGGGAGCGATCATTCTACCCAACCACTCCGCATGAGGCGGGGACGGGGCGCGTCATGGATGGGATACGGGCCAACCTGAAGCTGTTCGCCGGAGACAACTTGTTCTCTACGGATAGCGATGCGCCCGAACCCATCACCGCAACGCGATCGTCAGTTTCCGTTCGTTTGCCAGCCGATCCGGTCGTTCTTGCGAATCGCGAACTGATTCGCCCACTTGGTCATAGCCGCGCAGCCTGCGGACTCGTGCCGTTCTCGGCCGCCTGGTACGACGAACTAGAGCAAAAGCGATACCAACGCCACGGATCATGGTTATCCGCGGCTCTGGAATTCGGCCGACACCCCGGTGAATCGTTACTGTTGCTCGGGCCGGGGCTTGGCAGCGACGCGGTTCATTATGCGAGAACGGGAACTCCGGTGACCGTTGGCTTGGTGGCTGCGGACTATCCAGAACTCGTCCGCGAAAATCTCTCTCGTCACCTGCTTCCGATCCGAACGGTGAACGTCGGCAACACCACGTTGCCGTTTCCGGATGGTGCGTTCGATGTTGTGACCTGGAATGCACTGCACGATTTCTCGGCGCCGGCACCGTCGCGAGTCTCGGAGCTGTTTCGCGTCTTGAAGGCTGGCGGCAAGGTGATTGGGCTGTTCCCGGCACGTTACGACGCGGGCTACTGGCAAGATCTGATTCTGCCGTTGCAGTGGTTGTACTGGCAACGACCGGCCGACCCCACAACTGGGCCAAAACTCACCTCGCGACAACTTCGCCAGACGTTCGGGATCTTCCACGAATTCAAAGTGTCGAAGCGACATCTTCGGCGTTCGGAACTGCCGCACCCCTGGCGAGTTTTGCCGCTCGTGTTCCTGGAACGGATGATCGGTCGCGTGCTTGTGTTCAAGGCAATGAAGCCTCTCTCGGCACGCAGCGGGCTGTCGATTCCTCTCGCGGCGTGATTCAGTTTGAAACGCCAATGCCTGCCTGCAATCTTGTGATTTGTTCCGCCATCGGACGCGGTGCCGATGGCGTCGGCTTGCCGTGCTCGCCTTGCACCTTCAGCCACACAAACGCTGGCGCTGCTCCCGTAATTGCTTCCGCTGCAACCGCATCCCATGCTTCACGCGAGTCGCACGAATACACTCGGCTGAAGCCCGCACCCGTTGCGATTTGAGCGAAGTCGGTGCGACTGGCATTCACGACCGGTTGCCCGCCCGTCACTTCGTACAACCCGTTGTCGATAAGCACCACGGTCAGCGGAACTGGGAACTGCGTTGCTGTCACGAGGCAGCCGAGGTTCATCAGCAAACCGCCGTCGCCGACCAGCACGACCACAGGTAGCTCAGGCTTCGCCAGACACAGCCCGAGCGCCAGTGGCACACCCTGACCCATGCTCGACGGCAGATAATGGAAGTCTCGCGGCGTATTGGAAAGCTGCGGCCAGATCGCGACGGAACCCATTGTCGTCACGACGACATGCTCTCGGCGATGTTTGGCGAGCACTTCGAGGGCTTCGCGGTGCGTCATCATTGGGAGCCTCCTGTTCCGATACTATAGCCTGCACAACTCTCCCAGACGCAACGGAACCGCCATGGTCGACCCTATCCGCATGATTCGTCCGCGTCGCAAGATCACCGGCATCTCCGCGATTCTGCTGCCGTTCACCGCGACGGGGGAAGTCGATTGGCCGGGGTTTAGTGCGCACTGCGTGCGCACCGCCGACGCTGGGCTGACGCCTGCCGTGAACATGGATACGGGCTTCGCCAACCTGCTCATGTTCGAGGAGCGAGTCCAGGTTCTCGATGCCACGCGATCGGCTCTGGGTGGTCGCCCGTTCACGGCTGGCGTGTTCGTTGGAGATTCTCCGGGAGCCGCGTTCAACCGGGAAGCGTATCTGCGAGCGATGGCACCCATCGTGGAACGCGGCGGCACACCAATCATCTTCCAGAGTTTCGGACTGACCAGTTTGCCCGATCCCGAATTGCTCTCGGCCTACGAAGAGATTGGCCGGCACTGCGAAGGCTTCATCGGCTTCGAACTCGGCACGATGTTCGCGCCGTTCGGGAGGATCTACTCGCTGGACGTATACCGCGGACTGCTCGGCATCAAGAAGTGTTTGGGTGCGAAACACTCCTCACTGCATCGCGAACCGGAGTGGCAGCGGATTCTCTTGCGCGACAAGCTTCGCCCGGACTTCCGCGTGTTCACCGGCAACGATCTCGCCATCGACATGGTCATGTACGGCAGCGATTATCTGCTCGGCCTGAGCACGTTCGCTCCTGACTTGTTCGCGAAGCGAGATCGACTCTGGGAGCAGGGCGACCCAGGCTTTTACGAACTGAACGATGTGCTGCAATATCTTGGGTTTCTGGCGTTTCGGGAACCTGTGCCGGCGTACAAGCACGCTGCCGCGATGTTCCTGAAACTTCGCGGCTGGATCGCTTGCGACAACACTCATCCCCGAAGCCCGACTCGCCCCGATTCCGACCGCGAACTGCTGCGTGGCATTGCTGGGCAGTTGGGACTGTAAGGTCAAGTCTGGTATTCACCGTTTGCGGCGGCGCGATCAACAACGCCTGCGACGCCGCAAACGGCGAATACGAGATCGCATCGTCTTCGGAGCGGGATCACTTCGCCGATGGGCTTGCGTCGAGAATGCGGGCGTGATTCAGTCCCACGACCACCATCTTCGAGCCGTCCGGACTCCAACCCACCGCGACCATGCCCGGCAGCGTTCGCAGCGTCAGCAACTCGAAGCCCGTTCGCACATCCCACAACCGCAAACATCCTTCCGAACTCACCGATACCAGCCGCGTGCCGTCCGGACTGAACGACACACTCTTCACTGGCGTCGTGTGACCAGCCAAGACCCGCAACTCGGCCTCCGTCGAGGCGTCCCACAATCGCACACAGCCGTCTTCGCCACCGGTCGCGATGCGTGAACCGTCGTGGCTCACGGCCAACGCTGCCAGGTTGCCGGGATGCTTCGCCGCGAACTGTGCCGACACCCCAGGCTTCACGGCGGCCTTCACTTGCAACTGCCCGTTCCCCCAGATCCACTCCCGAACCGAATTGTCGCGACCAATGATCGTCACCCGTTGGCCATCATCACTGATGGAAAGGTGGTTCGTTTCAATCGGCAGTTCCACCGCGGCCAGCACCTTCGCCGTGCGGCTATCCCAAATGCGAACCATGTGGTTCCCCGCTGTCGCGAAATATCGGCCGTCGCAGGTGATCGCGCTGCGGCTACATGAACTCTCAGCGCCAGGCAACAACACCTCGGTCGGTGTCGTGAACAACTGTGCGAGTCGCAGCGGAAGCCCGGGGTTCGCCAAGTGCCGAGATTGTCGCAGGATCAGCCGATTCACGACGTGCCATTCCCAGGTTCGCATTCGAGCCGGGCAACTGTCGAGCAACTGGCGGGCACGCGCGAGGTTGCCGAACTCGTACTCGCGAAATGCCAGATCAGTGGCCCGCACAGCGGAAACGAAATCGGCCTCCGAACGTGCGTTCTCAGCATTCGCCCGCTGTTCGTCGGCGAGCCGTTGTGCCTCGTGTGCGTCGTGAAGTGCGGTCTCGGCTTTGTGTCGCTGCTTCTCGGCATGGAACCAGAGCGACACGGCGATCACGGTGAACACAGCGAACAACAGCGTTAGCCCACCGAAGGCATACGCAGCGGCTCGGGTCGGGTACCTGCGAATCCAGCGCGTGAACTTTTCGACTCGCGTGAGCGAAACAACGCTGACCGGTTCACCAGCGAGGAAGCGGTCGAGATCGTCGGCGAGTTCCGCCGCGGTCTGGTAGCGCTCTTCCGGAAGCTTGGCGAGGCTCTTTTCGCAGATCAGTTCGAGATCACGCGGAACCCCCGGCACAAGCATACTCACTGGCAGCGCGTCGTGGTGAACGATGCGGAACATGATCTTCTCGGGGGTGTCGCCGTCGAAGGGAATTCGCCCCGTGAGGCACTCGTAAAGGATGATGCCCAGTGCGTGAACATCTGACGTCGGGCCGAGGGAACTGCCCTTTCCGCTCGCCTGTTCCGGAGCCATGTACGCCGGGGTGCCCAGCGCGATGCCGATCCGCGTGATGGTTGACGACTTGATTCCCTTGGCGAGTCCGAAGTCGGACACCTTGGGTCGCAACCGTAACGGGGAAATATCGACCGAAGAGAACAATTCCAATGGCCCGTCTGTGTCGGTGGCATCATCCTTCACTCTCGAACCTTCGTCGGTTGCGAGGAGGATGTTGCCGGGCTTCAAATCGCGGTGAATGATCCCCGCATCGTGCGCGGCCTGCACGCCTCTGGCCACTCGCGAAACGAGACTCGCCGCGGAACGCACGGGAAGCCGGGGGCATTCCTTCAACAAGCCCGCGAGTGAGCCGCCACCGACGAACTCCATCACCAAGAACGGGCGATCTTCTGCCTGGCCGAGTGCGTGTATCTGCACCACGTTCGGATGCTCAATCGCCGCGACTGATTCCGCTTCACCAAGGAACCGGATGCGATCATCGACGTCGCTATCGGTGAGGATCATCTTGATGGCAACGAAGCGGTTGAGCGCGGTCTGACGTGCCTTGTAGACAACGCCCATTCCGCCGCGGCCAAGTTCTTCGAGGATCTGATAGCCCGGAATCACGGGCCAGTCCGCGGGTAGCGGCGGAGCGGTGACCATATCCGGCCGAGTAGGGTTGGTGTCGGGGATCACCGGAATTCTCCGCGTGCGAGATGGCTTCGGCTGGGCGTATTATCCGAACAATCGCAAAAACGCCGCACGCGAATCTCGGTCGCTTGTGCACGAGGAGTATGACGACTTTTCCCAATTCCCACAATAATAGGTCAGGTTCGTGTCAAAAGATCGACCGGCAAGTCTGCCGCGTGAGGGTAACTCGACTGTGTGCCTGGGAACTGCACGCTAATCGCCGCAACCTGATTTGCTGCGTCAGCGGCTGCCGCGAGGTTTGCCCCTCTTGCAAGAAAGAACGCAAGGCTTCCGATGAAGGCGTCACCGGCTCCCGTGGTATCGACTGCTGTGACGGTCGCGACCGGGATCGTTTCGATGCCATCGGCCGTTGCAAGAACACAACCAAGTTCGCCCTGCGTGATGACGACGTTCCGAGCCCCGCGACTCCGCAGTTCCTCGGCGATCCGTGAAACGTCTGCCAGCCCTCCCGAGAGCAGCGCCGCTTCGTGTTCGTTCGGGCACAGCACCGTGCTGAGAGCGTAAGCCTCGGCGGGCATTCCCTCACCCACCGGAGCGGGGTTGTATACGACCGGCACGCCAGCCTTCGCCGCAATCCGCATCGCGGCCAGATTCGCCTCGGCGGGAACTTCCTGCTGACACACCAGCACATGCGATGCTTCAATGGCCTCGCGTGCGGCTTCCACATCCTCAGCGGTGAGAAGTCCGTTCGCACCGGGGGTCACGATGATCGTGTTGCGTCCCGCAGCATCCACCGTGATGACCGCAGTGCCCGTCGAGACGCCATCCGTTGGGAGAACGTGGCTCGTGTCGATGCCTTCGTTGCGGAAGTGTGCGAGCATGTCGCGACCGAAGAGATCGCTGCCAATTCGAGCGATCAACGCAACTGAACCGCCGAGTCGTGCCGCCATCACAGCCTGATTCGCACCCTTGCCGCCGTACCCTGTGGTGAACCGTCGGCCGTTGATCGTTTCTCCCGGAGCCGGGAACCGATCGACGTAACTGTTCAGATCGAGATTCGCTGAGCCGACGACGCAAATGTTCACTTTCGCCATGCCAATCTCCCACTGACGACGCGATTGATTCACTCAGGCTATCCCCTGTTGCGGCCGTGGGGCTACAACAACTCTTGCAGGAACCGGATTCGGTCCGTGGTTCCGCATTCCGAAATCCGATCCCGCAGTTCACACGCATGCTCCTGCTCTCTTGCACCAACCTGTCGCGCGGTTACGACGCCACCCCCCTCTTCGATGAGGTGTCGTTTGAGATCCACGTCGGCGAACGGATCGGTTTGGTCGGTCCGAACGGGGCCGGCAAAACGACGCTCCTCAAGTGCCTCGCGGGCATCGACGAGCCCGATTCCGGGAAGGTCACGCTTCACGCGGGGGCACGCCTCGGTACGCTCGTGCAACTCGCGGAGTTCCCCACGGGCCGCACGCTGTTCGACGAAGCGAAAAGTGCCTTCGATGAACTCATGGCGACACAGAAAGAATTCGAGCGAGTCGCAGAGGAACTCGCTGTCTGTGACGATGAAACGCGACGCAAGCAACTCAGCGAGAAGTTCGACCGCCTCACCGAAGTGCTTCGACATCACGACGCCTTCGAGTTGGATCACAAAGTCGAGAACGTGTTGAGTGGCCTCGGATTCAAGGCGGAAGACTTCGCCCGCGATGCGAACACGTTCTCCGGCGGTCAACAGCGTCGGTTGCTTCTCGCGAAGCTACTGCTCTCGGCCCCTGACGTGATGCTGCTCGACGAACCGAGTAACCACCTCGACATCGACACAACCCGCTGGCTCGAGAACTACCTCTCGCAGCAAGGCGAAGGAATGCTGATCGTGAGCCACGATCGGTACTTCCTCGACAAAGTGACAAACAAGACGTTCGAGCTGCACCAAAGAAAAATCACGAGCTACCCGGGCAGCTTTCATCAGTATGTTCGGCTGCGCGACGAACGATATGAACGGCAAATGAAGGAGTACGAGAGCCAGCGAGAGTACATCGAGAAGCAGGAAGAGTACATTCGCCGGGCGCACTACGGGCAACTCGCAAAGCAAGCCCAGTCACGAGTGAAGGCACTCGACAAGGTCGAACGCATCGAAGCGCCGACGAAAGTATCTGGGCCACACATTCACTTCAGCGAAGTGGCACGCTCGGGCGACAACGTGTTTCACGTCGAAGACCTCTCGAAGCGCTACGGCGACAAACTCCTCTTCGAGAACCTGAGCTTCGATGTGCAACGCGGCAAACGCCTCGGAATCATGGGGGCGAACGGTTGCGGCAAGACGACACTGCTTCGCATTCTGCTCGGCGAAGAACAACCTACATCGGGCGAGATTCAACGCGGGCACCTCGTGTTCCCCGGCTATCTCGACCAGCATCTCGCACTACTCAACCCCGAGAAGTCGGTGATGCGAGCCGTCTGGCCGGACGACGAGCCCGAACACACCGAACAGAAGATGCGCGACCTCCTCGGCAGCTTCGGCTTGCATGGCGAGATCGTCGAGCAGCAGGTCAAGTTCCTTTCGGGCGGCGAACGCTCACGAGCCGCGCTCGCGAAACTCACCGTGAACGGCGCGAATCTACTGATCCTCGACGAACCGACGAACAACCTCGACATCTGGGCGTGCGATTCGCTGGAAGAAGCGCTGAAGGCTTACGAGGGCACGGTGATCGTCGTGAGCCACGATCGCTACTTCCTGAACCGCGTTGTCGATTTGCTGATTGTGTTCGCCGACGGCACGACGGAAGTGGTCTATGGCAACTACGACACATACGAACTGCTCCGGCAAGCTCGTGAACAGGCGAGCCCCGGACGAAAGTCCGGGGGTTCCTCTGCGAGTCCGGCAAGTGGTCCACGTGATTCGGGAACCGCTGGCAAACCTGCGAAGGCGAAGCGGAAGTTCCCGTTTCGGAAGGTGCCCGATCTGGAAGCGGACATCGCCGCCGCCGAGAAGAAGATCAGCGACCTGGAGACCGCGATGCAGACGCCCGAGGTGTACAAGGACGCGACGCGGGTGCGCGACACGATGAAGGATCTGGAGAAAACCAAGGACACGCTCGCACGGCTTTACCAGCACTGGGAGGAAGCGGTAGAATTGAACGGGTGAAATCGTGCAGTCCACAGACGAAGGCAATTCCACCACCGATTCTCAACCACGGACTCGGTGCGACTGTCCCAAAAGGTATCAGACGCGAAATCCCACACCACGAAAAGACAGACCCTGGCGAGCCGAAGGCTCCCAGGGTCTTGGAGACAATTTCGATAGCAGGTTGGTTATCGCCGAGCGCCGGAGAACCCGCCGCCAGAACGAGGCTCTTTTGGCTTGGCCTCGTTCACGGTCAATGCCCGGCCGTCTACCATTTGGCCGTTCATCCCGGAGATGGCCGCGTTCCCTTCAGCGTCGTTCGTCATCTCAACGAATCCAAACCCCTTCGATCGGTTCGTGTCGCGGTCGATGATGACTTGGGCCGACTGCACCCCACCGTAGGGTGCGAACATGTCTTGGAGTTGATCCTGGGTAACGTCGTACGAAAGGTTGCCGACGTACAGCTTCTTGCTCACAGTCTCGTACCTTACTGGGCGTGGTGCCCGAAACGGATGGCGTGGGCCGGAATGGCCTTACACCAGACAAGAGTGTTCTTCAACGTCGCATGCGATCTGGCGGTCTTGGGAAGCAGTGAGAGATGAACTCAACGCGGCAAGAACGGTCAAAGCGAAAAAGCGATAGTCGGAGTCTTCTCCTGGCGTGGGGACTTTTAACCCCCACACGGGTATCATACCCACGCGCTGCTCCGGGACGCAGCAAATTGTCTGATTTCATGCCGATTCGTCGTTCTCGTCCAATGCAACGGGTTTTGTGGAGCACTTGCCCGACTTCAATCCCGGTGGTGGTTGTTTCACCTCCCAGGCCAAACCCTCGTTCAATCTCGTTGAGAGCCAGGAACATTTGGATGGGTGGGTCGTCTTCCGTGAACTCCTTCACTTCTACTGGGAGTTGAACGATAATGATCCCCTGCCAGAGGAGCCTGTAGAATAACTTCGTCGCGACCTTGTGTTTTTCCCGGCTGAGTCTGTCCAAATTCTCTATCAAGAGGGACGAACCCAGCGTCAGCGCATTCAAAGAACTTCGCGAGTGCGATCGAAGGCTCCCATTCTCTCATCATGAAGGGGACGGTATCGCGGCCTGTCGCCTGAAGTGTCGCCTTCGACCTGCTCGGACTTCGAGCAGCGGTCACATGAGTAGGCGTTCGGCATTTCGCGATCTGTTGTTCTGTAGTAGCTCAGGCTTTTCCGGTTGTCGGTCAAGCTGGAGGGATGTTTACAAATGTTTGGTGACATCTTTGTGACGTTGATGGGGCAAGAGCGCATCTAGGATTTCAGATTGAAGATTCGAGATTGATGATTGCTGCCGTGCGTTGACTCTCCATTCAATCGGAAATCATAAATTCCATGCGTGCCACAGCCAGTCTTATCCGTCGCGAGTTCGCCGCATACTTCACCGGTTCGGCCGGTTATGCCGCGATGTTTGGCTTCCTCATCCTCACCGGTCTGCTGTTCAATCTGAACCTCGATCTGCTCACGCACGAGGGACCGGTTGGCGTCGAATACCCGATGCAGGTGATGTTCGGCGGAACGGACACGCCAGTGATTGCGCTCGTGGCGGGCGTGCTGTTCTGGGGACTGTTCCCGGCGATCACGGGCATGCTCACGATGCGATTGCTCGCCGAGGAACGCGGCACCGGCAGCATCGAACTGCTCATGACCGCCCCCATTCGCGACTGGCAGGTCGTCTCGGCGAAGTTCATCGCGTGCTTCTGGTTCTACCTCGTGCTGTGGCTGCCGACGCTGATCTACCTTCCCGTGCTGGCTGATCTGCACGCAAAGTGGGAATCCGCATTCACGATGTGGTCCGTGCTGCTGCTCGTCGGCATTCCGATGATCGCCGTCAGCAAGATCGCGTTCCTTCGCGATTGGTCGCCCTGGTTGGTCTACGGCGTCGGGCTGCTCGGGGTGGTTGCGGCTGGAGTTGGCGGTTACTTCCACTACACGACCGACGCGACACACATCCTCACGCTGACTGCGGGCATTGATCCTTCACCGATCTGGACATCGTATCTCGGCATCGTGCTGGCTGGGGGAATGTTCCTGTCGCTGGGGCTGTTCGTGTCGAGCCTCGTGAAGAGCCAGCTTGAAGCGTGGATGATGTCGTTGTTGCTCGGGCTGATCTTCGTGTTGCCGGGGTTGCTGCGGTGGGTGTTGGAGCCAGGAAGCGTCGGCTACGAACTGATGTACTTCATCAGCGTGCCCGAGCACTTCCGGCGATCGTTCACCCGTGGGCAACTCGATACTCGTCCGTTGGTGTTGTATGTGACCGTGACGTTGTTCTGCCTGTTCCTGACTGTGCGAAGTTTGGAAGCCCGACGCATGCGTTAATTAGGGCTGGCTCTGCCGGCCGAAACGATGACTGATTCGCGGGCCTGACTTGTTCGGCACGCTGACACGATCGGCCGGCAGAGCCGGCCCTACTACAAAACCCTTTGAATTTCCGAATATGGCCGACACTCGCCACAACAAAACCCTCGGCACGCGATTCCGATTCCTCGTCCGGGCCATCGGATTGACCGGCGTTCTCGCTGCTGTGGTTGGCATGGCGTTGTTCGCGTCTGCGTTCCCATTGTTCCAACAGTGGACGGTCGAGAACCTGCGAACGTCTGCCAACGGCGACCACGGACCTTTTGCGAAAACGGCCGCGTGGACGTTCGTCATCGGGCTTGCCGCGGTTGCTCTCGCACTGGTGGTTGAAGTGATTGGTGGCGTGCTCCTGGTCACGGGTCGCCGCACGGTCGCAAACACTTCGGCGACGGTCGCCACTTGTGCGGCAATCTCGCTGCTCGTGTTCGTCAATGCGTACTCGTTCACGCACCACGAACGCCACGATTTCACGCGAACGCAGCAGTTCACGCTCCCCACCGAACTTGCCGGGAAGCTGCGGAGCCTCCGCCCGGAGTCGCCGACGACGATCATCGTTCTTCAGAAGCACCGCATCTTCGGCAGCCTTTCCGACGACCGCGATTCGTTCACCAAGGGTGCCGAGGAGAAGGTGACCGAGAAGGTGAAGGATCTCGTCGATCTGTTCCGCGAGTTTGGACCACGGTTCAATGTCGAAGTGTTGGACACGGAAGCGTTCGGTTACCGCAAGCGAGTCACCGATCTGACAGCCGATGCGCCGGAACTGAAAGCCGCGATTGAAGCCGCACCCGAGAACAGCATCTTGTTTCACGCGAACAAGCGAGTGCAGCGGCTCGCTTTCAACGAGTTCCTGCAACTCGACAAAACCAGCAGCGACGCATCGCACGGCGGTCGTGGGAATCTCGTGCTGCTGCCGCAAGGGATCGATAACTTCGCACGGCGAGTGCTGGAAGTGCAAGAACGCCGTCCGAAGGTCGCCGTGTGTGTGGTTCACGAATGGCTCACGACAGCCGCGACGACCGGCCGGCAGTCGCAGTTCTCCCTCGCGGGGCTGAAGGCATCGCTCACCGATCACGGCTTCGATGTCATCGACATCATTCTCAAGAAGAACTGGGAATCCAGCCCCGAGCCAGACCCCGCTGCGTACACGATCCAAGAAAGCAAGCTCGAACGCCTCGAAGCGGAATACGATGCAGCCCGCAGCCAGCTTCGCAGTGCTCAGAACGACGTGAAAATCATCGCCTCCATCCGGAAAGAGTTCGATGAGACGGCGGCGTTGCCGTTCCGAGACCGAGCCAATTTAGCCGTCAACCTGAGCCGTGTTGCTCAGATTCGTGGCTGGTCCGAAATCGTGAAGTCGTACTTCCAGTGGTCGGGCGGTGAAAGCAAGGCGATCTCCGAGGCGAACGAATCGGAATTGCGGGTGCTGCTCGGGCCGGGCCTTGCCCGCCAAGCCATTCGTGCCGAGCAGGAAGCGAAGGACGCCGAGAAAGTGCGTCTCGAAGCTGAGGAGCAAGTGCAGACTGCGCTGAAAGACGAACGCTCGATTCAGGATCGCCGCGAGAACGATCTCAAGGTGAAGTTCGCGGGGTTGCTCAAAGATGTCGATTTGCTCGTGATCCCGCGGTACACGGTCGTGAATGCGACTGTCGGGGAACGGATCGAAGGGTCATTGCACACGCTGAGCAAGCCGCAGGTCGAAGTCATCAGGGACTTCATGAAGTCCGGGAAGCCGGTGCTCGCGTGCCTGGGGTCGCTGTCGGGGCCGGGCGGCTACGAGGCCGATGGCTCAGACGATTTGGAGAAACTGATCGCGGAACGCGGCATCGAGTTGGGCCGCGACACGATCCTTTACGATGTCGAAGCGAAGGCGTTTGCCGCGATGAAGGCCGGTCGTCAACTTGGGGCTGGTGGTGGAGCTGATATTCCGCAGGTCACGTTCGCAGAGAAGACATCCGAGGGGAGCAAGGCGAAACCAAATCCGGTGGGAGCTGCGGTGCGTCTGACGTCTCGGAGTGTCGATCAGAACCTCGATTTAAGGCTACGCGCACCGCGGCCGGTCTACCTCGCAGCCGGGTGGCAGGAGCGTTTGCCAATCACTGCGGAGTTTTTCTTCACGGCGCCCGAATCGTGGAACGAAGAACAGCCGTTCCTGCGTCGCGGTCCCGGTGGTCGAGTTGCTGCGGTTCCGCGGTACGAACCGACGCTCGACTCCGATGTGAAGTGGGGCACGCGGTCGGCAGAGCAGAAGGGGCCGTTCCCGATTGGTGTCGCCATCGAGAGCAAGGTTCCCGCGTCGTGGTTCGTCGACGAGTACGACCGCGAGCAGTTCGCCGGCGGGATACTGAACCGAGAATGGTGGGCGTCAGCACCGCACAGGTCGGTTTATGATCGCACGGAGGCTGCGGCCGCGATTCTGGTTCCGTTCGATGGTGTGTTGGCTGCATGTCTCACGGCCTCGTCTACGAAGATCGACCGTCCGACCGAGCGATTGATTGTCTTCGGCAGCGGCAACCTGTTCACCGGCTCGAAGCTCGACCCGGCGCGAGAAAAGCTGTTGATTCACTCGGCGAACTGGCTGACTGGCCGTGCTGATCGTTTGCCGCGTGCGGATCTTCCGCAGTGGGAGTTCCCGCGTGTGGAGATGTCAGAACGCGAGTTCTATCTGTGGCGATACGGCACCGCGGTCGGCTTGCCGCTGTTGGCTGTGTACCTCGGATTGATGGCCACGATGCTACGCAGATTACGCTGACGCGAAGCAGGGATGGTGTGATGAGAGGGCGACCTCTCTTCACTCATTACTCATTACTCATCACTCATCACTGATTCCCATGAATTGGAAATCGACCATCACTCTCGTTCTGCTCGCCAGTGCTGCCGGGGCGTGGTTCTTCATGGGAGATGCCTGGAAGCCCAAACTCGGCCTCGGGCCGGTTCACACCGAGCCCACGCTATCGGCAGCGGGAAAGGTCGTCGATTCGCTTGTCCCGCAAGATATCACATCAATCAAGGTCACGTTCGCGTCCGGCGATCCGCTGGAAGTGAAGCGTGTGAATCCGTGTTCGCCGTGGACGATGCCCGGCAACTGGCCGCCGCGCGTCCCTGAAGTACAGGAGCTTGCTCGCACGCTCGGCACGATCCGCACGCGGTTTCACCCAGAAGTGCTCGGCGAAACACCCGACCTCGCGAAGTACGGCCTTGCTCCAGATCAGAAGCCGGTGGCAGTCGCGGTTGGCTACAAGAAACTCGATCAAGGTGGAAAGCTCCTCGCGGAAGGTACGCTCGATCTGCTGTTTGGTGAGCCGCCGATTCCCGAAGGCGAGACGACGTTCACACGCCCCGCTTACGTTCGCATCACGGCGAAGGACACCGATGGCAAGGATCAATCGGAGATCGTGAAACTCGGCCCGGACGTCATGCCGATCATTCGTCGAACAACCGACTCGTACCGTCGTCGTTTGCTGTTCCCTGACATCGAGCGAGTGAAACTCGCGGGTTCCACACCGCCACCAAATCCGCTCGCCCCGCCGCCCCCTCCGGATGTGCCGACGACCGTGACGCTCCCCGGTCTGAACACCGAGAGCATCACCGTGACGCGACCGGGTTCGACGATCTTGGGCTTCGATCTGTCAGCGATTTCTGGTTACACGTTGAAGCGGATCGGCAAACTGCCCGAACCCGGAGTCATCATCAAGGGCGGCGAACCAACGCTGAGAACGGACCGACTCGCCGATGCCTGGCGACTGATTTCACCAACCGAAGACAACCCCGAGCCGGAGCGGTTGCGTGCCGTACTCGCGGCAGTCGCGGATCTGTGGATCGAGGAGTTCGTCCATCCGGTGCCGGAGGAAGCCAAGCTCGGATTCGGTCCGCAGTCGCGTTCGGTGACCGTGAAAGGGCAGGGGAGCGAACCGGTGACGGTTCGTTTCGGGGGCATCGCGAAGACCGTGGAACGCGAGGAAATGGTGGCTATGCCAGGCGGACCACCGGGGTCGCCGCCGCGCATGGTTCCGCGGAAAGTGTCGGTTGAATACCAGTACGCCAGAGTCGATGGCAACCCGCAAGTGTTCCTCGTCGCTTCCGAGAAACTCGGCGACATCTTCGTGTCGTCCGCGAGCTTGGCCGATCCGCGTGTTGCTCGCTTCGACGCCGGTGAAGTGCAGCAAATTGTCATCACGCGCACGGCGCAGCAACCGATCACACTGACACGTAAGAAGGCGAACCCCAAGGCCACCACGCTCGAAGATCGCTCTGATCGCTGGGTGATTGCCGCTCAACCGAACGACCTGCCCGCCGATGCTCGTGCGGTTGCGGAACTCATCGACCAGTTGACGCAGTTCCGGGCCGATAGCGCTGATCGGCGAACGTACCCTGCGAAGGAACCGACATCACGAACAACCGCAACCGTCACCGCTCGCGAGAACCGAGCCGAGGGAGAACCCGACGCGCCTGAGCGGAAGTATGAACTGCACTTGGGCACGAATGAAACTGACCCGTCGCTGCTGGCTGTATTTCTTCCGGATCGCAGGCGGGTCACGCTCGTCGAGTATCGTCTTGGCCCCGACGATCCGACATCATGGATTGCTTCGCGGCTGTTCCCCGAAACGGTGTCGAGCTTGATCGAACGGCCGGCCATCACCTACCGAAACCGCAAACTCTTCGACACTGCCGACGCGAGCCTTCAGGCGGTCACCGTGCCGGCTGGGTTCACCCTGAGGCACCAAACCGACGGCTGGAAATTGACGGCTCCCGTGACATCCGAAGCCGATGCAACGAAGGCGGGCCAGTTGACGCAATCGCTCACGGACCTGCGAGTCACGGATTACATCACGGAGACGCCAACCGCCGAGCAACTGGCGACGTTCGGACTCGGCAAGCCCGCACACACGGCGACACTCACGTTCGACAACGGACGAAGTTACACGCTCGAAATCGGCAGCCCACGGCCCGGCAAAGCCGAAGTATTTGCACGGCTCGATGGCGGTGCGGTGTTCGGACTTCCCGCGACGGCGGCCGAGCCGTTCATCACGGGGGCGATTGGTCTGCTTCCGCTGAAGGTCTGGGCGACGCAACCGGACAGGCTCACGTCGGTGCAGATCACGCGATTCGGCGATTCAGCCAAGCAGAGTTTCACGCTCACGAAGGATAACACGGACTGGAAGTTGAGCGGTCCGTTCTCGGCAACCGTCACGGGGTTCGGTGCGCAACCGCTACTGACTTCGCTCGGCAGTCTGACGGCCGTGAAGTATCAGGCGCTTTCGTCTGCGAACACCGCTGAGTTCGGGTTTGACAAGCCGCTGCTTTCCGTGAAAGTTACTTTACTGGAGAAGAAGCCCGGAGCGATGGAAGAAACGCCGGTCACGAACACCGTGATTGTCGGTGGCCTGACTCCGGATGGCGGGAACCGTTTTGCCAAACTCGACGCGCCAAACGCACCGGTGTTCGTCATCCCAGGCGCGTTCGTGACAGCCGCACAGATCGCACCGCTGGAATTGCCGGATCGAGCGCTGTTATCGCTTGATCCGAGTAAGGTCGCCAGCGTGCGGGTCGCTGGGGGCAAGCCCGAAGACACGTTCGCGCTCTCGAAAGACGCAGCCGGAAAGTGGACTGCCGAGGGAGCGACGTTCGGAGTCGATCCGACACGGATTTCGGAGTTGAGCGTCGTCGCGGCGCGTCTGCCGATCACCCGACTTGCTGCTTACGGTGACGCGACCAAGTGGGCCGATTACGGTTTGGAGAAGCCCGACACCACAATCACGGTCACGACCGCGGGCGAGAAGCCCGAGACGCACACAATCGCGCTCGGCAACCCCGACCCGACAGGATCGCGATTCGCACGCATCGACGACAAGCCTGCGGTTGCAGTGATCCCGTCGACCGTGGCCGAAGTGCTGACCCGCCGGCGATTCGATTATGCCGACCGCACGCTTCTGAAGTTCGATCCGACGACGATCACGAGTATCACTCGCACCAAGAACAAGGAAGAACTGGAACTGGTGCCGGGTGCTGCGGTTGGGTGGGAGCTCGTGAAGCCCGCGAAGCAGAAAGCAGACGCAACGTTCGTGGACGAACTCGCCGACATGCTCGGCCGACTGCGGGCAGAACGTGTCGCGGCGTATGGCAAGAAAGATGACGTGTTCAAGCAGTATGGGCTCGAGCCTGCTGCTGCGGTTGTCACACTTACGGTTGGCGACAAAGCCGAGCAGAAGACGCTTCGCATCGGTAATGCCGTGGATGCAGCCAAGCCCGATGGCGATCGGTATGCGGCGGTGGATTCACCGGCTGCCGAGATCATCGTCGGCGTGCTTCCCGCAGTGACCGCGAACAAACTTCTCTCGCCGCCGCTGGCATTCCGCGACCGCACGCTCGCGAACTTCGTGGACGTTGACAAGGCCGTCTTCGAGCGTGGCGACCGCAAGATTACGTTCGCGAAGACCGGCGCGATGTGGAAGGTCACCGAACCGGTGGCCGCTGATGCCGAGGCTGCACTCGCGGAGTTGTTGGTTGATCTGGGTGGGCTTCGTGCGGATGTCTGGGTCGGTGAGAAGGGCAAGGATTCCAAGGAATACGGTCTCGATAAGCCTGAGGCAAAATGGACGCTCTCTTACGGCGACAAGGCAGTGCTGGTGCTGCTCATCGGGAAGAAAGTAGCCGATGGTCGCGTTGCGGTCGCAGCCGATGGGAAGGAACTCATCGGCTTGCTGACGCCGACGCTGAGTGCGCGAGTGCTGGCTGAGTACCGGGCACGCCGTGTGTGGACTGTTGACGCCGCTCAGACCGAGGGCGTGGAGGTTTCGCTTGGCAGTGCCACGTTCGCGTTCGAGAAAGCCGGTCCACAGTGGGTCGATCCCGCGAAGCCCGGCGACATGCTCGATGTGCGATTCGTGAACGAACTGATCGGAACGCTTGGGGCACTGCGAGCCGAACGCTACGCCGTGGACAAGGACGCCGACGTGAAGTTGTTCGGGTTGGAGAAGCCTGAAGCGACGATTACCGCGATTAGCCGAAGGGGTCAGAAGGCCACGCTGGAAATCGGGGGCGTGGTTGGTGGCACCGATGGCAAGCAACGATACGCTCGCGTCGCAGGCAAGGACGGTGGCGAGGTGTTCGTTCTCTCCGCTGCGGACACCGCACGGTTGACACGCGAACGAACGATGTACACGCTGAAGAAGTAGCAGGTACAGGGGAGCGTCACATGCCCGCGCTGTTTCTGACTGAGGCCGATGTCGCCCGCGTTGTGACGATGGATCTCGCGCTCGACGCGGTTACTGCCGCATTCCGCAAACTCGGTCTCGATGAGGCCATGAACGTTCCGCGTCAGCGTTGCCAGACCGATCTGGCAATGCTGCACATCCTCCCAGCCGCAGCCAAGACGCTCGGTGTCCTCGGCTTCAAGGCGTATACCACAACGAAGGCCGGAGCACGGTTTCACGTCACGCTCTACGACGGCAAGACCGGTGAGATGACCGCGATTCTCGAAGCGAATCTCATCGGGCAGTTTCGCACGGGTGCGGCGAGCGGTGTTGCCACGAAGAAGCTCGCCCGACCGAAGTCCTCAACCGTTGGGTGCATCGGAACCGGGAAACAAGCCCGCACGCAAATCCTGGCGATGTGCAAGGTGCTTCCGGTGAAATCGGTTCGCGTGTTCGGTCGCGATGCGAGTCGTCGTGCGGAGTTCGCGACTCAACTCGCGACGGAAACTGGGGTCGATGTCGTTCCCGTCGAGAAGGCAGAGGAAGCAGCGCGAGATCTGGATGTCATCATCACGGCCACGAATGCCCGCGAGCCGATACTGATGGGTGAGTGGATCAGTGCCGGGCAGCATCTGAACCTGATCGGGTCGAATTTCCTGACGAAAGCCGAGGCTGACATCGGCGTGTTCCGCAAGGCGACGGTTGTCGCAGTCGATAGCAAAGCGCAGGCGAATACGGAGGCGGGCGATTTTGTCTCGGCATTGAATGCTGGCGTGCTCCAGTGGGGCGACGTGCTCGATTTCGCTCCGCTTCTGATGGGCAAATATCCTGGCCGGGAAACGCCGCAGGATGTGACCGTGTTCAAGTCGTTGGGCTTGGGCATCGAGGACATCGCCCTCGCGGCCCGCGTTGTCGAGTTGGCGAAGAAGCAGGGGCTCGGCCGCGAGATTATGTGACTTTGGTGAGCCGGGGCTGATTCACTCCTTTGCGGCTTTCCCGTCGATTCGCTTATCGGCAACACCAACCCGCACACCAGTCTTCGGGTTAATTCCAATCGTGTGAGCGTCGCCCTGAAATTGCTCCACGACCGTGTGCCCCATCTTCTTGAGTTCGGCGACAAGTTTTGGATGCTGACTCGCCCCTTCGAACCGCGCCACATCGGGGAACCACTGGTGATGCGTCCGCGGTGCTGACACCGCTTCAGCCACGGGCATCTCAAAGTCGATCACGTTCACCACGACACACAACACTGTGTTGATGATCGTGCGGCCGCCCGGGCTGCCTGTGATTAGCACCGGCTTGCCGTCCTTCATGACGATCACCGGCGTCTGTGAACTGAGCATCCGCTTTCCGGGTTGGATCTGATTCGGCTTCGTGCCAATTTGGCCCTTGGTGTTTGTGATTCCGGGCTTCGGGTTGAAGTCCGTCATCTCATTGTTGAGGATGTACCCCGCCCCGGGCACCACGACGCGGTTGCCGTAACTGTTTTCGAGCGTGTACGTGTTGCTGACGGCCATGCCGTCCTTGTCGATGATCGAGAAGTGCGTTGTCGAATCGCTCTCCTTGTTCAGCACGATATCGGTCGCGATTTGAGCGCTTGGCGTGGCCTTCTTCGGGTCGATGCTCTGCGACAGCTTCTTCGCATATTCGCGATCCTGGAACGTGGTCGGAATGGTAGTGAAGCCTGGGTCGCCGAGGGAGCGGGCACGGTCGGCGTAGGTGCGCCGCATGGTTTCGATCATGAGGTGGGTCGTCTCGGGGCTCCAGCGGCCGAGCTTCTTCAGGTCGTAATTCTCCAGCACATTGAGCATCTGCGAGATGCACAACCCCCCGGAACTCGGTGGAGGCGGACCGTACACATCGAAGCCGCGATAGGTTGTGCGAATCGGAGTGCGGTCGTTGGCCTTGTACGCCGCGAGGTCGTCTTTCGTGATAAGGCCGCCGTTCGCCTTCATTTCCTTGGCGAGCAGCTCGGCGGGTTCGCCCGTGTAGAACGCGTCGGCTCCCTTCTCAGCAATCACTCGCAGCGTCTTGCCCAAATCCTTCAGCACGAGTTTGTCGCCCTCTGCCCACTCCTTGCCGCCTGGTTTGCCGTACACTCGCTTGAACTCGGCGTTCGTCGTCTTGCTACTCGCGAGCACTCCGTTCAAGTCGCCAGCCAACGCCGCATTCATGACGAAGCCGTCCTCGGCGAGTTTCACCGCAGGCATCACGACATCACCCCACGGCAACTTACCGTACTTTCCGTGTGCCAGTGCGAGACCGCGCACGGTTCCAGGCACGCCAGCCGCCTTGTGATCGAGAACGCCCACCGTGCCATCCGCGAAGAGATCGACCTTCGCCGAAGCGGGTGCGGTTTCGCGATACTCGATACAGCGCACTTCTTTGCCGGGCGCAGCGATCATCATGAAACCGCCCCCGCCGATGTTGCCAGCAGCGGGCCAGGTCACCGCTTGAGCGAACGCCACAGCGACAGCGGCATCGACGGCGTTCCCCCCACGTTTCAGGATGTCAACGCCAACATCCGCAGCCAACGGCGACACGCACACCACGACGCCACCCTTCGACTCAACAGTTTCGGCTTTCGGTTGTGCTGACGCGGGGACGGCGAGAACGCACAGCCCGAACGTCACGATAAGGAATCGCATGGGATGTCTCGGTGATTGGTTTTGTTTACGCTCGCAGCGCTGTCGAATCCGCGACGCCGAGATTCTGGTAGATCTGCCGCGTCGCGTCGGACTTGTTCAACGTGTAAAAGTGGATGCCGCGAACGTTATTGTGCAGCAAGTCGGCGCACTGCTCCGTGGCCCAACTCGTGCCGACTCGCGCAACCGCATCATCATCGGCACAGCGGTTCACGGCGCGCAACAACTTCGCGGGAAACCGCACACCAAGCGCGAGTTGTGCCATGCGGATCATTCCCGCTTTCGTGCCGATCGGCATGATGCCGGCAAGGATTGGAACCTTGATACCGGCGAGTTCGCAGCGTTCGCGGAAGTCGTAGAAGTCGCGGTTCTCGAAGAACATCTGCGTGCAGATGTAGTCCGCTCCCGCGTCCACTTTCCGCTTGAGGAAGTCCATTTCCGTGAGGCGATTGGGGCACCCAGGATGCCCTTCGGGGAAGCCCGCGACACCGACGCCGAAGCCGCGAGCATCGGGAGCATTCGTGCGACTGCGGATGAACTTCACCAGTTCCTCGGCATAGTGGAAAGCGTCTTTGGAGCGGTCGTAGTTCTGCATCGTCTTGGGCGGGTCGCCACTGAGCGCGAGGATGTTCTTGATGCCGCTCGTGGCGTAACGATCAAGGATCGCGGTCATCTCATCGAGGTTGTGACACACGCAGGTCAGGTGTGAAACCGCGACGAGTTCCGTTTCGCGTTGAATGCGAACGATCAAGTCGTGGGTGCGGTCGCGAGTTGAGCCGCCCGCCCCGTAAGTGACCGACACGAATGACGGCTGAAGTTCCTGCAACGACGCGATGTTTCGGAAAAGTTCTTCGCTCGCCGCATCTGTGGCTGGTGGGAAGAACTCGAAACTGAACGTCGTGCGGTGGTTCGCGAAGATATCCTGAATGTGCATCGGACTGCCCGTGGGACGCGGAAGGTATGTGTGTTATACCGCGCCGGGATCGACGTGTGCGAGCGGGTCGTCAGTCGCCTGCCACAAGATCCGATTCGCTCTGCTCGGGAGCGACGTCTGGGTTGTTCGTAATCATTCGGGCGCAGTGGTTCCAGCGGAGCAGGGCATCGTCATTCGCTGGTGGTCGAACGGCCTCGGCCTTCTCGAAATGTGCCATCGCCTGCCGGAAACACTCATACGCCGCGGGACCGAAGCGCGACTTGTGCGAACGCAACCGGGCAATGCCTTCCCGTTCCGCGATCAGCCCGGCGTAGTAGTGCCGTTCGTATTCGCCGTGCAGTCGTGTCAGCAGCGTGCGAGCCTGAACGGGTGAAGTAGGTCGATGATCGTGGAAGCGGTCGGTCAGCGCGAGGATGAGCGTGACGAGCGCCTCCTGGTTCTCGGGCGCGAGACGCAGCACGTCCTCGCAGATGCTCTCGGCCTGCTCAGGTTCGTTGAGCAGCCGATACCGGTGTGCCTTTTCGAGCGCCGCCGGGATGGCCTCGGGGTGAAGCGATTTGAGTTCAAACATGGGTGATGTCCTGCGGTTTCGCAGTGCCGTTAATTGCGATAACCATCCCAGGCGACCCCGTTGGGATCACCGCTAAACTGCCGCACCCCATTTCATGCTTCTGATTCCTTCTTGCGCGGGCGGAATACGAGCTGGATCAACTTGAGTACGGGGTCGTAGAACTCATCAACCACACGTTCCTTCAGCGGGATGATCGCGTTATCTGTGATCGTGATGTGTTCCGGACAAACCTTCGTGCAGCATTTCGTGATGTTGCAATAGCCGATGCCGTCGCGGTTCTTGAGGTCGGAGATGCGGTCTTCGGTGTCAAGCGGGTTCATCTCCAACGCGGCGGTGTACACGAAGAATCGCGGGCCGATGAACTCGTCGTGTTTGTGGTGATCGCGGAGAACGTGGCACACGTCCTGACACAAGAAGCACTCGATGCACTTGCGGAACTCTTGCGGACGGTCCGCATCTTCCTGCATCATCTTCCAGGTGCCGTCGGCGTTGTCGGGCTTCCGCGGCTTGAACTTCTTGATCTTCTTCTTGACCTCGTAGTTCCACGACACGTCGGTGACGAGATCCTTCACCTTCGGGAATGCCTGCATCGGTTCCACGATGATGGGCGCGTCGGTGGGGAGGTCGTCGAGCCGCGTCATGCACATGAGTTTGGGCACGCCGTTGATTTCGGCGGAACACGAGCCGCACTTGCCGGCCTTGCAGTTCCAGCGGCATGCGAGGTCGGGGGCCTGCGTTGCCTGGATCTGGTGCAGCGCATCAAGGACGACCATACCCTCGCCGGTTTCGGCGGTGTAGTCCTTGAACTCGGTCTTCGTGGCATCGCCACGGGAAACGCGGAAGGTTACTGTGGCCATGTATTATCCCTGTGAGCGGCGCGGCGTAAGCCCGCCGGTTGCGTTAAAACACCGGCGGGCTTACGCCGCGCCGCTCGCCAAATCATTTGAGTTCATCCGGCAGCACGCCGCCGGCTTCGGCCATGACCGCGTCCTTCAACTCCTGCGGCATCGCGGGTATCTCTTCAAGCCGAATTTGCATCTTGCCGTCCGGACCCTTAGCAATGATGCTATTCACCTTCCCAAACTTCGCGTTGTCCTTCTTCGGGTAGTCGTCGCGGAATTGCGCCCCGCGACTTTCCTTGCGAAGAATCGCGCCAATCGTGATCCCTTCTGAGACAGTCAGCAGGTTGTGTAAATCGAGGGCGGTGTGCCAGCCGGGGTTGTACTCGCGGTTGCCAGTCACCTGAACCTTCGCCGCGCGTGCCTTCAGTTTCTCCAGGCCTTCGAGCGCTCGCTGCATCTCGTCTTCCTTGCGGACGATGCCGACCAAGTCCTGCATCATGTCCTGCAAGTCGGCCTGAATCTTGAACGGGTTCTCGTCGCTCGTGCGGTCGAACGGTGCGAGCGCCCACTTCGCAGCCGAGTCCACCTGCTCGGTGTGAATCGTCGTCGCTGGGTTCGCCTTCGCGTACTGTGCCGCGTACTCGCCCGCCCGCTTGCCCAGCACGAGCAAGTCCGACAGCGAGTTGCCGCCGAGCCGGTTGGCGCCGTTGATTCCAGCCGCACATTCGCCGCACGCGAACAGCCCCGGTATGCGCGACATTTGCGAATCGGAATCCACCCGCACGCCGCCCATCATGTAGTGCGTTGTCGGGCCGACCTCCATCGACTCTTTCGTGAGGTCGAGGCCACCGAGTTCCTTGAACTGGTGGTACATGCTCGGCAGCTTCTTCTTCCAGTGCTCCGCTGCGTTGAAGCCCTTCGACTTCTTGCCGAACCACTCCGCGAAGGTTTGCAGTTCGAGGAACACGCCGCCGTGCGGGCTGCCGCGACCTTCTTTCACCTCGCGAACGATGCAACGTGCGACGTGGTCGCGTGTCAGCAGTTCCGGTGGTCGCCGGGCTTCTTTATCGCCGAGAACGTAGCGGAAGCCTTCTTCTTCGTCGGCGGCAGTCTGCGGCTTGTAGTTCTCCGGGATGTCCCCGAACATGAACCGCTTGCCTTCCTTGTTCCGCAGAACGCCGCCTTCACCGCGAACGCCTTCCGTCACGAGGATGCCGCGAACCGATGGTGGCCACACCATCCCAGTGGGGTGGAACTGCACAAACTCCATGTCGATGAGTTCGGCACCGACGTCGTATGCGAGCGTGTGGCCGTCACCGGTGTATTCCCACGAGTTCGACGTGATCTTGTACGCCTTGCCGATGCCGCCGGTCGCGAGGATGATCGCCTTCGCCTTGAAGACGGTCCAGCGACCGCGTTCGCGATCGTAAGCGAGTGCACCGGAGATGCGGTCGCCGTCCTTGAGCAAGCGAACAACGGTTCGCTCCATGTAGACGGAGATGCCCTGGTGAATGCCGTGATCTTGGAGCGTACGGATGAGTTCGAGGCCGGTGCGGTCGCCGACGTGTGCGAGTCGCGGGTACTTGTGCCCGCCGAAGTTTCGCTGAAGAATCTTGCCGTCTGGGGTGCGGTCGAAGACGGCTCCCCAAGCCTCCAATTCGCGAACACGGGCAGGCGCTTCCTGTGCGTGAAGTTGAGCCATGCGCCAGTTGTTGACGTACTGGCCGCCTCGCATCGTGTCGGCGAAGTGAACCTTCCAGTTATCGCGATCATCGACGTTGGCGAGAGCCGCAGCGATGCCACCTTCTGCCATGACGGTGTGCGCTTTTCCGAGCAGCGACTTGCAGACGAGCCCGACCGAAACGCCGGAAGCGCTGGCTTCGATCGCAGCGCGAAGACCGGCACCACCGGCCCCGATAACGATTACATCATGCTCGTGCGTTTGATAATCAGCCATTGGTCGGAGATCCGTGTATTGGTTGAGTCGGGACCCGAAGGGGAGCGCGTTTGGGCCGCGCTTCCCTTCGGGCCGCGGCTTCGCGAGGTCGGGTCAAATGATTCGGATGTCGTGCCAAATGCCCATTGAGCAGAGCCGCACGTAGACGTCGGAGAACATCACCGAGCAGAGGCTCATCCACGCCCACAGCATGTGCTTCTTGTTCAGCGAACTGCACCCCTTGTACATCTTGTGGCAGAGCGGCGATTCCGAAATGCAATCCTTGCGACCGCCCACAATGTGACGCAGCGAGTGACAGCCGAACGTGTAGCCCGACAGCAGCACGACGTTCACGCACAAGATGAGCGTACCGACGCCGATGCCGAAGCCGTCTGCGAACCAGAACGCTTTGATCGCGTCGATGGCGAGCATGAAGATGAACACGACCGCGACATACATGAAGTAGCGGTGGATGTTCTGGATTCGCAGCGGCCAGCCCTGTTCGCCGATGTAGCTTTTGCGGGGTTCACCCACGGCACATGCGGGCGGGTCGGCCCAGAACGCCTTGTAGTAGGCTCCGCGGTAGTAGTAGCACGTGAAGCGGAAGCCCGCGGGTGCCCACAGAATCAGGAACGCGGGCGAGTACGGCAAGAAGTCCGGCCACCACGACGGCAGGGTTCCGAACCATGCGTGCGGCGAGTTGCCAAAGAGTTCAGGTGAGTAGAACGGCGACAGGTAGTTTGTGCCCGGCACCCAGTAGTGCGCGCCCTGGAAGGCCGACCACGTTGAGTACACGATGAACGCCGAGAGTCCGCCCAGGATGAGGGCAGGTTGCAGCCACCAGGTATCTCGGCGTGAGGTTTCGCCAAACGACCGCTGTTGGAGCAAGGGGAGAGAAGTACCCGCCATGCGCGTCACCAGCTCCGGTGGGGCTAAACATAAAAAGTTTGAGATGGTATAAGTTGCGTCTCGAACGGACGCAAGGGGTCGTTCCTGGAATTGTCAAGCCGAATAGAAATGTCCCCAAGTTGCCCCCGAGAGAAATGCCCTCGTCTCAGGGCCGCTTTGGCCTGAGCGAAGAGGTCACTTCTATCGAGTCAACACCGGACATTTCTCATTCCCGATCTCATCGCCCACCGCACGCCGAACCGCGTTCTCGCCCGCGCTTTCAATAGGTTCACCTTTGAGAAGTGGAACGCCTCTGCACCCCAGGCGTGCTCAGTACCCGCTGGTAGTCGTTTCGTCCGCGATGCCCGAGCCGACCAGGAGCCCGATGCTTGCTGCCCGCGATACCACCCCATGCCCCGCTTGCCGCCTCCACGGGTGGCTGTGCTTGTGCTTGCGCGCCCCGCGGATTGTGATCCGCACTCCGCTCATCCTCATCGTCCACGTCCAAGACTTGGGGCGGACGAGCAACACGGCCCGTCTCCTCACCCTGGCGATTCGCGACGCCACGCTTCTCAGTCACGGGGTGTTCCCCGACCCGGCTGACCCGGCATCCTCGTTGCCTGCGGGCGTGACCCCGATCGTCCTTTTCCCCGGCCACGGGGCCCAACCGCTGACGCCAGAACTCGTCGCCTCTCTGCCATCGCCCCCGGCCCTCGTCGTCCCGGACGGCAACTGGCGGCAGGCAAGTCGCATGGTGAAGCGTCTGCCGCTCCTCGCCGATTCAATCAAGGTCGCACTCCCGGTCCGGGCCTTCGCAGGGCCGGCTTTGCGCCGAAACCAACCGGGGCACCGCATGTCCACTTACGAGGCCGTCGCCCAGGCGCTCGGCATCCTGGAGGGTGAGGCCGTTGCCGGTCCACTCCTCGACTTCTACCAGCGGGCCACCGACCGCATGCTGTACGTTCGTGGCAAACTCAGTCAGAGCGATGTGTACGGCGGCCTCGATGGCCAGTGACCGGGTACGAACTGTCCGTGATTTCGGGTGGCTCACAACTTGACAGCGCAAGCCGTGGCTTGTCCTGCGTTCACTCGCATCAATACCACGGGACGGAACCCATGCTCGCCACAATCACCGCAGCTTCTGCGTTTGGCCTTACCGCTGGCGTTGCTGGCGGAATCGGCTACCAACTCGTCACCGTTACCCGGCTCGCCATCAACTTGGTTCGCGATCGCCTCCAACGTGATTGACTCACGGTTCTTGACCGTTTGGCATCATCAGCCAGCCTCGAATGCAACAAGCCGAGGAACATTCCTCGGCTTGGTCGGATGGGACGATCTCAGCAATGAGAGACGCTCACAGCATTAGATCCCGTCAATGGCGATGCCACCGTGCAGGATGTTC
>JAIOPV010000176.1 GCA_021413735.1 Planctomycetota bacterium
TGTCAACGCTCTGGTCCCGGTTGGTATTGGACGTGAACTGGGCGAGTCGCAAGATCGGGTTCACCATCGACAGTATCCGGGAACTGGCTGGGCGGATTCAAACTGCTTTTACAAGCGTTTACACCTAAAAACGGAAGAGCCTCAGCTGCTTCAGGTTGGCCTTCAACAACAGCGGCGTGGTCTCGATTCCCATTGGCGTCTCCTTCGGTGAAACGTGGTAACAAACGGTCGAACTGGGCGAGGTCGGGTGGCCGCACCGTCACGGCTGCAATCTTCAGTGACATCGCGTTGTCACTCAGTGACAACGCGTTGCCACTGGGCTGGCATTTGATTGCGGCCAGGATGGTGGCGACGTCGAGTTGTCCGCCTGCGATGGCACGACTGATGGCGTTCTCGACGCGGTCGATGGGGTGCAGGGCGAGCAGTTGCAACACGCTGATGTAGTGTCGTGTTCCCGCGAGCGACCCATGACGATCGACGAACACTCGGCGAAGCTCCGCGAACGCGGCGGGCAGTTGCCAGTCGCGGTACACCGGAGCGTGATCGAGTGCGGCAGGTTTGCGATCCAAAGACCCTACGAAATGAAGAGGATCGAGGATATTGTCGCCACTGCCGTAACTCCGCGTGTGCGTGGCAACGATCGCTCCGTCACCGATCACTTCCACGCGGTTGACGTACCCCTTCACGCTCACGGTGCGGAACGCCCAACGGCGCGGCACGCTGTAACAGTTCCGATCGAATCGAGCGGTCTGGTACTTGTCTACCTGGGCCGGTTGGATCACGCACGCATCGAACCGATGAAGCGGCACCGACAACGCCGCGACGCGATCGTGCTCGAACATCGCGGCCACTGACAACGCATTGTCACTGCACGTTCGTTCGCGTGCCGACAGACACTGCTGGCGAAGATGAACATTCAACGCATCGAGGTCGGCTGCTCGCGGGACGGGCGTTGCCCACTGGCGTTGAAGATCTTGAACTCTCTTCTCCACTCGCGGCTTCTCGGTCGGTGTCGCGGGCATGCAGAAGCGAGGTGCGAATGCGTAGTGGCTCGCCAACGCGACGTATCGCGGATGTACGTTGCGTTCACGCCCTTTGAGGATCTTGGTGGCGACGGTCTTGGGGTTGTCCCACCAGAGTTCGCGGGGCACGCAGCCGAAGAATGCGAACGCTTCGACGAGCCCGTGGAGGATGGCCTCGGTGCGTTCGGTGGGCAGTGCGAGTGCGAAGGGACAGTTGGAGTAACTCCAGGTGACGACCAGCACGGGCACTTGTCTGCGACCATCGGGGAAGTCGACGTAGATGTGGCCGAAGTCAGCTTCGAGGCGATGGCCTGGCGGATGTTCGAGCGGGATGAAGGTCTCTTTGCGGTCGAGTCGATGCTGCTTGAGGTATCGTTGGATCAGGTCGTAGCTGCCGGTGTAATTGTGATCCGCAACGAGTCGTCGAAAGATCTGGCTGGCGGTGTGTCGTTGCTTGGGTGGTGCGGTTCGATCCTGTTCGATGATGTCATCAACGATCTGACGGAATGCTCCGAAGATGGGAGCGGGACGTGGCTTGTTGAGCGTGTAGGGCTTGGGCTCGGCTTGGCCGATGACCTTGAGAACGGTCTTGGTCGAGTGCCCGAATTGCCGGGCGATCTTGCGGATGGAGAGACCGTTGCTGCGGGCCTCTCGGATCTGTGCGTATTTGTCCACCGTGAGCATCCTTCACCTCCCACGGCGACCATTCGGCCGCTCGCGGAGGCTGTGCTACGGTGTGTTCCTTTTCGACGCTGAACTGTGTTCTTTTTCGACGCTGATCTACAACCCCGGACACCTGAGAGGTCGAGCTGTCGAAGGGCGGTGACAAGCTCGCATCATGGACCCGACTGCTGGCCGAGCAGAACCTCGGCGGCCTGGCCACGCTCCGCAACCTTCGGAACATGCGTGAGGCTGGCGTGCCGATCGAACTGATCCGGGCGGGGATTGTTCGCATTCATGCAGGTCGGCTGTTGCCGATCAACTTTATCTCGGCGGCGCGGCACAACCCGCAGTTCGGGCCGGAGTTGGAAGCCAAGTTCTTCGAGTGCTTCGCGGACAAGGCGAAGCTCGCGGGGAGCACCATTGTCCTTGTGGACGTGTCCGGGTCGATGGGCGGGAAGCTGTCGGGTCGATCCGAACTGACCCGCATGGATGTGGCGTGCTCGCTGGCGATGATCGGGTCTGAGATGTTCGACCACCTGCGGGTGTTCACGTTCTCCAACAGCCTGATCGAAGTGCCGGTCCGGAAGGGGCTCGGGCTGCGTGATGCGATCACGGGATCACAGGCTCAGCATCCCACCGAACTGGGCAAGGCGGTGAAGGAGCTGCCGCCTTGCGACCGGCTCATCGTCATCACGGATGAGCAGAGCCACGACAGCGTGCCAGACCGCAAGGGGTACATGGTGAACGTGGCCAGCAACAAGAACGGCATTGGATACGGCACCTGGGTCCACATCGACGGATGGAGTGACAAGGTGTTGGATTACATCGCCCGCTACGAGGCGGCCGAGCAGGGATGATCGGGCGAATCACTCAAGATCGACGAACAACGCTTCAGCCCACGCTGGCAGACCAAGCCGGCGCGGGCTGTGCCCGTTTCCCAAAGGCGTTTCGCTCGAGTCGTTGAAACTGTAGGGGGCGAACGGCGGACGATGCTTTCCGTCGATGTGATGCCTTATCCGCCTCCCCCATTCAGTGAGAGTTCGGAGCAATTGGCAAGTTACGCTGACGCAGTTCACCATTTCACAATCGACCTGTGATTACCCCACACCGCACCCGAATTTTGAACAAATCGTAGCATGGACCTTGGATACGATCGAACGCATGTTCCAAACCGGGCGGGATCGATCGGGTTGTGGAGCAATGTCAGGCCGTCCGGCTGAGTCGAGGGAACCGCATGCTGAAATACCTGTGCATGGTGGCTGTGGCTGCCTCCCTCGGCGGAGTGACTTCCGCTGCCGAACCGCCAAAATGGGTGAGGAAACCCGAACTCAACTTCGACGAGAAAGCGAAGAAATGGCAGGTGACGTTCGAGCTCGACACGCTCTCGGATGTCGAAGTGGCGATCGTCGATCCCACGAAGGCCACAGTCATTCGCCATCTGGCCGCTGGCGTTCTCGGGGCGAAGGCTCCTCCGCCGCTGGCACCCGATTCCCGCTCCCAGAAGATCGAATGGGATGGGAAAGACGACTATCGAACACCAGTTCCCAGGCCGGAATCTCTCGTCGTGCGTGTTCGCGTCGGCATGAGCGTGGCGCTCGAACAGATCGTGGGCGGCGACCCCTATGCATACTACTCCGAGGAATCGGGCCACAACGACCACAGCCCCTTCGGGATCAACGGGCTCGAGGCGAAAGCTGACGGGAAGGTCTACGTCCTGGGACATTCCAGCAACCTGGGACCGCCCGCGCTTCGGCAGTACGACATCGACGGGAACTATTTGCGAACAGTGTTCCCCCCACCCGCGGGTAAAGAACCGAATGCCATGAAGGGGTGGGGAATCAACGTCAAGCCGGACGGCACTTACACGCCCAAGTTTAACCGCCTCACCGACCCGTCTCTGGCGACGACGATTCTCGATACCGGGACGGGTAGGATGGCTCGCCTACTCCCGACGAACGAGAAGGCTCGCCTGAGTTTCTGGCAAACAGCTCTGGGAAAGGGCGGCTTCGATCTCCTCACGATCAACACGGATGGGACGATACCAGAGACCGCAGAGCAGCGTTCACCTGGCCCGCTGGTCAAGAATCCGCCGCTGGTTCTGGGGCCGATTCAACCCAATAGTCACGTCTCCAATTCGCTGCTGGGTCCGGTGTTCACTGCCTTGACCTCGGACGAGAAGCACTTCTACCTCAGCGGCGTCTATGCGGCGACCACCAGGTACGGCTCGATTCAGGAGATCGCCACGGAGGGCTTCTGGCGTGACGGTCAGGTGTGGAAGGTCGATCTGGAAACGCGAACAGCCAAGCTGTTCTTCGCACTGGAGCCGAAAACGATCCCCGTAACGGTGAAAGATCGGAAGTCGGCACTCGGTGGCACACACAGTTACGCCGCGTTGCACGGAGTCGTCGTGGACAAGGACGAGAATGTCTTCGTCTGCGACCGGCTCAACAAGCGGATCGTGGTTCTCGACAAGAGCGCGAAGATCATTCGTGAGATCGCAGTCGAACACCCTGACGCGATCGCTCTCAACACTCGAACAGGATCGCTGTTCGTGACCACACGGTTTGGGGACGAGCATTCTGGTCGGGGTCACGTGAACTTGCTGAAGTTCACAGACTGGCGAAAGGATGACAAGCCGGCAGCCACGTTGCGCGTCTCCGAAACGGGCTACACCGACCACCATAAGCGGTCCTACGTCGTCGTCTGCGACACGGACAAGACGAGCAACGTGTGGGTCGCGTACACCGAGATGCCGGTTCGTATCTATCGAGACGACGAGAAGGGTTTGACATTGCTCAAGGACTTCTACCGCGTCGAGGGTGTGCAACGATGTCTCGGTTTCGACCGCATCGAAGTGGATCAGCGAAACGAGGAAGTCTACCTGCTCGACGATCACACCAGCGTGTGGAAGCTCAGCGAATGGAAGAAACCACGGTTCGTCAAGCTGCCGCTGAAGACAGCGAGCATCGCCATCGACTCTCGCAACCGACACTTCTACACTCGCACCCTGGCCGATGGAAGTTCCTCCTATTCCGTCGGCAAGGTCGCGCGGTTCCATCTGGATCGGGACGAGTACCCGCCAGCGAACTTCGGCGACACGGGAACCAATCGCATCACCCCGGCGTTTCATCACGAGTGGTGTTTCACCGGCAACGGAGACAAGGGGATCGCGGTCGCACCGAACGGCAACTTGGCGGTCGTCGGCGATCCGAAAGATGGGCTGAGAGTTTTCGCGGGAACGTCGGCGAAGGTGCCGTGGGACGCGACAACTGTTGCCAAACTTCCCGATGCCGCAGGTGGCGTGCGATTCGATCTCCAGGGCAATCTATACGTTGGATTCGTTGACAAGAAACCGACGACCATCCCCCCCGGCTTTGAAGGCGACCGGTTTGCAACCGCGATGGGGCGCATTCACAAGTTTACCCCGACCGGCACGCTGGAGAGCGGCAACCTGTTTCCCAAAGCACCCGCCGCACCGAGCACAACCTACGACGTGTCGTACGGTGCGTTCGATACCGATTGCATCACGCGCACTCCCCGCTTCAGCGTGGATGGCTACGGTCGGATCTATTACCCGACGAACATCGCACAACGGGTCGCGGTGATGGACAACGCGGGCAGCGAGATCCTTCACTTCGGCACCTACGGCAACCGCGACTCCCTGGGCGGTCTGCCCGGCGATCTGGTTCCCACCAAGGGCATTCCGTTGGGGTTCCCCAACAGCGTGGAAGTGACCGACAACTACATCTACGTCGGCGACATGGTGAACCACCGGTTGCTTCGGATTCGCAAGAACTTTCAGTTGGTGTCAATCCCATAGGCCGTGTGGTCAGGAGCTTGTCATGTGGAACCCGCGGACACGTTCATTGTCGCTTGCTGCTCTCGTGGTGATGTTGATCCCTGGTATCGCCACAACCGACGAGCCCAAACCGCAACCGCCGGCTGCCACCGAGTTGGGGAAGTTGGCGGCCGGGATGAAGCCCGGAACCTGGGCGGAACTCAAGACCGATGGCTACACGGCAGAACTGCTCAAGGTGCAGAACCATCACATTCTGGAGTACACCAGCGCCGCGACCTGGGAGCCGAAATCGCGGCAAGTCCTCTTCGTCGGCCAGGGGCACTATTCCGCCTTGAAGTTCATCAGTTATGCCGAGGAAACAAACACCTGGAAGTTGCTACCAACACCGTCGTGGTGGGAAGGCGATCCAAAGACCGGCAAGGGACCGATTGGCCACGCCTACTTCAACAACACGATCGACGCTGTCGGCGGCGTGCTCTACCACCACCAAAGCGCCACAAAACTTGTTCACCGCTACGACGTCGCGAAGGCGGAGTGGACGACTCTGCCGGAGATCAAGGACGCGGCGACTGGCCACGGCACGGCTATCGCGTATTTCCCGGAGCGCAAGGGATTGGTGCGGGTGCTGGGCGGACAGGTGCATTTCTACGACGAGAAGCAGAACGAATGGAGTCGGGTGAACAAGGATCGGCTCGCTATGGGGCCGTATCACAATTTCGCGCAGTACAGCCCGGTTCACAAGGTCGTCCTCTTCGGCGGTGGCAACAACAGCAAGGATATCTACAAGCTGGATGCGGAGGGCAAGGTGACGGCGTTGAAAGCGGCACCTGTCGAGGTCGGCGTGAACACGACTGCCATCACCGTCGATCCGGTGAGTGGCGACCTGCTTGTGTTGCACAAGGATGGTCAGTTGTTCGCCTGTAACCCGACCACCGACACCTGGAAGGAAGTGAAAACCGACGGAATGCCCTTCGCGATGAAGGGGAGCAGTTTCGACGTTGTCGCGACACCCGTTTCCAGCCACGGTGTCGTCCTATTCTTCACAGCTCAGGCCAAGGGGTTGAAGGTGTGCCTCTACAAGCACGCCGCTGCGAAGGAATAACCGCGACCGAATCCGTCTCGACCGGAGACGTTCACCATTGGAGGCCAATTATGAAAGCGACTCTCGTCGGTCCATCGTGGCTGTTGGCTTTGGTCGCGTTCCTGATCGCGGCGGAACCCAACAGCGTCTGCGCTCAGCCGACACAGCCGGTCTCGGACCTCAAGGATACGCCGGTCAACACGTGGGCGAAGGTCGTCCACAGCAAGACCGGGCGGCGCGAGTCGCCGGTGTTCGTCTATGTCCCAGGGGTGAAGAAATTCGTGCTGGCCAGCGGCATGCAGTCCACGGGCGGTGTGGTCCCACGGCACTACGACACCGAGGAATTCGAGTTGTCCACGCTGAAGTGGACGAACGCCTATCCTCCTGCCGTCGCGGCTGGGCGTCCGGAATCTGGTCCCGTCGGTGAGGAGTATTCCAAGGCCCGCGTCAATCAGGGGAGCAACGGTCCGGTGCTCTTCTATAAAGATGGTGACCATCTCCGGCCCGGCGCGGGCGGTCAGTGGTTGACGACCAAGTTGAACTACGAGTATTGCTGCGTCCCCGAGACGGGCAAGGTCTACGCCTACCTCCACGACAAGACGATCTGCTACGATCCGGCTTCCCGCACGTGGGAAGACCTGAAAGCCAAGCCACGCGAGAGTTGCCGCATCTGGGGTTCGATGTGTTACGACCCGATCAACAAGGAGATCCTACACTCCGGTGGCGATGGCGGTAGCGCCGACGTGAGTACGTGGGTCTACAGCATCGAGAAGAACGAATGGCGTCGGCTGGAGTTTGGCTCGGCGAAGTTCAAGGAACTCGCCGCCCGTGCCGGGGATGTGCGTTGGCAGGCCAAGGCACTACTCGGAGCCTGCTGCAGCCGTTTCGCGATCACCGAAACCGATGACGAAACCAAGACGAGTCTCACCTCACAGGCTGTCGAACTCGCCTCGGCCGCGGAGAAGTTCCTCGGTGAGATCAAGGCTGCGGGATTGACCGGCACCGAGAAGGTTGCTGGTGAGGTCGCCGTTCGCCGTTTGACATCCGCGATCGCGGCTACCAAGGCCGCCGGCCCAACGCTAACGGGCAACATCGACCCGGGCAAAATCGCCGCGGTCCGTGCCGTTCGCGTGAGCTTCGAGCAAGTCGTTGACGCCCTGGCCGCCGAACCGCCAGGCCGGGCACGCTCTCAGACTGCCTACGATCCGGTCCACAAGAAGATCGTTCTCTTCGGCGGCGACGGTTTGGATCGCGTCCTCTCGGATACATGGCTCTACGACTGCCCGACACGCACCTGGGAGCAACGGTTTCCCGAAAAGTGCCCCGCTCCCCGAGCCGGGCACATCCTCGGCTGGCTCCCGAAGGCCAAGCAGATCGTCCTGGCTGGTGGGTACAGTAGAGATTGGCTCGCTCAGGAGATCTGGAGTTACGAAGTTGACGTGAACGAATGGAAGATGTTGCTTCACGTTCCCCTCGTCGCCGAGGAGTACGGACGGGTGAAGTTCAGTCAGAACTGCCCGCGCGTGACCAGCCGCTCGAATCAGGTCGGTGCGGTCAACGAGGACGACGTCTTGGTTTGCGTGACGTCGGAGCAAGCCTCGCTGATCACGTGGGCTTGCAAGGTTGATCCTTCCAAGGCAGACGACGCTGGCACCGCGGCCAAGGCCTCGACATCGGGCAGCTACACTTTCAACCGCATCGATCCGGCCCTCTGGGAAAACGCTGCCAAACCCGACCGCGACAAACAACAAGTGTTCCTGAATGAACTGCCCGCGAATCAGTGGACTTCGCTCCGATTTCCCATGTATGCACCCGGAGCCGCCAATCGTTGGGGTACCACAGCCTACGACCCCGACCGGCATCAGTTGCTGTTCTGGGGCGGTGGGCACTCGACCAGTCAGGAGGACGACGTCGCGCATTTCAGTCTGCGTGGCGGATTCTGGACCATCGGCTATCACCCGGATGATCCCATCGAAATCATCTACGCTTCGGTTCCCACGCCGTTGAGTTACAACGACCGCGTGCATGTGCCGATTCACGCCTACAAGGCGTATTGCTACGACTCGACCGCCCGCAAGATGTTCTACTTCGATCGGGCATACAACCCGGCGGTTCGCGAGTGGGAGCCGACCGCGGTTACCGGACTGGACCACAGCGGGCCAATGCACAGCTTCTTGACCCCGACTCCATCAGGAACGGTGACGTATTCCGCGAAAGGGTTATTCCGGTTCGATGCGAAGGCCGGCAAGTGGCAGAAACTCCCCTGGAACGGGCCGGCGTTCGGAAGCATCTGGTGCGATGGGCACGCACTGCTGTACGACTCCAAGCGTGACTGCCTGTGGCTGACGAACGAGAAGGACGTCTTCCGTTACGACTTGGCCACCGGCAAAGCCGAGAAACTCGAGATGAAGAAACCGAAAGTACTCGGGCAGTTCATCTTTTGGGGAGAGCAGGTCTACCTGCCGGACGCGGACCTCGTTCTCATGATGAGGCTGTTCAAACGGCCCGATGGGCGGCTCATGAATGTCGTCTGGGATCCCATCGACAAGCAGTTTTACTGGGCCGACCTCAAGTTCGTCGAGAACAACAAGCCCGCCGAGTTCAAGGAGTCGCCGTTCAGTTGGTCGGATGCTCTGAGCTACGACCCGAAGCTGAAACTTCTCGTGCTCAATAATTCCAGCGCTCGCAAGGTTTGGCTCATGAAATTCGACCGCAAGACTGCGGCACTCGAAGAGATGAAGGACGAGTAGCTTAGCTACCTGGACAACGTGTTCGATTCCGTTCTTCTTCAAGGGATTGCGATGGTTAATTCTGCGCGGGTCGGAGGAGCTGGCTTGTTTGGTTTCGCCCTGCTTTGCTGCACGATTGCGGCGGTACCGGCGTCAGACAAACCTATGCCACTCGACATCCTCGTGGTCGCGCCTCACCCTGATGATGAGGCGATCGGCTGCACGGGCGTCATGCTTCAGGCGATCGAACAGAAGCAGCGTGTCGGGATCGTTCTGGTTACAAACGGAGACGCCTTTGATGGCGTGACGGCCGTCGCCAAGAAACCGAAGGATCAGGTTGTCCCCGCGGATTACGTCAAACTCGCGGCCCTCCGCCAGCGGCACACAGTGAGAGCGATGGGACGTCTCGGAGTGCGCGAGTCCGATCTAATGTTCCTCGGTTACCCGGACGGCGGCCTTGAGAAACTCTACCGAATGGAGGGAAACGATCCGTTGCAAAGTAAGTTCACCGAGAAGAAAGCAACCTACGGAGTAGAAGTCCGGTACCAGCCCGGCGGATCACGTACTTCGAGAGCGCAACCGATCTGGCCGCTGGTCGCGGATCAGCAGGCTCGACGCACGTTCCCGTTGTGAAGGTTTACCCAGCAGTCGCCACTGCGATTGACGTGTTGCGCGTTCGAT
>JAIOPV010000042.1 GCA_021413735.1 Planctomycetota bacterium
GAGACGCTTCAGATGGTCCGCGTGTATCAGAAGTTCGCCGAGGAATACATGGCGATGCCTGTGCTTGTCGGGCCCAAGACAGAGGGCCAGCGATTCCCTGGAGCTGTCGAAACGCTGTGCATCGAGGCGATGATGCAGGACGGCAAGGCGTTGCAGGCGGGCACGTCGCACTTCCTCGGGCAGAACTTCGCGAAGGCGTTCGACGTGACATTCAAGAACGAGCAGAACAAGGAAGAGTTCGCGTGGGCGACAAGCTGGGGCGTCAGCACCAGGCTCATCGGCGGCCTAATCATGACGCACTCCGACGACAACGGACTCGTTGTGCCGCCGCGACTGGCTCCGCTGCACGTCGCGATCTGTCCGCTGGGGAAGAACGACGCGGAACGTGGCCCGAGCATTGCCGCAGCGGAGAAGCTGGCAGCGGAACTGCGAGCGTTGCCCCGCGATGACTTCTTCGGATACGAACCGATCTCGGTGAAGATCGACACGATGTTCGAGAAGCAACCCGGCTTCCGCTACGCGGAGTACGAGGTTCGCGGGGTGCCTGTGCGTGTCGAAATCGGGCCGAAGGACATCGAGAAGTCAGCGTGTGCGGTCGCTCGGCGTGACACGCCCGGCAAGGAAGGGAAGCAGTTCGGCATCCCCCTCGCGGGAGCGGCCGAGCACATCTCGAAGTTGCTGCGAGACATCCAGACGGCACTCTACGAACGCGCGAAGAAGTACCGCGATCTTCGCACGGTGACGGTGAACACAATCGACGAGTTCCGCGACCTGTTCCCAGTTCGCAAGGACGACGAAGAGTTGCCGGTGGAAGCGTTGAAGTTCGTGTACGCCCACTGGGACGGCACACGCGAAACGGAAGATCGCGTTCAGAAGGAGTTCAAGGCGACGATCCGCTGTCTCCCGTTCGACGGCCCAACGGAACCGGGAACTTGCATCTTCAGCGGCAAGCCGTCGGCGAAGCGAGTAGTGTTCGCGCGAGCGTATTAGACCAGTTTTGGGGGTGGTGTCGCGGCGAACCCAGCGGGTCTGCTTGTCGCCCCGTTGGGGCGACCGCGACACGCAAATGTCATTCACTTCGGGCAGGAAACGCCAGTGAACCGGCCCGCGTGTCGGTTCGTTCGCCGTTCACTCGCACCTCAACCGACCACGCATAGCCGAACGGAGCGTCGCGGGTCCACAGCGTCGGCTCGGGGATCACACACTTCAGTGACACCGCGTTGTCACTCGTTCCCACTGGAAGCAGCGAATACGCTACTTCCACCGTCGTGAACCCCTTCGCGTGTGGCCCAACCACGCGGCCGCTCACCTCGCACTCCGCTGGCGAACCGTCTAGATTCACCCGGATTACAAATTCGACACTGGCCTGCGAACCACGCCCAGGCTCGACGGTAGTAGACACGATTTTCATCAAGGCACCACCGCGGCGTTGCTGGATCTGAACAAGCGACCAGCAGAATGATAGCGAGACGCATAAGTCAAGAAAGACGCTTACCGCCCAGCCGCTTTGAGTGCTGCTTCCTGTGTTTCGTGGCTGCCTGGAGAGATGTTTCCCTTCGTAAAATGCCCATTCATTCGAGATACTGGCTGGTTACTCCCTCTCACGTCAATGATGACCCACTTGCCAACCTTCGGGGCATCATCTTCGCCGGGCTGTTGATGCTTTGGCACACTTGGCACAAAGATCACGCACGTCTTCCCTTTCTCCCCTGCTATCGTTGCCTGACAATCAGCGGTACCCTTCCATGATTTCAGAAGACCAACCAAACGAATATCCCGCTCCTCACTGTTTGTGTCTGCGAAAAATTCCTCAACTGTCAGTATTTGTGGTTTTGGCTTTTCTTTCACGTTGGAATCTTGATTATTCCCACCGCCACAACCGCTCACCGATACCAGCACGAGGGCAGCAAGGACGCAAGCGAAACGGCACATCGGCAACCTCTCAGATTGAGCAGCCAGTAGGGTACTGAGGAAGAGCGCAGACGCAAGCACAAACAATTCATGATTCGCTCCCTCCGAGTCGCTTCGATGCCGCTCCGGCTCACAGCGGGGGCATCTCATACACGAACCCGCTGGTTGAGTCCCACATTTGGTGTCACAGGTCTCTGGCCGGCCAGAGGCCTGTGACACCAAAACCAAATGCAGCAACTTCAGCAGGTTCCGGTATGAGAACACGCCAGCCAGATCATTGTGCTGGATTTATCGCTTCAACGCGGTGCTCGATCGGAACGACGAGCGGTTCGTCGTCGTGGTCGCCGCGATGACAGCCGTGCGCGAAAATCGGCAGCGCCAAGAACGTGATGAACACCAACAAGAACGAGGGGGAGACAGACTTTGTCTCCTTGTCTCCCCGGACCGGCCCCGCGACGATCATTTCTTTCCCTTCAGGTGCTTGTCGAGAAACTTGAACGAAGCGGCTGCGGCTTTCGACATCTCGCGGTCGTTCCAGTTGCCGTGGCCACCGAACGAAATCGTGAGCATTTCCGCTGTCACGCCTGCGTCGTTCAACGATTTCAGCAACGTCTCCGAATGCTTGATTGGCACAATCAAGTCGATCGTGCCGTGAAGGATCAGCGTCGGCGGACACTCCTTGCACACATAGTTAATGGGCGACACCTTCTTGTACACCGCCGCGTCGGTCTTCACTTCCTTGCCGAACACCGGAACGATGTAGTTGTCTTCGATTCCGGTGCTGGGGGCGTACAGGCTCAAATCGGTCGGCCCGAAGAAGTCGATGATGCACTGCACTTTCCCGCTCATGTCGAGGTTTTCGCCAACGTCGAACCCAGTGGACTTGTCGCACATTCCGCAGAGCAACGAGAGGTGTGCCCCGGCGGAGAACCCAACCGCCCCGAACTTTTCGGTGTCAATCTTGTATGTCTTGGCGTTCGCACGGAAAAACCGAATCGCGCTGCGAGCGTCTTCGATCATCGCAGGGAATTTGTGCTTCGGAGCCAGCCGATAGCTGATTGCCGCCGCGACGTATCCCTTCTCGGCAGCAACTTCGATCCAACTCGGACCTCGCTTGCCGTCTTTGTCTCGGTCGCCGACTGAGAATTCGCCGCGAGTGCCACCCTGCCACGCTCCGCCGTGAATCATCACGAGACACGGGAACGGCCCTTCGCCTGCGGGAACGGCGATGTCGAAGTACAACTTCTCGCCGCCGACCGTGGCATAGACGAGATTTTTCGTGACTTTGATTGCCGATTCTGGCTCCGCCGCGAACAGCGGAGCCTGGAGAATGGCGAGTGCGAAGATGGTGGCAAGACGAGTGTGAGTAAACATTCGGGAACTCCGTTTCGGACGGGAACGATGATATTGTAATCACGTTCTGTGGCCGGTGATACCGCACTTGTCGGGCGGCCCAACCAGTCAGGGAGTCGTGTGGAAATGAATGGCGTCGCAAGGCTCAAGTGCGCTCACCACGCATTCCCCACAGCCCGCAGCATGCGCGAAGAGTCGAAGTACCTTTTCGATTTCGATGCGATACCAGTCGTCCGGTGGAACAGGCTGAGAGGCGGTAACTTGTTGCCACGCTTCGGATAACGTGGTGTAAAGGGATCGGACTGTTTGAGGATCATGAAAGCAGGGATCACGCAGTTGGTGCCGCAGTGAGGAGTTCAGGATCTCCCCGCCATCGATCGCCTGCCCGAGCAACTGCCCGAGAGGTTGCGTTTCAACCCAGTAGGCGATGAGATGCGAGACAGAAAGAGCCAGACTGGGTGTGATGATTGCAATCTGGTTCCCACGCAAGGCTTCGACTTGGGCGTGCGTCGCAGAAACAAGATGATTCCGAAACGCCATCGCGAGTTCCTCACTTCAACAGCCACTCCATGACGGCCTTCTGCGTGTGGAGGCGGTTGCCGGCCTGCTGGAACGCTGCGCACGCGGGACCATCCATCACGTCGTCGGTGATCTCCTCGCCCCGATGCGCCGGCAAGCAGTGCAGCACCTTGCAGTGCGACGGTGCCCTCGCCATCAACCTCGCGTTCACCTGGAACGGCGCGAATCGCTTCAGGCGTTCCTCACGCTCCGCTTCCTGACCCATGCTCGTCCAGACGTCGGTGTAGATCACGTCGGCGTGCGAGACGGCTGCGTGCGGGTCGTTCACCTCGACCGGGAAGTTCGCATCGACGCGCTGCCGATACTGCTCCTTGAACTTGTCGTCGAAGCCGTACCCCATCGGGCACGCCAGCACGAACTTCATGCCGAGCTTGCCGCACGCCACCGCCAACGATCGCGCCACATTGTTGCCGTCGCCGACGAACACCACCGTGCGACCGGTTTCGGTGCCGAACAGTTCCCGCACTGTCAGGACGTCCGCGAGCCCCTGGCACGGGTGCGACCAGTCCGACAACGCGTTGATAATCGGAATCGTCGAGTGCTGTGCGAGGCCGTCGAGCGTTTCGTGGCGATAGACCCGCAGCACGAGCATGTCGACATACTGGCTAATCGTGCGGGAGAAGTCCGCGAGCGTTTCGCGCCAGCCGAGACCAACCTCGTTGCCCGGCAGGTAAAGGCTTGTGCCGGTGAGTTGGGCGATGCCGCTCTCGAAGCTGACTCGCGTGCGGAGGCTCGGCTTCTCGAAGATCAACGCAACGACGCGACCCGTCAGGCTGTGGGCAGGGATTCGCCGCGAGTGCGCTTCTTTCAGCCGCGCTGCCTCGGAGAGAAGCCCCAAGAGCTCGTCGTTACTCAGGTCGATGATGTTGAGAAAATGCTTCATTTCTATCTCGTCGAAAGTCGTAACGTCCAAAGTCGTAACGTCAAAGGCGAAACCGAAAGACACAAGTCTTTTCGACTTTACGACTTTGGACGTTACGACTTTCAACTTCAAGCGGAGCGAATAGCCAACAGCACCTCACCAATGATGTCGCAGCCGTCGTCGATCTGCTCATCGGAAATGGTCAGTGCCGGGAGCAAACGCAGGACCGTTTGATGCGTGCAGTTAATGAGCAATCCTTGCTTCAAACACGCTTCCACGACCGCAGCACCTTCCACCGCCAATTCAACGCCAATCATCGTGCCCTTCACGCGAACGTCCGTAATCAGCGGGCACTTCTCCTTCAGATCCGTGAAGCGAGCCCGGAACTTCTCACCAATCTGAACGCCGCGTTCGAGGAGGTTATCGGCTTCGATCGTCTCGATGGTCGCGAGTGCAGCGCGAGCCGCGAGGGGGTTGCCGCCGAAAGTTGCCGCGTGCGTGCCAGGCTTCAACTTCTCGCCAACTTCCGGCTTCGCGATCAAGGCGCCCATCGCGACGCCACCGGCGAGTGCCTTCGCCAGCGTGATGATGTCCGGCTTGATGTTCCAGTGCTGATACGCGAACCACTTCCCGGTGCGGCCCATGCCGGTCTGCACTTCGTCGAGGATCAACAACAGCCCGTGCTTGTCGCAGAGTTCGCGGAGCCCTTCGAGGAAGCCCGCTGGCGGCAGGTTAATTCCGCCTTCGCCCTGGATCGGTTCAAGCATCACGGCGCACGTTTCGCCGTCGATCGCCTTTTCGATGGCGGCGAGATCGCCGAACGGAGCGTAGTTGAAACCCGGCAGCATTGGCTCGACGCCCGCGTGATACTTCGGCTGGGCGGTCGCCGTCAACGCTCCCATCGTGCGGCCGTGGAAGCCGCCGGTCAGCGTCACGATCTTGTAGCGGCCCTTCGGCTTGCCATTCAGACGAGCGAGCTTGATCGCGGCTTCGTTCGCCTCGGTGCCGCTGTTGCAGAAGAAGCAGACGCCGTTGAAATCGGTGCGTTCGCTGAGCGCCTGACCGAGCAGCGCCTGCGGTTCCGTGTACCACGTATTCGGAACATGAATCAGCGATGCGACCTGTTCCTGCACCGCCTGCACGACCCGCGGCGGGCAGTGACCGAGCAACCCGCAGCCCCAGCCTGGGAAGAAGTCGAGGTAGCGATTGCCTTCGGCGTCCCAGACCCACGAATTCTCGCCGCGAACGAGGCACACCGGGTAACGGGTGTAGTTCTGCGTGAGGTATTTCTTGGCGAGGGAAATGACCTGTTCGGTGCTGAGAGTGTCGGTTGTGGCCATTGCTGTTATTGGAGTAAAAGGAGGATTTCGTTTAGCCGCGACCCGGAAGGGGAGCGTGAAGGTCACCGCGTGATTTCGGTGCCTGTGAACGTGTCGTGCAAGAACACGTCGAGAAGAGAGAAGGGCACACGTCCATCGAGAATGAGGGCCGATTTCGCCCCGGCTTCCAACGCCTCGAAGCACGCCTCGACCTTCGGCACCATTCCGCCGTCGATGACACCAGACGCGATCAACTCACGGCACTCGGCCTGCGTGAGCTTCGGGAACAGCGACTTCGGGTCGTGACGATCTCGCAGCACCCCGGGCGTGTCGGTGAGGAAGATCGCTTTGTCGACTTGATAAGCCCCAGCGACTGCTGCTGCCGCCGTGTCGGCATTCACATTCAGCCACTTTCCATCGACATCGAGTGCGAGGGATGGGACGACAGCGACTTGGCGTTCGTCCCCCTCTTCTGGCAAGTGAGTTATCTCGACCTTGGTCACGCTCCCAACGTGACCAAGGTCGATCGGATGGCCTGCGGGTCCGCCGAGGGTGAGTTTCTGACCGATCAGCGCGCTATCAACCCCCTCAGTCACGATTCCCAATTCTTCGAGCCCTCGCACAAGATTCGCGTTGATTTCGTGCAGCACCCGCACCACGATTTCCAATGTCGCGTCGTCGGTGTAACGACGACCTGCGACCTTCTTCGGCACGAGGCCGGCTTCGGCCATCGCGCGATCGATCGGCTTGCCGCCCCCGTGGACAAGGACGAGCGGAACGCCGAAGCGGTTCAGGGTGGCTACGGATTTGAGGCAGGCTTCGGTGGCGGCGGGGTCTTCCATCGCGCTGCCACCGAGTTTCACCACCACTGTCCGATTCTTGTGCGCAGCCACCCGCTCAACGGCGGTAGCAAACGCTTCGGCGGACACGGGGGAACCGGGCATCGACGATGACCCGACAACTGAATGAGGACGCGGCCTGCCGAGTTCTCATTCAGGCAAGTGGGGGTATCTCGGAAAAACACATGGTATGTCAGCCTCTGTGCAGCGTCAACGTTGCCAGCTTCATTCGCACAGAACATTTCAGGCGGTTATTGCTCCAAAGAAAGCCGATAGGTATAGTGTCCCGGAACGGTTGGGGGCGGACCGCCGTGGGTGGTCGCCCAATCGGGATTAACAACCTTGGGTTCCTTTCATGATGCGTTTTGTTCTTGCGGCCGCCCTCGGCGTCGCCGCCTTCACCCTCGCGGGTGTGACCACCAACAATGTCCGCGCTGAAGACAAGAAGAACGACAAGGCCAAGACCCTCGAAGGTACGCTCACCTGCACCAAGTGCGCACTGAGCGAAACCAAGCAGTGCGGCCACGCTCTCATCGTCAAGGACGGCGACAAGAAGGTCACATACTACCTCGTCGATAAGGGTGGCAAAGAGCCATACCACAAGAACTGCTGCACCGCTGACGTCGCTGGCGTGAAGGTCACGGGCGTTGTCGTCGAGAAGGACAAGAAGCAGACGATCACCGATCCGAAGGTCGAACTGCCGAAGTAATCACTGTGAGCTTCGTTCACAAAACGCTATCCAGGCTGCCGCCAAACTACACGACAGGCGGCAGCAAATCACGTCAGCAAACACAAGCATCGCCAAATACTCCGACAAGCGGGGTCTGTCGGGAAACACTGCGGTATGTCAGCCTCTCTGCGGCGTTGAAGCTGCATCTTCATTCGCACAGAACATTTCAGGCAGTTCTTGCTCCAACGAAAGCCGATGGGTATAGTGTCCGAGAACGGTTGGGGTCGGACCGCCGTGGGTGGTCGCTCAATCGCGTTTAACAACATGGGTTCCTCTCATGATGCGTATCGTTTTAGCGGTTGCCTTCGGCATCACCGCCTGCACCCTCGCGGGTGTGACCACGAATGCCGTCCGCGCTGAAGACAAGAAGACCGAAGCCAAGACCCTTACAGGGACGCTCACTTGCACCAAGTGCGCCCTCAAGGAAACCGACAAGTGCGGCAACGCTCTGATCGTCAAAGAAGGCGACAAGAAGGTCACCTACTACCTCGACGATAAGGGCGGCGGCGCACCTTACCACAAGGCATGCTGCAAGGGCGACGTTGAAGGCGTGAAGGTGACCGGCAAGGTCGTCGAGAAGGACAAGAAGCAGACGATCACCGAGCCGAAGGTCGAACTGCCGAAGTAATCACTGTGAACTTCGTTCACAACAACGCCACCCGAACAATCGGGTGGCGTTCTCTTTTCACCATCACCAAGAGTGCCACATGATCCACGTCGTTGCCACGATCACGCTGAAACCTGGCGTCCGTGCCGCGTACCTCGAAGTCTTCAGGTGGCTGACGCCGCTCGTGCGAGCCGAGGTTGGCTGTGTCGAATATCAAGCCACAACCGATGTAGAAACAACGATTGCGGTGCAAGACCCGCCGCGGCCCGATGTCGTGACCGTCATCGAGAAATGGTCGACGCTCGACGCGCTCTACGCGCACGGCACGATGCCGCACATGAACGAGTATCGAGCCAAGGTGAAGGACTATGTGACAGGCGTGAAATTGCAGGTGACGGAACCCGCAACGTGATCTTGCAAAGGTTCAAGTCTGCCCATTTCAAATTGAATCGAACTTCCTTGCACGCCGAGTAGCCCAAAGCTAGGCTACAGCCGCCTAAGCCGCCAAGATCGGGAAGCCACCTTCCCGAACAACCGCAAGGGGTGCTGTCATGCTGCGAACACTCGGTGTCGTCTGGGTCGGAGTGGTGTTGGTCTCCTCGGTGCCCGTGTTCGCTCACGGCGACGCGAAGAAGGGGAAAGACTGGAAGGGCAAAAGTCTGGAGAAGCGCGACCTTCGGAACGAGAACCTGGAAAATGCCACCCTCGACGATGCGAAGATGTTCCTCGCGAACTTGAAGGATGTCAACGCAGCCGGTGCGAGTTTCAAGGATGCGGACCTGACGAGTGCCTCGCTGGACGGTGCGAACCTGAGCGGGGCCGACTTCCGCGATGCCACGCTGAGCAATGCGAGTCTGTCGAAAGCCGATCTGAAGAAAGCCAATCTTGAAGGCGTCGATCTCAGCACGACATCACTTCGAGAGGCCGACTTGCGGGGGGCCAACCTGAGGAACGTCAAAGGGCTTCAGGACATCACTAAGGCCGATTTTCGGGACGCCGACCTCCGAGGGGCGAACATGCTCGGAGCCAAGGATTACACCGGATCGTCGGTGAAGTTCAAGGGAGCGAAGTTCGACAAGAACACGCGCTGGCCCAAGGGCTTCGACGTGGAAGGTTCCGGGGCCGTGCTGACCGCCGAGGCGGACGCTCCCGCCAAGACTGACCCACCTGCCAAGACAGAAACACCCAAGACGGCGGATCCCAAGAAAGACCCCGTGGACCCGAAGAAGGAGCCTGCCGAGGTCGAGGGCCCGAAGGGTGTGCCGCCCGTGAAGGAAGTGAAAGCTCAACTCGAAAAGCACATGTGGGGACCGCCCGCACAAGGCGGCACAAAGCACACCTATGACTACAAGACGCTGAAGTTTGGCGAACCACGGAAGGGCGAAGCCAAGCCCGATGGCGTGCCCGCGAACCGGGAAACGATCGTATATCCCGTGCGTGTGGTGGTGGAAGTGACCCGCACGTTCACGGACGGCACGAGCAAGAAAGAGGAGAAGAAACAAACCTACGTCTTCTTCAAGGACGAGTTTGGCGACTGGACATTCCGGTTCAAGTCGAACGATTGAGCACGTTTTGTACCGGTTTAGCGGTTGCCCCAGCGGGGCAACCGGCGGACCCGTTGGGTCCGCCGCTAAACGATCTTCGGTACGCTCCACATCTGGATCGGGGAGTTGTTCGCGGGGTAGTCGCCGCCCTTGTCCTTCACGCGACCGTTGCCGCTGCTGTTCGCATTCGTCGCGCTCACGGCAACGATCTCGCCCTTCGGATGAAGTGCCACACTGTGGCAGTTCGGCAACTTGCCACCGCTGAAGAACGGAGCCGCTTCGCCCGGCTTCCAGAAGAAGAACTTCCCCTGCCCCGGTTGGCCTGATGTCGTTCCGATGACATAGCCATCCGGATGCCAAGCCAGGTCGGTGATGTAGCCTTCGTTGTCGTTCACACCCTTGTATTGCGACAGCCGTTTGCCGCTGCGGTCGAACGCGATCATCAGCGGAACGCACTGCACAAAGCCGCCCGACTTCGGTTCTGCACCCGCCACGAACAACGTCTTGCCGTCGGCCGACACCATGAGATTCTTCACGCCGCCGACGTCCTGAATGCGATCGAGCCGGTGCAATTCTTTCGCCTCAAACGTGCGAATCACCTTCCCGCTCGGCACTTCCAACTCACGCACGATGCCGAACAGGTCGCCCGCGAACAGCGACTTACCATCCGGTGCGAAACACACCGAAAGCACATCCGCCTTCAGGTCAAACTCACCGAACTTCTTGCCGTCGGTGAGATTCCACAGCCGAACGAAACCATCCTTGCCGCAGGTCGCGACATCCGACCCGGGAACGACGCTGACGCCGCGTGCCCAGCCGTCGTGGGCGTTCTCGACGCCCCAGGACTTGGGTTCCTTCGCGGTGACGTCCGACGCGATGATCGCGCCCCAGGAATCCGTGCTGAACAGCGCGTTGCCCGCGAACGCGAGTGATGTCACCCAGCCGTTGTGTCCGGTGATCGCGGGCAGTTCTACGGGTTCCTTGCCACTGACATCCCATCGCTTCACGGTGCCATCGAAGCACGCGGCGACGAGCATCTTGCCGTCCGGCGAGAATCGAATGCGATTGATTTGCGTCGTCGGAACGAGCGGCTTCCCGAGTTCCTTGGGTGCGTTGGCGTCGGGAGGTGCTTTCTTGGGTTGCATCGTTGATTCACCGATTGCGAATTGAACGGTGTCGTTTAGCCGTGACCCCAGCGGGGTCACCGGCAACCCCGTTGGGGTTGCCGCTAAACCGGATTGTTTACGCCAACACTTCCTTAACCGGTTTCATTTCCTCGTGTGCGATCGGCAGCGGTTGCCCGCCGTTGCGGAACTCCGTTTCCTTCGGGTCGATGCCCAGCGCCTTGTACCACGTGTGAAACAAGCCGCCGATGTCCACGGGGTCGGTCGCGACTTCGGTTCCCTTGTCGTTCGTCTTGCCAGCGACCACGCCGCCCTTGATGCCGCGACCGGCCATGCAGACGCTCCACGCTTCCGGCCAGTGATCGCGACCGATGTGCCCGTTGATCCGCGGCGTGCGACCGAACTCCGCACACGCAATCACCAGCACGTTGTCGAGCATCCCACGATCACGCAAATCCTCGATGATCGCAGCGAACGGCCGGTCGAACTTCGGATGCAGACTCGCCGCTCCGTTGAAGTGGTCGCCGTGTGTGTCCCAGCCGTAGCTCGTCACCTTCACGAACGTCACGCCTTCTTCGAGCAGTCTGCGGGCGAGAAGCATATGCCTGCCGAGGTCGTGCGAGCCGTAGCGATCCTGGTCCTTCTGCGGCAGCTTCGACAGGTCGAATAGCTCGATCTTCTTCTGAAGCTGTGCGGCCATCTCGAAGGCATGCGTGTTCGCCTCGGTGAACTCCTTGCGACGCTGTTCCGCGTACTTTGTGTCGAGCAACTTGCGGAGTTCGTTGCGTTCGTCATCGTCCTCGGTGGTGATTTCCTTGGGGCGAAGCAGGTTCTCGGGTGGCTTGCCATCACCGAGCGCCAACGCCCCGTATTTCGGCCCGAGGAAGCCTGCGTCCTTGTAGATGAAGCCGCCGTTCATCGGCTTCACCCAGATGTACGACGGCAAGCCGCTGTCGTTGCTGCCGACGAGCTTCGACACCGCCGAGCCGAAGTACGGGTACACGACGCCGCGGTTCTTCGGGTCGCCGCGATTGATGCGATCGACGCCCGCCGAGTGCGAGTTGTCTTGCGTGGAAACGCTGCGCACGATCGCGAGATGTTTCATCAGCTTCGCGGACTGCGGCAGCAACTCCGAGATCTGGATGCCGGGAACGGTCGTTTGGATGGGTCGAAATGGACCGCCGAACGGCGTGTTCGGTTTGGGGTCCCACGATTCGAGTTGGCTCATGCCGCCGTCGAGCCAGACGAACAGCACTTGCCGGCGCTCCTTGCGAAGCTTCTCAGCGATGGCTGGCGTGACGAGTCCGCCGAGACTCAGAGCAGACCCTCCCGCGGCACCGAGGAACCGGCGACGCGATAGGCTGTGTTCGATCGGGGTGCAAAGCATGGTGGCGATCTCACTTCTTCTCGAAGTCTAACTCGACGGTTTTTCCCGCGACCACATCGACAGTTCGTGATTGCTTCGCGGCACGCACTTCGTACCGGCCCGGTGCGAGGTTCTTGAACAGCGCCTTGCGGTTCACGATCTGCTGCTCCAGACCGAGGTGAAAGGCCAACGCCTCGAACAAGCCTTCGTCCAGCGGCGGGTGGCCCGGCTCGTCGGCCGGCGTCAGTCGCACCTTGCTGACAGCTTCCAGTGGTGCCGTCACTTCCAACCCGCCGGTCTGCGTCCCGTCCACGGTCAAATCGGCTGTGATCGTGCCGCCGGCCTTCACATCAACCCACTTCCACGCATTCGCTCCGCCCCCGACTCCGGCGAACACGAGATACCGCCCCGGCGTGAGTTTGCTGTGTTCGTAGTAACTTGGCGTCTGCTTGCCGTCGCCCGCGTAAAGCATCATGATACGCGGCTTGTCCTGGTTGCTGCGTTTGGACTGGCCGCCGTCAAGTTCCACCTCCAAGGAACCACTGGGAACCCTCCCCGGACCTTCCAGAATGCCGAAATAACCCGCGCTGAGCTTGGCCATAGGTGCCTCGGGGCGAACGTTGATCGCTCCGCGAACATAGGGCACCGCTTCGATATTTGGTGGGTCGCTCGGACTCCGGGCACATTCGACAACAAACGTTCCCGCGAGGAAACTTCCCTTCGGCGTGTCGGGGTGGGCTTCCGTGTAGTCCGGCAGCGAGAGGAAAATCTTGCCGGGGAGTTTCCCGTTCTCGCGTTTGCCGAATTCGAGCGTGACAGCATAGCCGTTGGTCCACCCGAGACGCTCCGCTGGTTCCCACTTCTTCTCGGCACCGTCCGGGGTGGGGAACATCACGGGTTTGGGGAACAGGGCATTCACGCTCCAGGCCGTTCCCGTCGGCGTGTCGGTGGGTGTCCGCACCATCTTCGAAGGCGAACCTTCGCGGCCCGGTTCCGATGGCAACTCGATGGACACATACCAAGGCTCACCGGGTGCCCCTTCTGCCTTCTGGAAGATTAGCCGTTTCCCTTCTAGGTGAACGTCGGCTGTCACATCGACGCCCACGAGCCTCCCAATGACCGGTCCAGTGGGAATGACGTGCTTCGCCGGGTCCATCTCGTGCGAAGCTTTCACCGGCGTCAGCGTCAGTTCGACTTTCGGTTCGGGCTTCTCGTCGCTCGGCTGCGTCGAATTGGACTTCGATCCGCACCCGAGCAGGAACGAGAGAAGCACTGCAAACATCGTCCGTGACATCGTTCACAATCCTCAATGGTTGACGCCGAATTCCATCGACGCGAGCAATGCCCACGCAACGCGGCCGACCGCCTCGGCTCGCTTATCCGTGTGTTTCGCCAATAACTTCGCGACCGCCGCACGCTCGGTCTCGGTTGGTTTACGCGACAGCACCGCAAGGTACAACTCGTCGGTTGCAGCAGCGTCGTCGAGTTTCGCAACCCGCTCCACCAAGTTCCCCGGCTTCGAGTTCACCAGTTCGAGGACGGCCGCGTCGTGCAGCACGAACAACGCCCCCTTCAGCGAAGGAGCGATCTCGTCTTCTGGCTCGCGGGCCTGATTCGCGAACGCCTTCACGAACTTCGGCCGCAGCGTGTCGGCGACTTTCGCGTCATTCTCGGTGGCGGTCAGCATCGCGTTCAGCAGTTGATCCGCGGACAGTCGCTTTTCCAACGCCACCGCGAACAGCCGGGCGTCGGGCGTATCCTTCCCCGCAACCACTACGCTTGACCGCTGGTAAGTTTTCGTCAAGGCCAACTCGCCGAGGAGCCACTTGATGTCGAACTTGTGGCTCGCGAATTCGTCGGCCAAAAGCGTCAGCAGTTCGGGGTGCGACGCCGGGTTGCGACTGTGGTGCAAGTCCAGCGGATGCACGAGGCCGCGACCCATCACGGCGAACCAGATGCGGTTCACGGCGTTACGGGTGAAGTCGGTGTTCTTCGCTGTGGGAAGCTGTTCCGAGATCGCTTGCAGCGTGCTGAACTTCGGCACCCCCGGCTCATTCGTCTTGCGATCGGGCGGTGTGACGAACTCCATGCCCTTCGCGAACATTGGGATGTCGATCATCATCATGCCGGGCAGCGACGGGCCCGTCGTCATCTGGATTTTCGTGAACACCGACGCGAATGGGTGCTTCTCGGTCGTCAGTTTCTCTGCGACGACCCCTTTCGAGAGGAACGTGTTCTTGAAGAACGTGTGCAATCCCTGGAAATGCTGTTGCTTGTAGTCGTCGATGAACAGGTGGTCGTGGCACTCGCAGCACTGGAAGTTCTTGCCGAGGAACAGCCGGCCCACGTCCCGAGTGAGTGCCGAGTAATCGACGGGGTTCTGCCCGTAGTTTTCGAGCCGCTTCGAGATCCAGAACGACGCGCCGACGTTGTTCGTATCCTTCGAGTTGGCCCGTAGCATCTCGCGAACCATCTGGTCGTATGGCTTGTTCTTCGCGAACGACTCGCGAAGGTACTTGGACCATTCCGGGCTGTCGCCCAGGCGTTCCATGAGCGCGACGTTGAACAGGTCGGCCATGTGGGTTGCGTATGTGGGGCTGTTCAACAGCGACTCGATGAGCTTTTCGCGCTTGCTGGCGCTGGTGTCGCTGAGGAATGCGCGCGTGACGCTGACGGGGGGAATGGTGCCCGCGAAGTCGAGGTACGCACGCCGGAGGAACTCGGCATCGTCAGCGGGTGCGGCGACGGCGGCGTTTTCAGCTTTGGCTTTCGCGTCGATGATAGCATCAATGCGAACGTGCAGCGGCTCGGCTGACTTGGCGAGCGGTGGGTTTACACCCACTGTTCCCGCAACCACGACGAGAGCGAGCAGGCGAGGCATGGCGAGTTACCGATGCGGGATGGGTTGGTGAGCGTCGAGGCGTGAGCCCGACGGTGTTTGTTTGTCCCGACAGTGTTTGTTTGTCCCGACGGTGTTTTGTCTCGCACCGTCGGCCTGACGGCTCGACGCTCACGGGGTCAGAATCAAATCTTCATGACGCCGGTGCTGTCGCCGAACGACTTTGTCGGGGCACCCATTCGCTCGAAGATCGCCAGGAACAGGTTCATCAACGGCGTATCGCTCTTCTTCGGGAACACGACGTGCTTGCCGGTTTCGATCGAGTTGCCGCCCTTACCGATGAGCAACAACGGCAGTTCGTCGTGGTTGTGACGGTTGCCGTCGCCGTTACCGCTGCCGTAGATGAGCATCGAATTGTCGAGCAGCGTTGTGCCGTTGCTCTCCTTGATGCCCTTCATCTTGCCGACGATGTACGCCAACTGCTCCGTGTGGAACGTGTTGATCTTCTTGATCTTCTCGAGCTTCTTCGCGTCGCTGCCGTGGTGCGACAGGTCATGGTGACCCTCCGGCACATCGATGAACTTGTACGGCCGATTGCTGCCCTCGTTCGCGAACGGGAACGTCGCCACGCGGGTCAGGTCCGTCTGGAACGCGAGAATCATCAGGTCGCCCATCAGGCGAATGTGGTCCGCGTATTCCTTGGGAACGCCGGTCGGGGCTGGCATCTTCGGCTTCGCAACCGGAGCCGACGCCGTTTGCTTCGCCTTCTGGATGCGTGTTTCTACTTCGCGAATGCTCGACAGATACTCGTCGAGCTTCTTCTGGTCAGCAGTGCCGAGCGTCTTGTTCAGCCCCTTCGCGTCCTCGTTCACGAAGTCGAGAATGCTCTTGTTGTAAAGGTCACGCTTGGCTCGTGCCTCGGCGAGTTCCTTCGGGTCGTTGCCGCCAAAGAGACGGTCGAAGACAGCCTTCGGGTCGGTTTCCTTCGAGTTGGGCGTCGATTCGCCACGCCACGACAGGTTGTGCGAATAGGCACAGGAATAACCCGAGTCGCAGTTGCCGGTGCTGCCGCCGCGTTCGATGCCGAGTTCGATCGACGGGAAGCGGGTCGCTTCACCAACCACACTCGCGATGTGCTGGTCGGCGGACATGCCAGCGCGAATGTCGGCACCGTGCGTCTTGCGGGCCTGGCGACCTGTGAGGAACGCTGCCATGGCGCGGGCATGGTCGCCAGGACCGTCGCCGTTAGCACGGGCTTTGTCGAGGGCCAGCCCGCTGTAAACGTTGAACGAATCCTTGAACGCTTCGAGTGGCTTGAGGATGTCGGGCAGGTCGCCGAGTTTGCCTTCGCCCTTGGGGGTCCACGCTTCCATGTTCACGCCGTTGGGAACGTAGAAGAACGCGGCGCGGCGAGGTGGTGTGCTGGCCGCCGGGGCAGCGAATGAAAGCGATTCGAGCATCGGCAGCGCGACGGCGGTGCCGAGACCTTTCAGCATCGTCCGGCGAGTGATTCGGCTATTCATGGCAGCTCCGAGGATGGGTCGATTCTGGCGGGATGTTGGTGGGTTTGGTCTGAGCCCGAGCGCCAGCGAGGTCGGCAAAAACACCTCGCTGGCGCTCGGGCTCGGACTTTACTCGCTTCGCTTACCTTTGCGTTTCTGGAACGGGTCGGATTTCACAATGGCGAGCACGAGCGAGGAGAACGAATCCTTGTTCGCTTTCGAGGCAGCAGCGATGTCGTCGAGAACGCACTTATCGTAATACTCTAACCCACGACCCAGCCCGAAGGTAATGAGTTTTTCCGCGAAACAGTGACGAAACATATCGGCCTTGCCGATCAGCACCTTCCGCAACTCCGCGGGGCCTGCGAACTTCTCGCCGCCAGGCAGCACCCCCGACGGATCAATCGCTTGCTTGTTGTCCTGCGTTCGCCATGAGCCGATGCCGTCGAAGTTCTCCAATCCGAAGCCGAGCGGGTCCATCTTCGTATGGCACGTCGCACACGCCGGGTTCGACCGGTGCTGCTCCATCTGCTGGCGCAGCGTGCCCTTGAGTTGCGGCGTCGGCGGCAGTTCCGGCACATCCGGTGCGGGCGGCGGTGGTGGCGTTCCGAGCACGTTTTCGAGAATCCACTTCCCACGTTTCACGGGGCTTGTGCGGGTCGGGTTCGACGTCACCGTCAGCGTGCTTCCCATCGTCACGACGCCACCCCGCCGACCATCGGAGAGCGTCACTTTGCGGAAGTCGCCGCCGGTGACGTTCGCGAGACCGTAGTGCTTCGCAAGGCGATCGTTCGCGAAGGTGTAATCCGAATCGAGAAACTCCAAAATGCTGCGGTCGTTCTGCACGATGTACTCGAAGTACATTTCAGCCTCGCGAGCCATTGCGTTCTTGAGGCCGTCGTCCCAAGTGGGGTAGTAGCCTTTATCGGGGGTCAGCGTCTTGAGCTTGCGAAGTTCGAGCCACTGCCCCGCGAAGTTCTCCGAGAGCGATTTCGCCTTCGGGTCTTTGAGCATTCGCTTCACCTGTGCTTCCAGCACGGCAGGCTTGCGAAGTTCGCCCTTGTCCGCGAGTTGGAACAGCGTGGCGTCTGGCATGCTCGACCACAGGAAATACGACAGCCGCGTCGCGAACTCGTGATCGTTGAGCGTGCGAACGTCGTTGGGGCTCTTGGGGTCGTCCTCAATGCGATACAGGAAGTGCGGCGACACCAGCACAGCCTTCATCGGCAGGCGGATCGCCATGTCGAACCGTTCGCCCTGCTTGGTGGCGAGGTCGAACAACTTCATGAGGCGTGCGATTTCGTCAGGCTTCACGGGTCGGCGATACGCACGACGAGCGAAGTTCGTCAGCACCTTCTCGGCTGCGACTTGTGCGGTGACGGTCGCCGACGGACGCGCGATGAGCAGCAGTTTCACCGAATCTGGTTCCTTCGGCGGCACCGCATCAAACGGCCCTTCGACCTCGATGCGGTCGATCCCAAACTCGCGGAACTTCTTGTTGGCCTTGTCCTCGAAGCCATTCGTGAACGCGATGGCAACCTTCTTCTCGCCGCCGAGGAGCTTCGTTCGGGTCTCGTAAACCTGCGGCTTCGCGGGGTCGGCTTCCACGCTGAACGTCTTCAGATCCTTGCCATCGACGCGCACGACGACCTTCGGGAACTCGTCACCGACCTTCGTACCCCAACCGCGGAACCGCACAACATACTCGCCTTCCGCGACGAAGTTGAACTTTTCGAGGAACGCCGAACCTTCCGATTTGAACGCGATCTTCACGGGGTCGGTGGTCTTCGCCGAACGCGGAATTACGAGGATGTTCTGCGCTCGAAACTCTTGCTTCGCACTCTTCGCCGTTTCGGGGATGTTGATGGCCGTCGTGAGGATCTTCTCGGTCGCGGTCATGTACTTTTCGAGCAGGATCGGCTGGAACGAGAGCACGTCGCCGATGTTGTCGAAGCCGTAGCCCACGTCGTCGGCGGGGAAGTCGTCGGCAGGCTTGAAATCGACGCCGCAGAGATCGCGAATCGTGTTGTTGTACTCGGCTCGATTCAGCCGACGGATGGTGACGCGGCCGGGGTCACGTGGCCCGCTGCAATCAACCTTCGTGAGCGATTTCTCGATCCAATCGACAACGAAGGCACGTTCTTCCTTCGTGGGCTGTGGCTTCTTTGTCTTGGGTGGCGGCATCTCGTTGGCCGCGAGAACGTGCTGCATCGCGCCCCAGTCTTTGCGGGCCTTGCGAGCGAGGGCTTCGGTGGTGAAACCGTCGAGCCGCAACCCGCCGCCGGGCTTGTCGCCCTTGTGACAGTCGATGCAGTATTTCTTCAGGAACGGCAGTATCTTCGTGTCGAACGAATCATCTGGCGGAGCAACCGCAATGGGCATGGCCGGTTCGACAGGAGCGACCGGTTCCATCGGTGTGGGAGTGACGGCAACGGGTTCCGTGGACTTCGGCGTAACCGGCTCCGGCGTTGGTTCAGTTTCGGGTGTCGTGCTGCGGCCGATGCGGTTGCGAAGCGTGGTCGGGGCCGTGGGTTCTGGGGTTGGTTCGGGTGTCGGCGTGGTTGAAGCGACAACGGGAGGAGCGCGTTCCGCCAATCCCGTGGCCCAGGCGAGGGCGAGGCTGACGGCCGTGGCCGCGCCGATCAGGATAAGGACGGATCGCAACGCCATTCGCCGACTCCGAATTGGATGCAAGGTGGGAGGTTTTGCGTGGCTGTGTGGGGTGAGGCACAGCCATGGGCGTACAGAATGATACCGCGAGGCGGGCACTTCTGATTCAAACTTAGTCGAGTATCTTGTGATCCGCAACCAGAATTGCCGTTTGGATAGGCTTGCTCCGCAGCGAGCGGCTTCATTCTGACGCTATTTCTTCCGGACGAATCAATTGATTCCGGACGGCAACGATGGTTCCGGGCGTGAAACGGATGATTCCGGTCCTGAAACGGATGGTTCCGGACGTGGGGTGGGGAAGTGGCCCGGAACCAATGAGAACCCGTACCTCTCACTTGACAAAGCGATTTACTTCACCGGTTTGGCGTAACTGCCACGCATGAAACCGCTATCGGCAGGCGGATCATACCGCATGTCGAGGTCGGGCGTCTCCAATCGCTTCGACTCGTTCACTCGCGATTCCAGAGCGTAATCGAGGATGCCGCCGGTGAGCAGCGTTCGCTCAATGGGGTACGGCGGCTTGCCCGTGAGCAGGAACGTCTCGACGTGCGTCGTGAGTGCTTCGAGGAACGCCGCTCCCGGAGGCGGCGGCAAGAAGAATAAGCACGACGACGGCTTCTCTTCACCGTGAACTCGCGCCGCGAAAGTGTCGTCGGCAACGTGGCCATCGAGTTGGAGTACGGTCGCCTTCATGCCGTCGCGGTACTCGATCAAGAACGCAATCGGCCCCTTCACGAAGTTGCCCCACGCTCCGGGACGCGGGAACCGCTTGCAGTTCGCGCGAACGTCGCCAGCGTTGCGGGATTCGCTGCGACCGAGGGCGTGTTCCAGTAGATCCCACGACCAGAGTTTGTCGTCGCCGGCCTTCCACACAGCATCGCCTTGCAGGCAGGTCACCGCCTTCACGCCTTGCGAAGCAGCCGTTGCGCCGCCCGCCACGAATCGGCGTTCGACCATGCACTGCAATGCTTCGAGTGCGTGGATGCCATAGATTTCCAATTCGCCACGCGACGCGACCAGAGCTTCCGTGATCTGCGTGCCAGGCTTGAACTCCAGTTCTGGCCGTCGCCACGTCACCGGCAAACTCGATCCCGCCATCAGCGGGAACTTCATCTTCTGGGAAGTCGCCAGCATCTCCGCAGCCTTCTTGCGGTCGTAGCTGAGATGCTTGTCGCAGAACACCGGCACCGACTTCCCCGACTTCTCGAACACCGCCGTGATCTTCTTGAAGTATTCGTGCCGTGGGTAGAGCTTCTGGCCCTTCGCGTTGTACGGGTAGTCGCCGTGTTCCCCGATCAGCAGCACGCCATCGACCGCGAGTTTGCCCGTGCCGAGTGTCAGCGCATCCTCGATGGTTTCCGAGATGCGGAAGCCGTGTTCCTTCGCGAGATCACGACTGAGATCAGGGGCACGTACCTGTTCGACGTAAGCACTGGCAACGCCGAACTCGGGGAAATGGTAAGCATCGCCACGCATGTAGCCGTCGAGGAACCGCCCCGCGATGTGGTAAGCGTGCGACAGGTAGCCGTAAACGGTAGTGATCACCGCGACATTCTTCGCGGCAGGCTTGGGTCGCTTCGGCGGCCGACTTCGGGGAGTATCGCTGGCCACGGCGAGCCGCGGGTTCACACCCACGGGTAACTCGGTGCCAGCGAGAAGCGATGACGCAAGGAAGGTGCGACGAGTGATTGACATGCATCCGACTTTACGCGGAAAGGCCACCCATCGCAACGGGTGGCCTTTCAGGTTAACTTCCGTTCGCTTTCGGACGTTCTGTCACATGCCCTTTACGGCGATCGCTTTCATTGCAGCCTTCGCACTTGGGGCGATCTTGCTTGCCTTGTCGCCGGCATATTCGCGGAGCGTCGGCAAGGCGCCCTTAGCGTTCGGTCCCATCGAGCCCAAACCCTTTGCGGCGCCGATCTTTACGGAATCGTCCTTGTCGTCCTTCAGCAGTTTGACGAGTGCTGGTACGGCCTTGTCAGCGGGTTCGTCGCACGCCCCGAGAGCCTGTGCCGCGGCCGCGCGAACGCTGGCGTCCTTGTCATCCAAACTCTTGTAGATCTCGGGCAGCGCATCTTCGGCGTAGCTCTTCATGATCGCGGCAAGTTTGCCCAGTTCGTGTAGAGCGTTCGCCTTTGTCTTGGCGTCCTTCGCTGTTTTCAGTTCCATCGTGTAGCGCCGGGCGTCGGCGTCGGGGCCAGCCTGGGCTTCCGGTGTAATGCTCAAAAACAGCACGCCGTTGAACAAAGCGACTGCAGCAAGTGCTTTTCCGAACCTGGCGGTAGCCATGAACGAACTCCGGATTTGGGAGAAGGGTAGTTAACGGTTGAACCCCGCAAAGGGACCCGTGTTCCGTTTAGACGCACGAGACGGTTTTCCCGTTCCCGGATCGCTCCGGATGTGGTTCAATCTGTTCTGCCTACCAATTTAGCACTTCCGGGGTCGGAGTACACGCCGATGCACACACGATTGTTCGCGATTTCGTTGAGCCTCACCATTATCACGGGTTTGGCAGTTGCCGAAGATTGGCCCGCCTGGCGCGGTCCGCGTTCCGACGGCACTGTGACCGACAAAGGTTTCCCGCTGAACTGGACCGCGAAAGAGAACGTCCGCTGGAAGACCGAACTGAGCGGCAGCGGTCATTCGTCTCCGGTAGTGAGCAAGGGAAAGATATTCGTGGCCGGTTGCATCGAAGCCGAGAAAAAGCGTGTGCTGTACTGCGTGGACCGCACGACTGGCAAAATCGAGTGGGAGAAAGCTGCCGTCGTTTCGGACTTGGAGAAGAAACACAACGAGAACAGTTGGGCGAGTTCCACGCCAGCCGCGGACGGCGAGCGCGTTTACATCACGTTCCTCGACAAACCGCAATTGCGTGTCTTCTGCTACGACTACTCTGGCAACCTGATCTGGGAGAAAACCCCTGGCGAGTTTCATTCCGTTCACGGCTTCTGTAGCCCGCCAATGTTCTACAAGGATCTCGTGATCGTCAACGGCGATCAGGACGCTCCGAAAGGTCAGACGGCGTTCATCGTGGCATTCGACAAGAAGACGGGCGAGGAGAAATGGCGAGCGGATCGCCCGACGAAACTGCGGTCGTACTGCCCGCCAATCGTGATCGAAGCCGCTGGCAAGAAGCAACTCGTGCTGACTGGCAGCAAGTGTGTCGCGAGTTACGACCCGGACACAGGCAAGCAGAACTGGATCATCGACGGCCCGACGGAGCAGTTCGTTTCGAGCATGGTGTTTCACAATGGCATTCTGTTGCTGACGGCTGGCTTCCCGGAGCACTGGGTGATGGGCATTGATCCGAGCGGCAGCGGCAATGTGACGAAGACACACATTCTGTGGTCGAAGAAAAACGACGGCGGATACGTTCCTTCGCCGGTGGCTTACGATGGCAAGTTATTCTTGGTGGATGACAAGGGTGTCGCGAGTTGTTGGGACGTGAAGACTGGCAAGCAATACTGGAAGGAACGGCTCAGCGGGAAGGGTCATCACGCCTCGGCGATCGCGGCTGACGGCCGGATTTACCTGACGTCGGATGAAGGGCTGACGTTCGTGTTGAAGGCGTCGGAGGAGTTCGAGGTGCTGGCAAAGAACCCGCTGGATGAGCGAGTATTCGCGTCGCCAGCGTTCTGTGACGGCGACATCTTCATACGCGGCTCGAAGCACCTGTGGTGCCTCGCGGAGAAGAAGTGACGTGGTTGTTTAGCGGCGGTCCCAACGGGACCGCCGGTGCGTATAGTGAGGGATAAGGAGAATCCGCCATGTCGCTTGCTGAGACCTTCCCCGAGATCACGAAGCGGAACGAGCCGCTTGCGCCGTACACGCACCTCAAGATCGGCGGGCCGGCCGAGTTCCTCATCAAACCGCGTGGCGTGGACGAACTCCGCAACGTGCTCACCACCTGCCAGACGAAGAAGGTGCCCGTTCGCATGTTGGGCGGCGGTCACAACCTGCTCGTCCGCGATGATCCCGTTCCTGGAGCGGTCGTGCAACTCACGGCTCCCGCGTTCACCATGATCGAATGGGACGGCAAGCGAATCACGGCTGGCGGCGGCGGGTCACTGTTCGATCTCATCGCGTTCTCAGTGCGACAAGGGCTGACCGGACTCGAAACGCTCGTTGGGCTGCGGGGCACGGTCGGCGGCAGCGTGCGATGTAATGTCGGCGACCGCACCGGCGAAATCGGCCAGGGCGTACGGCAGGTTACCGTGCTGACCGACACGGGCAAGGTGCAGGTTCGCACGCAAGAGGAGCTCACGTTCTCGGAACATCAGAGCGACATCGACGAGCCAGTGATTCTGAGTGTTGCCTTCGATTTGGAGAAGGCACCGGCAGCGGCGGTTCTGAAGCGAATGCGGAAAGCCTGGATTCTTCGCAAAGCGGCGGAACCGCTCAGTTTTCAGGCGGCGGTTCGGCTTTTCCGCAACCCGCCCGCACAGACTGCCGCTACCCTGATTGATCGTGCAGGCATGACGAAGGCTCGCGTGAACAACGCCGAGCTCAGCGAGCGAAACTCGAACTACGTCGTGGCACATCCCGGCACGACAGCCACGGATATTCTTCAGCTTGCCGACAAGGTTCGCACGCGAGTTCGAGAACGCACCGGCGTCGATCTCGATCAGGAATTGCACGTCTGGTGAGTTGCCTCCAATGGAGTCGGGTGAAGGATGCCCGCGAAACGCACACCCAAAGCCGAGTCGTCTGGCGGGTCGGCTCGCCTTGTGCGTCGGCTGATCGTGGTCGCGCTCACGCTTGCGGTTGGGGTTGGCGTGGTGTGGGGCGTCGCTCGCCTTGGTGAAGAAGCTCGCCGAGGCATCGGGTCACGTGATCGATATGCGGTCCATTTCGCCAGCATCGAGTGCGACTCGCCGCCAGGTCTGGAGCGGGTCGCGTTCCTCTCGGAAGTGCGGTACGTCGCGAACTTCCCCGAATCATTTCAGTCACTCGACCCCGAACTGAACGCAAAGTTGACAGCAGCGTTCGCCGCTCATCCGTGGGTTGCTGGCGTAGAAGATGTGTCGGTGACCACAGATCGCGTTGTGCAGGTGAAGTTGCGGTTTCGTGTGCCAGTTCTCGCGGTGCATCCCCAGAACGGAACCGTGCGGCTCGTGGACTCAGCGGGGGTGCTGTTGCCTCCCGAGGCATCGCCCGATGGCACAGCGGAACTGACAAGCCCCGTTGCAACGTCTCTGCCGCTTGCGGGGCAAGTGTGGCCCGACGCGGATGTGAAGCGAGCCGTTGAATTGGTGGAATCGCATCACCCGAGACGTTTGGAGAAGACCCCGCAGGGTTGGCGACTCACCACCGCCGACGGGAAGACGCTGGTACTCGAAAGGTGATTCGTCAGCCGCGACCCAACTCCGCCAACACGAACTGCGACCACGTTTCAAACTCGTCGTTTCGTGCGGCGAGTTCCGCGAGCGGCGAGAATCCAGCCTCAGCCAACGCTTCCTCGCGCGAACGCACATCTTGGCTCGCCAGTTCCACCAGATGCACGACGCCCAGATGAACACTGCCAACAGGCGTGCGGTCGTCGTTGATGAACCCGAAGAACGAATCCTTCCAGTCGCAGCCGATCTGCACTTCTTCGGTCAACTCACGCATCATGCCCGTTGCGTATGGATCATCGCCACCACGAGCGTCTTCTTCGCTGATGTGCCCGCCGATGCCGACCGACCGCAGCGAACGCAATCGTGCCTCGGTGCCCGCCGCTCCACGTCGATAGTGGAACAGGTCGTTGCCGCACTTCAGCACGACATACGGAATCAACTGCTTGAACTCGGGCTGTGTTTCCACTTCCGAACGCGGTCGAAATTGAAACGCACTCGGCTCCAGCACCGCGGCACGATACGCAGCATCCGCCGCACGGAAGCCGTGGAAGCACCCCGCAGCACGGAACCGCTCTGTCGGGATCACGAGAACTCGCTCATCCTTGGGCATGTCACTTCCCTGCTAACACAGCTGGCGCAGAATGCTTCGCGTGTTCCGCATCGAGACCCGCGTAGACCCCGAAATCGTTGAAGAACAGCCGCTTCGCCAGCCGGTAGAAAATGTTCTTCTCCGGGATCTCCGCCGCCGGGTTGTACTGCGACGTTCGCGGCACCATCGCCTCCAACTCTGCCAGCGCCGTTTGCCGAGCGGTTGCGTCCTTCGCTCCGTGTGCCTCGACAAGCTTCTTCAGCAGATCGGGACGCTCCAGCACGATGCAACCGCGGGTCGTGTTCGCTGCGAGCTTGCGGAAGTCTGCAAGAAACGCCGACTGCATGAACTTCTCTTTCAGCGGTCGCGGATCGGCAGGCGTCGCGTGAATCGACTCCGTCGAGAACTGCACGATCGGGCACGGCTCGATGCCGCCCCATGGGTTGATGTGATGGCTGATCCCGTTCGCAGCCGGGCACAGCGCTTTGCCGCCGCCGTCGTGGTAAGCGTCGATAATCACAATCGCCTTCTTCGCTCGCATCTCGACCACAAACTTCCGCGCTCGAACCGCTTGCTCCGGCGTCAGACACAGTTCGGGGTTCGGGTTCGGCCCCATCGGTCGATAGACGTGGAACCATGTGTACAGCACGCCCATTTCGATGAGCTTGTCGACCCAGGCTTCCTGCAACGTGTCGTCGATGTTCGTGCGAGCCAGGCTCGTGCAGACGCCGGTGAACACGCCCGAGTCGAGGCAGTTGTGCAAACCCTGCATCGTCTTGCTGAGCACACCTGAACGCCCCCGGCGTTCGTCGCTGACGATCTGCGTGCCTTCGACCGAGATCAACGGCGTGATGTTGCCGAGTTGCCGCATTCGCCTGGCGCGCTCGGGCGTGATGAAGTGGCCGTTCGTGAAGATCTGGAAGTAGCAATCCGGGTGCTCCGCGAGCATGTCCAGCAGTTGCGGATGCATGAACGGCTCGCCGCCAACGATGCCGAAGAACACGTTGCCCATCTGCTTCGCTTCACGCACCAACTTGTGAAACGCTTCGGGCGCAATCGTCTGCTGCTTCATGCTCACATCGACCCAGCAGCCCTGACATCGCAGGTTGCAGGTGTTGATGATCGACACATACAGAAACGGCGGGAAGAACTGCCCGCGTTGCATTCGCCGCTTATGCTTGTGAACCGACAACGCCCCCTTCACACCCATCGTGTACGCGAGCTTCCACAGCAACCGTTTGTCGGTTTCGAACACGACCCGCCGGGCCAGTTTCAACGTAGCAAGCAGCGTCACGACAACCTCGGGATGAAGCAAATGGGCACAGTCGAGTGTATCAGTAGTTCATCCTCGCGGCGTGGATGCAATCACACCGCACCAATCCCTGGACCGTTCAGCAAAGCGGTATTCATGGTGCCGTCGGTGATGGTGAACACGCCTGGGAATCGTTTGTCCCACTCCGCATTCGCCGACGGACAATACTGCCGGCCGTTCGACTCGATTGCCGCGATTCCCGGAATGTGGGCTGCAATGCTCGCCGACTGAATCAGCGACGCACCCACGCACGTCAGGTCTTGCACGCAGCGGAAAAGGCCGAACTTCTGAGCCGCGGCCGCGAGCAGTAGCGTTTGCGTCTGCCCCTTGCAGGCCTTGAACGCGACGCCGGTATACCCCATCTCGCGCGACATCAGCAGGCTTTCCAGATCGAGCAGCGACTCGTCGATGACGACGGGCTTCAGCTTCGCCGCCTCGTGCATCCGATTCGCGGGGTTCGCCTTCAGATCGCGAGCCGTCGGCTGTTCGACATACTGCACGCGATCGTACCCGGCTGGCGTTCGGTCCTTGAGCCGCCGCAGAAATTCCAGCAGATACTCGACGTTCTGGCAGCGTTCGTTGAAGTCGAGCGAGTACCACCACTGCGTGACGCTGCGTTTCTGCTGCACGGCTTCGGCGATGCCATTCACCGTCACGACTCGCTCGACATCCCAGGCAATGTCGTCACCATTGAGCTTGATTTTCAAATGCGTCAGTCCATCGCGTTGAATCCACTCGCCGAGGTGTTCGGGCAAGCCGTCGCCCACGGGTTTCCCGACATCGGCAGGAGTCATCGGATCGAGCGCTCCGACAAGGTGATACAACGGCATCCGCGCCTTCGGCTCTGGCGTGATGTAGTTGTGCAGCCGGTCGCCCGCGAACTCCTTGCCGAGATAGTGGCCGAGGTCGTGCTCGAGGAAGTCGGGTCCGTAGGTGTGGTAGCAGTTCAGACCGTGGAGTTTGCCATAAGCGTCGTGCAACGCCGCGTCGAATGCGGAGCCGACGACCAGCTTCGCGAGCGCCGGCATCGGCTCACTCAAGTTCAGCACAGTGGCCGTGAGCAGGTCTGGCTCGATGGCGTGCGTGATGTCGATGGGGTGGCCCGAGAGCTTGCAACCGGAATAAAGTCCGGCGGTCGTCCCCGCGAAGGTCTGCATCGCTGTGAGCGTCTGGTCGTAAGTGAGGGCACGCGTTGGCCACGCCCAGACATTTCCCAGCGGCATCGACCCGAAACCCTTGCCGACCTTCCCGGACGCGGTTTCCACTTCCATCCAGACGTTCAGAATGGTGACGCGATCGAGGGCAACGCCGCCGAACTTGATTGGCGTGCGATAGCGGTAGTCCTCGAACGAGACGGAAACATCGCGAATAGTGATGTCGGTGGACTTCATGTGGGTTGTTGCTGGTGGGTTGTGGGTTGTAAGACAGCCACACGGCGATGTCGATAACGTATTCCGTGGCGTTCCATTCACAATCAACAATCCACAACCAACACCCGCATGCCTCTCGATTGGCAACTTCCTCCTGGCGTCGATCGCGGTCTGTGGGACTATCTGCACGCCGACGACATGGTCGCAGGCTACGACGAGCAGATGCGTGTGTCCCCACTGGCCGCAACCGATGTGGCGTTCTGCGAGCGTGCGTTCCCGACGCCTGGAAAGCTGGTCGATCTCGGCTGTGGCACGGGTCGGTTGTGCGTTCACTTCGCGGCGAAGGGTTACGATTGCGTTGGCGTCGATCTATCCGACGAGATGCTGGCGAAGGCGAAGGAGAACGCGAAGAACCTAACCCCCCAGCCCCCTTCCCGAAGAAGGAAGGGGGAGCCGGATTTAGCCCCTCTCCTCTTAGGGGAGGGGTTGGGGAGGGGTTCTGCTTCCTTTGTGAAGGGCAATCTTGTCGAGCTGACGGAGTTGCCTGCCGCGAGCTTCGATTACGCCGCATGTCTGTTCAGCACGCTCGGCATGGTTCGTGGTGCGGACAACCGAGCGAAGGTGGTCGCGAACGCCTTCCGATTGCTGAAGCCGGGCGGGCGATTCGTGCTGCATGTCCACAATCGCTACTTCGGTGGACTCGGCTGGCGGCGTGTTCTCGGTCAGCGCTGGAAAACGCTCCTCGGCAACGCACACGCGGGTGATATCACGATGTCACAGGCTTACGGCGGTGCCCCGCTGACGCTGCATCATTTCACGCAGCGCGAGGCGACGGACTTACTTGTGGCTGCGGGATTCGTGGTGCGGGAAGTGTCTGCGATTGGCGACGATGGCAGACCCGCGACTGGTTCGCGGGCCTATGGCTGGTTGGTGCAAGGGGAACGCCGACAGTGAGGTCGGCCATGAAAATGGTTCCGGACCACATGCACACCCCACGTCCGGAACCATTCCATTCGACCGGAAGAAACTACGTTAGACAAACATTAAAGAGCGGTTAAATCGTAACTTACGAAAAGTTAATGCCCGAGATGAATCGATTCCAGGGCCGGAACAAATACGAAGTAATACGAAAAACGAGTCTGTCGCATCGCGAGTGCTGTTGTTATTTGTTTTCGCCCTGAAGGGGCGGAACAACATAGCCCGGGGCAAGCCGAAGGCGCCGCCCCGGGAACAGTCCAAACCCAATAATCCACCCTGAAAGGGTGGGACAAGAGCTGAAGCCCACCGGGACTGCGAAAGTGTGTCGCACTCCTTCCGAGTGCAATGCGTTTTGGTCGTTGGTCCCGGGGCGGCGACAGCTTCGCTGTCTTGCCCCCGGGCTCGGTTGTCCTGCCCCTTCGGGGCAAATACATTCCACCTCTCACCAGCAAAACACACCTTCTGACAAGTCCACCACGGCAACAGCGGCACTCGCCGTGCTACAGTCTCCGAAAAAACCACCATTTCGGCGCTTTGATAATAGCTGAATTCTGCCAAACTCAACAGGTATCGCTCGTCACGACCTCAATCAGACGCATGGCAACACGTCGATCACGTTCTTCATCGACACGCGAGAGCCCCATGCTCTCGCGTGCGATTTCTACAAGTTGCGATGAAATTGCAGCCTCTTCGCCGCCACTCATGATTCGGCGAATCAGCCCCGCCGCATCCGAGTCATACTCGTCTCGCGGTAAACCGTGCACACCGATTGGGTTCCACTCGTCGCACAAAATATCGCAAACCCGACGGTATATTTCAGCGGTAAGGTGTCCCATACCATCACTCGCCACGTAACTGTCGTAGCACTTCATCGGGGGCTGGCTGGTAGCTGTGCGGCTCCATGCTCATCGCGGCGCGACCCTGACTCAAACTCCGCACCTCATTCGCATACGTGAACAGATTCGCCAGCGGCACCAACGCCATCACTTCCATCATGTCGCCGCTCGGACTCGATTCCTGCGAGTCAATCTGACCGCGTCGCCGCGTCAGGTCGCCGATGATGCTCCCCAGGAACTGAGCAGGGGTCGTCACCGTCACCTTCATGATCGGTTCCAGCAACTGCACGTTCCCTTCCGTCGCCTGCCGATACGCACGAATCGCAGCAGCCACGAACGAATCGTCACTCGACAGCGTGGCGTCGAACTTCGCGTCGATGATGCGAGCCTGCGCGTTCATCATCGGGTAGCCGAGTTCGCCCGTCTGAAGCGCGTCCGTCAACGCCTTCTCGGCCGCGGCCATGAACGCCACCGGCACCGGGTTCTCGTCAGCACTCACAACGTTGAATACGCCCACCGGCTTCTCGGCCTTGAAGTTCGTGAACGACACTTTCAGTTCCGCGAACGCGGGCTTGTCGCCGAGCTTGTCCACCTTCGCGTCGATCGTGCGAGGTTGCTTCAGCATCTCGCGATAGCTGACGTTCGGCTTGCCGACCCGCACCTTCAGTTTGAAGTCGCGTTCGAGGCGGTGCTTCTTCACTTCAAGGTGCAGCGTGCCCATGCCGCTCATCAGCGTTTGACCCGTGTCCTTGTCGGCCTTCACTTTGAACGTCGGGTCTTCAAGCTGAAGGATTTCGAGAGCTAATCCGAGCTTGTCGCGGTCGCCGCCGCTATCCGGCTCAATTGACTGACTCACCACCGCTTCCGCGAATGAGATGTTCTCCAGCAGAATCGGATGAGCCGTTTCGCAGAGCGTGTCGCCGGTCACGGTGTCCTTCAACCCGACAACGCAGACGATGTCGCCCGCTGGGCCTTCGGGCACTTCTTCAAGGCCGCGTGCGGGGTCAGCGTGAACGTGGAACGGCTTCGCGATGTTCTCTTTGACGTCCTTGCCGGGGTTGTACGCTCGCATGTTCGGCTTCAGCACGCCCGAATACACGCGCAGGAAGAAGCGGTTGCCGCTCGGGTGCCACGCCGCCTTGAACACCAGCGCACAGAAGGGTTCTTTGGGGTCAGGCTTCCGCTTCACTTCCTTGCCCTTGCCCTTCGGGTCGGTGCCGACAACCGGCGGTCGATCGAGCGGCGACGGCAAGTAATACGTGACGGCATCGAGCAGCGGTTGAATGCCGATGTGTTCCCGACCCGACCCCGACAGCACCGGGAAGATTTTGCGGCTCAGGCACTGTTCGCGGATGAGCTGCCGGACCTTCTCTGGGTCTGGGTCTTTGTCGTCGAGCACGACCGACGTGATGAGATCTTTCTCGTCATTCTGCGTCAGCACATCGAACAACTCGGCGCGATACTTCTTGGCTTCTTCGAGTTCTTCTTCGGGGATGTCGGCATCGCGAACGGTTCTGCCGAGGTCGCCGGCGTCGAAGAACTTCGCCCGCATTGTGATGAGGTCGATCACGCCACGGAACGGCTTCCGACTATCGGCTTCGCCGCCGGCCCCGATGGGAATGACGATCGGGATAGGCCGCCCGTGATCGGTGTAGTTTGGCGTGAGGCGGTTATGGATCGTCTCCAGCGTCTTCGCGAAGTTCGCCCCGACGACGTCCATCTTGTTGACGAACACCATTCGCGGCACGCCGTACTTGTTCGCCTGCCGCCACACCGTTTCCGATTGCGCTTCGACGCCCTTCTGCCCGTCGAACACGACGACCGCACCATCGAGCACACGCAGCGAGCGTTCGACTTCGGCCGTGAAGTCGACGTGTCCGGGCGTGTCGATGAGGTTGATGGTGTACCCATTCCACTCGAATGGCACGCACGCCGAGTAGATGGTGATGCCGCGAGCCTGTTCTTCGGGATCGTAGTCCGTATCGGTGGTGCCCTCATCGACGCCGCCGAGTTTGTGCTTGGCGTTGGCGTAGAAGAGTAAGTGTTCCGTGGTCGTGGTTTTGCCAGCGTCGATGTGCGCGATCACGCCCAGGTTGCGAACCTTCGGAAGATCGAAGCCGGTTTTGGATTTGGCCATGACAGAAGCTCTCAATGAAGACGACACAGGGCTTCCGCCCTGTGCTACAAACGCCGGCCCCATCCGGGGCGGAAAACCAAGACCAACCACCCTCTTCGCCCTGGAAGGGCCGTCTTTCGTAGCACAGGGCGGGAGCCCTGTGTCGCAATTGCCAACCAATCGCCCCATAAAATGATATCAGCTACCAGCTCGCAGGTTCGGCCCTGCATGCTGATAGCTGATTGGATTGTCGTTGAATGACCCCCGAAGGGTCACCATGCGAAGTGGCTGAACGCCTTGTTGGCTTCGGCCATCTTGATCGTTTGTTCGCGCTTGCTCATCGCTTCGCCCTGTCGCTGGAAGGCTGCCATCAGCTCTTCGGCGAGACGCAGGAACGTTGGACGGCCTGCTTTGCCACGGATCGCGGCGAGGATCCACCGAATCGCGAGGCTCTCGGCTCGCTTCGGCTTCACTTGCATCGGAACCTGATAGTTCGCACCACCAACGCGGCGGGAGCGAACTTCGAGGCTCGGCTTGACGTTGTTCAGCGCGTCGGTGAACACGCCAATCGGGTCGGCGTCCGGCATACGCTTCTTGATCTGATCGAGCGCATCGTAAACCACTCGCGTGGCGACGGACTTCTTGCCGTCGTACATGAGGCAGTTGATGAACTTGCTCAGAAGAAGCGAACCGTACCGGGTGTCCGGCGCGAGCTTCGTGTAACTGGCGGTGCGGCCTTTGGTTGCCATCGGGGAAGTTCTCAGTTCTCAGTGATCAGTTGTCAGTTAAAAAATCGGGTTCGGCTGTGTCGTCGAGTTCTCAGGCAGCCACGATCGACTGACAGCTGATAACTGACGACTGACAACTACTTCCCGTCCTTCTTCGCTCCGTACTTCGAGCGAGCCTGTTTACGATCCGAAACGCCCTGGCAGTCGAGCACACCGCGAACGATGTGATAACGAACGCCCGGCAAGTCGCGAACGCGGCCACCACGCACGAGCACAATCGAGTGCTCTTGCAGGTTGTGGCCTTCGCCACCGATGTATGCCGTCACTTCGATGCCGCTCGAAAGACGAACACGGGCCACCTTTCGGAGTGCCGAGTTCGGCTTCTTCGGGGTCATCGTCTTGACCACGGTACAGACGCCTCGCTTCTGCGGGCATCCTTGCATGGCTGGGTGCTTCGGCTTCGACCGTTGCGGCACCCGCGGGCTCTTGATTAGCTGATTAATCGTCGGCATTCGTCGAAATCCTGCTCGGCCGCCAGCGTGGGTCGCCGGACGGGAATGAGTATGTTAGCGGATCGCGGAAAAGCGGGAAGGTCGCGCTGCGGAAAAAGTGTTGAGTGGTTCGTGTTTAGTGTTTGGCCTCAAACCACGCGATGTTCGGGTGGTGTTGGGCAAAATACTAAACACGAAACACTCAACACGTTATTCAGCAACCGTCGCATCCGGTGCGACTTCGGCCTCGTCTGGATGCACATAACGGTACTCGGCACCCGTCATGTTGATCTTCACTTCCGCTTCCTGGTGCGTCTTGAAGCCCGTACCCGCCGGGATCAAGTGCCCCAGAATCACGTTTTCCTTCAGACCAACGAGGTAGTCCACCTTGCTCGCGAGAGCGGCTTCCGTGAGAACCTTCGTCGTTTCCTGGAAGCTCGCGGCGCTGATGAAGCTATCCGACTGAACGGCCGCCTTCGTGATACCGAGCAACTGAATCTCGTTGTCGGCCGGTTCCGGAGACACACACGTCGGCAAACGCTTCTTGCCGCTCGTCTTCTCCAGCCCCGCACGAATCTCCTCGAACGCATCGCGACTGACCACCTTGCCAGCCTCGAACGGTCCGTCTCCTTGCTCCACAACCTTCACACACTCGTCGGTCGTGCGTCGGTTCACTTCGTCGAAGGCGAAGCGATCCATCACCGCGCCCGGCAGCAGGCCCGTGTCGCCGGTCTTGGTCACCTTCACCTTGCGAAGCATCTGAGACACGATGATCTCGATGTGCTTGTCGTCGATGTCCACTCGCTGCGAGCGATACACCGCCTGCACTTCGCGACACATGTACTCTTGCACCGCGTCCGCACCGTTAATCTTGAGGATGTCGTGCGGAACGAGCGGTCCGTGAACCAGCGCGTCGCCGGCCTTCACGTACTCACCGGGGTGAACACGCATGTGGGCCGCACCCGGAACCTGGTGTTCCTTCTCGGGGTCGCCGGTCGGTCGGCCGTCGTCGGTTTCAGGCTGAACGTAAACGAGCTTCTTGCCTCGCTTCTTTTCACCCATGCGGACCTTACCCGCAACCTCGGCCATGACAGCCGGGCTCCGCGGACGGCGTGCCTCGAACAACTCGGTCACTCGCGGCAGACCACCGGTGATGTCCTGCTGTTGCGAAACTTCGCGAGGCGTCTTCGCGAGCAGCGTACCGGGCCCGACCTTCTGGCCTTCGGTCACCTGAAGGTTCGCACGTTCGGGGATCGGGTACCACTTCACCACGACGCCCTTGTCGCCGAGAACCTGGATAACGGGGTGCAGGTCACCCTTGTGTTCCATGATCGTTCGGCGCTCGATGCCCGTGGCCGCGTCCTTGTCCTTACGCAGTGTGACGCCTTCCTTGATGTCCTGATACTTGATCGTGCCGCCCTCTTCCGTGACGATCGGCAACGAGTGCGGATCCCACTTCACGAGCGACGCACCCGCAGCGACTTCCTGGCCATCCGTCACGAACAGTTCAGCACCGTTCGGCACCGCGTACCGTTCCACAACCGGGCCATCCTTCCCGCGAAGGATCGTGACTTCACCCGTTCGGGCCAGTGCGATTCGACGACCTTCATCGTTGGTCGCGATGACGACACGCTCGAACTGAATGATGCCGCCTTTCTTCGTCTTGTGCTCGCTATCGACCGCGGCACCCTTGCTCGCCACGCCACCGATGTGGAAGGTACGCATCGTGAGCTGCGTGCCTGGTTCGCCAATGGATTGGGCAGCGATGATGCCGACCGCCATGCCGTCTTCGACCAGGGCACCGGTCGCGAGATCCATGCCGTAGCACAGGCGGCACACGCCGAGCGACGCTTCGCAGGTCATCGGGCTGCGAACCGTGATCTTGTCGAACCCGGCCTTCTCCAGTTCCTTGGCCATGAACGGGTCGATCATCTGGTTTTCTTCGACGATCACCTCCCGGTTGGCCGGGTTCTTGATCGTCTCGCGGCTCACGCGGCCGCGAATCGAATCCGCCAGCGAGCGGTCCACTTCCTCGCCCTTGTACATCACGCCCTTGCTGATGCCGCGGGTCGTGCCGCAGTCGTGCGCCGTGATGACGACGTTCTGAGCCACGTCGGCCAGCTTGCGGGTGAGGTAACCCGAGTCGGCGGTCTTCAGGGCCGTGTCGGCCAACCCCTTACGGGCACCGTGCGTGCTGGAGAAGTACTCCAGCACCGTCAGCCCTTCGCGGAAGTTCGACTTGATCGGCGTCTCGATGATGGCACCGCTCGGCTTCGCCATCAGACCACGCATACCGGCCAACTGGCGAATCTGCTCGATACCACCACGGGCACCCGAGTGAGCCATCAGGTAAATCGGGTTCAGGTACGGCACCACCTTCTTGGTGACCTGATCCTCGCGGCGGTCGTTCGCGAGGTCGGTCATCATCTTCTTGGTAATCATGTCCCGGGCTTCCATCCAGGTGTCGATCACCTTGTTGTAGCGCTCGACCTCGGTAATGATCCCCTTGTCGAACTGCCGGCGCACCTTCTCGACTTCCTTGTCCTTTTCCTTCAGCACGCCCTCCTTGTTTTCGGGCGTCCGCAGGTCGCTCGCGGCGAACGACAGGCCGCTGCGTGTCGCCTGCCGGAAGCCCGTTTCCTTCATCCGATCCAGGAGCGCGATCGTCTCGCGGCGGCCCAGAATCTGGTAGCAGTCGGCGATGATGCGGCTCAGGTACTTCGAGCTGAGCGACAGGTCGTAGAACGCCATCTTCGGGTGGAGGATGTCGTTGAAGATCACGCGGCCGACCGTCGTGCGAACGAGGCCGTTCGGCTTGCGGGGCAACTCCTCGGCGCGGGCGCCGCCCTTCTCGTCCTTCACCTCGCTGATGACCTTCTTCGGGAACTTGTTCCCGGTCGGAACCTTCTGCTTCGTCGAGCCCTTCTTGGCGTTGTGTTCCTTGATCTTCGACTCTTCGGCGAAGAACGCTTCCGACGTAACCAGTGAGCCGACGGTCAGCTTCGTGTCGCCGGCGTCAGTGACCTCGACGTGCCCTTGCGGCAACCGGCACCACACCTTCGCGTGCAGGCCGAGCTTGTTCTCGGCGAACGCCCGGAACAGCTCCCCGGGGTTGTGGAACTTCATGCCGTCGCCGGCTTCGACTGCTTCGTCTTCGGTGCCGCGACTCGCCGTGAGGTAGTAGCAACCCATCACGATGTCCTGCGACGGCGTGATGATCGGGTTGCCGTTCGCGGGGCTGAAGATGTTGTTCGTGGACATCATCAACACGGTCGCTTCGACCTGCGCTTCGATCGACAGCGGCAGGTGAACGGCCATCTGGTCGCCGTCGAAGTCGGCGTTGAAGCCCTTGCAAACGAGCGGGTGAATGCGGATCGCGTTACCTTCGATCAGCACCGGCTCGAACGCCTGAATACCCATTCGGTGCAGAGTCGGAGCACGGTTCAACAGAACCGGGTGGCTCTTGGTCACTTCTTCGAGGATGTCCCAAACCACATCGTCCTTGCGTTCCAGCATCTTCTTGGCGGACTTGATCGTGTCCGCGTGCTGGAGTTCCTTGAGCCGACGAATGATGAACGGCTGGAACAGTTCGAGCGCGATCTTCTTTGGCAACCCGCACTGGTGCAGTTTCAGTTCCGGGCCGACGACGATAACCGACCGTGCGGAGTAGTCGACGCGCTTGCCGAGAAGGTTCTCGCGGAACCGACCCTGCTTACCCTTAATCATGTCCGTCAGCGACTTCAACGGGCGGTTACTGCTGCCGAGCACCGGCCGCTTGCAGCGGTTGTTGTCGAACAGCGCATCGACCGACTGCTGAAGCATTCGCTTTTCGTTGCGGATGATGACTTCAGGTGCGTTGAGGTCAACGAGCTTCTTGAGCCGGTTGTTGCGGTTGATGATGCGGCGATACAGGTCGTTGAGGTCCGACGTGGCGAAGTTGCCGCTGTCGAGCAGAACGAGCGGGCGGAGGTCCGGCGGAATGACCGGGATACACTCCAGCACCATGTACTCGCACTTGTTCGAGCTATCTCGAAGCGCCTCGACGGTCTTCAACCGCTTGACGAGTTCCTTGAGCCGTTGCTTGCTGGCCTTGTCGCCGCGAGCCATTTCCTTGTCGAGTCGTTCGCGAAGATCAATCGAAAGCTGAACGAGGTTGAGCTTTTCGAGGAGTTTCTTGATTGCCTCGGCGCCCATATCGACTTCGAACACATCGCCGTACTTCTGGCGTGCTTCCTTGTACTGATCCTCGGTGAGAATCTGCCGTTCCTTCAGATCCGTGGCGTCTTTCTTCGGATCATCTTTGTCTTTGAAACCCGGATCAATGACGACGTAATCCTGGAAGTAGATGATCTTTTCCAGGCTGGTGGTCTTCATGTCCAGCAGGGTGCCGAGGCGAGACGGCATCGCCTTGAAGAACCAGATGTGGACGACCGGCGCGGCCAGTTCGATGTGGCCCATGCGCTTGCGGCGCACGCGGCTGTGCGTGACCTTCACGCCGCAACGATCGCAGACCATGCCCTTGTACTTCATCCCGCGGTATTTGCCGCAGGTACATTCCCAGTCTTTTTCTGGCCCGAAGATGCGTTCGCAGAACAGCCCGTCTTTTTCGGGGCGATACGTGCGGTAGTTGATGGTCTCGGGCTTCTTGACTTCGCCGTGCGACCAGCTTCGGATATCTTGCGGACTCGCGAGGCTGATACGCACAGCCCCGAAGTCGTTGATTCGTTCGTATGAGTTCGACTCGCCTGCATCGGTGGTTTTAACAACAGGCGGCGGTGCGCTGGACATAGATGAACTCCCCGGTATGGACAGGAGCAATGTTCGTGCGTGTGGTCGATATTGTTGAGCGGCCGCCCCATCGGGGCGGCGGACGCGCGTCGCCCCGTTGGGGCGACCGCTAACCGGAAACCAATTACACCCGCTTCTTCTCCAAACACATATTCAAACCGAGGCCACGGATCTCGTGCGTCAACACGTCGAAGCTGGCTGGCGTGCCGGCTTCCAGCGTGTTCTCGCCCTTCACCATGCTCTCGTAAATCTTCGTGCGGCCTTCCACGTCGTCCGACTTGACCGTGAGCAACTCCTGGAGGATATAGGCAGCCCCGTATGCCTCCAGCGCCCACACTTCCATCTCACCAAACCGCTGACCACCGAAGCGGGCCTTGCCGCCAAGCGGTTGCTGCGTGATGAGCGAGTACGGCCCCGTCGCCCGTGCGTGAACCTTGTCGTCAACAAGGTGGTGCAACTTGAGCATGTAGATGTAACCGACCGTTACCGGTTGGTCGAACGCCTCGCCGGTGCGGCCGTCGTACAGCACGCTCTTGCCGGTCGCCGAGTAGCCAGCCTCTTCGAGCGACGCCCGAATTTCGTCTTCGGTCGCCCCGTCGAACACCGGCGTCACAGCCTTGAAGCCGAGCTTCGCGGCGGCGTAGCCGAGGTGGGTTTCGAGAATCTGGCCCACGTTCATACGCGACGGCACGCCAAGCGGGTTCAGCAGGATGTCAACCGGGGTGCCATCCTTGAGGAACGGCATGTCCTCTTCAGGCAGCACCTTCGAGATAACACCCTTGTTCCCGTGACGACCGGCCATCTTGTCGCCGACCGAGATGACGCGCTTCGTGGCGACGTACACCTTCACCATCTGCTGCACGCCCGACGGCAGTTCGTCGCCGCGCTTCAGCGAGTTGAGCTTGCGATCCTGCTCGTCGATGAAGAACTGAATCCGCTCCCAGTGACGGTGGTGGATTTTGTTCGCCTTCTTCTGATTGTCCGGCGTGCGGATATCCAGGTTTTCGAGCTTGAAACTCTTCGCCTGCTCGGTGACAACGCGGTCGTCCTTGTCGCTGCCGAGTTGCTTGCCCGTGTTCGGGTCCTTGAGTTCCTTCTTGTCGAGGACTTCGCCCAACGCATCGACGAACTCGCGGAACTGAGCCGCGATCTTCTCCGAGTACGTCTCGTTGATTTCCTTTTCCTGGCGAGCGATTTCCTTCTTCTCGTCCTCGGTCATGCTGGCGCGACGGCTGAAGCGGTGAGCCGCGATCACGATGCCTTCGACGCCCGACGGCACTTCCAGCGAGTCGTTCTTCACGTCTTCGCCGGCCCGGCCGAAGATCGCGTGCAGTAACTTCTCTTCTGGCGTGAGTTCAGACCGCGACTTCGGCGAAACCTTGCCAACGAGGATGTCGCCAGGCCGAACGTAGGTTCCGAGACTGACAACGCCGCGTTCATCGAGGTTCGACAGAGCCTTCGGCGACACGTTCGGAATGTCGCGGGTGAACTCTTCCTTGCCGAGCTTCGTCTCGCGGATTTCGATGTCGAACTCCTCGATGTGAATCGAGGTGTACGTGTCGTTCTTGACAAGCCGCTCCGAGATGATGATCGCATCCTCGAAGTTGTACCCTTCCCACGACATGAACCCGACCAGCACGTTCCGGCCAAGAGCCAGTTCGCCGCCGCGGGTCGCGGCGCCGTCGGCCATCACTTGCCCCTTCTTGACCTTCTCGCCCATCTTCACGATCGGCTTCTGGTTCAAGCAGGTTCGCTCGTTCAGCCCGTGATACTTCCGCAGCACGTACTCGCGAACGATCTTGTCCTTCTCTTCCAGCTTGATGCGTTCGGCATCCACGTAGACGACCGTGCCGTCTTCCTGAGCGCGAACCAACATGCCGGAGTGACGTGCGACTTCCTTTTCCAGCCCCGTCGAGACGAGCGCCGGTTCCGGGATCAGGAGCGGCACCGCTTGCCGCTGCATGTTCGATCCCATGAGTGCCCGGTTCGCGTCGTCGTGTTCGAGGAACGGAATCAGCCCCGCCGACACGCCGACCATCTGCTTCGGGGAAACGTCGATGTACTCGACCTTATCCGAGAGAATGAGTTGGAGGTCGCCAGCGAGTCGGCCGTTCACGCGGTCGGCGGAAATCTTGTCGCCTTCGGTGGGAATGTCGGCTGGCACGAGCGCCGCCTGCGATTCCTCGTCGGCACGCAACCGCACCACCTCGTCGGTCAGCTTCTTCGCCTTGACCTTCTTGTATGGCGTCGTGAGGAAGCCGTATTCGTCGATCTCGGCGTAAATGCTGAGCGACGAAATGAGGCCGATGTTCGTGCCTTCTGGCGTCTCGATCGGGCAGATGCGGCCGTAGTGCGAGATGTGAACGTCTCGCACTTCAAAGCCAGCTCGTTTACGATTCAAGCCGCCTGGCCCGAGGGCCGACAACCGCCGTTCGTGCGTGAGCTGTGCGAGCGGGTTCGTCTGGTCAACGACCTGCGACAGTTCGCTTCGGCCGAAGAAGTACTCGATGGCCGCCGAGACCGACTTCGGATTGATGAGCGTTCGTGGGCTCATGTCCTGTTGGTCGCGGATCGCCATTCGCTCCTGCACCGTGCGACGCAGCTTGAGGAACCCCTTGCGGAGTTCGTCCGCCGCGAGTTCGTCAATCGTTCGCAGACGACGGTTACCGAGGTGGTCGATGTCGTCGACGCCGCCCTTGTGAGCCCGCAGATCGAGCAGATACTTCATCGAGTTGACGAAGTCCACCGAGCGGAGGGTCATTTCCGTTTCGGCAACGGTCTGATCGAACTTACGGTTGATGCGGAAACGACCGACGCGGCCGAGCCGGTAACGGTTGGCGTCCTGGAACTTCTCCTTGAAGAGTTCACGGGCTTTTTCCAACTGTGCCGGGTTGCCCGGACGCAACCGCTGATAGATCTTCAGCAGCGCCGCTTCGTGCGAGTCGGTGCCGTCTTCGTTCAGCGAGTTGAGAACGATCGGGTCCTTCGGGTACGCGATAACTTCAAGTTCGTGGATGTTGGCGAGGATCGCCTTGTCCACCTTGTCGGCCGTGAACGGCTTGCCGGCATCCAAATAAACTTCGCCGGTCTCGGGGTCGATGACGTCATCGGCCGCGATCATCGGCATCACACCCGCTTCGATATCACCGATGAGCCGAGCACGTGCCGCTGCGGGGTCTTTGCCGAACTTCAGATGCTCGACCGGCAGGAATTCCTTGAGCATACTCGCGGTGGTCGAGTACATCGGGTCCATCGCGCGGAGCAGCGTGAGGGCCGAGAATTTGCCGCTTTGGTCGATGCGGACACCGAGCGTATCCTTCTTCGTGCAATTGATCTCGATCCAGCTACCGCGTTCTGGGATGATGCGGCAGGAATGGAGATCCTTGTCGGCCTCACGGCTGACGACGAAGTCAACGCCGGGTGAACGGTGCAACTGAGATACAACGACGCGCTCGGCACCGTTAATAATGAACTCACCGCCACCGATCATGATCGGCATGTCGCCGAGATAAACCTCTTCCTCAACGGCTGTGCCGTCGCTCTTGCGAAGGCGCAGCCAGACGCGGAAGGGCCGACCGTAGGTGAGCCGCAACTGACGACACTCGTCCGGGTCGTAGCGGGGCTTTCCGAGTTCGTATTTGATGTATTCGAGCGAAATCTTCTTGTCGTAGCTCTCAATGGGGAAGATTTCCTTCATCACCCCTTCGAGGCCCGTTGGGGTTCGCTTGTCCCAGAAGACATCGAGCTGGAGAAAGCGATCGTAGGACCGAGTCTGCACTTCCGTGAGATCCGGAACGTCAACGGCATCGCCGAAGCGTCCGAAGTTACGCTCGGTCGTGGGGACAATGATACGCTGTGCCGGGATGGGCATCGGGGTTGCTCCTCCCTAGGAGCTATCAGCTATCAGCTTTCAGCCATCAGCAAGAACAAGTGGAAGCAATCATTCTGGCTGACGGCTGAGAGCTGATAGCTGATAGCTCTCAGAAACGGCGAAGCCGACGCGCGACCGCTGCCCCCGTGGCAACGGGCCTTGCGTCGGGACGCAGGGGTGGTTATTGGACGCTTGAACGGCGAGTTGTCGTGTCAGTCATGGAGTAAGCCTCCGGCGCACACGACGCGCGAGTTATGGACACGGACGACCACCCAGTAGGTTCGCCAGCAGAGCCGGCATCACCGGGTATGTAAAATCCCACAGGCAAAGGCATGGTGTGGATTCGAGAGGTTGAGACACATCGGAGCAAGTGGGTCGCGCGCATTGTCACCACTGGCTACGCGGATGGCCCCGTCTACCTCTCCCACTGGTCGTGGGACAAGGATACGGGGCCGAAAAAACCGGTCAGCTTGACCGCTACCGGTTTATAGTATTGGGGTGAGTTGAGAAAATCCACCCACCCGGGCATTTTTTTTGCTAACGACCTTCGCCGCTTGCGTCGTAGCGATCTTCCCGAGCGCTACGCCGCAAGCGGCGAAAACCCAAAATCCAATCAGCCGGCTGGCTTGACGGTGACCTTCGCGCCAGCTTCTTCGAGCTTCTTCTTGAGGTCTTCGGCGACCTTCTTGTCCACGTTTTCCTTGATGGCCTTCGGCGCGCCTTCGACGGTCGCCTTGGCTTCGGCCAAGCCTTGGCCGGTCAGTTCGCGGACGATCTTGATGATGCCGACCTTCTTGGCAGCGTCGAAGCCGCCTTCGAGGATCACGTTGAATTCGGTCGCAGCAACGGGCTCTGGCCCCTTGTCAACCACAGCCGCTGGTGCAGCGGCAGCAGCGCCAGCGGCTGGCTCGATGCCGTACTTTTCCTTGAGCAGATTCTTCAGTTCAACAGCCTGGGCAATCGTCAGGGCGGCGATCTGGTCGCCGAGTTCAGCAATGCTAGCCATGGGAATATCCTTTCAAAAAGCTGCCGGGTGAAGCTGCCCGGCGGAAGCGTAATAGCCAAGTTTGGGAATGCCCACGGACAACAGATGGTTGCCCGCGGGCCTTACTATCGTGACATTTCAAACGTTCGTCGGGTTCGCTCAGCCAGCGGCCGGAGCAGCCGTTTCAGCGGGAGCCGCACCGCCGGTCTTTTCTTCGATCGCCTTGAGGATGCCAGCGAGGTTGTTCGCCGGACCCACCAATGCGCCGGCGATTGCCGAACCCGGCCCGAGGATCGCCGCGACCAAGCCGCCGATTGCTTCCTTGCGGGTCGGGATCTTCTCGGCGACATCAATCGTGACGGGCGTGCCTTCCGACACCGCCGTCTTGATCTTGAACTTGTCTGGTGCCTTCGGGTCCTTCTTCAGTTCCTTGAGAAGACCGGTCACTGCGAGTGCGAGTTCCTTGACGCTTTCGCCGCCCCACGCCAGAAGCGTTGGGCCGCTGCCGGTTTCGACCGACACGCCGTTCTCGGTGAAGACCTTCTTCACGAGGCTGTTCTTCACCATCTTGACGCGAATCTTTTTGTCGCGGAGCTTCTTGCGAAACTCGTAGTCGGTCGCCGAGTCGAGCTTCAATGGCTCGAGCAGGACCATGTCCCGCACGCCCTTGAACGTCGCCCGGAGGGTATTCAACTCCAGCTCTTTGATTTTCTTGCTCATGACTTTGTGGTGTTTTGTGTTTCGTGTTTTGTGTTTAGTTGTTTCGTGTTTGGTGCTGTGCTTGAGGCCCGAGGCTTCTCAAAACACGAAACACCAAACACTAAACACCACCGTTAGAAACTAATCCGGATGCCGGGCGACATGGTGGCGGAGAGAACCACCCCGTTGATGAAGTTACCCTTCACGCCCGACGGCTTGGCGTTGCGGACCTGCTCAACGAACACGTTGATGTTTTCCACCAACTTCTGTTCGTCGAAGCTCATCTTGCCGACGCCCGCGTGAATCTGGCCAGTCTTGTCCGAACGGTACTCGACCTTACCAGCCTTGAATTCCTTCACGGCGGCGCTCAGGTCGCCCGAGGCTGGAACCACGGTGCCGGCCTTCGGGGTCGGCATCAAGCCGCGTGGTCCGAGGACTTTACCGAGTCGCGAAACCATCGCCATCATGTCTTGCGTGGCGATGACCACGTCGAACTCAAGGAACCCTTCCTTCTGAATCTTCTCGACGAGATCAGCAGCACCGACGATGTCGGCTCCGGCTGCCTTCGCCTTGGTCGCGTTATCGCCTTGTGCGAACACCGCAACGCGAACGCTCTTGCCGATACCGTGCGGCAGCGGGATCGCACCGCGAACCATCTGGTCCGACTGGGTGACGTCGATGCCGAGGTTGATGTGGATTTCGACCGTTTCGTCGAACTTCACTCGCTTGAGCTTCTTGAGTTCCGCGACGGCCTGCTTGACCGGAATCGTGCCGACTTCGCGGAGTTTCTTTTCCACGTTGCGGAGGTGGTTGCGGAGCTTCTTGCCGCGACGGGGCGGCACGCCGGGCTTCTTGTTCTTGTTTGCGGTCGGCAACGCGGCTTCGGCCTGAGGTTTTGCTTCCTTGGCTTCGGCGGGCTTGGCGGCCGCTGTTTCGGTTGGGGCTGCCGCGACGGGGGTGCTTGCGGCTGGCGTCGGCTCGGCTGCCGGCGCTGCGTCTTCCTTATCCTTCGCCATGTCATCCTCTTGGTGGCGGGGTTCGTTGGCAGAGCCAACTACGACCCCTCCCGCTGCGGTGGCATCGTTTGTGACGAGCGCGTGCGGCGGTGCGTGAGAAGATATCGTTTATAACGCGGAACGAGTGTCGGCAATAGAGAGAGGTGAAAATTTCTCTTGACAAGTGGTTTTGTCCGAGCCCTCGCGCCAAGCGAGGGGCTCCACAATACCTCGCTGGCGCTCGGGCTCAGATGAGGAGGTAATCACTTCTTCGCGAACACTTCGACTGGCTTGAATTCACCACCCAGCACGGCCTTCGCATCGACGCCGAGCCATTGCTCCAGCACCGCCGAATACACCCGGCGGAAGTCGGTCGCGTGAACGAGATTCCCGTCTTCCAACTTCGTCAGGCTCGGGTGTTCGCCAACGATGCCGGCTTTCACGTTGCCGCCGACCAACATCATCGGTGCGCCGCTGCCGTGGTCGGTGCCCTTGCTGCCGTTCTCCTTCGCCCGTCGACCGAACTCCGAGAACGTCATCACGCACAGCCGATCCTTGTGCCCGTGACCTGCGAGATCACGATAGAACGCTGAGATGCCATCCGAAACTTGCTGCAACAGATCCGCGTGAGCGCCCGTCGCGCCGCCTTGCCCCGAGTGCGTGTCGAAGCCGTCGAGGGCGACGTAGAAGATGCGGGCACCGATGCCGCCGTCGATGAGTTGCGCCGCGAGCTTCAGCTTGTTCGCGAGTGCCGTGTTCGGATACGGAACCTTCGGCTTGTATGACTTTCCAAGTGCCGCCAGTTTCTCACTGCTCGCGTAGGTGTTCATCTGCGTGCGAGACACGAAATCCAGCAGTCCGTTGCCACCACTCGACGTATCAGCAACGCCGGTAATCACGCCCTTCTGAGCAGCACCGTCAGCACCGCTGGCCGCGGATGTCTTCAGTTTGAAGTCGTCGAGCGACGCCACCGACGGCACCCGCACCGGAGCGCCCGCCAACGCCAACGGAGATGTCTCGTTGCTCGCCGCGAGGTGAAACGCAGGCGACGGCTTCGCCTTCAGCGTGCGACCGAGCCAACCATCGGTGAGGTTCGCGGCCGTGCTGCCTGCGTGCCAGATGTCCATGCTGCGGAAGTGTGACTGATCCGGGTTCGGGTAGCCGACGCCTTGCACGACGCACACCGCTGACTCTTCGGTGTAGAGCTTCGCGAGTTCAGCCATCGCAGGGTGAAACGCGATGTCGTCGGTCAGCTTCTTGACCTTGTCCTTCGCGATGGCGAGGGTTGGTCGCAGCTTGTAGTAGTCGGCGTTCGTAAACGGAATGACGGTGTTCAGGCCGTCGTTGCCACCGGTGAGTTGCACCACAACGAGAATGGTATCCTTCGCGCCAGGCTTGTCGGCGGTGCGTGCGGCAAGTGCCGACTGCCCGAGGAACGTCGGGATAGTGGCCCCGAACCCGAGGAGCGAGGAGTCTTTAAGGAAGTCGCGGCGAGTGGACATGGGAAACTCCTCAGTTCAGTTGGAATTCGGGCAGCGTCAGCACCAGATGCGCCACGGCTCGAACGCGGTGATTGCTCACGTCGCCGACGGACCAGTACGCGGGATACTTCACATGCATCGCGGTCTTCAGGTAATCGTGCAGCCTGTCGCGGGCAGCGGGTTGCACGTCGCTTTGCAGAAACACGTCGAGCAGGAAATCGACGATCTCGCCGTTGTGCTTCGCCAGCACCGCAGCCGGATCGCAGCGAGAACCGAACCGCGTGTCTTCCGTTGATGTGAGCGCCAGCGCGAGGTTGTTGCGACCCAGAAGCGTCTGGGCGTTGAGCCACGCTGGGCCGCCGTCCCAACCTTTCACCGATGGCGGCGCGAACAACACTTGCCCCAACCCTTCGAGCGATTCCGCTAACGGCAACGCACCGGCCGTGCCCTCCAGTCCGCGAACGATTCCCGTCACGAACTCCACCGGCGACTTGATCTTCGCTCGATACGATTCCTTCGCAAAGAACAGATTCGACCGCAGCATCACGGAGACCAGTTTCCCCGTGTCGAAGCCTGACTTGCGGTATTCCTCCGCGAGCGGGTCGATGAGTTCAGCCGGGGGAGTGTCCGATTCGCTGATGAGGAAGCGATACAGTTTGCGGACGATGAACCGCGGGCACGCCGGTTGTTCGAGGCACAGCTTCGCAATGTCATCGCCCTTGAACTTCCCCGATTTGCCGAAGACCTTCTTTTCGCTGCCGTCGTGCTGCCGGTAACTGAATGTCGATTTGCCGTAGCTGAGTTCGTAGCCGGTGAACGCCTTCGCAGCCTCGCGAATGTCGGCTTCCGTGTAGTTGCCGATGCCGAGCGAGAACAGTTCCATCAGTTCGCGAGCGTAGTTCTCGTTCGGGGCAAGTTTCGTGCTCTTGTTCGTATCGAGCCAGACGAGCATGGCGGAATCGGTGCCCATCGCAATGAGCATCTCGCTGAAGCTGCCGAGGGCGTGCCGTTGCATCAGGTGATATTGATCGAGCATGAAGCGTGCGTTCTTCACCTTGGCGTTGCTGGTCGCGAAGTGATTGTGCCAGAACAGCGTCAGCTTCTCACGCAGCGGATGAGCCGTCTTGAGCATCCGGTCGAGCCACCACGCCGAGAGACGTTCTTGCGGAGCGCCGCTCGGCATACTCCGTTCCGACGCCATGAACGCCGACGTGGAACTGAAGTCGTCCGATTCCGCGTGCCCGTCGATGACGCGGGTGAGGGTCTTCAGGTGGCCGTCTTTGACGCCCGTGTCGAGTTCGGCGGTTGTTGCACCGAACCCCGCACGGCGATAGAGATGCCCAACCTTCCGACGATCCCACGGGTTCGCGTCAGTTGGTTCGTAGGGTGCCCAGGCCCATTTCGGATCTGTCATGGTGAAATTCCCGCACGGGGTTACTTGATGTTCCACACCACATCCACGCGGTATTCCGATTCCGTGATGTCGAGTTCGACCGCGACCGTGCCGAGCGTCTTCACGAATGCCACGAGGCCGGCCGTTTCTTTGCGTGCGTCCGCCAATCCGATGCCGCGAGTCAGCACCGAATCGGTCGTCAGCGCATCGGCGAAATCCCCAAGCGTCTGGCCTGCGTTCGCTGCGTTAAACTTGCCCTTCAGCAGAACGGTTGTCGGCTGCGACGTGCGAGGTTTCTTCAACTCGGTGATGAGCTTCTTGCCGAGTTCCACGGTCGACGCGAGAACCAACTCCTCGCCCACCACCGCGAAGCACGGCTCAAAGTTGAACCGCAGCCCGTCCGGATCGTCGGCGAGCGTCTTGTTCTCGGGGAAACGATACACCACAAGCGGCACGCCTTCGTGTTCGAGCTCGGTCAGCTTGAGGCCGTATTGCAGCGTGCCGATCAGCCCGGCAGCGCGAAGAACCGGATCGAGCGACGGCCCGAACTTCTTGTCGCGAGCACTGCCGACGTATCCGAATGCGGGCAACTTCCGCGATGGCTCGGTTTTGTACGGTCGCTGATCGTGATTCACGACAACGACGCGGTGATACGGCCCCCACATTTCCAGCAGGTCGCCGAGCTTCACGTTCGACGGCAATATCTTGGAAATCTGTTTCTCACCCATCTCGATGTTGCCACGCATCTCGTCACTGAGGAGCTTGTCGCGGTTCTTCCACATGTAGCCGACGTCGAGATGCAAGCTGTGGCTGTAGATCGTGCCGGGGGGTTCCAACAACGGAAGCGTTCCCGGTGCGGTCTTCGGCGGGACGTGCATCGCAAGTTCCGACCACATGCCCGTGCGACCCGCTGGCATCCGTAATGCGAGACGGAAACCGGTCTTCTCCTGATACAGTCCCAGCGCGAGGAAGTTCGACCGCTGAATGGTGTCGATGGTCGCGCCGAGAACGAGCGTCTGGAGGAAGTCTTGCCGTGTGGAGTCGAAGAAGTCTTTCGACGCCTTCGATTTCTTGATGGAGGCGAGATCGAGCCACAACCACGCCGACGGGTTCTTGGGCAGCAACCCGAGTGTTGCGGCACGAGCCGGATGCGACTGGCGTTTCTTGTCGGTCGCGGTCTTGATCGCTGCTTCGAGGTTCGCAGCCTTGTTCGACACCAACAGAGTAGCCGCAATCCGTGCGAAATGAACATCGTCGCCAACCGAGAATGCTTCGACGCCCACGATCTTCGTGCGTTTCACGCTGGTCTTGGAACCCTGGCGAGCGAGTTCTTCGTCGATCACTCCAACGATGAGTTCCAGAGCTTTGGCCGACTGCTTCTCGTCCTTGCCTTCCGCCACGAACACCAGCGGTTGAAGGTCGTCGCCATCGTAATGAAACGCCAACGCGACGCCATTGCCGGCGAGTTGATCGAGGAGTTCGGGCCACTTCGCCCCGAGATCCTTTTCAGCGAACGCGAGCAGTTGTAGTGCCCGGCGTGCCTGCGCGGAGTCGTAGATTTGGCGAACGGGAGCGAGCTTCTGGGCGTCCTTGAAGGCATCCAACCCGGTGATGGCCTCGGCGAGCTTGCGGGGGTGATCCGCCACAACCACGACCTGCGCCGACGCTGGCACGCAATCGAGTGGATCGGCCGCAGCAAGGCGAGCGGAGGACGTGAGTCCTCCGATGAGCAGCGTCAGTGCGGTGAGAGCGAGGCGGAACATGCGGTGCCTCCGTGAACGATGTGCGAGGAATTACTCGGCAGAGGACGGCAGAGTTTCAAGTTTCGGCTGCGGATTGCCGTACCCGACCATTCCACAGGAAAACTTACCCAACCCCCAGGGCGATTCCGTGTTTCCCATTGGGTTTGTGAAGCGCACCCCAGGGCAGCCGTTTTCGCTTGACGGTGCGAGGGTTCCCCAGGACCATTCACTTCACACTCTGTTCGTTTTCTCGCTGGCATCGCCTGTGCGGTGTTCGCGTTGAGCAGCTCGGCGGTGCCCAAGAACGACGGCCCGTGATCGCGCGGCCGCCTGCGGTTCAACCACTGTCGCCTCCGAATCCGAAGAGTCTGGTTCTGGCAACCAAGGGTGCCGACAGCACGGTGCGAATCTGAAACCTCCAGAACAAGGCGAAAAACGCGACTATCCCGAACCCGCGTTTCGAGCCAGCCAGCATCGACTGCTGCAACTCGCCCGGAAACGTCAACGGCTCGTCGGGGCGACGGTTCTCGTGCCTGCCCTTGATGCGGGGCTAACTCTGCCGCCGCGTCGCCGAGTTCCGGACGCTCCCTCGCAGGGCGGATACTGCGACGTGACCACGCGCGGCGAACCCGAGCGACTGTTGCCGTCGCAGTTCGCGCTCGACACGGACGAATTCCTCCGTCGTTTCGCCGCGAAGGAACTGCTCTACTTCCAGCGAGAAGACCCAGACCAACCCGAGTTACCCGAGCGTGTGATCGTTCTCGATCAGGGCGTGCGAACGTGGGGAAGCGTGCGGCTCGCGCTCGCCGCTGCCACGTTCTCGCTGTTGGCTCCGCGAGCGAAACGCTGTGCGTCGGTCCGGTTGTTCCTCACCTCCGCACGCGGACCAATCGACATCACCGGGCAGGATGTGGAAGCCGTCGCCGACCTGCTGGAATCGAGCGACCTCACACCGGACCCGTTCTCGTGCCTCTTGCTTGCCCTCCACGAGACGGCAAAGGGAACGGCCCCGCGTGACGTGATCCTGCTAACGCATCCGCGAAGCGTGCGGCATTTCATGACTCCGTTCGAGAACCTGCGACCAAACGACCGCGTGTTCGCGTTGGCGGTCGATGAACGCGGCAAGGCTGAACTCGGCGAATGGCTCCTGAGCGGTTTCGCGACGATTCGTTCATTCCGCGTCGACCTTGAGGCAGCCGAGAACGCGAAGCCCGAGAGCGAACTTGATGCTCCGCGACCCGTGCCCGGCGCGGCAGGCGAATGGACCGGCGACATCGAACCGGTGCCGTTCCCGTTTCGCGTCGGTCTCCTCGCGGAACCGCAGATGTTCGGGTTCGACGCGACCGGTGAGTGGCTCGTCATCGTCAGCCAAAACGGTATCCTTCACGGGCTCGCGTTCGACGGCTCGGCAGCGGAAGTGTTGCCGCGAGCGTTTCATGGCAGTGTGGTTCTCGATCAAGTAGATGCGGTTCTGGGCGTGGCTGGTGGCGTTGTCGTATGCGGGCGAACCAACGCGGGAACGCAACAGCTTCAGCAAGTCGCGGTTCACTATGACCGGGCGACTCGTCGTGTCACATCGCACCTTCTGGGGCCAGCGATTCTGGAAGCACGCTGGGCCGCGTACCCCGATCTGCATTGCATCACGCTCCGCACCGAGACCGTCACCGGCTGCGCTCTCGATCTCGGCACGGGCGGCCGCTACTCCAAGGTCACGGATACCGGGTTGGTGAGCCGTGCCCGCGGCGCGTGGGACCGCTCCTCGAAGGGCGGCACGCCACCGTTCACACTCCCGGTTCTCTCCAAGACATCGGTTCCTGAGCAGACCACCATAGAGCAACCATATCTGAACTTCATCGACAAAGGATTCCGGGTAAGGCGAGCGGAAGGAATCTGGGCGGGCGCGTATTTGTGCAACCCGCTTTGCGACGGCAAGCCGCTTCTCGAAGGCGCGACGATTCACTCCGCACAGCTCGCGGGCGACGTTCTCGCGTTGTCGTTGCTCAACGCCGGTCAGCGGAAACTTGTGCTGTTCCGTGGACCACACGGAGCCATCCTCGGCGAAGTGACGCACTCGATTCGCTATGCCTTCAGCTTGTCGCCAGATGGGGAGTTGCTCGCCCGCCGCGATGCGATGCGGTCGGTAGTTGTGTCGAAGTCGGTCGATGCAGCGAAGCCAATCGCCACAGCACCGCACGCCGCGTTGCACAACGCCCTCGACGTTCGCCTTGATGCGGAGCCGTTCCGGCTGACCATCGCCATCGGCACGTTCGCGCACACCTTCCGCTTGCTGAACGGCGAACTGCGGTACTCGCTCGCCCTTGGCTGGGACAACTTCCCCGAACCGAAAGTGCCGTTCACGGCACTGGCGCGGCAAGCTTCACCGATCAAGTACGATGAGGGACGTTTCCCCAGCAACGAAGGAGCGGCGTCTGGCCCGTGGCGTGCGGTCCTTGATCGACTCGGGCAGGTGCTGCTGTACGCGAAGGGTGAACTTGTCGCGGTGTTCGTGGTTCGTCGGGAACGAGCGGCTGCGTGGATTCCGGGCGGCGTGTTCTGGGGCACGCCAGCGTTGATCGGCGGTCCCGCGACCCCCGACGCCGAGAAGAAGATCGGCCGTGCGATTCAGAATGCGGGAGGGTGAGCAGTGGAAGTTCCGTTCAGACTGACGCGACGCGAAGTACCCACCGCCGCCGATGCGTACTTGCTGTTCGCCACGGACGCGACGCCATTGGTCGATGCGTGCGTGCGTCTCGGTGGCGAAGCGCCGCCTGCCGTGTTCGCGGTTCGTGGCGGCTTTGTCGTGATGCCTCCATACGCCGAAACGCGAACGCTTCCGGGCGCGATTCGTCTCCGTCGCATTGGAGGCGATCTGTTCATCCCTGCCGACGCCGACCTCGTGCCGTCGCTCCTGCTGGATGAAACCGCGGTTCTCTCGCAGAAACGCGGGTTGATCGTGCTGCCGGGCGGCGAAGTGCTGTCGTTCATCCCAACGCCGCTCCCGGTCACCAAGTGGCTGGCACCGATCTGCGTTCGTCGTGATGAATGGCAATCGTTTCCGCCGCGACCGGATCGACCCGAAACGCTGAGCGTGATCGAACGGCCATCACCGCCCGCGTCCCTGATGGAGATGCTCGGCGAAGGTGCCCCCGACGACGCGAACCCACTCTCTGACGCGACCGGCGTACCGGAAGATGCGAGGCCGCCAGCTTCTGGTTCGACGCTGAGCAATCTGGCCGCGAACGTGAACCTTGCGGTCGGCGGCTTCCTCACGTGGCTCGGCAAGCAACTCGGTGCATCGGGGCTCGCTCGGCTTGGCGGCAACCTTGCCCGCAAGGCGTTGGAAGCCGTGCCGCGACTCAGCGAGAAGGTTCTCGGCCAACAGGAAGCGGCGTTGCGGGAAGTGCTGCGGCAGCTTCAATCAGGTGACATCGAGAAGGGGCTTCGTCGCGCTCCGATTGCTGTCGGCGACCCGGATCAACCCGCGAAGGTTGGCACCAACGCCCGGCTTGGCAATCGCGATCCGCGTTACTCGCTGCGTGATCTGATCGGCACCGGGGGTGGCAGCGCAACCACGTGGCTCGGTGGCGGTGACATCTGGAATGAACTGGCTCGCGAGTATCGCAAGCTCGCGGAGGAGGCGACCGCACGAGGCGACTTCCGGCGTGCCGCGTATTTGTACGGCGTGTTACTGCGTGATCTTCGCAGTGCCGCGAATGTGCTCATGGCTGGCGGGCTGTGTCGCGATGCGGCGCTGCTGTACCGCGATCGGCTGAATGATCCGTTGGCGGCCGCGAATGCGTTCGAGCGTGCCGGCGATCACGACGAAGCGCTGCGGCTCTTCGAGAAGTACGAACACTTCGAGAAGGCAGCGGAGTTGCTGCGACGCATCGGCGACGAAGACCGTGCCGTGGCGTACTACGTTCGGGCTGCGGACTTGCTTGCGAAACGCGGCTTCTTGCTCGGGGCCGGTGATCTGATTCGCATGAAGGCCGGTCGGCGTGATCTCGCCATCGGGTACTACGAACGCGGTTGGAATGGCATCTCTGCCGAGGTTCTAAGCTGTGGCGAACGACTGCTCGACGAGCATCTCATCGCGGAGGACATGCCACGGGTTCAGGAGTTGCTTACGGATGCGGAAGCCCGACTCGCGGATCGGGCGAGCGACGCGGGGCACTTCTTCAACTATGCACTGGATGTCGGCAAACCGTTCCTTTCGCCCGAGATGCGAGACGACCTGACCGACCGCGTGCGGTTGCTGTTCGCGGCTCATCTGCGTTCAACCGGAAGTTCGACCGAGGGCGTGCGCCTCGCTCGTGAGTTGTTCGGACAGAATCAACCGTGGCCGGGTCCGGTGGTGCGAGACGCGAGTTTCGCTGTGCTTCACAAGGATCGCGTTCCGCCTGTCGTGGCGGCTCCGAAACATTCGCCACCGGTGAAACTGGGGAACGGCACCGTGACGGCTGTGGCCGTAGCTCGCGGCACAGCCGATATCGTCGTGGCGACAGAACAGGCCGTGGTGCTGTGGCGAGTCGACGAGAACCGCGTGGTGCTGGTGACGCCTCTCACGAACGGACCCATCTTTGCGTTGTCGGTCAACTCCACCGGCGAGATCGTGTACGGGCTCCAAGATCGCGGAACCGTGGCTCTGTGGTGTTTCGAGGCCGAGAGCAAGAATGCCTTTCGCAGTGGCGGCGTGGTGGACGACCTGTCCCAAGACTCCCAGGAAGATTCATGGTACTTGCAACCCTCCCCGGCGATCCGAAACCACGAATATCGGATTACGGTTCACACCCCTGTGTTGAACAAAACGTATATCGGTCCGAACTTGAAACGAGACTCAACGGACGTGTTTCTCACTGGAACTTTGGAAACGCATTTGCTCGTCGAAACGGCCGAAACCCGTGGGGACATTTGGGAATGGTCCGACGGTTTGGTCAGGCATTGGACTCGCTCAAACGCAGGCAACGTGGGTTTCCCAAGCTCTCGTTGGCACGCTCCGTGGAATCCGCTTAGAGCGAACGTCGGGGGAGTAGTGGATTGGATCGCTCCCGGAACTGGAATACTGGAAGTTGCTGGCATCGATACGGAGGGTTGCCTTCACTGGGCAAGATTCTCAGGTGAAGACAACCGCGACCCAGGACAGCGCGACGCCCACCGCCCACCGCCCGATCGGTACGTCGCGGCGTGTCTCACCGGTTCGGGGGCAGTCGTCGCGGTGAATGCGCACAACGAGGTGAATTGGTTTCGCGTCGCCGGGACATCGCTTGAGGTCACCGCCACGCTCACGCTCGATGTGCCGACGCCTGCGGTCACTCTCGTCGCTCGCCCCGCACAGAACGAAGTCGTCGCCATCCTCGCCGACAGTTCCGCCATTCGCTTCAAGAACCCGTGAACGTGCCGCGTCGTGTCGTCACCAGTACCATGCCGATATGCCGGAAACGTCGCTTCTTATCGTGTTCGCCATCGCCTGGGTCGGGCACTTCTGCCTCTGGACGTCGCTGCTCAGCCACCTCTTCGGGCGAGCGTTGCCGAAACCGTTCCTCAAAGCGTGGCGACTACTCACGGCGTTCGTCATCCTCGGCTTCCCACTGCTGATCCGCGAACATCTGAACGCTGAGGTGTGGTGGTACGTCTGGCCGTGTGCGGTCGGCGGCGGCATCATCTTCCCGGTAATCACGGTTGCGAGACTGCTCCGGAAACCGTCCGGGTGCATCGTGTCGGAATCGACCGTCACCCGCGACCTGTGGCCCGAACTCGGTCAGAAACTCATCGGCGACGGGAATCTGTCGTTCGTCGCCAGGCTGCCGGGCAACGGTCTCTTCCGCGTGGACTTCACCGACATCACGCTCGCGCTGCCGGAGTTGCCGCCGGAGTGGGAAGGGCTAACGCTTCTCGTTGTCAGCGATGTCCACTTTCATGGCACCCCGGCGCGAGCTTTCTTCGACCGCGTCATGGATGAACTCCTCGCCGGGCCGAAACCCGATCTCGTCTGCTTGATCGGCGATTACGTCGATACCGACTCGCACCACACCTGGATTCCGCCGGTTCTCGGAAGGCTCGCGGCAACTGAAGCGAAGCTCGCCATCCTCGGCAACCACGACCGGCACCATCACCCGACGCAGGTTCGCGACGAACTAACGGCCGCGGGATACACGGTATTCGGCAACAGTTGGCAAGTCGTGACAATCCGTGGCGTGTCGTGCGTCGTCGTGGGGCATGAGGGACCGTGGTTCGCACCGCCACCGGATCTGAGCGGGGCTCCACCTGGGCTATTCCGCCTGTGTCTGAGTCACACGCCGGACAACTTCTATTGGGGCATCCGGAACCGCATCGGCTTGATGCTGTGCGGACACGTTCATGGCGGCGCGATTCGTGTTCCCGTGATTGGGTCGATCTTCGTGCCGAGCGTGTATGGACGGCGATTCGATTACGGCATCTTCGAGAAGCGCGGAATGGTGATGGTGGTGAATCGCGGTCTGAGCGGGAAGGAACCCGTTCGCATTCGGTGCAATCCGCAGGTGATGCGCGTTAAACTTGTGCGACCACAATGAGGAAGTAGCCATGTCGCGATTGCCGCTGATGCTGTCTGTGCTGGTGTTCGTCGCTGGCGTAGGCGGCTTGCTCGCGGCTCAACCGCCGAAGGATACGCCAGCCACCAAGTAGGCGACTTACGCGGGCAAGCCCTTCTCGGAGTGGGTTCGGTTGCTCCACAGTCGAGACCCAGATGAGCGAACGAAGGCGATCTTTGCCGTGCGAGCGATGGCGCAGCAGACAGATGCTATTGCCGAAAAATTGCTCGCAATAGTGGTCAACAAGAAAGACCAATCGCTGGCCGTGGTCGAGGCGTTGATCGATCTCGGTCCCAAGGCGATTCCCGTTCTCACTCAAGGGTTGTGGTCCGATGACGAACGGACGCGTTCGGAGTGTCTGGACGTCCTTCGACAAATCGGGTTTGACGGTCGCCCGGCCACGAAATCGGTAGCGCGATTACTGGCCGATCCGAGACCCGATCGGACCCGCTGCGAAAGACACTGTGCTCGCGATTCGCAAGAAGTTCGCCGAGGACAAGAAGGTCGCCGAGAACGGTCGAGGTCAAGTGGCGCTCGCGTTGTTGCGAATCGCCCGCGACCCCGATGCGGCCAAAATCCTTCGAGATAGCCTTCCCGCCAAGACCACACTGCCACCGGAACAACATCTCGCCGTTCTCTGGCGAATCGACTCTGGACCCGACACGGTCGCGACTTTCACGGAGTTGTTGAAATCAGACTAACCCCGAATCGCAACGGGTGCGGCTGCTCACTTGGGCACGAAATCGAAAGAAGCGATCCCATTCCTCGTGAAGATGCTCGCACCCGATAAGTCGCCAGCGTATGCCGTCGCAACTCTCGTTCGGCTGGGACCGGACGCGAAAGGGGCGTTGGAAGCACTTCGCGGAGCGACAAAGAATGAAGACGACATGACGGCGCTGTGGAATGGTTCCGGGTCTGAAATGGATGGTTCCGGACGGGGGTGGGTAAGTGAGCCGGAATCAAACACTGACTTCGTTATACCTCTCCCTTTGAAGCACGCATAAGATGAGAGAAGTGAGCCTTCCACATGGAAGGTCTGGCACCGGTTCGCCCGTCACCGACGCACGCGGTAGGACACCAATGCCACGCAAAATCATCATCGTCGCCGATCCGGGCATCGACACCGCTTTCGCGGTCGCGCTCGCTCTCAACGACCCCAATCTCGAAGTCGTTGGGCTGCTGCCTACCGCCGGGAATGTGAACTCCGAACAGGCCACCGCCAACGTTCACACCCTGATTGACGTCATCGACCCGCCGAAGTGGCCACGGCTTGCAGCCGCACTGCCCGCACGGTACGACGCCGACGGAATTGCTCTCCACGGTCCGGGGGGGCTTGGCGGCGTGACTTTTCCGAGCGCCACGAGGCACACGCTGCACCCCGCCGACAAAGTGCTGTGCGAACTCGCGCATGAGAACCCACGGCAGGTTACGGTCATCAATCTGGGGCCGCTCACGACGCTCGCCGCGGCCATCGACCGCGACCCAACACTTCCCGCCGTCCTCGATCAAACCGTGATTGTGGGCGGTTGCTGGAATGTGCCCGGCAATGCTGGCCCCGTCGCGGAGTTTCACGTTCACCTTGATCCGGAGGCGGCCAAGCGGGTGCTGCACGGCGAACTGCACCCGCTGCTCATTCCGCTCGACGTGACGCGAAAGCTGATCTTCTCGCCGTCGGATTTGTTGGAGTTGCCGAACCCGGATTCACGGACGTGTCAGTTCTTGCGGAAGATCGTGCCGTTTGGCATCCGTGCGAGTTCCAACCTGTACGGCATCGAAGGCTTCCACCTGAAAGATGTGCTCGGCACGGTGGCGGTGGCGGTGCCCGCGTTGGTGTCGAGTGAGCCGCGATATGTGGACGTCGAGACTCGCGGCGAACTGACACGCGGCATGACCGTGGTCGATGCGCGGCCAACGCCGGCATTGCCTCCGAACTCGCGAGTGGCGACGAGTGTCTCGGTTGCGGAAGTGCGGAGCTACATTCTGAAAACCCTGAAGCAAGCGACATAGCGGGGGTTGGCGGATGCGGATGTCTCGCGGAATCACGGTGACGTTGCTTTCAGGGCTGATGCTCACCGCATGTTTGACAAGCGGCGGTTGCGGACGGCGGCATGCAGACCACACCTGGTACGATGCCCAGGGTCACGCGATTTCCGAGAACTGGAAAACCGACACCAGCGGCAAGCAAATCCCCGACCCGTTCCCACATGATCGTTATGGCAGGCAGTGGGTCTACGACGCGAACGGCGTGTTGATGCCGTTGCCGCCGCCGACCGGCTACTCCTACCACCCGACCTACTGGTGGTGGGGCGGTTCGGGTTATCGCTCGACGAGTTCTGGCACGTCGTATCGGACTGGCTCGCCGGGAGCAGGTGGGCCTTCACCATCTTCGTCGTCTTCATCTTCGTCGGTGAGTCGTGGTGGTTTCGGCAGCATCGGACTGAGCGGCGGCTGAGAGCAGACAGACACGCAAACTGTTGGAGCACCGTACATGGCGCGAGAACCGATTCCGACGTGGAGTTACGCTCTGGTGGTTGTGCGTCGTGGCGACAAGTTCCTGATGGTTCATGAGGTGAAGCACGGTCAGTTGTGGTATGTGCCGGCGGGTCGCGTGGAGCCTGGCGAAACGTTCGCGGAGGCAGCTGTTCGCGAGACATGGGAAGAAGGCGGAATTCCGATCCGGCTCGTCGGCGTGATTCGAGTCGAGCATTCGCCGCAGGACTTCGGAGCGCGAATGCGGGTGATCTTCTTGGGTGAGCCAACGGACGACACGCCGCCGAAAAGCGTGCCCGACGCGGAATCGTTGGAGGCCGCGTGGGTTGGTGTCAATGAGCTGTCGGGGTATGCGTTGCGTGGTGACGATGTTCGGGAGCTGTTCGAGTATGTGGCCGCTGGCGGAGTTGTGTACCCGCTGGCCGTTCTGCAACTGGAGGGGTTGCCGTACCCGATCAGTTGAACTGAGGACGCCTTCAAGAGTGGACATATCCGGGGCGGAATCGAGCAGGCAGCAGCCTCAACCAGAACATGCGTGCGATCAACAGGGCAGCCAACGCCGCGGACGTGATCCCGAACCCCGCATAGATGTCCGCGAACACCAAGGCGTCGGCCTGGTAGTTGACTGAGCGGAACATCAGCGTCTCGGCTCGTCGAGCGGCTTCGGGTGATCCACTGGCGGCAAACGTTGACTGCAATTCCGCGGTTCGATTCGCGACCTCGACCGCTTGAATATCGCCACGGTCAGACGTGTAGGAATACTGCCACTGGTGCCCGGCCAGCAACGCGGTGGATAGAAGTCCAATTCCGATTCCGGCCCCAATGAACTGCGATGCTTGAAGACCAATTCCAATGCGAGCTTCGCAGGCAGGGTCGCCATCCGAGCGGCGCATTTCCGACTGGATGATGAGGCCGAACCCGAACCCCAGGAGGAAGCGGCCCGGAGCCATCTCCCAGGTTTGGGGTGCGGAAAACCAGTTGAACTCGACCACGTTCAACACGCTCCAGTACGGCCAGCCCAGCATTTTCGTGTAAAGAAAAGCCATCCCCAGCGTTATCAACACGAGCCCGAACACCGAGGCATTTTTCTCCAGGCGCACGGGGCTAGGAATCATCCGTCCCACGAGGAGCGACACGGCGGCTCCAAAACTCAAGGGCCAGACCTGCCAGGCGCGTTCCAATTCGCTGACATTGATGAACAGGCCACCAAACACTCCCGTCTCGGACACCTGAAAGAACTGCACCATCCCTGCGTACCCGATGAGCAAGCCCCGCGGCACTGCTTCCCGGACAATTGCGAACGTGAGACTGGGCCAAGAGAGCCACAACGTGGCAATCAGTCCAGCCAGTCCAGCGAAGGCAACAAGGAGCACGAACCGGTCATCGGCCCAGCCCATCAGTTGGCCCCACTGGAGCAGGTACCAAATGCTCGCGATCCCAAGAACGAACGCGGGGAGATATCCAAGCGAGCTGGCTGGCGACGGTGGTGGATCGGGTTTGGGATTGAGCGGGATGACACAGCCAAGTCCGAACAATGCGAGTAATCCCTCGAAGAGAAACCCTCCTTCCCAATTGGACCAGCCATACCACATGCTCGCGCCGGCGACGATCAGCGGACCGAATCCCGGCAGCAGAACCTCGAATACTTTGACCGCGCCCGGCCTCGCCTCGGGAAGCAATCGCAGACCTGCACACATCACCTGACCGGCTCCAAATCCCGCGAGGATTCGGCCGAACACTGCGACGCTATATGAGGCGTGCGTGTCCAGTCCGTTGAGGAACGCACCTGAACAGAGCATCCCAAGCCCGAGCTTAGTGAGTGTGTGCGACGACACCCGGTACTTGAGAACCGGAGATAGCAGGATCGAGAACGCGATGGTGAAGAGGTACGCAGAATGGAGTCCGTACCCAACCGAGGAGATCCAACCGTGAGAGGCGTTCATCTCGCGGAAGTTGGTGGTGTGTCCAGCCGTGGTCAGCCAGACCGAGACGAGTGCCGCCAGCGGTCCGGCCACAGCACCGACCCTCGCGAAGAAGGGGGGGCGGTCACTCGCCGTCGCCATGCAACAACCTCCGTCCTGGGGGCAGGTCGTTCACCCAGGCTAACTCCAAACCCTGAGGAGTCTGGATTGTCACAGTCGGAAGGAGCGGACCGACCTTGGCGGTCGTCAACCGCTCTGACAGATCAGTGAACGCCGCTGCCGTGAGAGCCTCTCGCTGGTTGGCGGGTAGAGCAGTCCAACCTGGACCAGTCGTGAGGACCACCGGCAGCCGCGGAACTTTTTGGTAGGTCCCGATGCCATACGGGAGCAGGGTTGGGACTGGCGGCAACACCTCCACACGCTCGAACACTGGCTTGCCGTTGGCCTGTTGCTGTTCGACCCATGTGGTAAACCCGCGAGCGGCATCGGCCACCTTGGGATCGGTGATCGTGGATCTCGGATATGCTGGTGGCAGATTGCCTGCGGCCGGTGTTTGTGGGGGCGGAGGAGCCGGCTTGCACCCCGTTGCGATAATCAACGCTGTCGCCAGGATGCTCCTGGTGTGCTGGCTCATGGCTTCTTCCCCTTGTGCTTTTCCTCGGGCTCATGAGCCGGGTAGACCATCAACGGCGACTCCGGTGGGAGCTTCTTCGCACATGTTGTTCCGAGCGCGACGGCCAGTGTGTCGCCGGGTTCGAGCGATGCCGCCTGCCCTGGCTGGAAGCTGGCGTAGGCCACTCCAAGCAGAAGTCCAACTCCAGCTCCGCCTAGCACCGCAGGAGTCTTGGGGTGAATGAGGGTTGTTGCCGCAGCTGCCCCGAACACGGCTCCTTCAAATAGGAACAGCGACGTGATGGCTCTCCGGCGTTGGGCCGAGGTAAACCGTTGATCCTCGATGTCAAAGCCCCATTGTCCAGGTTTGGCACCGTCTGGACCGACAGGCCACGCAACGCTCCCCTCGGCTGAGTCCATCTTTCGGAATGACCTGTCGAACCCGGAGTTCGACCTTAGCCCCTTCGCAGAGCTGAGCGGGCGGAGGCGGTGCGGTGATGCCGAGAACCGAGACCGCGAGCAGTGCGGCGAATACCCACAGCGATCTCATGGCTTCACCTCTGGGAGAGGAGCGGGCAACTGCGGCGGACGTGTGAGGTCCGCTGGACTTGGGCTGGACCGCTTCCCACCACGCACTTTCTCGATGTAGTCGAACAGCAACTCCGTGGATCGCAGGACGTCCAAGCGGGCGAGTTGGAGGTTGTACCACGCAGTCCAGCGATTCGCATCGGCCTGCAATGTGGTGACCTGGACTGCCAGCACCTCCACCGGAATCACCTGCTTCTCGGTGAGCAGTTGGCGTTGACGGACCAGAGACTCCAACCGCAATCGGTACTCATCCTCACGCTGTCGCCATTCTTTCTCGGCGAACTGCCAGCGGTCCCACGCATCCCCCGCATCGGCGGTCACCTCGACCAGAGATTTTTCGAGGTCAAGCTGGGACCGGACCACATCAAGCCGTGAACGTCTCAAGGCAGCCCACAGACCAATATCCACCAAAGGGACATTGTAGGTGTTGCCGAAAATTGCTCCGAACGCAAGTCCACCGTTCGCTGTGTTGGTGTTCTTCAAGCTCAGTCCAAGAGGGACTTGTCCAAGTCCAAGAAGACTGAGCACGTCCCTCTTGTCTTGGATCTCGGCGGCTCGCAGTCCAACCTCCATAATCTTGACCTCAAGCCGCTGCTGCTTGGCCCGTGCGATCGCATCCTCTCGGCTGGTCGGAAAGTCCGGGATCAGTCCAAGGTCCACGGTGTCTGGGTCGGCCAGGTCAAACTGATACCCGGCCTCAACCTCGATCGGGACGGGTTCCTCTGCCTGCGGCACGAGTAGCCGGCTTGAGTGAAGCACCACCCCCAATCGTCGTCGGCGGACATCGAATTCCTTGCCGAGTTCAGCAACCAAAACTTCCGCACGTCCCACGTCCACACGGGCCTGGACCACCTCCAGGTCGAACGCCTGCTTCTCCGTAAACCGTTGTTGCGTTACCGCCAGGAAGTCTTGAGCATACTTGACTCCCAACTCGGCTGTCCGCAGCCCATAGGGAATCTGCTTCGCCTCGTAGAACTGTTGAGCCGCGAGAACCGCCTGGGACCGACGGACAAGTTGCTCCATCAACTCCTTCGCCCGGATACCCTCTTCCGCCAACGGCAGCGCGGCTATCTGCCCACCTGGGTCGAGCGGGAAGAACATATTCATTCGCGTCAGCGTGGCATAGTTCAAGCCGGGTTGAGCCACAAGCGGCGTACCACCAGTCACATCTGGGAAGATGATCCGCGAGTCCTTGTCCCCGCTGAACTGGTGAAAGTTCGCAATCAATTGCGGCATGTTCGCCATTGGGACGAACGACTTCAAAGCCTCGAACCGGCCCACTGTCGCCGTGCGAACAGCCACGTTCGCACGCACAACCTCGACGTTTGCAAGGCTCCGCGCGAACGCCGCTTCGAGTCTGAGAGGGCCACTTGGCTCCGTCGGATCGGGCGGAGGCAATCGCCCCTTGAGGACTGTATGCGGCTTGAGGATGCCACAGCCGACAGCCGCGCACAGCGTGACAATGGCGAACAGCCAGGTCCGAGGGGTTACCATGCGTCCCCTGCTTTCCGCACCGGCGCTGTCTCTTCGACCCACACATGAGCCGACATCCCAGGCCGAATCCGAGTCTCATAGTTCTGCGGACCGTTGAACCGAATACGCACCGGCAGCCTCTGGACAACCCGAGTGAAGTTCCCGGTCGCGTTGTCTGCCGGGAACACTGAGAACACTGTCCCCGTCCCGCCAGACACGCTCTCGACCCAGCCCTCAAACGTGCGACCTGGGATCGCGTCCACGGCCACTTTGACAGGCAATCCAACTCGCACGCGGGCCATCTGGTCTTCGGTGAAGTTTGCCACCACCCAGACGTCCTCAATGTCGAGCGGCACGATACTGAGGAACGCGGTTCGTGGAGTGAGAGTTTGACCCAGTTGGATCGTGCGCCGACTCACAATCCCACCCTGTGGGGCGCGAATCAAACAATTGCTGAGTTGCAACTGAGCCTGTCGAAACTTGGCCTCGGCGAGCGCAACGCGATCCGTGGCAGCCTTCGCGTTGGCAACCGCAACATCGGGCTGAAGTTGGGAGGCTTCGGCCTGTCCAACCGTGGCACCGGCGAACGCCAACGCACGGCGGAATTGTTCGAGCCGAACCTTGGCTTCCTGAATCTGTCGCTCACTGACCTGCACGCCCCGCTCAGCAGAGGCAACGTCGCTCTTCAGCGATTGCAACTTCGCAGCCGCTTCGCGGTAAGTCGCCTCTCGGTTGTCCCGCTCCTGGCCTGAGATCGCACCGGTTGCCGCGAGCCGGTCGAATCGGAGGCGGTACTCGTCAGCGTTCTTGACCAGTGCCTCCTGCCCGGGAATCCGTGCCTTCAACGCATTGAGAGCTTCTTCTTCCTTCTGGTGGGTTCGTTCACGCGATTCGACTTCGACTGCGGCGGCTCGCACGGCTTGATCGGCCTCATCCTTGCGGGCCGTGGCTCCGAGCAGAAGGTTCGTGCGGTCGCCCTTGACGAACCGTGCGTTCACCTCGGCCGCGACGGCTTCCGCTCGCGCTTGTCGGAGGTCGGCTTGGGCCTGATCGACTTGCAGTTGGTACGGGACAGGGTCGAGCTGTGCGAGCGGGTCTCCCGCAGCGACCACCATATTGTCGTCAGCGTAGAGGGCCACGACCGTGCCACCGACCTCCGAAGAGACTGGAGTGATGTTCCCCACCACATAGGCGTTATCGGTGGTGACCTGCCAGTGCGAGTGATACCACATCCAGGCCAACCCGCCGCCCGCCGCGATCAGCAGAAGCAGCGCAACGAGGTGCCGCAACCACGATCGGCGAGGAGTTGCTGGTGGTGGCGTCGGCGTATGTGTGGCTTCAGACATCGTTGTCGCCGGTTGGTAACTGTGAAGTCCACCCCTGGGCTTGCCTCATCATACCAGTGTGTGTGTGGTGCGCGGTCTACAACCGACCAAACACGTCGGCTTGATTGAGGCCGCGTTCCAGGTCGGAAATCACTTCCGGGTTTGCCGTCTCCATTGCGAGATGCCCGCCATCTGTCAAGGCCATTGCGACGGTATCACAGGCCCGAGCATTCACGCGGTGAGCGTGATCGCGGACAAGTTGCCCAAATCGATTCTGGAGCCGAACATCCAATTTGGCAATGCCGGAGGTGGGGTGGGCATGTCGTCCGGAATCGGTTATGCACTTCGTTATACCCACTGTGGCTGAACCTTCGGTTGCATCGGTTGTGAGTTTCGGTAAACTGGCGACGTTGCACAGGACGTGCGGGAGAATCGCATGGCGCGAGTTCTGGTTACCGGCGGCGCGGGTTTCATCGGGTCGAACTTCGTCCGACAGCTTCTGGCGTCGGATCCATCAGTCACAATCGTCAACTACGATTGCCTGACCTACGCGGGCAATCTCGCCAACCTTTCGGACCTCGCGGGCAATCCCCGTCACGAGTTCGTGAAGGGCGACATCACCAACCGCGAGCAAGTCCGCGCTGCGATGAAGGGCGTCACGGACGTCATCAACTTCGCGGCTGAGAGTCACGTCGATCGCAGCATTCAGGACAGCGGCCCATTCGTTCACACCAACGTGATCGGCACGCAGATTCTGCTCGACGCCGCCCGCGAAGCGAAGGTGGCGAAGTACGTGCAGGTTTCGACCGACGAAGTGTACGGCAGCCTCGGCGAAACGGGGCTGTTCACCGAAGAAACGCCGTTGCATCCGAACAGTCCGTACTCGGCGAGCAAGGCCGGCGCGGACATGCTCGTGATGGCGTATCACCACACCTTTGAAAATGATGGTGGTTTCCCGGCGGTCATCACACGCTGCTCGAACAACTACGGCCCGTATCAGTTCCCCGAGAAGCTCATCCCGCTGTTCGTGTCGAACTTGCTCGCGGATCAAACAGTGCCGGTCTACGGCGACGGAATGCAGGTTCGCGACTGGATTCACGTTCTCGATCACTGTCGTGGCATCGAAGCCGCGTGGCGAAAGGGTCGCCCCGGCGAGGTTTATAACTTCGGCGGCCGCTGCGAGATTCCGAACATCCAACTGACGAAACTTCTGCTAAATCTCCTCGGCAAGCCCGAGACGTTGATTCGCTATGTGAAGGATCGCTTGGGTCACGACCGCCGCTACGCGATTGACTGCACGAAGGCGGAACGTGAACTTGGCTGGACACCGCAGATTCAGTTCGACAGCGGGTTGGCGGAAACGATCGCGTGGTACAAGGCGAACACGGCGTGGGTCGCCGCGATCAAGAACAAGGATTACCTGAGCTATTACGAGAAGCAATACGGCAAGCTGGCGTAGTCACGAGACGTAAGGTCGTAACGCCGTGACGTACGGCGGGGCGGCCGGCGCGACCCACACGGAACCGACCGATGAAGGCAATCCTCCTGGCCGGCGGCAGCGGCAGCCGACTGTACCCCCTCACGCGGTCGGTGAGCAAGCAGCTCCTGCCGGTGTATGACAAGCCGGTCATCTACTACCCGCTGTCCGTGCTCATGCTGGCCGGCATCCGGGACGTGCTGGTCATCAGCACGCCCCGCGACACCCCCCGCATCGAGGAGCTGCTCGGCGACGGGGCCCGGCTCGGGATGCGGCTCCAGTACAAGGTGCAGCCGGAGCCGGGGGGCATCGCCCAGGCGTTCGTCCTCGGCGCCGAGTTCATCGGCACCGACCCGGTCTGCCTGGTGCTCGGCGACAACATCTTCTTCGGCCATGACCTGATGCCGCTGCTGGTGGACTCGGCCGGGGTGACCCGCGGGGCCCGGGTGTTCGCCTACCACGTCAACGACCCAGAGCGGTTCGGGGTGGTGGAGTTCGACCGCCAGTTTCGGGCGCTCAGCCTGGAGGAGAAGCCGGTCAAGCCGCGATCGAATTGGGCAGTCACCGGGCTGTACTTTTACGACGGCCGGGTGGTCGAGATCGCCAAGGGGCTGAAGCCGTCGGCCCGTGGCGAGCTGGAGATCACGGATGTCAACCTGCACTACCTGCGGGAAGGGACGCTCACCGTCAGCCCGCTCGGCCGGGGGGTGGCGTGGCTGGACGCCGGGACATTCGACTCGCTGCTGTCGTCGTCCCAGTTCGTGCGGACGCTCGAGGAGCGGCAGGGGCTGAAGATCGCGTGCATCGAGGAGATCGCTCTGCTGAAGCGGTTCATCAACCTCGACCAGTTCGCCGCCCTCGTGGCCGGGTGCGCGAAGACTGAGTACGGCCAGTACCTGGCCCGCGTCCTCAAGGAACACCAAACATCCGGCGGGTGAGCGGGCGGAAATGCAGAGCCACGGATGAACACGGATGAAACACGGATAAGACCAAAACCAAAGGCAGATTTTGAGTTCAGTAGACGAAGCGTTTGAACCCGACTTTGTGCCGACCGAAGTTGATCAGAAGGCCAACCTTCATCCCGGTGGCCTTCAATTCGTTGAGGAGTTGTGGTTCGTCCGCCGAACAGTACTTCGGCGCGACCTTTAACTCAACCAAGACTCGACTACCGACGAGAATGTCGGCCCTGTAAAGCCCGACCTCGACACCCTTATAGTTCACGCGAATATCAGTCTCAATCTCGGCCAACAATCCGCGGGCTTCCAATTCGACCTTCATAGCTCGCTGATACACCTTCTCCAAAAAGCCGTATCCGAGGTGGTTATGCACCTCGAATGCTGCCCCAATGATTTGCTCAGTGAGATCCTTGATCGGGAAGTTGCATCTCTTCTGAACTCAAAATCTGCCTTTGGTTTTGGTCTTATCCGTGTTTCATCCGTGTTCATCCGTGGCTCTGTCTTTTCTGCTTCTCACACCAACCCGTGGTGACCCAGGAAGCGTTCGGCGTCGAGTGCCGCCATGCAACCCGTGCCAGCGGCCGAGATCGCTTGCTTGTAGTAATCGTCCGCCACGTCGCCCGCCGCAAACACGCCTTCCACGCTCGTGTACGTGCGACCCAGCGTCGTCCACTTGATGTAACCAGTCGGGTGCAGTTCCACCTGACTGCCCAGGAATGCCGTGTTCGGCGTGTGTCCGATCGCCAGGAATAGCCCCGCAGCCGGAACTTCTACCTTCTCGCCGGTCTGGTTGTTCTTCACGCGAACAGCAGTCACGCCCTTCTTGTCTTCGCCGAGCACCTCGTCCACTTCGTGATGCCACCTGATGTTGATCTTCGAGTTTGCCTTCGCACGGTCCACCATAACCTTGCTGGCCCGCAGTTTGTCTCGCCGCACGAGCAACTGCACGTCGCTCGCGAACTTCGTCAGATAGCCTGCCTCTTCGACGGCCGAATCTCCGCCGCCAACGACGACGATGGTTTTGCCTCGAAATCGCGGCAACGCTCCATCGCACACGGCACACGCCGACACGCCCTTGTTCTTGTACGCCTCCTCGCTCGGCAACCCGAGGTAGTTCGCTCGTGCCCCCGTGGCGATGATGAGCGTGTGGGCTTCTGTCGTTTGGCCGTCGTGCGTGGTCAACGTGAACGGTCGCTTCTTCAGATCGACCTTCGTGACGTCCTTCGACTCGATCCGCGTCCCAGCCTGCACCGCCTGCTGACGCATCAGCGCCATCAGTTCCGGCCCGTTAATGCCATGGGTCGGCTGTTCTTTGTTGTCGGTCACCCAATACGGCTGATCTTCTTCCTTGAGGGCGGTCTTGAGGTATTGCCGCGTGTCACCCGCGGGCCACGACGGGAAATTCTCGACTTCCGTGGTGAGGGCGAGCTGGCCGAGCGGCAGCGTACCGTTCTCCTGATTCTTCCGGTCGTTCGGGTTACCCTGGAAGACGAGCGGTTTCAGGTTCGCACGGGCGGCGTAGATGGCGGCAGTCCAGGCGGCTGGACCAGAACCAATGATGATGACGTTTTCAGGCATGTTTGTGTTGGGTGTTGGGTGTTTCGTGTTTAGTTCGGTGGGCAGGCACGTTCAGAATGTCGCCACGCTCCGCCGTGCTGATATTCTAGCCACACGCTTGGTGGTATGCTGATCGGTGTTGCATTGGTAAGCAATCGGCTTCCGGTCGGCAATTCCTGACTAAACACAAAACACGAAAACACTAAACACAAACCCTGATGAACGAACGGCTCACTCACTTCCGCGAAATCCTGCGATATGTGCCGCGGTTTCGCGACCGCGTTTTCGTTATTGCGGTCGATGGCGCGGTTGTCGAAGACGATAACTTCCCGAATCTGCTCCTCGATATCGCACTTCTGCGGAGTCTGAGCATCAGGGTTGCGCTCGTTCACGGAGCCGCACATCAGGTTCGCAAGGCGGCTGAAATCATCAAGATGGTGCCGTCCGACCTCGACGGCACCGGCATCACCGACAAGGATACGCTGCAAATTGCGATCAGTGCGGCGAACCGCGTGACGCACGAAATCCTCGAAGGATTCTCGGCCAACGACCTGCGAGCCGCCTGTCCAAATGCGATTGTCGCGCACCCGGCGGGCATCCTCGGCGGCGTCGATCATCTGTTCACGGGGAAGGTCGAGCGGGTCGATGCGGGGTTGCTGCAAACGCTGCTCGAGCACGACATCATTCCCGTGATACCGCCCATTGGCATCAACGGCACCGGCAACTCGTTCCGGCTGAACTCCGACGCGGTTGCCGTGGAAATTGCGAAGACACTGCGTGCGGTCAAACTGATTTATCTGAACACCGAAGGCGGTATTCGCGGTGCGGCCGGTGTTGTGCGTCAACTGACCGTGCAGGAAGCCGAGACGTATCTGAAGAATCACAAGAAGGAGCTGTCGCGAGAAACGACCACGAAACTGACGCACGCGATCCGTGCCGGGAAGGAAGGCGTCGAGCGGGTTCACATCATCGACGGCCGCGAACAGGAAGGCTTGCTCGGCGAAGTGTTCTCGAACGAGGGCATCGGCACGCTGGTCTACGCGAATGAGTACCAGGCGATTCGGCAGGCTCAGAAAAAGGACACGCGGGCGGTGTTCGGGTTGATTCAGCAGGGCATCGAGAACGACGAACTCGTGAAGCGGAAGCGAGCAGACATCGAGAAGATCATTGGCGATTACTTCGTCTTCGAGGTGGATCGCGACCCGGTAGCGTGTGCCGCGTTGCACGTCTACCCCGAGCAGAACATGGGCGAACTGGCGAGCCTCTTCGTGGATGATCGCTACGAGAATCAGGGCATCGGCGGGAAGCTCATTCGTTATGCCGAGACGCTGGCCCGCTCGAAGAGCCTCGCGAAACTGTTCTGCCTTTCGACGCAAGCCGTGCCGTACTTCGTGCAGCGTGGGTTCACGATCGGAACGCCCGACGATCTGCCGCCGGCCCGCCGCGAAAAGTACGACCAGAGCGGTCGCAAGTCCGCCGTGCTGGTGAAGGCGTTGACGTGATTGTCTTGACTCTGTGGACCGCGGCCGGCTCGGCCGCTCTTCTTTCTGTGAACCCTATGCGCTCACCCAGAGACGCAACAGGTGTCGGCGACGGTCGGGTTCGGCGTGATCTTCAAATGCCGTGCGGTTGTGCAGAATCCAGCGATTGTTGACGAAGAACATTTCCCCCGGTCGCAAGGCAAACTCAACTCGCAATCGCGTATCGGCGGCCACACGGTCGAGCGTGTCGAGTGCCGCGATTTGCTCGGTGGTCAGGAGAACGGCGGCCTTCTCGTGCCCGGCTTCGATCCAGTAACGGAGATAGCGAATCAACACGCCACGTGCGTTCTCGCTGAATACGGGATAGCGAACTGTTGGTTCCTCGCCCGGTCGCACGCCACCACGACGATCAACGTGAAACGGCTGATTCAACTGCTCCCAAACCTTGCGTTCTCCGGCGAGTAACGTCTCCCGCACCGCGTAGCCGCTCACGATCTGACTCAAGCCGCCGGCCTTCGCCTCGTTCAGACACAGCAACCCGACATAATCCGTGACCACTTCCATGAACGAGCTATCGGTGTGGAACGAACTCTCGGAGTTCGTGACGGAGAACCGCGCACCGTAGCGAACATCCTGCCCGGTGTCCTTCACGTCGTACAAGAGCGTGCCCTGCACGTTCTGCTCGATCGGTCGACCGAGGAGTGAGCCGAGGAGCCAGTAGATCGCGGTCAACTCCCGTGGCGAATACCGACCAGTCGCTCCCGCAGTAATGACCACGAAGCCACGACCCGTTTCGAGTGCATCGCGAATTGGTCCGATGTCCGCGGCGACGGCATCCCGCAATCGCTGATCGGGGCGAAGCTCCGTGACCAGACCAGCGACAGGCAAGAATCGCTCGAACTCTGCGAGAGCGGATTCGGAAAGTGCGTGATACCAGGACGCGGGTTCGCCGACGGTGTCAGCACGCCACGCTCGCGCATCGGTCGCATTCGAGTTCGACATATTCTCAACCGGCGATGTTGGTTTGTTCCGGGGGATTGTATAGCTTGACCCGCGATGCACCGTGAAGTCTCGCACACCGACGAACCGTTCCGTTCCGAGTCACCGCTCGGGCTGTACCTCCTCACCGCCATCGTCGGCGGATTACTGGCCGTCGATCTCTGGCTGCAACTCGCCGACTGGCTCGGCGGTCGCGGCATCAGCACCTACGTCTGGAACCCCAAGCCGTTCGGGCTGCGGTATGCGTTGCTCGCCGCTGTCATCGGCGGGGCTCGCGTGCTGTACGGTTCGCTCGAAGCGCTCTTCGAGGGGCGTGTCGGTGCCGATCTTGCGCTCGCCATCGCTTGTCTCGCGGCCATCCTCATCGACGAACCACTCGTCGCGGCGGAGGTCGTGTTCATCGGGCTGATCGGCGAATGCCTCGAAGCTTTCACCTTCGCACGCACGCAGAACGCGCTCGGCAAGCTCGCGGAACTGTTCCCGATACGCTGCTGGGTGCTGCGTGACGGTGCGGAAGTTCGCGTCTTCACGGCGGATGTCATCGTCGGCGACAAGGTCGTCGTGAAGGTCGGCGGGCGTATTCCCGTTGATGGCGTGGTTGTCGATGGTCGTTGTGCGGTCGATACGAGCGCGATCACCGGCGAGAGTTTGCCCACCGAGAAGTCGCCCGGCGACGAGGTGCTTGCGGGTTGCATCGTACTGAACGGTTCGCTGACCGTGGAAGCCCGCAAGGTTGCGAAGGAGACGGTGGCCGGTCGTGTCATCTCGCTGACAGCGCAGGCACTGAAAGACAAGGCTCCGCTGCAAAGTCACGCGGATCGGCTCGCCAAGTACTTCCTGCCGGTCGTTCTCGGGCTGGCGATGCTGACATTCCTCGCGAACGTCTACTTCCAGTTGAACATCGCGCCGGCTGCGGGTGTGGCGAAACCCACGCTGAAAGTGGCCGCGAAGCTCGCGACGTTCCCCGCGCTCGCAGTGCTGGTCGTGGCGTGTCCGTGTGCGCTCATCCTGGCGACGCCTGCCGCGATCATTGCCGCGCTTGGCCGGCTCGCGGGCACGGGTGTACTCATCAAAGGCGGATCGGCACTCGAACGATTGGCGGGCGTCACGGCGTTCGCGTTCGACAAAACCGGCACGCTGACCGAAGGCAAGCTCGAACTCGGCGACGTGCTTCCACTTGGCGAAGTCACCGCCAACGACGTGCTGGCGACGGCAGCCGCAGCGGAGCAGGGCAGCGAACATCCACTGGCTCGCGTGATTCTCGCGGCGGCCAATGACAAGGCGCTGTCACTGGTGACGGCGACCGAGTTTCGCGTGCATCCGGGCGGTGGCGTCGCGGCTCTTGTGGGTGGTCGTGCGGTGGTGGTTGGCACACGGCGACTGCTCGAAGAGCAGAAGATCGCGATTTCTCCGGCTGCGATCGCGGCTCTCGAACAACTCGACACGGCAGGGCAAACCTCGCTGCTCGTCGCGGCAGACGGCGTGATCCTCGGACTGATTGGCGCTCGCGACAAGATTCGCCCGGAAGCGGCGGAGGTGCTCGCGGAGTTGCGTGCGCTCGGCATGTCACCGGTGGCGTTGCTGACCGGCGATCGCGCTGCCGTGGCGAAGGTCGTGGCGGAACAAGTGCCCGTGACGGAAGTGCATTCGGAACTGTTGCCGACGCAAAAAGCGGAATGGGTGGCTGGGTATTCGCCCTCTCCCCTTGCGGGAGAGGGCAGCTCGCGAAGCGAGCGGGTGAGGGGTACGGCCGATGGAAGTGTAGGAACTTCACCCCTCACCCGGCTCGAAGACTCGCCACCCTCTCCCGCAAGGGGAGAGGGCAAAGACAAGACACACGCCGTTGCGTTCGTCGGTGACGGCATCAACGATGCTCCCGCACTCGCTCGTGCCACGGTTGGCATTGCCGTCGGGGGAACGGACATCGCAGCCGAAGCCGGCGACATCGTGCTGATGGGCGAACCGCTCCGACCGCTGCCGTTGCTCGTGCGCCTGTCGCGCGAAACGGTCCGCATCATCCAGCAAAACATCATCGTGTTCGGGTTCGGCGTCAACATCGTCGGCGTCATCCTCACGGGCTGGCTGTGGCCGCTGCTCGGGTCGTCCGACGCCTGGAACAAGAAGGCGCCGCTCGCGGGCGTGATCTATCACCAACTTGGTTCGCTGCTCGTGCTGCTGAACTCGATGCGATTGCTCGCGTTCGAGCGAACATCGCCAACGAGCACCGTAGCTCGCGTTCGCGACAGTGCCAGACGCTTCGACAACTGGCTCGGCCGCTTCTCCGTCGATGAACTGCTGCATGGATTGCTGCACCGCTGGAAAGCTGTCTCGTCGGGGCTGGCAGTCCTGGCGCTTCTTGGCTGGCTCTCGACGTGCTTCGCTGAAGTGGACACCGGCGAAGTCGGCATCGTGCAGAAGTTCGGGCGACCGGTGGCTGATCTCGAACCGGGTCTGCACCTTCGCTGGCCGTGGCCCATCGAGACGGTCACGCGGATTCGCCCCGCCGAGGTTCGCACGGTCGAAGTCGGGTTCCGCACACTCACCGAAGAGCAAACGAAGCGAGTCGGGCGACCCGCTGGCGCAAGCGGCAACACCTGGGCGAGTGGTCACGGTGACGAAATCGCCAGGGTAACCGACGAAGCTGTGATGATTACCGGCGACGATGATCTCGTCGAAGTGCTGGCGACAGTTCGGTATCACGTTACCGATCCGCGGCAGTTCCTCTTCGGCGTGCGAGACGCGGATTCGCTCGTGCGAGCCGAGGCTGAGTCCGTGCTGCGTGAAGTTGTTGCCGGTCGGCGGTTCACGGATGTCCTCACGACTCGCCGGGCTGATGTCGAGGCCGACTCGCTGGGTCGGTTGCGTCGTCGGCTAGATTTGGTTGCGGTTGGCGGTATCGGCGTGAATATCGACGGCTTCACGCTGCACGACGTTCACCCGCCGCCGGGCGTGGTCGAGTCGTACCACAAGGTCGCGAAGGCGATTCAGGAACGCGATCGCACCATCAACGAAGCCGAGGCCGACGCACTGCGGACACGTCGCCGTGCGGAAGAGAGTGCGAACCGTGTGCTGAAGACCGCCGAGGCGATGGCCTACACAAAAGAGGAAGCCGCGAAGGCTGACCGCGATGCGTTCCTGGCGTGGCACGCGGTCCGCAACAAACTCGCTCCGCACGAAGAAGCCGCGCTCGCGGTCGAAAAGGATCGTCGTGTGAAGGCCGGCGAAGATGCCGCGGCCGTCGAAAAGGATCTCGCATTGCGACGCGAGAAGACGCTCATCGAGCGGCGTTTCCTGATCGAGAACCACCTTGCGATTCAGGCGGTTGTCGATGTGCTGCGACTGCGAGACAAGGTGCTGATCGACATGCCCGACGTTCCCGTGCGGCGAAACATCTTCCTCGTCGATCCCGCTGTGATGGGGATTCCGTCGCTCGTCGCTCCGCGAGTGGGAGAGAAGGAACCGTGATCGAAGTCGTTTCGTCTGTGGACCGCCCGCGGTCCACAGCGTTTAACCACTCCGCCATTCCCCCCTGCTTCTAAACGCCAAACACTAGTCCATGCGAACCTTGGCCCCGAAGTCCTTCTTCTCGGCGCTGATGAAGTAGGTCGAGCACGCCGCGTCGATCAAGTCCGGGCTGAAGTTCACTCGCTCCATGTTGTACTTCGCGATGCTCATCATTTGATCGAGTAGGTCTCGCGGTTGGCACATCCGCAATGGTCGCTTTGTCGGCTTGTACCACTTGGTGATGAGGTAATCGATGCCGCGATCGTCGTATTCGACGCGTTTGGCCTTACACACCAATTCCCAAATGCGGCGATACTGCGATTCGTCGGGGTCGCGAATCTCAATCTTGAACTTGATACGCCGCAAGAACGCTTCGTCGGCCAACTGGTGCGGGTCGAGGTTCGTGCTGAAGATCAGCAGTTGGTCGAATGGAACCTCAACCTTCGTGCCGCTTGTCGTGTTCAGGTAGTCGTACTTCTTCTCCAACGGCACGATCCACCGGTTGAGAAGGTCCATCGCGCGAACCTGCTGACGTCCGAAGTCGTCGATCATGAAGATGCCACCGTTGGCCTTCATCTGAAGCGGTGCTTCATAATACTTTCCGACCGAGTTGTACTTGAGGTCGAGCATCGGCATTGTCAATTCACCACCGACGATGATGGTCGGCCGCTTGACGCGAAGATACCGCTGATCGTGGTTCCCGCCGCGTTTCAGGATGTTCTCGGCTGCCTCGCGTGCCGTTTCTTCCTCGGCAACGGCAGCGTGTTGAATCGGATCGTACACCTTGATGATCGAACCGTTCGCCTCGACCGCGTGTGGAACGTAGATGGCATCACCCATCAGGCGTGTGATGCGCTCCGCGACGCTCGTCTTGCCGTTGCCTGGGTAGCCGAAGAAAAAGATCGACTGTGCCGAGTTGATCGCCGGGCCAATTTCGTTGAAGACATCCTCGGTCATGATGAGGTCTTCAAACGCCTTGGCAATGCTGCGGCGCGTGACGACCAACTTCTTGACGGTTTGTGCCAGAACGGACTCGACGTAATCCGAGAACGGAACGGGCAACGCCCCGATGTAGGTCGTCTTCTCAAGGCAGTCACGGAGTGCGTCTTCGCCCTTGGGCGGCTTGATCGCATACACGAAGCCAGCGTCGCCGCTGTTGCCACGCTGCGCGACGATGTCGATGAGGCTCTGCTTTCGCATCGACTGAAACACGGGGTTGAGCACCGGGAACGGCACTGCCATCGAGGCCGCCAACTCGCTGCCGGTGATCTGCCCACGGCTATAGATCGTGCGAAGTGCCAGTTCAAAAATGAAGGGGAGTTCGACGCCAAGGTCTTCCCACTTGGTCGGCACTCGCGGCGTGTAGGAATTCCCGGTCAGCGGCATCGACTCTTCATCGCTCGGTGGAGCATCCCCGAGAAGAGTGACTTCGTCGGTGAGGGTGCCGGTTCGCTCGGCGTCGGCGAGCAGGCTCTCGAAGTGCATCTTGTGCAGTGAAAGGTGAGCGATGGCTTCAGCGTCGCCCTTGGTTTCGGCTTCGGCGAGGCAATCGAGAACGGCCGGGGCAATAGCGTATTTCACCCCGTCGAGGTACATGTGATGCAGGTACTCTCCCGGTCGGACGTAGCAGTCCGGGGTGTGGTACGGCATCTGAACCATCTGCTGGTAGAATTCGTTGGCGATGATGAATCGCATCTAACGGTGCTCCTTCGGGCGGGTCGAACCGTTCAGAGGAGTGCAATCCTGTTCGGTTGGCAGACTTACACCGCTGCATTCACAAGGGCTCCGACCCGGCACCAGGATATAGAGTACACGGAAGTTTCATCGTCTGAAAGGTGTTCGCGTTGGGGATCGGATTTTGACTGCCCGAGAGCGTCAAACGCTTGCAAAGCCTCTTCTGGCTCTTTTTCTCGACGCGCTGTTGACGACATGAGTACGACAAGTTAAGTGTATTAAGTTAAGGGATCTTCCCGAATCCCGAGCCTGACAGTGGATCGTCACTCGGAATCGGGAACCGGATAATCGGGCCGGCATCACCCCGATCCTGAGTACGGAGATACAGCAATCCCTCCATTCGATCGCAATGCCGCACCACGCGGCCCGGCTGGACCCCGGATGAACGAACAAATCCGCATCAGTCCCATCCGCCTCATCGGCGCTGAAGGTGAACAGCACGGAATCGTCCCGACTGCCCAGGCTCTGGAGATGGCCCGCGAGGCCGGTCTGGATCTCGTCGAAGTGGCCGACAAGGAACGGCCGCCCGTGTGTAAGATCATGGACTACGGCAAGTTCAAATACGCCCAGTCCAAGAAGTCGCACCAGAAGACACACCAGCAAAAACTCAAAGAAATTCGCGTTCGCCCGAAGACCGGCGACCACGACATCGACACCAAAATCGCGCAGGCTCGGAAGTTCTTGGAGCACAGCGACAAGGTGCAGGTGAATGTGTTGTTCCGCGGCCGCGAGATGCAGCACATCGAGGAAGGCCAGCGGGTGATGAACCAGCTCCTCGAAGCCTTGTTGGAGCACTGCAAGGTCGAGTCGCCGGCCCGGATGGAAGGCAAGCGAATGGTCGCGCTTCTCGCACCGAAGCCGGGCGGTGGCACAGCCAAGCCTGCGTCCCCACCGAAGCCGAAAACCGAGAAGACCGAAGGCAAGCCAACTGAGAAGCCAGAAGCGAAAGCGGAGAAGGCTCCCGCTGCGTCGAACGGAACTCCTCCCGCGGCGGCACCTGCGAAACCCGCTGCGGCTGCGGCAGAAGCCACCCCGACACCGGCACCAACACCGGTTGCGACTCCTGCTCCTGCGAAACCCGCAGCGAGCAAAGCGAAGCCAGCAGCGAGCGGATGACAGTTCAAGCTGGTCGGCGCATAAACTCGCGCCGACCAGCCCTTTCCGACGACACCAATCGGTTCTACAATCATCAGCTACCGAACGGAATGCCGCTCGAACCCCAGGACCGCTCCTGGGTTTTGTGCGTTTTCAGTTCCTGTCGTTGCGAATCGCACGGCACCCCCGCGAGAAAGCCGAACGGTTCGGTTGTCTCGCCCCCAGGTGACGGGGGGACTTCAAGACGGCTGCATCGGTTTCACGTTAAACCTTAAACGCGAAACGGATCGCCGCTCCCCCTCACGGAGAATTCCCCAATGGCAACCAAGAACAAGACGAACAAGAGCGTCAAGAAGCGGATCAAGGTGACGGGCACTGGAAAGTTGAAATACTCCAAGGTGGGCCGTCGGCACTTGAACGCACACATGACCGCCAAGCGAAAACGACAGCTCCGTCGGGCCGGTGTCATCGGTGACCGTCCGAAGGTGCAGAAGAAGTACAAGATCGCGCTCGGCGTGTTGTGACGGTGGTGTTTAGTGTTTGGTATTTCGTGTTTTGCAATGTTCGGGACACCGCTCGATGTTCCCAATCTGCGAAGCACAAACACCAGACGCGCTCAACAAACCAAAAACACAAAACACTAAACACCAAATACGAAGAGGATTGAATCATGCGTGCGGGTAGTCCAAAAGTGCAGGCCGCTCGTCGAAAGCGGACTCGCAAACTCACCAAGGGATTTCGCGCCAGTCGGCACAATTTGTTCCGAATGGCAATCGTTACGCTCATCCGTTCGCGGGTGTATGCGTTCCGTGACCGCAAGGCGAAGAAGCGCCAGTATCGCCGGATGTGGATCGTTCGCGTGAACGCCGCGTGCCGGATGCGAGAGATGCGTTACAGCGAGTTCATCCACGGGTTGCAACTGTCGTTCATCTCGTTGGATCGCAAGTCGCTGTCCGAGATCGCGATTCACGATCCGGGCACGTTTGACAAGCTCGTCGAGATCGCGAAGAAGGCCGTCGCTGCAGCGAAGAAGCCAGAACCAGCGAAGAAGTGAGTTCGGCGTCCCATGCGTGGGACGAGGAGCCTGCTGAAGGCGAGCCGCGACCGCAAGGGAGCGGTTCACCTGTCCCGCTCCCTTGCGGTCGCGGCTCGCCAAACGCCTCTTTCCCCACCGCGCGGAGTGGAGTCCGTCAATGGCGGATCAAACACTCGCGCTATTTTTCTTTTAGTGGATGTGCCTCGAAGAATGCGTACAACTGCTCGTTGATCTTCTGTTCGGACGCCCACATGTGGCCCAACCCCGCAACCTCGACGTACTTCACCTCGTGCTTTTCCTTCGTGTACTTGTCCCGATTCTCGCGGGCCATCTCGACGGGTAGCAGTTTATCCTTATCGCCGTGAACAATCATCACGGGGAACTTGCGGTCGGCGTTGACTCCGCCAAGCGTTTGCAGTCCGAGCGGCCCAGAGTGCGACGCAACCGCCGCAATCGTCTTCGAGCGTTCCTTACCGACCAGATGCGCGAAATAACCGCCGTTCGACATGCCCAGAACATAAATGCGATCCGGGTCGATCTTGTGTCGTGATTTCACATCATCGAGCAGTGCGTCGAAGAACGCGAGATCAGCCTTTACCTTGTCGGGCAGTAGTCCCCAGGCTTTCCCCTTCGCCTCGGGGTAGACGAGGACGAACTTCTTGTCGTCCGCGAGGTCATCGAGTTTCGTGTACTTCGGCATCAGATCCTTGCTGTCGATGCCCATGCCGTGGAACGCGATCACAAGTGGTGCAGGCTTCGCCAGATCGACCGACTTCGGCACCACGAGCCGGAATGTCCGCGTGTCCTTCCCGACCTTGATGGATTCGTCTGGGAAGGTGCCGTGCTTACTCATCGGCTTATCGTCGGCCGCTGCGAGTGGACCGGCGAACGCGACAATCAGAAGTGCTGGGCGGATCATGTGGGAACTCGGAGCTACCCCGAGCTACCCTCCGTGACTCACAAGGGTTTCATCACACCTCCGTGGCGGCCCAAGCCTTCCCAGGGTTTCAGCAAAGCACACTCACCTCACAAGACTTGTAACAACTCGTGCCAGCCGACGGTGTCGCCGAGAGCGTAGAGCGTTGCGGCCAGACCCAGGATCAATCCCCAACGCAACACCGTCACCGCTCGCTGGAATCGTCGCTCCTTTTCGGGATCGCCAATCAAGCTCAATAAGAATGCCACTCGCCGCGACATCGTCGAATGCTGCCACGCACGCAGCCAACTCAGAAAGCCCCGCACCATCGCTCCGAGCGACGCACGACCCTTTTCAGCTTCGGGGTCGCCGTGAGTGTTCACCAACCCGACCCGCTCCAGGGCACGCACAAACGTGCGGATTCCCGTCGGGCACAGCCCTTGCGCTCGCTCGGGATACACGGTCGTCTCGTCGTGCCCCGTGCAGATCGACTTCCCACACGACACGGCCCGGCAACCGTACACATCCGCTTGCCGTTCGCAGCGTCGCGACAAATAGCCGAACACGAGGAACAAATACGTTCCCAGCAGTAGCATGGGCGGCAACGCAAGCCATCCTCTCGCCCACGCCGGAGGCTTCACTCCGGACGCCGACAACTGCTGATAGAGAAGCAACACCACTGCGGACAACACGGTCATGCTCAGGCCCAGGAACACGGCATACAGCCAGATGTGTCCGTGCTTTGCGTGCCCAACTTCGTGCCCGAACACCGCGTCGAGTTCATCCGGCGGCAAGTCTTCGAGTATCCGATCAGTGAAGATGACGTACCGCACCTGTGGCAACAGACCCACGATCATGGCGTTCGCAGTGGCTCCGTGCGTCGGCCACAGCAGGAAGTCTGTGCAGCGGAAGTGCAGCCGGGCCGAGAGCGCTTCGAGGTTGGTTCGTGCTGGGCCGGTTGGCAGTGATTTCAAACCGAGTAGCGGCTTGATGAGCAACGGCATGAACAGAATCAGCACCGGGAACATCGCCACCGACGCGAAGCGATACCAATCGGCCTGAGTGGTTTCGGGATCGAAGCGAGCGATCGTCTGCTGAGTAACGAACAGAATCACAGGCAGCATCACCATCAGCGCGAACTGCCGGAGGTTGTTGAAGAAGTAACCGAGGCGACTCCAGAATGCTCGTTTCACTGGTCCCAGCGAGCTTGTCTGGTGAAGCATTCGTTCGGCGTCGTAATAGATGGTCCACGCGGCGAACAGGATGGCGAAGTATGGGCCGGGGACGAGCAGTTCCGCGAACGGCGCCAGAAGCGGATCACCGTCGTAATCCACGCGACCGGCCATCACGAATGTTTGCTGCACGTACCAGCCCCACCCGAACACGAAGATGCAAATCGTGACGAGCCCGACATTCACGAAGAACATGAGCCTGCGCAGGCGGACATAGACATCGGCGACTTCAGACTTGCGTGAGGGTGATCGGCGAAGCGTGCGGACTACCCAGACCCTGAGTGTCAGGGATGCGAGTAGAGATACAAGGAGAGCACCACCCGTGAGCCAGACGGCGCTTTCCGCGCCACTGCCGACGGACGACTCGGGCCACCTCACCGGCGCGCACGCGACAGCAAGGGCAAACACCAGAAGGATTGGCATATGAGTAGTGTACGCACCGCCTAGGTTCTGGCGGTGCGGTGAAATGCAATCAGACGCGAGATGTGCGAGGAACGACCGCGAACCGTCCGGTAGATTCACAGCGAAGGCGTTCGCTCAACCATGCCGCGGCACGTTCCGCGTCCCACTCCGCTGCGACATCGAATGACACCGCCGCCGTGAACGCGGTCAGCCCGACGCCAACCACTTTCTCGCGAACGCCAGGCTCCAGGTCGATCCAGGTGGAGTCAGCGGTCCCGCGTTCGGCATCGAGCCAGCACGCAGTGATTGCATTCGGCGAGTGATCCCAGGTAAGGGCGCCATGCGGACGCAGCAGCGATTCGCTGAGCTGGTGGAACAGGAACGACTTGGCGTGGCCGATGCCCGCCGCGCTCGGAAACGCGACTTCAGCCACGGCCGGTTCGCCGTTCGAGTCGAGCAAGAACCGCAGTTCGATTTCGGGCCGATCGAGGAGCGGTTCGCGGGTCATGCCGCGACGCTGTTCGTGGCTTGCGTGAAGCAGTCGGCAGACGAGCCGATCGCCTTCGACGCACCATTTTTCGTGGTCGAGCAGTTTTGCGAGTTTGGCCGTGAACGGCGGCTCAACCGGACGGCCATTGCGACCCGGACCATGCCGAGGAGCCGAGCCGTTCAGATGCGGTTTCGTTTCGTCGGCGGGGGCGGTGTCGCCGATCAAAACCCACCGCGACGCGAGCTTCGCGAGCTGGATGAACTCCTGTTCGCCGAGTTCTTCCGCTTGATCGAGGACAAGCAGAGAGAACAGAGCGTCACCGTCGTTCGCGGGGTCGCGGTCGAAGACGGGATCGACGTGCAGACTGCCCGGCGTGCCAACGACCACCGGCATTCGAGCGAGGAACTGACGAGCGATCTCAGCAGCCGTGCGATCAACCTCGACGGCGTGTTCCTTCGCTCGCACGAGGGCAAGCGTCGCGGCGTATTGCGTGCTGGCGAGTTCGCTTGCCAGGGGAACAACGCCAAGTGTCGTGCCGAGTACTTCGGCCTCGGTCGAAATGCGGTCTCGTTCGGATGTTTTGCTTGCGACGTGTGAATCGACTTCGGCTTGTCTGCTGGCAACTTCCGCAAGAATCGCCTGTTCGCGTTCGACAGCGGAAGCGGTCGCGGTGGCGGTCAGTTTGGATTGCGCTTCCGCGGAACGGACCTTGATTGTGGCGATCTCGGCTTCGAGCGATTGGATCTGCTTCGCCAAATCGGCCGGGTCTGGGCCTTGCTTGCCTTTGCCAATGAGCCGCGAGAAGAAGCTTGGTTTCTTCGCAGTTTCGGCCGTCGCCTCGTCGAGTTGCTGTTGAACGCCGACGAGTGCGGTTTCTTTTTCCTTGCGGGTCAGCGAAAGCGTTTCGATCTCTGTCGTGATGCTCGCCGCGAACGCTTCGTGCGAGGCTTTCAACGCCGTCAACTTCGTGGCGAATGGCGAATCTGTCTCGGCCCGGACGACGCTTTCAACGACTTGTCGGCGAACTGCCAGTTCAGCGATCTCGGCATCGAACTCAGCGACCTTGCTTGCAAGTTCGGTCAGTTTCTCAAGGGCCGTCAGGCGAGCATCGGCTTCGGCCACTGCGGTTGCGGCGTCGCGTTTCAAACGATCAGCGCGAGCGGTTCCGATTGCCGCCGAGGTGATTTTCGAGACCACAGGCGACGGCCGAGCAGGGTTCTCGTCGTCGGCAAGGGCACGCACAACGCCGGTCTCGCCGATTTTCGCAAGGCGTTCCGTGATGCGGTCGGCAGCAGCAGGATTCGGCGACAAGACGAGACATCGACCCGATCGAGTCGCGGACAACTGCGAAATAGCCGCGATCACTCGTTCACGCACAACGTGATCGGGTGCATGAATCACGAATAGGTCGGGGCATGCCGCAGCTCGGCAGACAGCGTCGGCTTCGGCCACGGTGAGATCGGTCAGCTGGCCAATCGAGAGTGGAGCAAAAGACGAGAGTTCGGCGACCGCATTTGAGAGTCGAGCCAACCAGGTGCGAACTGGGTCCGCCGGCGGTTCGTCGGTTGCGGGGGCGCGAACATGGGGTCTGGGTGCGAGCGTCAGGGACATCGGCGGGCCGTCGCCTCGAAGGGCTGATTCCGGGTGTGCGTTCGTGTGTGTAGTTGGGCCGCCAACGTTGGCGGTCCGTGCCCCCCCCGATTGGTGAATGAGAACTCGGCAGGCCGCGTTCTCGTCCAATTGGGGTGGCGTGTCGGCCGGGGCTATCGGCTCCCGGTCGGTCATACCCGCACCTCCGGTATAGGAGAGCGGAGTGTCGGCTTCATCGGTTCTGGCTCACTTCGACATCCTGCCCGGCCTCGACATCACAACCTAATCGTGGGGGAACGCTTGCCCCTTGGTCGCTTGCGCACTCATTTCAATGGCGAGTGCATTTGTCTGAACTTCCACGAGTATAGACGCGGATTGAGCGTGAAGCTATCTCACACTCAAATTTCACAGTCGGAGCGAAAACACCGAATCTGGCGAGCCACGGGAATAAACCCCGTGGCTCGCAAAACAGTCCGAACGGGTCACGGATTCACCTTCTGCACCTCGAAGGCCGGTCGAGCGGTCAACGCTCGCAGCACAGGCAAGAGCGGCGCGAACGACTTCTCTTCGTGCCAACTGTTGTCCGTGATCTTCACGTGCCCAGGGCCAACGCCGCCCATTCCGAGCGTCGCATCCAATGGCACCCACTGATCGCCCGCGTACACCTCGAACCACATATGGTAAGCCAGGAACGGCTTGCCACCCTGTCCTGGTGCGTACACGACACCGAGAGCCGTTCGCGATGGCACACCGACAGCCCGACACATCGCAGCGGATAACATGGCGTATTCTGTGCAGTCTCCGCTGAGTGTCTTGGCCACGCTGTCGGCGGTCGCCATCGCTTGCGAGAACTCAAACGCCTTCATGTTCGCCTTCACCCATCGCTCGACGGCAACCGCTTTATCCCAGGCTGTCGCGGTCGCGGGCAACCCGGCAATCGCCTTGGCTGCGTGGGCTTTCACCGCGTCGTTGTCCCAGTTGATGAAGAAGCTGCTGCCGAGAAACTCCTTGCCGGCGGCTGGTTGGGCTGCGGCATTCTTATCGGGTCCGTGGCTCGCGGAAACATGCAACTCGAACGTTCGGGATTTCTCGTCGAGATTCTTCACCACCTGTCGGGAATCAGTGGCGAACACCGAAGCTGGCTCGTCATCTCGCGGGATCGACACTTTGTAGACGACGGAACCCTTGCCATGTATTCCCGGAATTTCGCGATCGAGTCGGATTGATTGAACATTGAACACTTCCACCGGCTTCATGACCGCTGCCGTCGCGGCTTCTTTGGTCGTCCGGAGGAACGTGAGCCGCCCGCCGAGCGCCGGAAAGTCGATCTCCATCATCAACGGCTCGAACGTCTCGGCATCGACCCACGTTGTTGACGCGGGCAGCTTCACTTTGCCGATTGGCTCGGGTTTGGTCGTGAATCTGAGCAATTTCTGGGCCGGCATCTTCTCCCACAGAGCTTTCGACTCCTCGGCTTCGAATGTCAGCGTGGTCTTCACCACGCGGTTCACGGTCGGAATGTACGAGGGGTACTCGAACGATTCGCCTGCTTTGAGCTTCAGTTCCTTGAACAGCTTCGGCTCGCGAACAAGGCCAACAACGCCGCCGGGCCAGGGAGTATCACTCGCACCTGCTGCCGCCCCATCGCCTTTGATCTTGAGCGTCTTCCCTTCGACGGTTCCCGTCAGAGCGAGAGCCTGATCCTTGCCAAGCCCCTGCCGCATGGAAGTAATCAATACCTCTCCAGTCGAGGATTCAACAGTCGATTCCTCGCCCCATTGCGTGACAAGGCTACCGAATCTGGAAACTGTAAGGTTCAGATAACGCACACCGATGGCGAAGGATTTGTCGTTCTTGTCAATCTCCTTCGCGGCCCAGTTCACATATCCAACCCGCTGCCCTTCAACACCGACCGCGAACCAGTAGTCAAACAGCGGTTTTTCGCCCTTCGCAGCGACGGGTTGCGGTCCGGGCGGTGGAACATTCAGGATGCCGTGTGCCGCGACGGGCGGATTTATCGTCGGTTGTTTCGGCTCCGTGGTTTGCGTCGTCGTGAAGAGGACACCTTTGCCCCCCGGACGGATCACAATAAAACCCGCTTTTTCGTCCGATCCCGGTGAAGTCGCTGGCAAACTTGGCGACGGATCGCCGGGCTGCGGGAATTCGATCCCCTTGCCGCCGGGTCGGATGACGAGCTTGCCAGGTGGGTCGGCGGGCGTCCCTGCTGGCGGCTGGGCTGCCACGAAGCACGTCGCCGAAAGCAGAAACAGCAGCGAGGAAAGCCAGATTCGCATGGCGGAACCGCCGTCGTTGGTGACGCTCAAGAGAAGAACCTAACCCCCCAACCCCCTTCCCTGGAAAGGAAGGGGGAGCAAACCCAGCCGAGGTTTTTCGCCCCTCTCCCCTTGGGGGAGGGGTTGGGGTGGGGTCTTCCGCCCTTTAATCTTCGGCCCTCACGTGATTCGAGCTTACCCGTTTATTGGCGTCGTGCCACCCCCAGGTCCGGCAATCCCGCTTTCGACGGCGATGTCCTTAAAACCAGAACACCCGCATTGATCGCCAGTTTCGTGCTTTTTCGGCACTTGGGTGGGTATAATTCCGCCGGCATGGACGCCAACGACGCCAAACAGGGACTATGTTTCGATATTCGATTGCCCGCGGGTTACCCTACCCAGACGCCGCACGCCAAGACGCGACACCATTGTTCAGTTTCGAGTTCGAGGTTTCGGTTTGAAGTTGCGGAAGCTTTGGCTTCCGACATTGAACTGAAGCGTTCAAACTCGAAACTCGACGCCTTCGGGCAGTTCCTTCCCTTGTCGCGAGGGCGAGCCGTGAATTCGGACAGGCTGGCAGCACTCCTCTCTACGAATCGCTACGGCGAGTTCACCCTTCCAGACGCCATTCGTCCTGGTCCGGGTGTGCCGATCCGTCCACGCGAAGGTTACCGCGTCGATATCTTCCGAGATCGGGAAGCGAAAGTTCGCTTGCCGATGCTCTCGGCTGCGGTTTCGGCGGAACGGCTCTTCGACACGTTCCTCGCGTTGATGGAACCGCTTGGCGAAGTGGTTCACGTCGTACTGGAAAGCAGTCACGAAGCTGCTTCAGACAACCACACGGATCTGCGGCGTGACCACATCGACATGCCGGTGCTGGCGAGCTATCTGTGTGAGTTCGAGGAACTGCTGACGCATGATGGCTGCACGGGCATCGCGGTGTTGGCGCCGAGTCAGTCGATTGAAGTGCAGTTCGACGAGCACAAATTGTTTCACATCTACGCGGCGGACCTGAAGCCATTCAAGCGGGTGCTGCGGCGAGCGGGGTTGCGACGGCGGAAGCTGTTGCCGTTGATTTCCGAGGCCGAACACCTGCACCACACCACCGACAGCTACGCTGACGACTTCCAGCAGTTGGCGATGCGGCTCGGCGTCGGCGACTTCGACCGCGTCTACAGCGACGAAGGAAGTTGGTAATTGATCTGGTTGGGGTATTTGCCGCTTGCGGCGTTGCACTTGATGCAACGCCGCAAGCGGCAAATTCTGTTACGGCAACGGCAAATCCTTGAACTCGAATGTCACTTCGTGCGTGACCGACAGCCATTCGTTCACGATCAACTTCACGGGTGGTCCAAGTTTAATCACCTTCCCCGTTCGGCGATCGTTCGCGTTGTAAGGAATCGTTACCTGTACCGCCGTGCCGTTGTTGTTGATGTTGCTCGGCCCATATGACTGGTAGCGATTGCCCGCCGCATCCTGGAGGTCGATCTTGCTCCACACGCTGTTGCTCCAGTTGTAATCCTGGCGGTCTTCCTCCGTCACGCCGAGCTTCCGAAACGTCACTTCCAGATTGTAATTCCCCTTGTTGTTCGCATCCTCAACGAAGCTCCCGAAGTCCACTTCGAGCGTTCGCCCCACGAAGGTCTTGTTCTTCACCTTCAACGGATCGGCAATCACAATCTCCGGTGACACGCCCGACAGCAGAATGATGCCGATCTTCGCCTTGAGCGACTTGATTGTTGTCGCTGCGTTGCCTGCACCCGAGCGGTTCAGGTTCAAGTTACCGTAGGTGTTGTGACCACGCAT
>JAIOPV010000284.1 GCA_021413735.1 Planctomycetota bacterium
GTCATCGCGGAGTATGTGAGGTACTATCGGTTCGAGCGGAAACATTCGGCCATCGGTTACCTCACACCCCACCAATTTGCAACCCGCACCATGGCCAAGAACTAAGCAGTTGGACTGTCCGTCAAATCGTCAGCATCCCACAGAATTCCCAGCGCTGGGTTCCCTTTTCTTGCGAGCACGCCGAAGCAGTCCACTGGACCCCGACGCCCTCGTGCATTACCTCTGGGCACGGACAGTGGCCGCGTTCGGGCGGTGCGTCCGGCAATACCGCTCCCCTGTGCCAATGTTGTTCAATTGCGGGTCGGCGGTCTTCTGGTTGTCGGACATTTGACTGCCCCAGGACCGTTATCGCCGCACAACGTGCAAGCGTTCGGCAGTTGGCTCCTCGGCAGACACGGAACAGCGTTCGATGGTGTAACTTTCGTGTGTCGGCGGGGTTGTAGGCCCATCGTTCCCATTTCGGAGACCACGAATGATTGCCTTCCTCACCGCGACTCTGGAACGTGTTCGAAATAAGTTCCCGGTTATGTGACTTTGGGTAGAGCGGTGTAATTCCACTTGGGGAGGACCGGATCGAAGACGATTTTCATGGTTGCCTTGAAGCTGTCCAAGTATTTGCGGCCCGTGGCGTACACCTTCTTGAGGATCCCGACTATCACTTTCAATCCTGTCGTCGTCTCCGTCTTGCCCATGTAATGCTTCGCCCTTTCCACCGTGTGGAACACCACTCCACGACAAGCACGACTGACTTGCGAGAACAGACGATGTTCGATGGGGTTGTACTTCGAGCAATACGGCGGGTAATGAGCTATCCGGATCTCCAGACCGAGTCGAGTTGCCAACTTCTGGAGGTCTTCCTTGAACAGATACTGGGTCGAACTGTTGCTCCCGCCACCGTCGCACAACACCAGCAGTCTCTTGGCCTTGGGGTAATGCTTGCGACCTTGCTGTTCCCACCAAGCCGCGATGCTGTCGCACGCCAATTCCGATGTGTCGTGGCTCGTGTTCAGGTGCATGAACCCTTCGTTGCGTCCCACATCGTACAGGCCGTGAGGGATGAGTTTGCCCACCGCGTGGCTGGCGAAGTCGTGGTCATTGGTCACAACGGTTTCCTGAGTGTCGATCACACCCTCCCGGTAAAAATTCCCCAGCAATTCCTTCTTCTTGGTGTCCATGCTCAGGACCGGGTCACCGGCTGCCAGGTACTCCTTCTTCAACCGAGCGATGTTCTCAAACTGGGCATTCCTGTCGGGGTGGTTACCCATCGTTTTGTTCCTCACCGCACGACGACGGTGGAACCGATGCTGACGCAAGAGTTGCCTGACGATGCGACGACTGATCGGCATCTCCCGAGCCGCCATCCGACACGCGATTTGCTCACGTGACAGGTTCGTCCACTTCACGTCGGGATTCATGGGATCCCCAGCCGTGTGATCTCGCAGCACGGTCAGGAAGACATCCGACAGCTTGGGGAAGAGGTCGATCACTCGCTTCCGCCCACCCCCTTTTTTCGGATCCGCTGGGCGTCCAATTCGTCACCGCCTTCAAGTTCTGTGACACCTTGGCGGATCGTCTTGGGATCACAGCCCAGCAACCGAGCGATGTAATCGACTCCACCATGACCCAACTTGGTGGCTTCGATGGCAGCGTATCGTCGCCGGTCATTCTCACGAAGTGACCGATAGAGGCGTTTCATCATCCGCTCGATTTCCGGCGAGTAGGCGTCCATACTCCCTCCGATGCGTCCGGCTGTCGGAGAGATCGTAAACGCATGGTGGCGTCCAGGGAAGTTATTTCGGGCACGTTCCTCTCATGCTTGCCCCGACTCAGGACTCGACGTCACGCACCTGGGAAGTGGATAGCGTGAAACGCGAGGCGGTTGTGTACGCGCCAACGAAGAAGACTGAGGGGAAGGTACCTCTCGTGTTCGACTTCCACGGGCACGGTGGCACGGCCAAACACGCCGCGAAAACGCATCACTTTCACGAAACGTGGCCCGAAGCCATCGTGGTGTACATGCAGGGGTTGAACACACCCGGCAAGCTCACCGATCCCGAGGGCAAGAAAACCGGTTGGCAATCTGGCGACGGCGATCAAAAGGACCGCGACCTCAAGTTCTTCGATGAGGTGCTGGCGTCGATGAGGAAAGACTTCGCTGTCGATGACAACCGCATCTATGCGACCGGTCACTCCAATGGCGGTGCTTTCACTTATCTTCTGTGGGCGAAACGCGGCGACACGTTCGCGGCGTTTGCTCCCGTCGCTGCGGCCGCCGGTTTGTATTTCACGGATGCCAAGCCCAAACCGCTCTTCCACGCGGCAAGCGAAAAAGACCCGCTTGTCACGTTCGCGATTCAAAACCGCACGCTGGACCGCGTCAAGAAACTCAATGGCTGCGACGACAAGGGCGAAGAATGGGAGAAAGGTTGCCTGCGTTACTCATCAAAGAACGGCACGGCGGTCGTGGTGTTCCTCCACGATGAAGGGCACAAATATCCCGATGCAGCACCAACTCTGATCGTGAAGTTCTTTCGCGAACAGGCCAAGAAGTAACGCGAGGTCAGTACCCCCAAACGGCGTCATCGCAGGGCTGCCACAATCGCGACGACAACAAAGAACAGGGCGAGTTGGCGGGAAGGATGGCGAAAGGAATTCTTCCGTGGTCACCGTTGTCTACAGTCCTCAGTACGACATCCGCTTCTTCGGTTTCGAGCGACTGCACCCGTTCGATTCGCGGAAGTACGGTCGAACCTGGAAGGAACTGCGTCGTCGCATCGGTCGGCGATTGTGGCAACATCACGTCCCGGTCGATCGTGCTGTCACCGACGACGAACTGCTCCTCGTGCATTCCGCGGATTACCTCGCGAAGCTCCGGCAACCCGAAGCCTTGGCTGCAGCCCTCGAACTTCCGCAATTGAAACGCGCACCGGGCTGGCTGCTCCGCTGGGTCATCGTGCGTCCGATGCGCTGGGCCACTCGTGGCACTGTTCTCGCTGCAAAGGCCGCGTTGAGCAGCGGTGTCGCGGTCAACCTCTCATACATGAACCCACTGAGTCTGTCTCATTCACGGGATGAAAGTGCTTGAAAACAAGGCGTCACGAGAGGCGAATGGGACAGCGGCAGTGAGTTCATGTATCAGGCGGCTACCACCACGCGAAGCGGGACCGAGGCGAGGGCTTCTGTCTGTTCTCGGATATCGCACTGGCGGTTCGATCTCTTCGGGCCGAGGGATTGCTGCGTGATGGTCAGCGTGTGGCGTACATCGACCTCGACGCCCACCAAGACAACGGGGTCTGCGACCAATTCCTGAACGACAAAGAAGTGTTCATCTTCGACATGGACAACTCGGCGATCTACCCATTCGACCGCGAATCCCGACGAAGGATCGACTGCGACCTGCCGTTGCCCTATGAATGTCGCGGCGTTGAATACCTGCGTACTCTGAAGACTTCGCTGCCGGGGTTCCTCGACTCGCTGACCCGTTCATCGAGCGTTGGTCTGGGCATCCACAACGCGGGAACGGACGTCTTCGCCGATGATCCGCTGGGTGGTCTTGCGCTCTCGGCAGCCGAAATCCTGGAACGCGATCTCTACGTAATCGGGCAGTTCCGGAGCAGAGGCATCCCGGTCGTGATGCTTCCCAGTGGTGGCTACACCAAGGAGAGCTATCGCCTCATTGCCACAACCGTGGCGCACTTGCTGGAGGATCGTAGCATCTCACCCGTTGCATGAAAGCCGTGAACGAATCTTGTATGCCCGCTGTCCGGTGTTCCGGAGGCTGTTGCGTGAGCGCAGGCCCGCGGATACGCTGACTTCGTTCCCGTGGTTGCTCGTCTCGGTGGCTTGCACGTCGTCCATATCGCGCCTCCAAGATCCGTCGAGGTTCGTTTGCAAGGTACCAGCCCGGCGGATCACGTACTTCGAGAGCGCAACCGATCTGGCCGCTGGTCGCGGATCAGCAGGCTCGACGCACGTTCCCGTTGTGAAGGTTTACCCAGCAGTCGCCACTGCGATTGACGTGTTGCGCGTTCGATT
>JAIOPV010000043.1:0-5379 GCA_021413735.1 Planctomycetota bacterium
GAACCGCAACTGCCACCGCAGGCATCGAAGGGAACATGCCGTGGAAGAAGGACGGCGAGAAGTGGCACCTTAGCGACAAAGGCTTCCCGCTTGGTAAGGGCGTGAAGTGGGACCGCACAGTGCTGCCGAAGATGCTGAAGTTGCTCCGCGAAGTCGATCCGACCTTGGAATTCAAGTGGGATGTGCGTGATGCGGTGACGGTTCGACCTCTCGGTTCATCGAGGTTCTGGTGTCGGATCAAGACGAAGGAATCCGCAGCGCTCGAAGTGTGGTTCGTGGGGCAGCGCGGGCAGGTGAATCTCGGTCGGCTCGAAGGCATCGGTCGCGAGTCGGTCATTGAGGGTGACCGCGACGACGGCAGCGAAGTGCTGAAATTGTGGTTCGTCACCGGCGACAACCTTCCTGCTGGAAAAGTGAAGCCGGTGCTGGTCGAACATCTTCGTGGCTTCCTGAAAGCGTTTGGCGACAGCGCCGAAAAGGAAGCTGGTTGACCCGATCACGGGATGGCGTCGAACTCCAACCGCTGAAGGTACAGCATTCGGCGGTCGCCTCGGTCGCGGTAATCCTTCAGCAACACGTCGATGTCAGGCTCAAGAATGCGTGTCTTCCAACCGCGTGCCGAAGCGCGATTGATGTTCACGGCAACTGGTTTCGTCCAGTCGATCATTTCCTGACTCAGCCACACGGAAATTCGTGTGACGCCGCGTGACGTGAGATTGATGATGTTGTTCCCGCCGATGTCTCCGTTGATTTCCGCGGGATATGCCTTCCCGGTCTTGGAATTGTCGATCAAGTTGGCCTCGGCAATCTTCTCGGCACCGATCCAGTAGAAGCGATTGTCAGTTGAACGCATCGTCCACCACCCAAATCTCGCGCCGGTGTCCAACTGCAACGTCGCGGTTCCATTGACCCGCTTCTTCCGACTCATCCAGTCGAACATGATCGGGGTTTCGGCCGAGTACCACTCAATGCCACGACCTTTGTACACGACCATCAACCCCGCGAATCCATAGCGCATCCACTGTTCGTAGATCCGCCGCAGGTTCAGAATTGAGGCGCCCGTCATCTCTCCTGTGACAACGTAAAACGGTAACTTCTGCGCGTTGTGCCAGTAGTAGTCGAACATGCCAATCCATTTCGGCGTTGGACCCATCGCCAGGACGCCCGCGAACAGATCAGGATGCGATGCTCCAATGTCCATCGCCATGTTCGCCCCGTCTCCCGCGCCCATCAGAAACACGCGGTCGTTGTCGATGCAGAAGTGGCGGATCGCGTCGCGCAGCACCGCCGTCACATATTCGTGATCCTCGCCACGCCACTGCCACGACTGCCCGTTCGCGAACTGATTTCCCCATTCCGGAGCAAGCAGGATATAACCATTGCGGTCGGCTTCTAAACCAATCCTCGCAAGCATATTCTTTGGGTCGGTCGCAGCGTCGGTCGTCGCAATCACGACCGGGTAAGCGCGACCATGATGATATTCAGGCGGGAGCTTGACGTAGTACGGAATCCCAGCCGGTTCAACTGAGGTCGTGCCCGTCTTGCGTTTGTAGATTCCGGTGGGTGTGCCATCTTTCGCGATGACCTGCGTGCCTGTCCGGAAGAGCAAATTCTCGGGCGACGCTGGCGGAAGCAATGAGATAACCTGACCAAGTTCGTCAATCTTGATCGGCTTGCCCTTCTTGTAGTTGTCCAGAATCACCGTTTGGGCGTTCATCGTGTCGGCCCGTTGGAAGTTCAGCACCGTCTCACGGGCCGCCCAGAGTCGCAGGGCGATCTCGGGATCGGGCGTCGCGCCATTCTTGCCCTTCACCCAACCGCTGATGGCAGTCGCGAGGAGTTCTTCCGGCCGCTTGCTCGGGTCACGCCCCTGCTTCACTTCGCGTTCGACTTGCGACGCGAGGTTCACGAAGAACTCGAGTCGAGAAGCAGAATCGGGGTGCAATTCCGCGTACACATCCTCGGCCGCTGCAACGAGTGTGGAAGTTGGGGCAACCAGCTCCTTCGCGGGGAACGCCACCATAGTGGCTCCGCCACCGGTTGCCACGAAGGGGTTTGCCTTGCCCTTCCCGGTGATGTTGTCGAGGAGCGTTCGGAGTAACCGTCGGCCCGTTTCGTAGCGTTCGCGTGTCACTTTCAGTTCAGCCATCAGCTTCGTGGCGTCGTCGGTCTGCTTCGGCTCGGCGGTCTTGTCTGGGAACGCTGCCAGTAAATCCGATCCGTACTGGTAGCGACCAGAACTCAACGCGAGTTCTGCTTCCTTGGTGACCAACCCTGCGGTGGCGACGTCGATTTCCTTCGCCAGTTTGTCGAACGCTTCCTGTTCAGTCTTGTTTAACGCGCCCGTGAATGCTTTGCGGACTCGTTCGAGGTCGTCGCGGGCATATTGAAGCCAGCCGGCGTCGAGCATGAACTTGGCGATGGCGAGTTGTTTACTAGCGTCGGGCTTCCCCGGTTCTTGCTTCAGTTCGGCGTGCGTCGAAAGGAGTTTGCGAACCATCATCGGGTCCATCTCCGACGTCCGGTAGGCGAGCCGCCAGATGTGTGTCGGGGACCACACATAACAGAAATAGGGATCAAGATAGGTGATCTGCTGGTCGATCTTGTCGAACCCGAGTGGCACGTTGACGGTGATCGTTCGACGCCACGAGGCATTGAATTCGACAGCCTCCCGATCGCGTGGTGTCATCACGGGTGGGAGGGGGTCGTTTCGCTTCCGAGGTCCGCCGGGAATCTGGTATGCCTTGTAGTCGGGACGGAGTTTCACATCTTTTCCGATTTCTCCGAGCTGCTTCGCGTGGCTACTGTAGATCACGACCTTCGGCCCCTCATCGATCATGTCGAGGCCGTTGTCCTTCACGAGCGGGAAGGTCTTCCCGGTCGCGGGGTCGTTGATCGAGGTCACTTCTTTGCGAATGTTCCCCTGGATCACGAATCCATCTTTGAGGATGATCGTCTCGGCCGCGGTTGCAGTGAGTGCCACGGAAACACCGAGGAGCAGGCCAAGGGCAGCGGTCCGCCTGGAGAAGCGGGAGGCATGAGGGGGAATCATGAGGAGCCTCGCGAGGAGGGAACAACTCTTCCATTGTTCCCGGACTTGGCCGGTGGATCAAGCGTCTGGAATCGGCGCTCTGTACTCAAGTTGCAAGGTATACTTCTTGCTAACACGCGAACGCACGAGTTGTTGGCTGAATGGGAGGGATACGGATGCCAATCCGGTTCCGTTGTGGTGCCTGCAGTAAACTGCTCGGAATTGCCACTCGAAAGGCTGGCACCGACATCGCCTGTCCGTATTGCGCAGTAACAATCACCGTGCCGAGTCTCGCTGGAAACGATGAGCCAGTTGATCTGTCCGAGATCGACGAGCTTCTAAATGAAGCCGCGGCTCCTCCACCCTCACCTACAATTTCGTCTCGACCCTCGCGACCGCTTTCTCCACCCAGCCCGTCAGAGTTCATGCCGAATGTCGAGTTAGTGACGCAGGCAAGCGCCCCGCCGCCGGTTCGTCCGGTGCCCGTTCCGCTGCCACCGCCTCCAGCTCCTCGCAAGGAAATCCCTCGGACAGCCGACATGACCGGCTACATCGTGATGAGCTACACGAGGGTCACTGTGCTCGTGATCGCGGTTGCGGTCATGCTGTTCGTTGCGTTCGTTGCGGGCTACCGGATGGCCTCTCGATCGTGATCGTGGTGGCATTGGTTCCGGCCCACCTCCCCACCCCACCTCCGGAACCAATCATTTCAGGCCCGGAACCAATCATTTCAGCCCCGGAACCACGATTTCAGGCCCGGAACCAATCATTTCAGGCCCGGAACCACGATTTCAGGCCCGGAACCACGATTTCAGGCCCGGAACCATCTCATTCGTCCGGAAGAAACTTCATTAGAGCAACCACGTTCGACACATCGCAATGCCCCATCACAATTTGCAACAACTCAAGAAGATTGCCCTACTCCGGGCAAACGAGAACTTCCCCACGACCGCCATTCAAGATATCGCCTCGGTAACAGCGCAGGTTGCCAGTTCCGAACGTCACATTCGCCCCAACTTGCGCCAACTGCCCAGTGAGAAGGTGAAAAAAACTCGGCCGATATTCACACGAGAAGCGGAACGACGCTGGCAACTCCGGTTCGCGTGCGGTGATGATGGTGCCGCGTTTCATCCCTGCACCGACGCGGGCACCAGCATTCCTGAGCAGAACAATCGTGCCGGCGATCAGCGACGCTCCGGCGAACTCGCCGCAATCGCCTTCCACGACGATCAATCCGCGTCGCATGAGCAAACCGAGTTCGTCGCCGGCTGCACCACGGATGAAGATTGTCCCGCCCGCCATACCGCGACGCGAACCACGATACGCCGCGCCGGCCTGGTTGCCAGCACTACCTCGGACTTCGATGGCACCACCCCGCATCTCGGCACCAAGCCAGTCCCCTGCCCCGCTGTCGATCACAAGCTCGCCTCCTGTCATCCGTGCGCCGGCGTGCATCCCGACAGAGTGCTCGACATAGACAAAGCCCGACGTCATGCCCGAGCCGATGCCCTTCACATTGCGGGTGTCGCCTGCGAAATGGAGATCAGCTTTGGGAACGGTGCTGGTGCCGATGTCGAAGAATTCGCCGAGTGGTTCCGTGCGGTTGCCGTGCTGCACGGGCAACTTCGCAACCTCAATCGCTGATAAGTTCGCGAGGCGGTCAGGAGTGATGCCGTCGAGTTCGAGCGGAATCGTCGACGGCACGCGAAGAGTGAGTTTGAACACGGAGGATCATCGGAGGAAAGGAATAGCAATTGGCTCAGTGCGGTTGACCGGATTGAGTGTGCGAAACGCTGAAAGTTTCAACTTGCCATCGGCTTGGCGGGTGAACGTCGCACGGATGTAAACCGGGAACGGTTTCCCGTCAGCTTCGCCCTTCGCCATGAAGCCGATTTCGACCTTGTTCGCGTCGTTGGATTCGACCTCAGCGTAATCCCACCCGACGACGCGAACATTAAACTGCCGGAGCATTCCCCAGAAAGCGTGGGTTTTCAGCGTGTCACGCTTCACAGGCTCACGCGGGCCGCTCTCGCTGGGGAAGTCCACTGTCTCGGCGAGATGCTCAACGAACGCCTCGGGATTCTTGGCGTCTGCCGCGTGAACCATCGCCTGCGCACGGCGAACAGCTTCTTCGCGTCCGCTCTCGAAGGAGTAATCGAGCAGCAGAAGCAGCAACGCGAATCCCAACACCCCGAGGAAAACGGCCAGGGCCGCCTTGCTTCGCCGATTGAACCACACCGCACCGGTTACGAGGATCACCGCCGCCAAGACCGTGTACATCAACTGCGGCGGATCACTGAGGAACGTGGGCATGGTAGAACTCACGGTGAGCGTCGTGGGGGGGGGGG
>JAIOPV010000043.1:5430-69686 GCA_021413735.1 Planctomycetota bacterium
CCGTCGGGCTGACGCCACGACGCTCACACTCGATTACTTCCGCAACTCTGCCCCATAGACGGCTGCCGAACCGAGCTGTTCCTCGATCCGCAGCAATTGGTTGTACTTCGCGATGCGGTCCGTGCGGCTCGCGCTGCCAGTCTTGATCTGCCCGCAGTTCGTCGCGACAGCCAAATCCGCGATGGTCACGTCTTCCGTTTCGCCGCTGCGGTGGCTCATGATCGCCGTGAACTTGTTCCGCATCGCCCAGCCAACCGCATCGAGCGTTTCGGTCAGCGTGCCGATCTGATTCACCTTCACGAGAATGCTGTTGCCGCAGCCCTCGGCGATGCCACGCTTGAGCCGTTCCGTGTTCGTCACGAACAGGTCGTCGCCCACAAGTTGCACCTTGCAGCCGAGCTTCGTGGTGAGCTTCTTCCACCCCGCCCAGTCGTCTTCCGACAGCCCATCCTCGATCGAGATGATCGGATACTTCGCACACAGTTTCGCCCACAGGTCGATCATCTCGTCGGACGAAATCACCTTGTCCGGAGCGCTCTTGAAGAAGCAATAGCCCTCCTTGCCCTTGTGCTTCGCTTCCTCGAACAACTCGGTGCAAGCGGCGTCCATCGCGAACGCGATCTGCTCGCCAACCTTGTAGCCCGCTTTTTCGATCGCGGTCGAAATCGTGGCGAGTGCGTCGTCGGCCGAGGGAATGTTCGGAGCGAAGCCGCCCTCGTCGCCGACTGCCGTGTTCAGTCCCTTATCGTGCAACACTTTCTTCAGGCTGTGGAACACTTCCGCACCCATCCGCAGCCCTTCGCGGAAGCTCTTGGCCCCGATGGGCATAATCATGAACTCCTGGAAATCGACAGTGCTGTCCGCGTGCTTGCCGCCGTTCAGAATGTTCATCAGCGGGACTGGCAGAATGCGTGCGTTGGTGCCGCCCACATACCGATACAGCGGAAGCCCCAGCGAATTTGCTGCAGCGTGAGCCGCCGCCATCGACACGCCGAGAATTGCGTTCGCACCAAGTCGCCCCTTGTTCGCGGTGCCGTCAACCTGAATCATCTTCGTGTCGAGCGCGACCTGATCGTAGACGCTCATGCCAGCAACAGCAGGAGCAATCGCGTCGAGAACATTGCGAACGGCGGTTTGCGTTCCCTTGCCGAGATATCGTGTTTTGTCGCCGTCGCGGAGTTCAACAGCCTCGTGTGCTCCGGTGCTTGCTCCGCTCGGAACGGCGGCCCGCCCGATTGTCCCGCAATCCAACACAACTTCGACCTCGACCGTCGGGTTGCCTCGACTGTCAAGGATTTCACGGGCCTTCAGAGTGCGGATTGTCGCGTTGCTCATCGTGTGGTGTGACGTGTGGGTTAGCCGCGAGCCGTTGGCAATCGCGGTTGATTCGGATCGTATTGGAGAGTGTTGATGGGATATGGGCTGACGGAATGTGGTCAAGACGTGCGAAAAAGGCCGACCGGCTCCGAGTTGTTGGGGTCACTTCGGATCGCGCCGCGGGCGTCATGCCCGACGGTTGTGCGACGTGGTGCAAATCGAGTCGGAGCCGGTCGGTTTCGAGGGCCGCAAAGAACGGGGTGTTCCTCGCGACCCTTGATGCGGAAGGGGTTAACCTCCAGCACCACGGGGTGGGGCAGGAACGCCCCAACCCCCGGGAAGATCCGGGACCGAACGGCGTCGGGGGCCGCTCGCCCGATCGACCGGAGAAGACCGGGCGGGGATTCACGACAAAGGGGTTGTCGGATCGCTCCCGCCCGGCCACTTCCCGCCAGCCGATTCCGCTGTTCGCGCCGCCGGGACGGGTTGAACACGCGGAGTCATCACTCGTCCCAGAGTCTTGTTTCGACCAGTGGGAGGCGACACCCTTATGATCGGCGGTCAGCAAACTCGGCTTGACACGGTTCGCGGAAAAAGTTGCCGTTCGCGATGTCAAGGAAAAGCTGCATTTCGAGTCGGAAAACGATTCCGGCCGACATCCCCACCCCTCTGCCGGAATCGTTTTGAAGTCAGGAATCGATCACAGTTGATCGGAATAAAGTTCGTCAGATCATAGACTCTCGCTGCTTCGGAGGCACATCCTATTCGTAGCGAGGATCTTGCGACGATCAGTGACAACTCACAGGAACTGCCTGATCTCAGCGACAAGCCTTGGACTACCATTCGCCACGCAGACAACCAACAATAAGAGCGGAGCCAAGAAGCCAGCCAGGGACCGACTCTTTCGAGGTGCATCATGCGGCGATGGTGGTTGGTCTTTCTGATTTGCCTCGTCGGGGGGAGTGCGGCAATCGCGTTCCTGCCGGGGCTGCGCGCTTCAAAGTCGGCGGCGCGACCTCGACCGCTCCCCGCAGGCGACCGCGAAATCGCCTGGCTTCACAATCCCACGTCATTCGAGACGTGGGAAAACTTTGTCTGGGGCGTCAAGCGAACGCAGATGGCAGGCGACGGCGGGCCAGATGGCCTCCAAGTTGACGACTCCGGCGCATTCCCGGACAAAACCACAGCCGTTCCCGAAGTGGTGATTCGCCGCAAGGGGTTCTCCGGCGCTCTCCGCGTCCGGTGGTACAAAGTCACCGACACGGCGACGCAGGAAGACTGGGTGAAGGCACTGGCCCGCAATACGCCCTCACCACTCGCTGTGCTCGGCGGTTGGTCGAGCGATCGTGCCCGGACACTCGCCGACGCGATGCGCGATGCGAACTGGGTTGCGTCGCGGCCGTTGCTGTTCCTTTCCACGGCAACCGCAGATAAGGTCGATCCCGATGACAACGAGAACGTCAATCGGGGCGACCCCGGACCGAACCTCATCTCGGTGTACGATCGTTCGTTCCGATTCTGCTTCACCAATCGCCAGATGGCCGATTCGGTCGTCGACTTCGTGCTGTCCGACCCCACACTTCGCCCTGGACCAGTCGTGTGGCCGGGTGTGTTGGCGGTGTCTGCGTTGGCCGCAGGGTCGTGGGTCGGGCTGACCACGCTCGCAGCCGAATCGTTCCCCAGCACGGAGCCTGTTCTTGCACACGCAATCGAATGGAGAGACGACCCGTATTCAACCGACCTCAGTTTCAAGTTCCGCGAAGCACTCCACAAGCGCTCCACCCTCGCCGCTGGACTGCCGCAACTCGCCGTGACAACGCATTCGGTTCCCTTCAGCACCGGTCGACTAACTCGTCCGAACCCTGCCGAGGCTCAGGTTGCGGAACACATCCTCGCGAACCTTCCACCGACCGACACCCGCTCGATTCTCGTGATCCCAACCGTCACCGCTCCCGCTCGTCGGACTCTCCGGGCACTCACGCAGGGGAACCCGATGATCGGTCGGCAACTCGTTGCCGTGACCGGCGACGGCATGGGCGTGAACACGTTCTTCCGTGACCGCGAGTTCGCGTGGCCCGTCCGGTCGATTTCCATTCCGTTGGTGTTGTTCACGCACGCCGATCCGTTCGGGTGGGACGTTCCCGGCCAGGTTTCCGCGCCACCGCCAGGCTACGAACTGGCTCCTCCGAATGTGGGGACGACTCGGTCGAGCACGGAAGACATTCGCCTCTACACTCGGCTCACGCGAGTCGTCGCGACCGCAGCCTTTACCGATGGCGAATCCGCTCTGGTGGCCTCGCCCGACGTCATGGCTGAACGACTTCACTCGTTGCGGCCGGCGTTCTTCGATCGTTCCGGAGATCGGCTCAGTGGAACGGGTGAGCACGTTGTTGTTCTGAGGCCGGTGTTTCACATTGAGCCACAGAAAGGCAAGCCGACCGCCGACGGCATTTTGGAAGTGTACGCTCGGCAATCGGGTGAACTTGGGTGGGCGCTGGTCCACTCCCGACCGCTCGATCACCCCGACGGGGGAACACGCGAATGAGCCTTCCCGATCCTGAGCCTCTTCCGCCGCTACCGAACCTCGCGCCACTACCGTTCTGGCGGTACTTCGCGAGGTTGCTGCCGTTGATTCTCCTGTGGCTCGTGATGGCCGGATTGCTCGCCTGGCTGCTGTATGCGCGTGCGTGGTGGAGCGAAGAATCTGACCGGGCCGACATGCGAGAATGGGTCGATAACACACGGATCTTCCGCAAAACGCTGGCTGAACTGACCCGCGAACACGTTGAGTTGTTGCTCGACGAAACACCGCCGCCAGATCACGCGAACCGACTTAAGAACAAACGCGACGAGATCGCCGAGCAGATCCGCGCGATGACGGAGCCGCCGCGTGTCTACTCGGCACAACTGCCGTTGTTCCCGGAGGTGTACAAACTGGAGGTCGATTACGCGAGAGTCAGCGCGCCTGCCGGACGCGACACAACCCCGATCCGTTGGGAATCGCCGAAGCCGAAACCCGGCGGCCACGCCCGCGCGCAACTCCACACGCTGACCTTCGAGCCGCCTCTTGGTCGCCCTGACGCAACTGCCGTCATTCGCCTGGAGTATCGGCTTCACACGTATCACCAGATGCAGAAGCAACAGGACGAATTCCAGTTCTGGCAAACGGTCACAGCATCAGTCCTGATTCCCACGACGCTCTTTGTTGCGTGGCTTGTACTGCGGTTTCTCAAGCGAGAGCGGGCACGCGAACTCGTGCGACTTCGCACGGCTCACGCAACCGAACATCGGGAACGGGCATTGCTTCAAGCTCAGGTCGCACACCAAATCGCAGAGCAGGAATTGCTCGAAACACAGGTAAAACAACAGGCTGCGGAGCAAGCGTCGGAGGAACTGAGCCGCAAGATTCTCCAGCAGGAACTCGACTCGGCACGCCTCGAAAGCCGTGCCGCCGAAGCTGAGAAAGCCGCCCTCGAACTCAAATCGCAGTTGTACGCAAGCATCGGCATCATGGCGGGAAGTTACGCTCATAACATCAAGAATCTGCTTGTGCGACCGAACGATTTGCTCAGCCGTTGCATTGATGCAAACGGAACGACCCACGAGCAGCAAGGAATGCTGCAAGAAGTGAAGAACACTCTGGGAACGGTCACCGAGCGACTTCAGCAGATTCTGCGAACAGTGCGACGCGATCCGTCGAATGCCGAGGTGACTCGTGTTGATCTGGTGGGATTGGTTCGCGAGTCGGAGCGAACGTGGGCCGAGATGGGTCGCGACAAGTGGAAGATCGCGATCACCGCGAACCTTGGCTCCGAACCACTGTGGGTGAATGGCGATTTGTCGCACCTTCAGCAAGCAATCGAGAATCTGGTGTTCAACGCACGAGACGCGACATTCGAGATGCGGAACTATCTCCGCGACGAGGCAAAACGTGAACCAGACCCGGCAGTTCGTCGGAAGAAGCTCCTCGACGCGGCAGCCTGGAAGGGTGAGGTTGCGTTGCTAGTCGCGCGTGATGGGGATGCGGTGGTGTTGGAAGTGCGTGACAACGGCATCGGCATGACGGAGGAGGTTCGCGAGAACTGCCTGAAAACGCACTTCACGACGAAGCGTGACAACGCCCTTTACGAAGGCTACAGTGCGGGGATGGGTCTTGGGCTGTCGTTTGTGGCGGTCGTGTTGGAGCACCACGGTGCGAAGTTGGAGATCGAATCCGCACCGCACCGTGGCACGACCTTCCGCATGCGCTTTCCATTAATAGCATGAAAACGAAGCAATTGGACACGGATGAAAGACGGGATGAAGAGGATCAGACAAGATTGCATTTGAAAATCGACCTGTCTGATCGGATTTCAATCCTGTCTTTCATCCGTGACATCCGTGTCCAATTGCTTCGTTTTCCAATCCGATCACTTCTTCGGAGCCGGGGCGGTCGTGTACGGCGTGTCGTCTGTGCGGAACGGCGTCGCAGGCAGCCCTTCCTTGTTGAAGAAGTTGAGCGTCGGTGTCGCGAAGTTCACCCAGCCGTAACGCACGGCGGTCACCTTCTCGACCTTGTCGCTCTTCACCACGACGGTCTCGCCGTTGATGGTCGCCTTCGCGGGAACAAACACTCCGTCGGCACCAGCGACCGTGAAGCCCGCGAGTTCGTCACCCTTCGCGACAAGCCCACCACCGACATGATCGAAGGTCAGCGTTGCGGTTGCGCCGTCGAACTTCGCATCCTTGAAGACCGGGCCGCTGAACTCCATCTTCTTGCCGTACGCGATGGCCAATGCGGCCAAAGCCAATCGTTCGCCAACCGGGCCTTTCGGCTTCGGGTGAATGTCCTTCTCGTTGCCAATGTCGGTGATGACCGCCATGCCGACCTTCGGGAGCTTCTTCGTTGTGTAGAGCTGTGAGTCACGCAGCTCGGCGTAACGAACGCCAGCCGAGTTGCCGTCCCAGTACGGCGCGAGTTGAACGAGCATGAACGGCAGTTCGGTGTTGAACCGCTTACGCCAGTCCTCGATCATCGCTGGGAACAGTGTGCGATACTCAAACGCCTTGCCCGCGTTCGACTCGCCTTGATACCAGATCGCGCCCTTCACCTTGAACTGAAGCAGTGGGTGAATCATCGCGTTATACAGAACAGCCGGCGTTCCTGGCCCGAGGTCCGGAGCTGTCGATTTGGGCTTGTTGGGTGCTTTCGGTTCAGGCTTCTTGTCTGCTTTGGCCTTGGCGACATCGACTTTCCACTTCTCAAGAGCAACTTCATACGCAGCCATCGCGGCCTTCTGATCGTAAGAATCGTAGGCTTTGGCTGCGGCGCGGGCCGCATCCGCGTAATACTTCAGGCTCGGGTCGGCGTCGAGCGCCTCAAGACTGGTCCATGCCTGTGCGGGTGTGCCACCCCATGAAGTGTGAATCAGCCCCACCGGCACGCCGAGTTCCTTCTGGAGCTTCTGGCCGAAGTGATACGCGACCGCCGAGAAACTCCCGATGGTGTCCGGTGCCGATTCGACCCACTTCGTGAAGTGGCCGAGATCGTCTTGATTGTCGATGGGTCGCGGAGCGGTTCGCTTCTGAACCGTGAAGAGGCGAAGGTTCGGGTTCTTTGCCGCTTCCTTGACTTGATCGGGCGTCTCGCTGATGTTCACCGACCATTCCATGTTCGACTGACCCGAGCAAACCCATACTTCACCAACCGCGACGTTCTTGAACTCGATGGTGTTCTTGCCCTTCACCGTGAGGGCGTAACCCGTGCCGGCCTTTTGTTTGGGGAGTTTCGCCGTCCATTTCCCGTCTTTGTCTGCAGTACTCGACGCTGCCGCGAGAGAAGCCTCTCCCAGAGCCTTTCGTTCAAGCGTGACGTTGACCGCCTCTCCGGGAGCAGCGGTGCCGAAGACAACAATGTCTGTTCCCTCTTGGAGAACCGCGTTGTCGGAAAAGATCGGATGCGGTTTGACATCGGCTCGGGCAGCGCTGGCAGACAGCCCTCCGAAGACCGCAGCGAGAAACAAAACCTTCAGCAATTTCATGGGGAGAACTCCAATGGTGCAATCCGTTCCGGCGTGATGAACACCGGAGAACCGGACTCGCGACAGGTTAATCCGTTGTACGGTCGATGGCAACGAGATAGCCGAAATGACAACGCTATTCGCCGCTTGCGGCGAATCCCCGAAAATCTCACTCGAAAGGATCGAACTCCGCCTCCAGTTCCGCCTGTCGTTCCAGGAGACGCCACACGGGCGTGACTTCGCTCCCGAGGCGAAGCAAGGCCATCACAAGACTGGTTTTCGCCGCCGCCAACACTCGCAGGTTTTCAGGCGTCCGCTTCGCAGCAAGAAGTTGAGCTTCCCGATACGCGATCCTGGCGAGGTGAAGTTGCTCAACCGCGTTGCCCGTGAAACGCAAGGAATTCGAGAGCTGCGAGCGGGTGATTATCTCCGTGCGGCGATACTTTTCGGTCGGGTGCTTCGCGACCACGCCGACGATCACGGCGAGCGCTTCACGATAGGCAGCCTCGGCCTCTCGGTGTTCCTGGTGATTGAAGAGAGCATTGCCGGCGTTTACAAGCGAATCCGTGAGCTTCCAGCGTGGTTCTGGCTCGTTCGGATTGGTCGCAGCCCACTTCCTCGCGGCATCGGCTGCGGTTCGGTACTCGATGGCCGATTGCGTCTGGTTGTCGTTCAGATACTCCAGGAAACCGAGCCAGTGCGAGACATCCGCGAGGTCGTCCAGCCACTCGGCCGAATCGCCCGCTTGCACGGCAACCTCATCGCGAAATCGTCGGACCGACGCGATCAGTTTGTTTCGATAGTCGCGGAACTCGGGACGCTCGAATCGGGAGTCTCGCGAGAATTCGTAGAAGGTCGTGCGGATCACCTGCCGGGCGATCTGGAGATTGGCCTCAGCTTTTTTGCGAGCTTGCTCGGCAGCAGTCTTTTGCGTCTGAGCACTTCGAAGCACAATGCCGAGTTCGTCGCGAGCGGTCTCGGCAGCCGTGCGAAGTGCCTCCGTTTCATCATGAGTTCGTTCGGCGTCGGCACGGGCTTTCTGCTCGAACGACACCGATCGCGTGAGAGCCAGCACAAGACCGCTCGTAATCGTCAGGCCACAGGCCGAGATCGCCAGGAAGATTGCCGGCACCGGGTTCCGCCGCACCCAGCGCCAACCCCGCTCCAACTGCCCAACCGGACGAGCCTGGATCGGCACACCCATCAGGAATCGACCCAGATCGTCGAGCAGATCGCGGATCGTGAGATACCGGCGGGAGGGATCTTTCTCCAAACACTTCGCGACGATCACCGCCAGATCACGAGGCAGCGTCGGGACGTGCTTTCGGATGGATGGCGGATCAGTGCGAAGAATCTTCTCCATGACCTCGGCTGCGTCTGAACCGACAAACGGCGGGCAGCCCGCGAGCAGTTCAAAGAGCACCGCACCGAGACCGTAGACATCCACCCCCATCCCGACTCGCCGATCGCCACGAACCTGCTCGGGTGCCATGTAATTCGGCGTTCCGCACGCCATGCCGGGGACGGTCAGATCGGTGCCACCCTCGATTGCCTTGGCCAGCCCGAAATCGGTGATCTTTGGGACGAGCGAGACCGGCGGCGGCGCGTTTTCGTCGTCCAGTGAGATGTCCGGTTTTGACTGGCAATCCGTGCCCCCAGGAAGAACCTCTTCCGTGCCGAGGAGAATGTTGGCGGGCTTGAGATCGCGGTGAACGATGCCGTTTTCGTGTGCGTGCAAGATGCCGCGACCAATGGCCATCGCAAGCTGCACTGCGAGTTTGGGAACGACTGGCTTCTCGGCTTGCCAGCGTCGCAGCGTTCCTCCTTCGACAAGTTCGAGCGCGATGTACCCGAAGCCGGCGTGTTCGCCGACGTCATAAACTTGAACGATATTCGGATGTCGCAGTCTCGCGCCTGCCTCAGCTTCCAGGCGGAAGCGAGTCTTATCTTCGGTGCTGGCGTGCGGGCCCGCGATGATGACCTTGAGTGCGACGAGTCGGTTCAGGTTCCGCTGTCGGGCACGATACACAACGCCCATTCCGCCGCGGCCCATTTCGCCCAGGATCTCGTAACCCGGAAACGTGACTGGAGACGTCGCGGCCGTGTGAATGACGATGGGGCCGCTTGGCAGCGTGTGGAAAAGTTCTGACGATGGCCCAGTGGTTGGCGGGGTGAGCGGCGCGAGAGGATCGACTTGGCTTCCCAGGTCGGGCGATGCATCGAGCGGCTGTGGAACACGGAGAATTTGCGTCGAATCGCTCATGCCCGGAGCCTTGGGCTTTGGTCAAGCGTGAGAGTGTAGGTAATTGTACCCGTCGCAAAGCGGAAAGGCGATGCCACCTGCGATGGGGTCAACCCACCGAGCCGCCGTGTTCCTGCCAGTCCTTCCAGTACAGTGGGCGTGTCTTCCAGTCGTAACGCACCGCAAGCAGACGCAACAGAACTCCCGTACTCGCGGCTGCGACAGCAGCAGATTCCGCGTCGAGATCGAAACCTGTGAGCAACGCGATGAAGCAACCCGACGCAAGCGCCGCAGCCAGGCCATACAACTGTCCGGGCTTGAAAATCACTGGCTCTTCGCGGGTCAGCACGTCCCGCAACATACCACCCCCCACTGCGTTGACCACGCCGACGAGTGCAGCGCCGAGATGTCCAATACCTGCTGCGTACGCCCGATCCGCTCCGACGACGGCGTAAACCCCCAAACCGATGGCGTCGAGGATCAGCACCAACTGCGACAATCTTCGCCCCAACTGGTTGATGCCGATGCCGAGGAGGGTCGCGGCGAGAATCGCCAGGAGGATACGGTTGTCGCGAACCGCAGCGGGTGGCCCGCCTTGCAGGAAGATGCCATCGCGAAGGAGTGCTCCGCCGAGGCCAGTCACGAATGCGAGCGCGAACACGCCGACATAATCGTAGTGCCGACGCACGGCAACGAGCGCTCCGGCAACAGCCGAAACGAACGTCGCCACAACGTCGAACGCAATGGGAAGTTGAATGTGCGGATCGGCCATGCCGGTCATGATACGGCACGCCGTGTTATCTGAATTTCGGGTTCATCGCCCGACAGCGTACAGCGCTTTTTCCGTGCGGATGAAAATGCGGCCGTTCGCGATGGCTGGCGTTCCGAGACTTCCTTCGCCGAGTTCGTTGCTCGCCAGAACCTCGAACGCATCCGCTTTCGCGTCCAGCACCGTGCAGATGCCGGTCTCGTTCAGGCAGTACACCTTGCCATCCGCAGCCACCGGCGACGCCGAGAACGCGCCCTTCACACGCTCCTTGTAGAGCTCCTTTCCCGTCTTCGCATCGACACAGGAAATGAACCCCTGCCCGTCCGTGGTGAAGACCTTCCCCGCGTAGACCAACGGCGAAGCATAACCTGACTTGGCGTCCCTCGCAGCCCATTCCGGCTTCTCGGCCACGCCCTTCGCGTCGATCTTGAACTTGCTCACGCCGCCGACCGGCAGATAGATCGAATCGCCGTCCAGCACACCAACCGGAACCGAACCACCGCCGCCCTTGAACGTCCAGCGGGTCTCGCCGGTCGCAGCGTCGTAGTTCGTCAAACCCTTGGGACCGCTGAACAGCAACTCGGTCGTGCTGCCAACTGTGCGAACCAACGGCGTCGTCCAACTGATCTCACGTGGCCGATCCACCTTCCAGACGTTCTTTCCGTACTTCGTGTCGAGTGCCGCGAGGAACGATTCGCCCGCGTTATCCATCGGCACGATCAGCCGACCCGCCGCCAGAATGGGCGACGATGCCATTCCCACGGCATTGGTGATCGTTGGGTAATCGCCCACAAGCGAGCGATACCAGCGAAGGGTGCCGTCAGCATCGAACGCCGCGAGATCGGCGGTCGCGAAGAGTGCGTACACGCCGGTTTCATCTGCGACGGGTGTGTTCGCCGCCATGCACGTTTTCGGGTGACATGCTGTGCCGCCCGTGCCCTGAAGTTGCCGGTGCCAGAGTTGTTTGCCTGTCGTGGCGTCGAAGCCGAGAACGTGCAGTCGATCGTCGCGTGTGCCAGAACTGCACGTCACGTAAACGCGATTGCCAACCACCACGGGCGAGGACGCGCCGCGACCCGGCAATTCTGCCTTCCACGCGATGCCCTTGGTCTTCGACCATTCGGTCGGCAGATTCTCCTCGTTGGAAACGCCGGTCGCGTTTGGGCCGCGGAACTGTGGCCAGTCGCTTGCGGTCAGCGAGAGTGTCGGGGTGAGCGTGACGAATGCAGCCAGAATAAAGCGATTCATTTCTTGTCCTCCGTGTTCGCGGGCTGCGCCGGAATGAATCCGAGGGGAACGGGTTTGCCGTCGAGGGTCGAAATCTGCGAGACGCCAGCCAGCGGGCCGCCGGTGTCGTCGCACACTCGCATCTGGAATCTCCAATCCTGGGCCCAACTGTCGGTCTGATTGTTCTGGCACACTTTCACAACGAGTACGTTCTCGCCCTTCCGCAATGTTCCCCGGCCAACGTTCCCATCAAACGGCGATCCGTGGTGGTACTCATCGCGGCCGAACAGTTCTTTCTGATTGAGGAAAATCTTCACTGATGTCGGAGAGGTAACGCGGATCTCGCACGGAATTTCCTGCTCCGAGATGAGCGTGGTGAGTGCATACGCCGCCGAGTTCTTGTGCTTCCCGAGCAGTTTGTTCAGGTCGAACTTGCCGAGCGGGTCGGTCGTCGATGCTGGTGTCCACTTCAACTCGGCCGCACCCTTACCCATGAACTTGCCACTGCTGTCCTTCGCGCTGTCCGGTGGGTAAGGGATGGTAAAGCCCTTGCTTTCCGGGGCGTCGAACGGACCGACGAGCGACGCGAATGTCACGAACCCGAAATGCTCGGCGATGCTGGCCTTGCCGCCAGCCGCGTTCACTTTCTTGGCGAGCAACTCGACCTGATCCTTGTCGCGTGCCAGGGCGAACAGCTTTTCGAGATCGGCTTTGATGCTGGGTCGCGCAGCTCGTTCGAGAATTTCGAGTTCGTTGGCGATGGCATCGCGGCGCAGGTCCGGCGACTTGTCGTTGAGGAAGCCGGGAAGCAATCGCGCTTTCGCGCTGGGGTCTTCGGTCAGGAGCAGTTCGTAAGCGCTGCGACGTGCGGCAGCCGCGAACTTTGGGTTCGTGGTGAACGCTTCCAATTTGTCAGCGGGAAGTTTTCGCCCGGCCGCCTTCTCAGCCTCGGCAATGGCATCGACCGCAGTGCGAAGCCAGTTCGCGGCTGTGGGGTTGCCATCCTCGAACGCTTCGAGGGTAGGCAACAGTGCGACGCCACCCTTGCTGACGATCGTTTTCCACGCAGGGCCGGCGTCTTCGTTTCCTTTTCCTTCGCGTGTCACACGCTTGAGGGTGAGGAGAGCCTGAGTTGTCGCGTCATCGACCGCGGGTGCTGGTGTGGCGATCAGAGCCACGCCAAGCACGACCGCAACGCAGAAGCGAATTTGCATGTGGAATGCCTCCTGTCAGAATTGAACAGGATTACTCTCGGGATGGTATGGGGAATGTCAACGGAGCGTCGCGATTACGGCGGAAAGGAGTGGGGCGGGCGAACTGACGTGATCGCTCCCCGAGGGAGGGATATGCACCGATCGACGCCTGCTCGTTCGACCGTTGCAATCAGCACCACGTTGAGGTCGAAATCAAAACCTGTCCGACAACGAACTTTGAACACGCGGCCAGATCGGTTAAACTGTCAGGATGAGTGAAGCTGTGCCGCTTCCCGAAAATGTGCTGTTCCACCCCCTGACAAGGGTGTTGGGCTGGCCTACGGTCAAGACTCACATCGACGGCGAGACACAGGAAGCCAGATCTCGCAACCGCGTCTCTGCTCTTCGCGGTTCCCTGAAAATCAAGCCGAAATCGCGCTCCGTGGTGCCTGCCGAAGCAGTCACCCTTCAACCCCTTGCCCTCGACCATTTACCAACCTGAGTCCGCCTCCATGCCTTCCACCACCAAGGCCAAAGCCAAAAACGCCGACGCACTCCTGGCTGCCGTATGCGCGGACCCCGACGACGATACCGCGCGCCTCGCCTATGCCGATTTTCTGGAAGAACACAAAAACCCCGAACGCGCCGAGTTCATCCGCGTTCAAATTGAGCTGGCCCAACTCTCCCCTTGGGATCGCAAAGCGAAACTGCTCCGCTTTCGTGAGCGGCTTCTTCTCGTTCGTCACGGCGAAGGCTGGCGTGCGGAACTGCCGGAACTTGGCGGCGTCGAATGGGGCAAGTTTGAGCGTGGCTTCGTCTCTGAGGTCACGCTCGAAAGTTTGAAGGTGCTCACGAAACGTTTTGACGTGATTCGCGCGGCGTCGCCGGTCACGGCGATTCAGGTGAACTCGCTCGATGGCATCACGTCGAAGCCGCCGGAACCGCATCGTTGGCTGCGTTCCGTTCGCTTGGGGGCTGCATGTGCCGCACCTGGCGTCGTTTCGCAGTTCGTGAGTTCGCACTGGGTGGGAACGCTGACTCGCCTGGAGATTGGAACCCACGTATCGGCGAGCGATGTCGTCGCCATTGCTGGGGCGAATCGGCTCGCGAATTTGCAGGAACTTCATCTGTGCATCGGCACAGTCGGCGACGTCGGCCTGAACGCGATCGCGAAGTCGGAGAATCTCGCGAACTTGCGTCTGCTGCGTCTTCCGCCGACCAACGCGGGTGGCCAATCGACCGACGCTCCGATCACGCTGACTGGCATCAAGAACCTTGCCACGTCGCCGAACCTCACGAACCTCACGAATCTCGATCTCGGAAACCAGCGATTCACTGACGACGGCGTGCGTGCGATTCTCACCAGCGCGACGCTTGCGAAACTGGACACCGTTTCCTTTTCGGGATCGGCACTGACGGCGCGTGCGTTTGAACTCACGGCGGGGCCAATCAAGTTGCGGGATGTGAATCTGAATCAGTGCGTGATCGGCGATGCGGGTGCAGTTGCTCTTGCGAAGTCGCCACACTTCTCGAAGGTTGCCAAGCTGAATCTGCGTGCATGTGAAGTGGGGGCGAAGGGGATCGCGGCACTCGCGGCTTCCAATCTCGCGAAACACCTGCGAGAACTCGACCTCGCCGACAACCCGGTTCGTGCTTCCGGCATTCAAGAGCTGGCCAAGGGTCGTTGGCCGGAACTGCACACGCTGAACCTCGCGACGTCTGGCCTCGGCTCGGAGTCGATGAAGGCGTTCCAGGCTGCGGAAGGTTTCGGTCGCTTGCTCGATCTCGACTTGTCAAGCAATGAAGTCGGGGCGGCAGGTGCGATTGCCGTGACGCGAGCGAAGTGGGCGGGCCAAATGGTTCGGCTCAATCTCGCCGAGTCGAAGTGCGTGGCGGGTGCCATCCTCGGAGGCGCGTCAACGCTCCGTAAACTCCAGTATCTCGATGTCACCGACAACCCGCTGATGCCTGCTGGCGTCGAGGCATTACTGGAAGGCGAGTGGATCGAACTGACCGACCTCAAGATTGGTGGCACGTCTGGCGGTGATGCTGGCGCGAAGGCGCTCGCAACATCCGGATTGCTCTCGCGACTGGTGACGCTTGCGATCGAACGCTTCCCGCTGACTCCGGAAGGGCTTGCGACCCTTCTCAGTGGCCCTGCCCCGTCGCTGGTGGAGTTCGACTTGTCGGACAACATCACACTTGGCGACGAAGCTGTTCGGTTGCTGTCAAACACGTCGATGCCAGCGTTGCGAACGCTGTCCGTGGCGACGCTTGGCATGACCGAAGCAGGCTTGCCACAGTTGCTCGCTGCCCCGACGCTGGCTCAGGTGAAGAAGCTGGAGTATCACGGGAACCCGATCACGGACGATTTGCAGCAGGCGTTCTGGGCACGTTTCGGGAACCCGCAACCCGACCCGGCACCTGAGGCACCGACCGGCCACGGGCACCGCGTCACGATTCGGTAATTCACAGGTCGTAACCGCGAAAAATGCGAGCCACGGGGTTCAGCCCCGTGGTCTTTTCATGTCCCAACACCACGGGGATAAACCCCGTGGCTCGCCGAACAATCACTTGAACAGCGCGATTGGCCCCGGAGCTGCGAGGCGTTTCTCGGCGACCGCGAACCACTTCTTTGCTTCCGCCTTCTCGCCAATGAACCACAGTTCGTAGCCCAACAGAAACTCCAGCGTCGGTTCGCCGGGGTTCACCGCGATCACTTTCCGCAGTTCCGCAAGATGTCCAGCGAAAGCCGCAGCGTTCGCGCCGTAGGGTTCCTTCGGGTCGAACGCACCCGCAGGCAACGCAGGATCTAGCGCCAACCCCGCACGAATGCTCGCAACGGCATCACCATACGCACCCGACGCGAACGCCGCTTGCGCTTTCAGGAAGTGTGGCTCCGCTGCCTTCGCGTCGACGCCAATCGCCTGCTCGAAACGGTCGCTGGCTTTGCCATACTCACCAGCCGCGAACGCCTCACGTCCGAGCTTCAGTAATCGCGCCACTTCTTTCACAGGGTCAGCGTCGGCTTTCTCAGCCTTCACCAGCACAGGCTCCGCGAACGGGTCGAACTTGAACTCGGGTTTCAGCACAGGCGGCGGGGGCGCTGCGACACGCGCGACCTCGGGGAAAATCCCACCGGGGGGCGGGAAGTCGCGTTTCGGCTCGATCACCACGAATCCGCCAGCGCCAACCAGCGGGCCGGGAGCGGGTGCAGGCAATCTCGCAGGCACACCACCCGCAGCGGCAACACCGTCGCCATTCGGGTCTGCCCTGTCAGCGTTCCCGAAGACTCCGAATGGCGGTGGGACAAACGGTGGCGGCAGTTGCCCAAGGAACGCATTTCCGAATGGCGAGCCCCACGGACCACCCCAGAACGGCGGCCCGAACCAGCCGAGCGCGCCACCCCAAACGGGGTTCCAGCCAAACCGCGGACCAACGCCCCAACCCGGCCCGAGGAACCCCGGACCGAACCCGAACGGCGTGATCGGTGCGATTGCCGGAAGCACCGGCGAGAACGGAAAGCCCCGATAGAAGCCACCGTAATAACTCGGGTAGAAGCCGCCGTAGTACCCGCCGAACGGAGTTGCGAACACCGAACGTGAGTAGAAGCCGCCGAACCCAGCAGCGTAGAATCCGGACCGGTGATACGAGAAGCCAACACCGCCGCCGTAACCGAAACTGCTCCGATACACCGGGCCGCCACGGAATTGGGCACCCACCGGAGTTGTGTCCGCCAACACGACGCCAAGAGCCACCGCGAGGATGCTCCACTTCATGGCAAGCCCGCTGAATAGAAGTGATCGTTACAACCCGATTATCCCGCAGATTCGGCTCGCTCGCAATCGGAAGCCGCAAAATGCCGAAACTGTTCGTGCGGGCATCGGTTCAACCGGTCTGACTGCGAATCAACCCGTATACTAACGTCGCCCTGCCAGCACCACGGACACCGCGATGTCCCCAATCACACCGGAAGTTCTGCGCGATTACCTGCACGACGCCCTTCCCGATGGGGAGTTGGCTGCCGTGGAGCGGGCGTTGCGTGGTTCCGCTGAACTGCGCTCGCTACTCTCGGAAGTGTTAGAGCAAGAAGACCGCGGCGAACACACTGTTGGCGCGATCTGGCGACGCGAGCGTGTCAGTTGTCCGACCCGCGATCAACTCGGAAGTTATCTGTTGGAAGCGGGCGACCCCGAGGTACTTGAATACATCCGCTTCCACCTCGAAGAGATTGGCTGCCCGTATTGTCAGGCGAATCTCGACGACCTCAAAAAGCTGCACTCGTAAGCATGACGACACTCTTCGCGACGATCTACCACGAAAACAATGCGGGGCTGATCGAAGCTGCACGCCAACTGAAGAGTCTCGATACCGAAACGCTCATCCTGCCGATTCTACTGCAACTCATCGTCATCATCGCGGCGGCTCGCACATTCGGGGCGCTTGCCAGACGAATCGGGCAACCCAGCGTCATCGGCGAAATCATCGCGGGATTGCTCCTCGGTCCGTCGCTGTTCGGCTGGCTCTTCCCAGAACAGTTCGCGCTCGTGTTCCGCCCTTGCCTCGGAATCGAACGAGCAGTCGGTGATGCACTGCTTCCGAAGATCTTCACAGTCATCGCGCAACTCGGACTGATCTTCCTGCTGTTCCTCGTCGGGCTGGACTTCGAGGGCGGTCACGTTCGCGCACATGGCCGGGCTGCGGTGCTGATCTCGCTCGCGGGGATCACCGCACCGTTTGCTCTCGGGGCGGCGCTCGCTCAGTGGATTCACCCGCATCTCGAAGCACATCCGGTAACTGGTCCCGTTCCGCTTGTCGGGCTAACGCTGTTTCTGGGCGTGGCACTCTCCATCACCGCGATGCCGGTCTTAGGACGCATCATGATGGAACTGAACGTCACGCGAACGCGGCTCGGTGCCATCACGATCACAGCGGCAGCAGTGGACGACGCCATCGGCTGGATTCTGCTCGCGGCAGTGGCGGCCGTGGTGAAGTCGAATTTCGATCCGCTGGCCACTCTGCGGATGACGGGGCTCACGGCAGCGTTCGTGCTGTTCATGGTGTGCGTTGCTCGGCCGCTGCTGGTGAGGTACTTCGCAGCGTCGATGCGAAAGGCTGGCGGCAAGCTGACGGCAACCGCACTCGCGGTATTGTTCGTGGCGTTGTTCCTCTCGGCGGTCATGACGAACCTCATTGGCATCTTCGCGGTCTTCGGCGCGTTTCTCTTCGGCGCAGTGCTCTCCGATCAGGAAGAGTTGCGGACCGCCGCCGCGGCGAAACTTCAGGACGTGGTAACGGGGTTCTTCGTGCCGGTGTTCTTCACGTACACGGGCCTACGCACTGACATCACGAGCATGCAAGGCGGCATGGTGTGGCTCATCTGTGCAGTCGTGATTGTGGCTGCGGTAGCGGGGAAGTTGGTTGGCTGTGGACTCGCGGCGAAGGTCAGCGGGTTCACCTGGAAGGAAGCTGGCATTATTGGTGCGATGATGAACGCTCGCGGCCTGATGGCTCTCATCGCGATCAACCTCGGGTATGAACTCGGCGTGGTCCCGCGAAGCCTGTACGCGGTGCTGGTGTTGATGGCGCTCGCGACGACGATGCTCACGACGCCGTTGCTGCTGCGGCTTCGCCGCAGCACCGAGATCGAGGAACCGATTGCGAAAAGCGGCTTCCTTCGCACGAACAAAGAGGAAGGCACATGAAAAGCGTCTGCGTGTTCTGTGGCTCAGCAAGCGGAACGAATCCGGCGTATGCGGTTACCGCACGAGAACTCGGCCGCGCTCTCGCCGAACGCGCATTGGGTCTTGTATATGGCGGTGGTCGCGTCGGACTCATGGGTGAAGTGGCGACATCGGCGTTGGCGGCGGGCGGGGCTGTGCTTGGTGTCATTCCCCATGCTTTATCACACAAAGAAATCGCGCTTACGGAGTGTACGGAACTCATCATCGTGGACACGATGCACGCTCGCAAATCGCTGATGGCCGATCGCTCGGATGCGTTCGTCGCGTTGCCCGGCGGCTTCGGAACGTGCGACGAACTCTTCGAGATCCTGACGTGGGGACAACTCGGCATTCACCGGAAGCCGGTTGGCTTGTTGAACGTCGCTGGCTTCTTCACGCCGTTGCTGAACTGGCTCGATCATGTCGTCGCCGAGGGATTGCTCAAGTCGAAGCATCGCGAGTTAGTGTTGGTCGCAGACACGGTGCCGGATCTACTCGCGAAGCTTGACGCATGGGTGCCCCCGGCCCCGGTGACGAAGTGGGTCGAACCTGCCGAACGCTGATCTTCCGACCACGGGGATAAACCCCGTGGCTCGCAAAGGGGGTTATCCCCAGCTCCACAAGAGGGCATAACTCGCAATCAACACAATTCCGACTCACTTCTTGTCCTTCTTCGGTTCCACTTTCTTGGGCTCATCCTTCTTGGGTTCCGTGATGTCGATCATCAGCGGCGGCGGCGTCAGAGCGTAATCTTTGCCGCCGATCTTCGTCGTCGCGCGAAACACGAACGGCGTTGGGCCAACAATCGTGGCCGGGGTCACCGTCAGTCCGAGTTCGGTCTTCGTCGTACCCTTCGCGATTGGCTTCGCAGCGGCAGGCGTCACGTTCGGTGCGACGAACAGCGGCGCGATCGCGATGTCGCCGTCGGCACCTTCCCCGCGAACGACCTCGAACACCACTTTGCCGGCCTTGCCCTTCTCGATGCTCGCAGGTTCGGCCGTCATCTTCACGGTAAACGGTGCCTTCTCGACCACAGCAACAGCACAACCACTCAACATCTCGGCTGGCGGGTTCGGCAATCCGCCGAGCGTCGCCTTCACTGTGTCCACGAGCGTTCCGACCCGCACAACCGTTTGCCCATTGACCGTCACCTGCCCCTGAACGCGGAACGCATACGCACCCGGCTTTGTGCCGTCCTTGACCATCAGCGGAACGAACGCGACGGTCTGCCCTGCTGGAAGCATGGTCTTGCCACTCAGAGCCGCGTCGCCAACGATGCTCAGTTCCACCGGACCCGCATAACCATTCAGCCGATTGACCGTGGCCGCGATTGCAGTTCCGCCGCCGACCGGTGCTTCGCCACGGTCGAAGGCCAACGCAATGTTGAAGTCGGCAGTGACCGGGCTCACCGCGAGATGGTAAACCTCATTCGGCCCGGAGAGGAAGTTCAGTTGCTCGCAGGCAATGATGTATTCGCCATCGGTCTCGGGGGTGAATTCCGCCCGAGCGTTCGACTGCGTGGGATTGCTCCGAGCGACTTCCTTGCCTTTCGCGTCCTGCACGCGGATGAGCACTTCGCACGGCGAATTGATCTCGAACGTCATCGCCGAGGCAGCGTACTTCACGCCCTTCTTGCAGGTGACCGCGAAGTGATCGAGGTCGCCGGTTTTCTCGAACCGACCGGTGACGCCGCCGGGCACGGGCAGTTTGTTCGCCTTCGCGGGTTCGTCGTTCGGCTCTGCCTCCGCCAACTCCGGCGAGTCGCTCAACCGCACCGCGACAGGCCAACCGCCGATGCCACCGGTCTTCTTCGGCGAGACATACACGGCCGCGAGTGTGGGGTCTGCTGGTGCCTTCACGCTGACCGGGGCAATGTCGGCGCTGCCCGGTCCGGCGAACCCGATGTTCACCGTCTGTCCGCGTTGTGCTGCCACGGGGAACGCCGTCGTCACGCCTGGGAACTCGCCCATCCGCAAACGGTAGAAGTAGTCACCGCCGCCGCGGTAGGTCGTGTCACGAACTTCCACCAGGAACTCGCCGCCATCCTTGAAGGTGTGCGTCAGCCGACAATCAGACTGCAAGCCCGGGGTGTCGTCGGCATAGAGATCGACGAGTTCGCGTTTCGTCTTCGCATCGTGCAGCACCACGATTGGATCGAGTGGCGATCCGATTCGGCGTGCCACCACCTCGAACGTGACCGTCTGGCCGGGAGCAATCTTCACCTTGAAGAAGTCGCTCACTTCGGGGTCGGTGCGGCCCGCGACGACAGCAGGAATCGCAACAACCTGTGCGGTGTCCTTCGTGCGGTTCGTCTCCACTTCCGGGACGAGCGTGAGTTCGTCCACGATGAACGGCCGGAAGTTCGAGACGCCTTGTTTCGTGGCGACTCGTATCGTGTGCAGTCCGATGGGGCAATCCGCGGGCAGTTCGACTTTCACGCGCAGTTTGGCGGGGTCGGTGCCATTCTTGTTGTCGGTGGGAATGCTGACCTTTCCGGGACCACTGAGCATCACCGCAACGGGGTCGTTCAGGTTCGTGCCGACGAGCGTGAGTTCGATTGTCTCGCCGACCTTCGCACCAAGGCTCACGGTTTGTGCGAGTGTCGGGGCTTGTGGGGCAGCGGCAATCACAAGCGCTTTGGGTTGACTGACGGCAAGGCGGACGTCGCTGGAAAAGAATGCGATCGTGAACAGCCCGCTGGCGAATCCGGCGAATGCGATCATCCAAGCGGGACGGCGGCGAGACATGCGAAACCTCGTGGATGGGAATCAGGCGGTGGGATGATTGCGATGATACCCGCAGATGCTCCCCACGGCGAGAGGTAAGCAAAACCGAGCCACAGATGAACACAGATGAAACACAGATCAGACGAAGAGAAATGAGCCGCACGATGAAAAACACGATCAAGACACGATCCAGCCAGAATGCTGTGTTGAAATTCAATCTTCTGGTTTGATCGTGATTTCATCGTCTTTGATCGTGCGGCAATTTGCTTCTGTCTGATCTGTGTTTCATCTGTGTTCATCTGTGGCTCGTTTTTACTCCCTGCCCGCTATAATTGCCGCATGTCGCAGAACACGCCCCCCGATGTCCCGTCCCTCGTTCGCCTCGGGCACGCTTACACCCGACGTGGCGAATACGCACGAGCTGCGTCAGCGTTCACGGGCGCCATCGACCTCGACCCCACCGACGCCGATCTGCACTTCTTCCGCGCGAACGCATACGCTGCGGCCGGAAAGCACGCAGACGCCGTCGCCGACTTCACACGAGCGATCGACCTGCGCCCCGATTACTCTGCCGCTTTCCACAATCGCGCGACGGCTCTTGTGGATGCTGGCGAACTCGAAGCGGCCATCCCCGATTTCACGCGGGCAATGGAACTCACTCCGGACGATCCAGACCCGCTCAATGGTCGCGCTGCTGTTTACAGCCGACAAAAGAACTACGAAGCGGCATATGCCGATTACGAAGCCGCGATCAAACTCGCGCCCGACACGTTCCGGTCGTACTTCAACCGGGCGAATGCTTACTCGGCGCAGGGTCGGCACGAAGAAGCGGTTGCCGATTACACGGAAGCACTGCGAATCAACCCGCGTCACGCACGGGCCTACACCTACCGCGGGTTGTCGCTGGAGGCGCTCGGGCGAAACGACGAGGCCATCGCCGATCTCTCAACGGCACTGAGGCTCACGCCAACCTCCGTCGATGCGTTCTGGTACCGGGCACGGCTCTGGGCCGACATCGGCGAGCACGAGAAGGCCGTCGCCGACTTCACCTGGGTCTTGAAGCTCGACCCCAAACACGTCGGTGCGTTGAATCTTCGTGGGGTTGCGCTCGCCGAATTGAAACGGCACGACAAGGCGATTGCAGACTTCACGGCAGCGATTCGAATCGACCCGACGGATTCCGCTCCGGTGTTCAATCGCGGGCTGTCGCACATCCGCACCAAGAATCTGCAAGCGGCGATCACCGACTTCTCGGAAGCGATCCTTATCAACCCCGATGACCCGTCGGGGTTCATCCAACGCGGGTATGCATACCACGAACTGCTTGACTCAGAACGCGCCATCGCGGACTTCACAGAGGCGATTCGGTTGAAGCCCGAGAGCGGGCGACCGTATTTCGCGCGATCGTTGGCACATCGGCGGGCGGGCAACTGGCCCGCCGCCCTTGCGGATGCATCTTCAGCGATTGAGAAGAACCCGAAATCGGACGCGGCGTTCAACCTTCGTGCGGCGATCCATTACCGTCTCGGGGACTTCCAAGCGGCTCTCGCGGATCATCTGACAGCGCACGAACTCGATCCCGAAGATGTGGCGACGCTGAATCATTTGGCCTGGCTGCGTGCGACGTGCCCGGTGGATGACGTTCGCGATGGACCTGCTGCGGTGCGAGACGCGAGCAAGGCGTGCGAACTGACCGAGCACAAGGCACCGGGTTATCTCGACACACTCGCCGCCGCACACGCCGAAGTGGGCGACTTTGCAGAAGCGATTCGCTGGCAGGAAAAGGCGATGGAGATGGTGTCGGCGGAGCACCGCGGCGACTACGAAACGCGGTTGGAGCTGTACAAGGCCGGGAAGCCATACCGCGACGTTATGGACAACCCAGCGACATCGTGATGGTGGGCAGTGCTACGCCGCAAGCAGCAACGTGATTGCAAAAGTTACAAACTACCCCATCTTTTCAATCCGATTACAACTCGCGAATTCCCCTTGTCCGACTGCGTATGATACGTCGCGAGCCGGCAGAACCGGACTAACCGGACTGACCGGCCCTCCTGCCAAGGAAGGCACTTCAAGGCGAAGAGTTCTCACCCAAGTTACGCATCCATCCCGAACGATCATTGAAACTGACAGCATGAATGCTCTGTGCCGGCGGTCGGCTCAGGTGCTCGGCAAAGCGCCTGCAATTTTCCGGTCTCCGGAAGGTTGCTCGCACAGCGCCAAAGTACCCCAAACTACGCCGGAACACGCGACCTTGACTAACCGCCCATTTTCGCAGGTCTTGCAAAAGTCGGGCAGTCGGTCTGGTCGAAACAGTTAGTGTCGGAGCCGTCCCTTGCGGAACCGGGTGAAGTCACCCGAACCCCCTGGCTCGCCAACCTCTCCCGGCTGGTGAACCTCTCTGCAAAGGCAGCCCGCGCACGCCGGTTCAGGGCTTCGCGCTGAGGTTCCAAACCCCCAGAGCCGGTTCGCGGTCCACCACCGCGTTCCGACTTACCCCTCGCCCCGAGGATGCCTACGGGCAAACACGCCGCCCGCCACGGATGGCCGGCAGACATGCCGGACGGTTGGCCTGCCAACAGGTCGGCCAGCCAACGGAGACGGGGCGTGGGGTCGAGCGAGATCAAACGGAGTCACTCGCGATGAAAAAGGTGTTCACCACTGGTCAGGTGGCCAAGATTTGTAAGGTCGCCCCACGCACGGTATCGAAATGGTTCGATTCCGGACGGCTCAAAGGCTACCGCATTCCTGGCTCACAGGACCGACGCATTCCCCGAGAACAACTCATCCGTTTCCTCAAGGAACACGGCATGCCTCTCGGGGAGCTTGAGGAAGAAGAATGGCACAAGGTGCTGCTCATCGGCACTGAAAAGCTGTTCAACGACCGCCTGAAAGACATTCTGCCCGAGAATGACGACTTCAAGTTCGAGTACGCCAATAGCGGATTCGAAGCAGGCATTCTCGCAGGCAGTTTCCATCCGGACACGATCATCATTGATCTGAGTCTGGGGCGTGCCGAGTCCATTCAGATCACTGCGAACCTGCGGAAGGACGAGGCATACGCCACGACCCTTATCGTCGGGTTGGCGAGTGAGGACGAAGCTGCACCGGAACAGCTCGCACAGTACGGGTTCAACGACATCTTCAAGAAGCCGTTCGACCTGGCACTGCTCGGCGAGAAGATCAAGAGCATCGCGGAAGCCAAACGCGAAGACTAAGCGATGCCCTCATGATGAACGAGGAAAGCCCTCAAACGCGGAAGCGTTTGGGGGCTTTCCTCGTTGCTAGAGAATAAAGCGATCATTCATCAGGCGAATGGATTCTCGGGCGGTGGCCGCTTTCCGGATCGCCCGCCTCGATCGCCCTTGTCGCCCTTCTCAGGCGGCTTTTCTTCTCGACGTCGGGGCTTCGGCTCGTCCTCTTCGGCCTCCTCGCGCCTTCGACGGGGCTTCGGCTCGTCCTCTTCGTCATCGTCATTGCGACTCTTCCGACGGGGCTTCGGTTCGTCCTCCTCGTCGTCATCGCGTCGTGTCTTGCGTTGTCTTGGCTCCTCGTCCTCGTCGTCATCGTCATCACGGCTTCTCCGACGTTTCCTTGGTCGATCGTCCTCCTCGTCCTCGTCGTCGCGGTTGTCTTCGTCGTCCAGGTCATACAGTGGCTTCTTCTTCGCGGGCCCATTGGGAGTGATCGCCGCCGTGACAATGCCACCGAGACTGAACAACAACGCCAGGTAAAACGGGAACTGGTAGACCGTTTTGAACATGTCGTCTGGGTTGATCTTCGGACCGTCCTTTCCGCCCAGCCCCGGGCCCATCATGCCGCCACCGCCCGGTGGCCCCATCGGGCTTTCCTTGATCTTCTTCGCAACCGGGAACCCGATCACTGCTTGCCCCCCGGCGGTGAGAAGCGCGAGCGAGGAACACGCAATCAAAGCCATCTTGCGAGTGTTCCCGCCCTTCATCGCAAAGCCGACCGCTATGCCGCCGATGCACGCGAGCACGTACAGAAACAGAAGCGGAGCAGCGGGGACGTCTTCTTTCGGGTCTTTCCCATCTTTTTTCCCCTTCAAGTCACCCATATCGCCCAGCCCTTGAGCAATGGCGATTGTGTATCCACCCGTCGCGGCCTGGAGGCCAGACTGGGAGAGGAGCGGAACGTAATTCATCTTTGAAAAGTCGGGCGGTGCGGGTGGCGTCGCTTTCTTGCCCGGTTCGGGCATCGACATCTTCATCTCCGACTTCAGGTCTGGCATCGGGCACTGAATCTCGATCCACGGGAGAAAGAACAAAATGAGACAGATGATGAGTTGTCCCGGCGTCGCGAAACGCAGGGGACTCATTGCAGCATTGGCGGAGGCCATACTCACACTCCGGGGGTTTCTCTGGCGCGGCACACGCCCGCCCATCAAAGCCTATCCGCTGCCCGACGTGCGTCGAATGAATTTCTTCACTGTCGTGGAATCGACTCGGAAGCGAACCGACCGCCCAGCAACTCCGTCCGTATACTGATCCTTTGCGCGTCCTTCGTGAAAGTAACTGGGAGAAACTCAATGGCCGAGTGGCAGCGGACACACACCTGCGGAGCGCTCCGTGCGGAGCACATCGGACAGACCGTAACCCTGAATGGCTGGGTGCTCATCACCCGGAACTTCGGGGCTCAGGTGTTCGCCGATCTCCGCGACCGCTACGGCCTCACGCAGATCGTGTTCGAGTCGGATAATCCCGAACTCTTCAAAGAAGGCGATAAACTCGGCCGCGAATGGGTCATCTCCGTTACGGGACTCGTTCGTCAGCGCGTGGCCGGAGCGGAACGTGTTGACATCGCCACCGGCACCATCGAAGTCGAAGCAAAAACGCTTCGCGTCCTGAATGCGTGCCCGCCGCTGCCGTTCTCGGTCACGGAGTTCCCCGACGAGGAACTGCCGAACGAAGACCTTCGCCTTCAATACCGCTACCTCGACCTTCGCCGCCGCACGATTCAGCGAGTCCTCACGCAGCGCCACAAGGTCTGCAAGACCATCCGCGACTTCATGGACTCCAAGAACTTCCTCGAAATCGAGACGCCGCTACTCGGGAAGAGCACCCCGGAAGGTGCCCGCGACTACCTCGTGCCGAGCCGTGTGTTCAACGGCGAGTTCTTCGCATTGCCGCAGTCGCCGCAGTTGTACAAGCAACTGCTCATGATCTCCGGCTACGACCGCTACTTCCAGATCGCACGCTGTCTCCGCGACGAAGACTTGCGAGCCGACCGGCAGCCGGAGTTCACGCAACTCGACGTGGAAATGTCGTTCGTCGAGCGCGAAGACGTTCTCTCCGTGATGGAGGAACTCTCGGCTGACATCTTCGACAAGTGCCTCGGCGTGAAGATCCCGACGCCGTTCCCGCGGCTCTCGTATGCGGAAGCGATGTCGAAGTACGGTTCCGACAAGCCCGACCTGCGTTACGGGCTCGAGATCGTGGACATCAGCGACATTGCTGCTGCGAGCGAAGCGCAATTTATGAAGGCCGCACTCGAACTGCCGGGCGGGGTCGCTCGCGCGATCAACGTGAAGGGCGGAGCGTCGATTCAGGACCCGAAGACGAAAGCGCCGCTATTCAGCAACACGGCCCTCAAGCCGGGCGGCGAGTTGCCGAAGGTTGCCGAGACGTACAAGGCAAAAGGACTCGCCTGGATGAAGGCCGAGGGCGACAAGCTCACCGGCTCCATCGAGAAGTTCTTCAGCGATGATCTGAAGGCGAAACTCAAGGAACGGCTCGGCGTTCAGCCCGGCGACTTGCTACTGTTCATCGCGGACAAGGAATTGGTCGTCTGCGATGCGCTCGGAGCGCTCCGCATCCATCTCGCGACGAAGATGAAGCTGTACCAGAACTGGTGGGAAGAAAAAGCAGCACACGACGAGACCGAGAAGAAGAAGGTCGACGCGGCCAAGAAGAAGAAGGAAGTATACGCTCCGGTGGCGTTTCAGCCGCGAGCCGACCACTTCAATTTCCTGTGGGTTCTCGACTTCCCGATGTTCGGCTGGGATGAGGAAGAGAAGAAGTTCGCCGCGATGCACCATCCGTTCACGGCCCCGATGGACGAGGACTTGCCATACTTGGCACAGGACGCGGAACTCGGCAAGGTGCGTGCGAAGGCTTACGACCTCGTGCTGAACGGCTACGAAGTCGGCGGCGGCAGCATCCGAATCCATCGTCAGGATGTGCAGAGTCGCGTGTTCCAGATTCTTGGCATGGAAGCTGACGACGCACAGGGTCGCTTTGGGTTCTTGCTCGACGCGCTGAAGAGCGGAGCACCGCCACACGGCGGCATCGCGCTGGGTCTCGACCGCTGGTGCATGATGCTCGCCGGCACGACGAACATTCGCGACGTGATCGCGTTCCCGAAGAATCAGAAAGCCCGCGACCTGATGACGGGTGCGCCAGCGACCGTCGATCCACGTCAACTCAAGGAACTGGGCGTGAAACTGAGCTGACCGCTCACTCACGGAGCGCGAATCAATCATTTCGGATTTTTTCGCGCAAGCCTCGCTTGGCCTTGCATTCACAGGCAGATCGGGAATCAAAGCAAGGATCCGCGACGGTTTCCGACTACCCGTACCAACTCTTCCCCGAGTTGACCCCCCCTGGACGTTCCAGGGGTTTTTTGTGCTTGTAGGGCCGGCTTGGCCGGCCACACCGAAGCGACCGACTCAGCCGACCCTGCAAAGCCTTTTCACTTCCTGATGGCGTTCCTGCCTGCGGAGACTCTGGTTTATCCGTCGCGGTCGGGGTATCCTGTCAACTGAGAGATTCTCTCCAAGCGTGCGACCCACCGGGTAAGCGCAGATGTCGTCGACACCGCCCCCACCTCCGCCGGACTCTTCGCCTCCAGCCTCAACGGTTGTCTCCGACGTCCAACTCCACTACCCCATGGGTCCGGCTCCCGACGCCGTCGAAGCCGCCAATACCGTCACCTCCAATGGCGAGGATGCCAGCCAGAAACCAGCCGGACCAATCAAAGCTCCCGCGCCACCGGGATACGAACTGCTTGCGGAACTCGGTCGCGGCGGGATGGGCGTTGTGTACAAGGCTCGGCAACGAGCATTGAACCGAGTTGTCGCGCTCAAAGTCGTTCTCTCGGGCGGCCATGCTTCCGTGTCGCAGCGTGTGCGGTTCCTCGCCGAAGCTGAAGCAGTCGCCTCTCTGAACCACGTCGGCATCGTCGGCGTCTACGAATTTGGCACCTGGGACGAACAGCCATACATGGCGCTGGAGTTCTGCGCCGGCGGAACACTGGCCGACAGACTTCGCGGCACTCCAATTACTCCCCGTGACGCGACCGTCATGGTCGAACGGCTTGCGTGTGCCGTCGTTGCCGCACATGAACGCGGAATCATCCATCGAGACATCAAGCCCGCCAACGTGTTGATCACCGCCGACGGAATGCCCAAGGTCGGTGACTTTGGCCTTGCGAAGATGACCGAGAGCGGCGGAATCACGCTCACCGGTGCCGTGCTCGGCACCCCAAGCTACATGGCTCCCGAGCAGGCACGCGGCGACACGAAATCCGTTGGCCCCGGAGCCGACATCTACGCCCTCGGCGCGGTCCTCTATGAGTGCCTCACAGGGCGCCCGCCATTTCGAGGAGCAAGCCCAGCCGACACGATCGTTCAATCGCTCAGTCAGGAACCGGTTGGCGTGCGAGCGCTGAACCCCGCTGTCCCGGTCGATCTCGAAACGGTTTGTCTCAAATGCCTGGAGAAAGACCCCGCACGAAGATACACGACGGCCCAGGCACTCGCGGAAGACCTGCAACGCTATCTCGATGGTCGGCCTGTGATCGCGAGGCCGGTCGGGCCGCTCGGCAGAGCGAAACGGTGGATCGCACGCAATCAGGTTGTCACGGGTTTGCTCGTGACAATCGCAATCGCCATCATCGCGGGCACCACCACGACTTACCTCAAGTATCTCGACGAAGCCGAACAGCGTGCCACAGCGGAGAAAGCGGTCAGTGAGAAGGCAGACGCGCTGCGACGATTGCAGCAAACATTCGAGGACCTGGAAAAAGCGAAGGCAAAACAAGAACTGACTCTCATCAAGTTAAGAGAAGAGAAAGAGGCTACCGAAGATGCGTTGTTGCGTGGTCTTCTCCGACCGCTGAGGAACCAGCCGGGCAGCCCCATCTTGCTCGAAGAGACGCGCGCATTGTTCGACATCGCTGGGCTTGCGGAGCGGCTGCGTTTCCGCTTCGTCGAGCGCGGACTTGAATCGCGAGACGGCTCGATCAAGTTCACAGCGTGGCCACAGGAAGTCGTCGGTGCGGTTGCTGGCCTTGATCGTGCGACCGCCGTGCGATTGCGCGACGTGGTTGCTCGCGTGTTGCGCGACCCGAAAACTCGCCCGCAGTCGCAACTCGCGTGCGCCTACCTCGTGTGCGTCCTCCCGCCAGACGATCCGGAAGTCAACCGGCTGGCCGCACGGGTCTTTGCCAACCAGTTAGCCGAGCGACCGATCCCGGCACTCGGTGATCTTGCTGCCGGGTTTCAGAGCTTGATCCCACGGCTCCAACCAGAAGACGCCAGTCCGCTGGCGCGAACGCTTGTTGGCCGCATGACAACCGAACCCGAGAGGGGTGCTTTGGAGCCGCTACGGGCCGCTCTCGCGCCGCTCATCAAACGGCTCGACCCGACAGAAGCCGCCGCGCTCGCGGGCATTCTCGTGAATCGACTCGTGACCGAGAAGACCCCTGGGTTGTCGTCCCCGATCTCGACATCCGTTTCGGCCCTCGCTCTCCGGATGACTCCCGCCGAGGCCGAGTTGCTGGCTGTGATCCTCGCGAAAAACCTCGCGGAACGCATTCCCACGGAAAAGGACTCGAACGCGGTGTCCAGTTGCTCCACGGCACTGACAACCCTCGGGCAACGGCTTCCGCCAGAAGTCGAACAGCCGTTGCTGGGGCCAGCAGTGCGGGCGCTCTCGGCTCGGTGTGGCTCGGAAAAGGAGTCGAACCCGCTTGAGAATCTGTCGAGCGCGTTGGCTGCTCTGGCAGCCCGTGCGGCACCCGCTGATCGCACGACTGCGGCGAAGGCACTCGCTGATCGCGTGGAATCGGAGAAGGATCCTCTGACACTTCAAAACGTCGCCAGTGCGCTCACTTCACTCGCCGGGAATCTCTCGAATGCTGAAATCGCTTCGTTGCTGAAACCGCTCGTCTCGCGATTGAACACAGAAACCGATCAAAATTCACGCTCCAACCTCGCAAGCGCCATCAGCGACATGGCAGCGCGGCTTCCTCCCGCGGAAGCTGCGGCTCTGGTTGGTCGGTCTGTGCTTCAGTTTTCCGAGCGAATGATGACCGCGAAGGATCCGCAGATTCTCCCTGAGTACTGTGCGTCCTTCGCAGCCGTCGTTCGTTTTCTCAGTCCGAAAGACACCGCAACGGTTGCGAAAGCCTTCGTTGATCGCATCGTGACCGAGAAGGATTCCAATGCCCTCGATTATCTCGCAACCGGGCTCACACATGTCTGCAAACAGCTTTCTCCGGACCAGGCAAGTCCACTCGCGAAAACGCTCGCTGATCGACTTGTGACCGAAAAGGATGTGTCCGCGACAAAACCGATCGTCGCAGGGTTCAAGGAGTTGATCGGGCAATTGACCCCGACGGAAAGCGCTGCGCTGGCGCACCGGGTTTCCGAGGCGATCGTGGGACAGGTTCTCGCGGAGAAGGAACCGGACAACATCAAGATTCTCGCCACGGCGTTGAAGGAGTTGTCGGTTCGAGTCTCGCCCGCAAGTGCCGGCAAACACGCGAAGTCGCTCGCCATGCGAATGGCAACGGAACAGGACTCAGCCGCACTCATGTCTGTGGGGCTGGCGCTGGCCGCGATCTCGGGTCGGATGCCGCCGGAAGAGGAAGCCGCACTCCTTGCCGCGCCGACTCGGCAGATTGCGGCACGGCTCGCCTCCGCGAAGGAGTTCATTTCGGTGAACTCGGCAGTGACGACGATCAATCAGCTTGCTCCTCGACTCGACCCTGCCGACGCGGCAGCAGTCGTGAAGCTGATCGTCGATCGAATGGTTGTTGAACGTGAACTCGCCTGGCATTACTTGCTTGAAGGGCTTTGGGACATCACGGTGCGTGTCTCGTCAGCGGATGCGTTCAACTTAGCGAACACGCTGTTGGAGGGAGTGACCACCGAGAAAGACCCAGGCATTCTCGTGACGCTCTTTCACGTCATGCCGATGCTGGCCGCCCGGCTCGACACCGACGACGCAGCAACGTTCGCGCGGACATTAACTGCTCGGATGGTCGCGGAAAAAGATGCGAAGGTGCTTCAGCAACTGGCCGCGGTGTTCGCAATCCTCACACCGCGACTGACCGAAGCGGAACTGTTTGCGCTGTTGAAACCGCACGTCGCGTTTCCGCCGATTCGAACGCCGGTTCTCGCGGAGTTCGGTCATCGTTCGAGTCGAACCCAAGCTGCAAGAGCGGCTGCTGGCCCGGTCGCACCGTTCGTGATCGTGGCCCCCCCGTTCTCGACCTTGTGGGAATTCCTGGCCTGGGTTGAGCAAGCCCATCCTGAATTAACCATCCCTTCGGCCCTCGCAGAACCCGAAGACTGATCGCCGCTTGCGGCTTCGCAGGCCACGGACTGCGAAACACCAAGCGGCGAATACCAATTCCAAAGCGCGAAAGACACTTACGGGCCTGCGTCGTAGAGAATCTCGCAGAGTTTGCCCATCACCATCGCCTCGCGACCGGCACCTGCTCCCAGCGGCAACGCGACGTTATTCACGTACATCGCGAAGTGCAACGGCGTGCCGGATTTCGTGGTCATCGTCCCCGCGAGCGCTTTGCTTTTGAGAAGCACCCGTTCATTCGCGGCGTCGAACCACACGAGCGTCCCCGTTTTCGCCGAAACCTTCCCCCGTGCTGGACTCATTTCCCCCACGACATCCGACAGCGTGCCATCGACGCCCAGGATCGGCAGACCGGCCTTGTACACATCCCATTCCGGGCGTTTCGCCATTCCTTGTAGAAGTTGGACCGTCGCTTTGGCGGTCACATGATCGGCCGGTGCCCCCCCTGCCCCGCCACCGAACGACACCTGCGACACATCGACGCCGAGCTTCTCCAATATCTTTCGTTGTTCGCGCAACCCCGCTTCAACTGTGTCGTGCCCCTTCGATGCCGCCACCAAGCACGGCAACGCGCTCGCATACAGGTTGTGACTCACTTTCAGTGTGACGGTGATCGCTTCCTGAAATGGCGGTGAGGTGAACGACGCAACCTTCGTCATGGTCGCGTAGGCGTCCTTGGCCGGCAGGATAGTGAGTGCCTGCCTCAACACGGCTGCGCTCGGTTTCACCCCATTTCGCCGCAACGCTTCGATGAACAGCGCTCGTGCGAAAGGCGTCGGATCCTCGATCGGATAGATGCGCAGGAGTGGTTTGCTATCGACAGGTATCTTGCCGCGAACTGCGAACTGATTCACTCCCACGGGCACGAGGTGCACCGAACTACTCGACTTCTCCTCGCCAGTCGTGACGAGCGAATCGATCTGGTAGAACGCCGATTCGGGGCGTGTCGTGATCTTCGCGGGGTCGCCGGGTTTGGCTCCGGGAGCGATCAGAATATCGACGACGTTATCGTTCACGATGATGGGAGAAACAGCGTCCGGGCCGCTGCCCGTGCCGCGTGTGCGGACGAACATCCGGTCGTCGATGATGATTTCGCCATCGACCTGCGTGATGCCCGCTTCTTTCACTTGCTTCGCGAGATTGTTGAGCGCCGCACACGGGTCGGTATCGGTGAGTTCGCACTCGCCCAAACCGCTGTTCGCGTAACTGTGGTCCTTGTCTTTGAAAACCGTTTTCCCATCTTTGGCCCGTCCGCCGAAAGTGAGATCGCCAGCCGCCACGAGGATGAGGTCGCCGCGAAGAGTGCCGTTGACCCGTGCGCCTCGCTGATACACGGCCGTTTCGGCAGTGGTGTCTGGGCCGACGGCGATCAACGCCGCAGCACACGAGAACAACTTCGTGACCGAGGCGGGCGCAAGGAGCGTTTCCGGATTTCGTTCGTAGACGGTTTCGCCTGTCTTCGAACACATCGTAACCCGCACTACGTGAAGTTGCGAGATGCCGCGAGGAACACTGCTCAATTCGACTTGTCCGATTTCCCTGCCCCGCGTATATGGTGCGAACTCCGCCGTCGACCGGGCCAACCCGGACGACCCGCCCCGGCAAAGGATGCCGCCTTCATGCTTTCACGTCGCACTGCTCTCGCCTTCGTTCCACTGATTCCGTTCATCCTTGCAGCTGACATGCCGCCTGTCGAACGACATGCCGCCGTTCAGAAAGCAATGACCGCCGCGAGGCAGTTCCTTGATGTGAACATGCCGACCGAGGCCGTCACGGCACTCGAAGCAGAAGTGACCAACGCCGACGGCAACAAGGCGTTCCTTGCTCTGCTCCGCGAAGCATACTTGAGCGAACTCTTCAAGATCGAGAAGACCGAAAACCCCGATCAAGCTCGCATCGGGCAGCTTCGTCGCAACATCGCGTTGCTCGGCGGAAATGTCCCCAAGCCACCAGTCGCGCCACCGCCGCCCGAGATGAGTCTGCCAGCCCCGACTGATGCGAGTGCAGACGCAGCGGCAGCATTCAAGAAGGGCGATTACGCCGCCGCCGGGAAGTTGTTCGCGACAGTTGCCACACTGACGGCCGAACAAAAAACCGCGTGGGCTTACTGCCGAATCAAGCTCGCCGCGGACCGAATGAATGCACCCGGTTGCACTCCCGTGACCGTTGCCGCGATCCTGAAAGACGTGACGGAAGCCCTTCAACTTGTGCCACAGCACGCTGAATTGCAGAAGGTCGGACAGGCCGTTCTCGCCAACGCGAAGCAACGAGAAACTGCCCCAGCAGGCGATGCCGACATCGTCGAAACGGCCAGCTTCCGCGTGCGATTCAGCGGTGATCGTGAACTCGCGGAATCAGTTGCGAAGGTCGCCGAGACGCAACGCAAAATCATCTATGAACGATGGAGTGGCCCGCCGTCCGCAGCGTGGGCACCGAAGTGCGAAATCGTGATTCACGCGACCGCCGAGAGCTACACGAAAGCGACAAACCGCCCCGTCGGCTGCACCGGCATTGCGACCATCAAGCTCGCTAACGGCCGTGCAACCGAACGCCGCCTCGACTTGCGAGCCGACGACAACACGATCTCGGCGAACGCCCTGCCCCGCGAACTAACGCATGTTGTGTTGGCGGATCTGTTCCCGGATAAGGCGCCGCCCAAGTGGGCCGCCGAGGGAATGGCCGTTCTCGCGAGTTCGCCGGAAGAAGTTGGCCGGTATCTGCGGACGTTGCCGAGGTGTGCCCGCGACGGCGAGTGGTTCGGGCTCGCACAGCTCATCGAACTGAAGGACTTCCCGACGGAGAAGATCACGGGCTTCTACTGCCAGAGCGTGTCGCTGACGGATCATCTCATTCGCGTGTCGGGCAGCGAGAAGAACTTCACGATCTTCCTGCGCGACACACAGCGATACGGCACGGCAGCGGCGATCAAGCGCGTGTATGGCTTCGAGACACCGCAAGCACTCGAAACCGCGTGGAAGCGTGCGACACTGGACACCGCCCGCGGGCAGACACCGTGAATGGATGTGTTGGGTGATTTGTGTAGCGGCCGCCCCAACGGGGCGGCACGTCGCCCCGTTGGGGCGACCGCTACACGACGATGGAACTATTTCTTCGGGGCTTCGAGAATCCGCAGTGGCGTCGAAAGCGTGTACTTCAGGTCTTCCAGCTCGAACTGAAGTTCCAGCAGCGCCGCACGGTGGCCATCCTTCGGAAGCTCGACCTTGCACGCGGCCTTCGTGCCGGGCATCTCAAGCGTCTTCTCTTCCCAGAACGATTTGCGGAAGTCTCGTGTGGTTGCCGTCGTTGAGTAAACGCGAGCGCCCAACGGCTTCACATCGCTGAGCAAGCTGACGTCGAGACATTCTGCACCAGCGGGTACGATCATGTCGCAGTTCACCTTCGGCAACGGCTTGTCGAAGATCTGACTGCGACAGAATGCGCACACCGTTGCGATCGTGCGGAGCGGCATCTTCTCTTCCTTGCCGTCTTTGTCGCGCTCGCAGAGGTAGTGCCCCGCGTTGGGTACATACAGAATCCACTTGTCGCCCTTCAACCCATCCCAGTAGGTGTTCAGCGCGTCGAGCGGCCAGTACGGGTCGTTGGTGCCGCACACGATCATCTTCGGCATCGTGAGCCGTTCGCGATACGACCACGGATCAATGATCTTCCACAGCCGCGATGCCGCTGCTGTCTTCGGAATTGGAATCAGCATCCGCTCGGAGTAATCGCGGATCATCTCGCTCGGCCGACCGAACGCCTTCACCTGATTCTCCATCTGCACCGCAAGGTGAACGCTGTCGAACACCAACGGCGAAATCGCCTTCACTCGCTTGTCGCCAGTCGCGGCGGTAAGCCAGGCCGTCCAACCGCGTTTGCTTGCGCCGGCTATGATGAAGTCCTTCACCTCGAACTTCCATTCCTGCTTCGCGAACGCCTGAAGCGCATCCATGCCGCGAACGATGCTTTTCACCATCGGGAACAGCAATGGCCACGAGCCGTCTTCCGTCACGAGGTAGCGCACGAACGACTCGGCGATGAGCGCATCTTCGGTCTTGCCGCCGTACAGCGGTTGCTTCGGCACTCCAAACAGAAACGCGACCGGAGCCTTGATCTGCCCGGCGATCATGAGGCCGGTGTTTTCTGCTTGTTCGCCGTCAGGTGCGTCGCCTTCGTTCCACAACACCATCGTCGATTGCGGCTTCACGCCCTTCGGCACCAGCACGATCAGCTTGTGATCCCACTTCGTTTTGTGCCACGTCTGCGACACCATTTCGAGCGTGTACACCGTGCCGAGGAACTTCTCCTTCTTGTCGAGGAGTTTCCAGGAGAACGACGTGTCTTCCTTGCCGACGTAATCCGTGAGTTCGTTCGGAATCTCGGCGGGAACCTTTTCAGGTGGGGCAGCGCTCACCACGGAGCAAGGGAACGCGAAGAGAAGCAGTGCCAGGACGATGCGATACAAGTGAGTCTCCCGTGTGGGATCAGCGGAGGGTGCGTGCGAAGAATCGACACGCCTCGGCAGCAATTTCATCCTTGTACGCGGTCAAGCGGTGGTCGCCGTCCTTGAAGATGCGAAGCTCTATTCCAGCGTACTTCGTTCCGCGAAGGAAATCCAAACTGTCTTCGACCGGAACAATATCGTCGGCCAATCCGTGGAACACCAACGTTGGCGAATTCCATTCCGCTGCAAGATCGTTCGGGTGAAACCGCTCCCGTTCTTCAACCAGACCGTAAGCAAGTTCCGTTTCGACCCAGTCATTTTTCACTTTCAAGCGATCGGTGAGCTTCCATTCCTGGCGTTCGGCAGGCGTGAGCCGATCCCACCTTCTCTGCAAAAATCCGAACGCAGGCGCCAGCAAAACACAACCAACGACGGCTTCCGGGTGTTTCAAAGTGAACCAGGCTGATGCAAAACCGCCCATGCTCGACCCAATCAATCCAAGGCGATGATGACCGTTGGAAGCGAGACATTCACGAATTGCGGCGAGGTCTTCGAGGAGTCGAGTCGCGCGAAGTTCGTGCATCGTGCCGGAAGATTTGCCGTGCCCGCGAAAATCGAATGACGCAAATGCCCAGCCGAGGCGAAGGCACTCCGCACGCACCGCAGCAGCCTTCTCACCACCGCGAAAGCTGCCGAAGCCGTGAACCCACACCACGGCAAAAGTCGTGTCGGAACCTCCAGTTCCGGGCCAGTAGTTGCCGCGAAGTTTGCCGCCGCCGACAGCTAACTCGATCGCTTCCACACGGTCCTCAATTCAAAAATGGCCCGCGTTTTGCAAGTGTTAGAACCAGCGGTGCGCGGAGTATCACTTGTGCGGTGCCTTTCGTGGGTTATGATAGAGTTGGTCAGTGGCCTTGCGAATCCGACCGATCCCGTCTGCCGGACTGTCGCTCGCCGACAGTCGGCCCCCGACGGCCAGGACCGGGCTCTTCCGCAGACCTCTCCACTTTTTGGCTGTTCTCAGCCCGCAGCCCACCGGGCACTCCGACAACCCGCCGGCCGATGGAGATTTTCCTCCCGGTCGCGACCCGACGACACCTTCCGGGCGTCTCTCGCGCCTGGGTCACTTCCGTCTGCCAGGAGGATTCTGTCATGGACTTCCGTCCACTCGCTGAGGCCGAACGCCGTCAATTGCTTACTGCGCTCCGTGGAAATGCCGACCGTGGTATTGCCCTGCTGCTCGACCGCAGGGACACCAGCTTCACCGGCACCGCCGACGAACTACCCGACGAGCAGGTGCTGACTGCCGTCAAATCCGTTCCGAGCCACTACTGAGGCGAAGGATGAAGGACGAAGGATGAAGGATGAATCACAGACCGGGTCAGTTCCGGTTGCTTGGTTTTCCCTTCATCCTTCATCCTTCGTCCTTCATCCTTCCCAATGGGTCTCCTCGACACCGAGACTGGTAAGCGACGGCTTCTGTCCGTCGAAGTGCCAGCTATTGAAGCGTACAACGAGGGCCGCGATCCCGATTACCGCATCTCGGTGAATCGGAACGGCGGCGTCCTCATTTTGTCGTATCGTCTGAAACCGTGTCACAACGTTTACCGTCTCGAAACACGGATGCTTTCGAGCTATCCCGTCGTGCCGCCAGAAACACGGGTCATCACGCCGTTGAAGCATTGTCCGCACCTGCTCGAAGGGCAAAGCGTCTGTATGTGGCGACAGGGTTCGACCCGTGCTACAAGCCGATGGGATCCGACCCAGTTCACGTGCGTGTTCGCTGTGTTGGCTGCATGGCGATGGCTGGCGTGCTACGAAGTCTGGCATGAAAGCGGTGAATGGCCATTGCCGGAAGCGAAGTAGCAGGATTCGGGGAAAGACAAATCCCGATGGCGCATATCCTTCAAGTCGGTGCTGGCAGCGGTGGCGCGGTCGTTCTCGATCTGCTCGCCCGCGAACCGAGTGTCAACCGGGTGTCACTCATTGAGTTCGACGTCTACGAATCACACAACGTGTACCGACATCTGTTCCCGGCGTCGAGTATCGGGCGACTCAAAGCGGAACTGGCAGCAGAATGGGTACGCGGCTTCCGATCTGATCTCGTCGTGAAGCCGGTGATCGCTGACATCACCGACCCCAGCCGCCAAACTGAGTTCGCACAGATCGCGGCAAAATGCGACATCGGCGTGTGTGCCGTTGATAACGAGCAAGCGAAGCATGCGTTCGATTCACTGATGCGAGTGGCTGGTAAGCCCTGGACTCTCGGCGAAGTGTTAAGCGGTGGTATCGGCGGATGGGTTCATCGCTTCGTACCAGGTGGGCCATGCTATGGCTGCGTCGCGAGCCATCTTCAGCGTGAAGTGAAGGAACAGCAAGACACACCGCCGCCGGATTACTCGAACCCAGGCGGCGCAATTCCCGAAACGACCGTCTCCGCGAACAAAGCCAGCATCAGCGTGATCGCTTCCTTGCACGCCTCCGCGACGCTGGAAATGCTCAAAGACCCCTCCCCCTCCCCCCTCCCCCAAGGGGAGATGGGGCTAAATCCTGCTCCCCCTTCCTTCCCAGGGAAGGGGGATGGGGGGTTAGGTTCTTCGGAAACCTCGTTGCTGTTCAGTTTGGCCAAGGTGCCGGGCGTGTTCGATGAAGCGTTCCGGTCGTATCGCTTCCGGATTCCACGATCCCCAAGTTGCCTGATATGCGGAAGCGCTGCTGTTCCGCAGGGAGATCTCGATGTGGCGCTGGGCGAAGCGCTGGATCGACTGGGTACGTGATGACCTGTTCCCGCTCGTTCGCACACGACGAACCGGGTTCACGGTCCGCGTTTCCTATGAATCGGCCGGCCAACTCCACACGGAACAGCCCGTGCCGTGGGCGGCCGATGCCGTTGTCGTGGAAGTCGTGCTTCGGCTGCCGCTCGCCGCACGCCGCAAGACAGACTTCGCTCTGCAATTCCCAGGCAGTCGGCCCGTTGCTGCCGAGTCTATCCGCCCGGATACCGCCGACCGCCACCGCATTATATTTCGATTCCCGGTTCCGAACTTGGGCACCCTCGGCGAACTTCTCTGGAAGCTCCAACCGATCGCGACCGTGCCCATCACGGTTCTCACCTCAGACGCCTTTATCGCCGGACTGAGTTTCACGAATCAAACCATTGCAGTACGACTCGGCTCGCAATCGCTGCCGACGAGAATGTTCGTCGTAGAAGGCTGCAAGGGATTAGTCACATCGACCGTTCTGAACTCAGCCCACAGCCTGGCACCGCTCGCTGATCTTGGTGTGTCTGTCGAATTCAGCAACGAACGCACGGGTCACGTCTTCACGATTCCTGTCACGTTGAACGCCTCGCAGCGGGCCAGCCACGAAACGCTCCTCACGGCTGTGTGTCCGCGTGTGCCGCGACGGCCGGGGTCGTGGTGGGTGATGTGGCGCATCGGCGATAAGGTTCTCGCTGCTGATCGCGTGGAAGCAATCGCGGCTCGACGCTTCGAGGACGGCGTGCGATTGCTCGATACGCGATTCGCGGTGGCCGATCACACGGGACCGCTTCGGGTCGTTCGTGGGGCACCGGCAGCAGGAGCGTTCGCGCGTGTTGGCCCTTGTTTTCTCGTGGCAGGAAGTGAGTCGGGTGTCGTGGGATTGTGTCGACTTGCGGTGTTCGCAGTGCTACCGGGTGTACCGCAAGCTGCACAGCTTCTCGATGAGGAAGTGCTGATAACCGACGCGCCGACGGTGTTTGCGCCTGGGTTGGTGGAATCGATCGATCTGGTGCGAATTGCGGCGTTTGAACTGCGGCTGAACGGCCGAGTGCTCGGCACCGTGGCGTTGAGTCCGGTTCCGCCAGCGACGTTGACAGCCGAGGGCGGATTCAAACCGACGCAGGATTTCGATTGGAGCCCGGCCGCGGAAGACGACCTCTTGAAGCGACTCGGCCAACTCGGCAGCTAATTCGGTCGCGTGTGCCAGTAGGCCCAGAGGATGAAGACGCCCTGCAACGGCAATCGCAACAGATGTAAGATCTCCGGCGCTGGCAGCAATTCCTGATGCTGATACAGGTAGATGTTCGCGGGAAAGATCGCGATGAACAACGCGATGATGCCCCATGCGGCGAAGCGTGAAACCCGTGGCACGAGCAGCAACGCCCCCAACATGACCTCGGCGAGGCCGCTGAGGTAGACCAACTCCAGATGCCACGGCAGGTACGGCGGCATGATCTTCAGGTACGCGTCGGGCTTGACGAAGTGCATCACCCCAACCCCGATCAGGAAGAACGCCAGCACATATCTGGAAATCATTTTGCGTACAATCATGGCGACTGTGACTCGCTTCGTGTTGGGCTGAGTGGTGAACTCTACACCGAGAATTGGATGCCGCCCATAACTCGCTATTTCGTGCGGCGTCGAAATTGGCGCTGGTCGCCCGGCAACGACCTCACGCCACGCGGCTGGGTTTGCTTTCCGGGACCGGGTCACACGGTTGCCGAGTTCGACCACTTCGACGACGCTCAACACGACTGGGGCAAACGCGAAGCCGAGGTTCGTCGCAAGTTTAACCCGTTCGAGTGCGGCCCGCTGTCGATGGTATCGAGCTTACCGGAACCGATCTTACGCGACTTCCTGAAGGACACGGGCATCGAGCCACCGGAGGCTGGCATTGCGTGGGATGCATGGTGGCCTGCCAACCGCGAACGCCTCTCGGAAGAACAGCAAGCCCGCGTTTGGGAAGCAGTCGACAAGGTGCGGTTCTTCGAGATCACCGAGGAAACGGCGGGTGCTGAAGTTCACGTCGTTGTGGATGTTCTGTGGGAACGGCGTGATGAACTGTATGTAGCTGAGTACGACGGCGGTGAACTGATTCGCGCGTGCCGTTACTCACAACGGGCTGGTGAAATCGCACGCGGCCGATCGCAGCAAAGGCGATTTACAGCCGGAAGTGGTACGGCTGGAACGCCCCTCGCGAACTGCCGCCCGAGCAACGTTCCTGACCCGTTCACTGCTGGCTCAACGCGACTACTGCAACTCTTGCAGGCGCCCTTCTCTGAGGTGCTGACGGTTCCGTTCGACGACACTGCTGAGGAGTTGCAATCCACTGCTCCGTTTCCGCCGGGCACGTGGCTCAATCGAAATGAACGGCTCGCTATTGTTCTGCGTCTTGATTTCGCGCCTGGGGATGAGGAATTTCGTTCAACAGGTGCTGATTGGGGAGTTCCGATCAAGGCATACGCCGATTGGGAAAAGGCCAAAGCTCATCAGGAAGAGTTGGTTCGCGAAGCACAAAGAACTTTCAACCCGTTCAGCATTTCGACAACGCCGGCCTCCCTTCTCGGTCGCCGCGCGTTTGCAGCTCCTGAACCCGATGTGCTCCGATTGTGTGCAGAGATCGGCCTTCCGCCTTCCGAGGGTGATTGGCGTCAGTGGTGGGCCGAGCTCGTCACGACGCTGCCCGAAATCAAACGGGATTTGTTCTGGCGGGAGTTCAAGAACGTGCAATTCTATTCGGTGGTCTCAGTTCAATTTGAACCGTAATAGGACAGCCCATCAGTCCGCTTCGCCAATGCCGGCATCGGTCAGCGTGAAGAGATACGACTCCGGATCATCGCGGTTCAGTTTCAGCGTGCCGGTCACCTTCACCAGCCCCTTCTTGAAGTCCGACGCCTTGCTCGCCTTCAGTTCCACGCTCACCAATCCCGTCGGCTCCGGCGTCTCGCAGAACCAGCAGCCCACCGGATACTCCAACAGCATGAACGACGTCACCGCGAGTTCATCTCGCAGCGGCTGCATGAAGCCGTTGAGCGTCACGGTTTTGCCGTCGAGCTGTTCGAGATACTTCAGGAACTTCGGCCGGCCCTTCGCGTCGGTGCCGGTCGCGGCGAGCACTGGCCACGGCAACACATTCGTTGCGTCGGCACGGACAGCGGGCAGCGTCGATTCGTCGAACGCCTTCACCAACGGCCGTAACGACTTCGTTTTCAGCGTGAGTTTGTGCTGTTCGTGGTCTGGCTTCTTCGCGAGTTCGTCGGCCGCGGCCCGATAAACCTGCCGATGCTTGCGAACATCCGCGGCACCGAGCGCGAACTCCGTCACGCAGCCGTCGAGGATCGCCGCAGCAGTGCGAACGTCACCGTGAGCATTCGCGAGTTCGCCGAGTTGCCAGAGAAGCCGACCGTCGGCCGGCACCCACAGCGCGAGTTGCTGCACCACAGCGACCGCGTTCTCGGGCAACTTCTTTCGCTCGGGATCCGCGAGTTTTCCGGCCTCACCCGCGTACGTCACGCCGAACAAATCATCCACGGCGGTCGGAGCATTCGCGGCACGGCCTTCCTTCATGCGAAGCCGCACGAGTTTCAGATGCCATTTCTCGTTGTCGCGGAGTTTCTCAGGAGCGAGCCGCACGGCTTCTTCCAATTGATCGGCGGCTCGTTCGAGATCACCCGCAAGCTGAAACGCCGTTCCCAGATTCGCGGCAAGCCGGAAGTGGTCGGGATTCTTGCGAGCGACAGGAGACAGCACCGCAATCGCTGCGTCGAGCTTCCCGAGACGCACGAGCAACGCACCGAGATCGGCGGATTCGTCGGGAGTCAGCGGGCGTGTCTTCTTGAGCTTTTCAAGGCGTTCGACAGCGTTCAGGTAATCATCGCGCAGTGGCGAAGCAGGAAGATTGCCTGGGCGTTCGATTGCCGCCGAGCGCAGTGAACGATGATCGACGAGGAAGCCACTGAGCCGACTCGGAAGTTCCGCGAACTGTTCGCCCGAGGAGTGCAACCCGGCCTGCAATGTGTTCGCGGAGAGAGCAACCGTAACCAACGCGAACAGGAGGACTACGCTTCGAGTCGCATTCATGGTGTAATCCCCGGTTCCGCAACTCGTTCGGCTACGAGCATGGTTCCCTCGCTCTTCAGAAACCACTCGTCCTCGGTTCGCTCGCGAAGGTGAAGCGACATTCCTTCGCCGAGGCTCAGCGAGTCGCCCGCGTGGAACTCTTCGCCCGATTCCCGCAGATGGGCAAGCATGTTCGCGAACAGATTGAACGTCGCGGTTCCTTGGCTGTGCATATCGGCGTGAAACGCGAAATCCGGCAACTTCAATGCGTGGCAGCCATAGGTTCGCATCCATACGCCGGGTTCGTTCTCGATTTCGATCTTCACGAACCCAGCATACAGCAGCGGTAACGGAAACGTTCGCAGCGTGCGGAGCGTGTCGCCGTTGTCTTCCTCATGCGGCAGCAGTGCCAGCGCCGGAATCGACGTGCGACCCGCCTCATTTATCACAACCAATCCGCCAAAGTGCGTAAGCCCTGCTGCTGCCGCCGCCAATGCAACCCGCTGTTCCAATGGGTCTGATTCGTAGCCAGCGTAGAAAAGCACTGCGTGGGCCGCGTGCTGATACGCTTCCTGTTTCAACGCCGGATCGTAGTGGGCAGGCTGCACGCACTTCTCGACCGTATCCGACGGCATCGGTGAATCGTACACCACCACCTTCACGACATGCCGACCCCAACCGATGATGCCGAGCGTGTTCCCTGATTCCTTGACGAACTCAGCCGTACATGCGGCGAGTTCCGTGTGGTAATCGCGAAGGATCTCCGTCAGCATGTCAGCGTTGAGGTCGGGCTTTTCCGAGAATAGAAGAGCGAACGCGGGCGGGTCCGTGAGCCGATTGTTCGCCACCGGCAACTCGCCGAGTTGTGGTGTGCCCTTCCCGAAGAACCGATCCTTGAGATCCATTCGCTTCCCCGCTAAACCCACTTGGTTTCCGTTTCGCCATTCGACTCCACTTCGTTTATCATACACTTCGCGCCAATCGCGCTCCCACCTGCACCGCAATCTCGAAAGGTTTTGTCGTCATGTTGAACCGCGGAAATCTCTCCCGCCGAGGATTCATGTCCCGGTCGGTCGCCGCTCTGACTGCTGCCGGTCTGCCAGCTTGGTACGCCGAGGAAGTGTTCGCGAACGCCGTTCGCGCTGAAGAGAAGAACAAGACCACCGCCGCCAACGACAAGTTGAATGTCGGGGTGATCGGCGTCGGCCCGCAGCCACGCCGCTCGAACGCTCTCTATGGCGAAGCCAAGAAGTACAAGCAGGTCAACTTCACAAATGTATGCGATGTTGATGGCCGCCACGTCGATCACGCCGTGAAGCAGTACGGTGCCGACAAGTTCACTGTGAAGGGCCACAAGGATTTCCGCGAACTGATCGGCAGTAAGGATGTTGACGCTGTGATCGTCGCCACGCCGGACCACTGGCACGCGATCATCGCCATCGCCGCATTGAAGGCCGGCAAGGATGTGTACTGCGAGAAGCCGCTGACGCTGACCGTCGAGGAAGCGCTCGCTCTGAAGCAAGCGGTCAAGGACACCAAGCGTGTTCTGCAAACCGGCAGCCAGCAGCGCACCGAGATGGGCGGCAAGTTCCGCCTCGCAACCGAACTGGTTCGCTCGGGCCGCGTCGGCAAGATTCAAAAGATCGAAGCTCGCGTCGGCGGCAACCCGGTCAGTGGCACGATCAAGGAAGCGGAAGCCCCGAAGGAACTCGACTGGGATATGTGGCTCGGGCCAACCGCGAAGGTGCCGTACCGTTTCGAGAACGACCAGAAGACGAACTGCCACTACCAGTTCCGCTGGTTCTACGACTACAGCGGCGGCAAGATGACCGACTGGGGTGCGCACCACATCGACATCGCACAGTGGATGCTCAACGCCGATGGCAGCGGCCCAGTTGAAGTCGAGCACATCGAATCGGCGAAGCCGCACGAAGGGCCGGATGGCTTCAACTGTCACCCGACGTTCAAGGTGCTGTACACCTACGCGGGCGGCGAGAAGCTCGAAGTCAGCCACGGTGCCGGGAGCGTTGCGAAGGGTTTGGTTGATGCGAAGGGCGAACCGCGAAAAGACAAGGCTGGCAAGGCGCTTGCCGGCATCGACGGCGGCGAAAACGGCGTCCTCGTCATCGGCGACAAGGGCACGCTGTTCGTGAGCCGCGGGTTGCTGCTCGCTTCCGACAAGGCGATTTTCGAGCCGTTGAAGGAAGACCCGAAGCTGTACCCGACGCGGCCTGACAACCACATGGGCAACTTCCTCGACTGCATCAAGACCCGCGAGACTCCGATCTGTGGAGTCGAAGTTGGTGCGGGCTCGGTGATCGCCTGCCACGTTGGCACGATCGCCCTGCGAACCGGGAAGAAGTTCAAGTGGGACCCGAAGACATCGACGTCCAGCGACCCCGACGCGAACAAGATGTTGAGCCGCGAACGCCGCGGTGGTTGGAAGATTGCGTGAGGTTAATCGCTTAGCCGCGACCGAAGGGAGCGTTGACGCTCTCTTCGGTCGCGGCTAAGCGAGTTCGGTTCAAATCAATTGCTTGATCGGTTCAGCCCCTTCGACGCCCACCAATTTCTGATCCAACCCGCCGTAGAAGTAGCTCAGCTTGTTCGGGTCGAGCCCCATCTGTTGCAGCACGGTCGCGTGCAGATTCTTGACGTGGAAGCGATCCTCCACTGCGAAGTTCCCCAGTTCGTCCGTCTTCCCGACGCTGATCCCGCCCTTGATGCCACCGCCCGCACACCACGACGTGAAGCCATACGCATTGTGATCGCGACCCGTCCCCTGTGCGTACTCCGCAGTCGGCTGCCGACCGAACTCGCCGCTCCAAATCACGATGGTGTCTTCGAGCAGTCCCTTCCGTTTGAGGTCTTTCAGCAACCCGGCGATGGGTTTGTCGGTGTTGCCTGCGTGCAGCGAGTGGTTCTTCACGAGGTCGCCGTGGGCGTCCCAGTTGTGGTCGTTGTGGTTGCCGCCGCTGTAAACCTGGATGAACCGCACGCCGCGTTCCACGAGCCGCCGTGCGAGCAGGCACTTCCGACCGAAGTCGTCGGTTTGCTTTTCACCAATGCCGTAGAGTGCCTTCGTCTCCTCGGTTTCCTTGGAGAAATCGACCGCTTCCGGGGCGTGCTGCTGCATCTTGAACGCGAGTTCGTAACTGGCGATGCGTGCCATCAGTTCGCTGTTGTCGGCCCGCGACGCGAGGTGTTCCTCGTTCTTTTCCTTGAGCCGATCGAGCAGCGTTCGCTGCTGTTCGCGAGTCGTGCCTTCGGGCAACGCGAGGTCGTGAATCGGCGTCTTGTCGGCTCGCAGTTGCACGCCCTGATACGCCGCCGGCATGTAGCCGCTCGACCAGTTCTTCGGCCCGTTGATCGGCCCGCCGCTGTTGTCGAGCATCACGACGAAGCCGGGCAGGTTCTCGTTCTCGCTGCCGAGTCCGTAGGTGACCCACGAGCCGAGGCACGGGCTACCCGATAGCAACCGACCGCTGTTCATCATGAGCAAACCCGAGCCGTGGATCGGTGACTCGGCGTACATGCTGTGCAGGAACGCGATGTCATCGACGCACGAGCCGACGTTCGGGAACAGGTCGGAGACGCGCTTGCCGCACTTGCCGTAGTTCTTGAACGCGAACTTCGGCCCAACGACGCGACCCTGGTTCTTGTGCCCGCCACGGCCGAACGTCTTCACTTCGATCGTCTTGCCGTCGAGCTTCGCGAGTTCGGGCTTCTCGTCGAACGTGTCGACCTGGCTTGGCCCGCCGTACATGAACAGGAAGATGACCGCCTTGGCCTTCGCCGGGAACATCGGCTTCTTGGGGGCCATCGGGTTCGTGAACTTCGTGATGGTCTTCGGAGCCTCAACGCTCTCATTTGCGAGGGCGGAGTTGTTCGCGAACAACCCTGTGAGCCCGAGGGCACCGAACCCAGCCCCAGATTCCCAGAGGAACTCGCGGCGAGTGCGTCGGCAGAACTGGTTCGCGGAATTATTCGTCATGACGTATCTCAATTGGCGTTATCGTTCGGGTGAAGCGGCCGCCCCAGCGGGGCGGCGACCGGGGGGTCGTCAGTCCAAATACACGAACTCGTTGGCGTTCAGACACAGCAAAGCGAACTGCGTCAGGGCCGCGAAGTCGTCGAGCTTGTGCTTCTCCTTAATGGCCGCCACGAACGCGACGTCCTTCTTCACTTCCTCTGCTAACGGTACGCGGCCGGTCGTGAGGCGAATCGCTCGCGTGATCTGTACTGCGAGGTCAGGCGATTCCTTCTGCAAGCGCTTTGCAAACGCCACGGCCTGTTCATTCGCGAACTCGCCGTTCAGCAGACCCAGCGATTGCGTCGGCACTGTCGTGACGTATCGCACCGGGCAGCTCGAATCGGGGTCCGGTTGATCGAAGCCCACGAGGATCGGCACCCGCAACGCTCGCTTAACGTGTGCGTACACGCTTCGGCGATTCGCTTCTTCGGGCGGCGATGTCGGCCAACCCTGCCCTGGCACCGACTGCCCTGCCAGCACTTCCTTCGGAATCTTCGGATACGTGCTTGGCCCGAACTGCTTGAGGTTCAAGCTGCCGCTCACTGACAGGATCGAATCGCGGACTTCCTCACCCGTGAGGCGTCGCATATTGAACCGCCACAAGAGCGCGTTCGACGGATCAACCTTCAGGTTCTCAGCGTCGGCCTGCGCAGAGAGCTGATACACGTTCGACATCATGATGAGCTTGTGCAGCCGCTTCAGCTTCCAGTCGCCAGCCATGAAATCAGCCGCGAGCCAGTCGAGCAGTTCGGGGTGAGTCGGCTGTTCGCCGAGCTTGCCGAAGTCGTTCGTGGTCGGAACGATGCCGCGGCCAAAGTGGTACTGCCACACGCGGTTCACGAACACGCGAGCCGTGAACGGATTGTCCTTCGACGCGATCCAGTCGGCCAACACCGTGCGGCGACCGCTGCTCTTCGCGCCAGGTTTAGCTGCCGGAATCTTGGGATCGGGGAGCCCCAGAACCGCTGGAAAGCCCGCCTGCACCTCCTTACCCTTCGCCGACGGAATCCCACGAATGAGGAGGTGCGTTGCGGGCGGTCGCGGGTCGCAGTTATTCACCGACAGAGCGAGTTGTTGCCCTGGCGGTGTTGGCTTCCTTTCGAGTTCGGCTCGCTCCTTGCGAAGCTCCGTGTACTCGTCTTTCGGCTTGCCCTTCAAAGCCGGCACGACCTTTTTCGAGATCACGGCGGGGCGATCATTCCCCTCGGACGCCCGCTGATCTTCCGCAGGTAACGTCTTGATGATCTCGTCTTCGATCGCGGTCATCGCTTTGCGAATCTCGGCGATGCGAGCGTCACGCTTCCGCAGGTCGGCCTCGTACTTCACACGCTGATCCGGTGGCGAGATGTCGCTCATGTTCGATGCGGAACGTACGTCGCGATTGTCCGAATACGGCCGGATGTCGCGGAAGAACGCCACGAACTTGTAGTAATCCGTCTGCGGAATTGGATCGACCTTGTGATCGTGGCAACGGGCACAGTTCGGCGTCATGCCGAGGAAGCCCTGCGCTGTCGTCGATACGAGATCGTCGTAGCCATCAAAGAGTGCTTGCTCGCGGTCGGCGGGTTCGTCGTCCCAGATGCCGAGGCGGTAGTAACCGGTCGCAACGATCGCGTCGGGGTTGTGACCCGGCATCTCGTCGCCGGCGAGTTGTTCCTTGACGAACTGCGTGTACGGCTTGTCGCTGTTGAACGACTGGATGACGTAATCGCGGTACCGCCATGCGAACGGCTTCGGGCCGTCGCGCTCGTAGCCGTTGGTTTCGCCGTAACGCACGACATCGAGCCAGTGACGGCCCCACTTCTCGCCGTAGTGCGGCGACGCGAGCAGCCTGTCGATCAGCTTTTCCCAGGCGTTCGGATTGTTGTCGCTGACGAACGCATCGAGTTCTTCCGGCGTCGGCGGCAGTCCGATGAGGTCGTAGTAAGCTCGGCGTGCGAGAGCGACCTTGTCGGCTGCCTTCACGGGCTTGAGGTTCTTCGCTTCGAGCTTCGCGAGGATGAACCCATCGACCGGCGTCTTGACCCAGCCTTGCTCCTTCACCGTCGGCACCGGCGACTGCTTCACCGGCTGATACGCCCAGTACTTCTTCGCTTCCTCGGTGACGACTCCACCCTTGGGCACCACCTTCACCGCCTCGCCGATGCGATCAGCCGACACGGGCAAGCCGTCCTTCACCCACTTATCGAGGATGGCCAGCTCCTTCTCGGGAAGTTTGCTCTTCGGCGGCATCCGGTGTTCGTCTTCCTTGTAGTGAATCGCACGAAGGAACAGGCTTTCGGCGGGCTTGTCCAGTTTCACAGCAGGGCCGGTGTCGCCGCCGTCGAGGATGGCCTGCCGGTTCGTGAGGTTCAGGCCGCCCTTGATCTTGGGTTCGTCGCCGTGGCATTTGAAGCAATGTTGCTTCAGCACTGGCAGCACGTCTTTCTCGAAGAACGCGACCTGCTCAGCCGTGAACTTCGGTTTCTCCTGCGCGACGGCCTCACGAACCGTGCGAACGTCGTTGACGTACATGACGCCCGCGACGAGCACGGCAGCCGCGAACCAACGTGGGAAATGCGAACGCATGGCGGGAACTCACGGGGCAGGGTGTATTTGTCTCATGTTTTCGCCGCTTGCAGCGTAGCGCTCCTCACAGCGCTACGCCGCAAGCGGCAAAACCGGTGGTCACGGGCTTTCAACGGTCACGGCCATCACAATCGGGGCAGAGCGATCAGACCCCTTCACGAACTCAATCGTCTTGATCGCCGTATCGCGTTTCGGCGTCACCGCGAGGTAGCGAATCTGCTGAGATCGCAGGGCAAAGGCGAACTTCGACCCGGGCACGTCCACGCGGCGGATGTAGTCCGCGAAGTGGAGCCCGTCCTTCAACTGGTGCTCCTCGGTCTTGCCGTCGTCGTAGGTGAGGCGAACGATCATCGACACCGCGCCCGTGTTCGATGCTTGCGTTGCGTTCCAACCGCCAACGCCACTGAGCATGTGAATGGACTTCGCCTTCCCGTTGAACGGTAGACTCACACTCTTCGGCATCTTCGGCGGGATGACGCCATTCGGGCCGTTCAGCATCACGACGTTCTTCACGGTGTCCTTCAGCGGATCGACAAGCACGAACGGCACGCCCTCGAACACCTTCGGCTTCCAGTCCGGGAAGATCATGCGTTCGGCGGCGCCGCCCGCGTCGAAGAACATGTCCTTCGTGCTGATGACGGTCGCCACCTTGTCGAGCGGCAGCGGCACGAACTTCCCCTTTTGCGTCAGGAATTCCAGCAGGTCGCCGAACTCCTCGGGCTTCATCACCTTCTCGAATCCTTCCGGCATCAGCGACTTGTCCGTCTCCTTCAACGAGGCAATGTCGTCCTTTGAGAGTGCGTGTCGTTTCGCTTCGCCGTCGATGATCTCGACCGATGTTCCCGTCTGTGCGCCGAGGATGCCGATGATGGTGCGGTCGTCGGTGGTCAGCACGCGGTACGCCTTGAAGTTCCCTTCCACACTTCGCGACGGGTCGATGATGTGGATGAGCAATTCTTCCTTGGGATGGACCGCGAAGCCGGTGAGGTCGGGGCCGATCTGCGTGCCCTCGCCACCGTACTTGTGACACTTCGAGCAGTGCTGCGTGAACATCTTCTTGCCGTTATCCACGCTGCCGGTCTTCGTGAGCAGATGTTTCAATTCTTCAATCACCTTCTGGCGATCCGGGCTGGGCAACCCGCCGCCGAGCGCGAGCAGCTTCTTCGCACGCTCTGCCAACTCCTTGTCGGCGTGTGACGCGAGCGCCGTTCGCTGATCGAGCGCGAGCAGGTCGAACCGCAGCGTCCCCTTCTCGACGGCGTCGAGGAACGCCTTCGCGGAATCGGCTTTCGCCAGCACGAGCCGCATCGCCGCTGGTCGCGCTGTTGGGGGCAGGTCTTTCAGCTTGCCGACCACCGCGGCACCGACCCCTTTAGCTTTAGATGCGGCAAGCGCGTCGAAGATTCCGGTCGCGAGTGCGGGCGTTGCTTTTTCGTTGACCGCTTCGAGAAGTTTCAGTGCGGCAGCGTCGTCGTTTGGCTGGAACTCGATGATCTGTTGCGCCGCTTCGATGCGGTCGGCGTCTTTGGCTTTGACGTCTGCAACCGTGGCGAACGCAGCTTTCGTGATCTCCGCGAGTTGTGCGTCGAGTCCCTTTCGCCCCCATGCCGATGCGAGCTTGATGAGCTTACCGCGAGAAGCAACGGGGAGCCTTTTGAGCAGTTCAGTAATCTGAGGGTCGATATTCTTCTCGTCCGGTTTTTCCAATATCGGTGGTTTGTTCGCAGGCCAACCCGCTGACCAGCCATTGATAACAGCGGCTGCAACATCAATCCGACCGGAGGCACACTCTGCGAGAATGTTGGGGAACATCTGACTTCCCCCGTTTTGGGCGTCGAGTCGCGCAAGCAGTTCGATCGTGTTGAACGATTCGGGAGTCGGCGGCACAGTTCGCGGTATCACCAAGTCGTAAAGAACGAGCCCCGGTCGGCGGCTTGCCGCAATCAGCAATGCTGTTCGCAGATTCGCGTCAGTGGTTTCGTGCAATCGCCATCCAAGAACCTGTGCCAACCGGAGGTCCGGGACGTTTTCATACTTCTGGGTGAACGGGAGGTCAGCCGCCGCCAACGAAGCAGCGAACATGATTTTCGGATCACCATTACCGCGAGCCCCGGCAGCCGATGCAGTTCGTGCGAAGACTGCGAAGTACTCCGATGGATCGACCGGATTGGCCAACAACGCTGCAATCCAAACCGGCTTGGAATGGTGTCCGAACGCAGCATCCGGGATCACCTTTGCAAGCCCCGCAAGTGCCCACACGGCATGAACCGCGCCGACGTTTAGTCCCGTATCATCAACGGTCTTGTCCTCGATCAGCTTCGTCAGTGCCGGGACCACGTCGAGCTTGCCGCGTTCGACGAGCAGACGCTGAGCGTGCAGGCGCCACGTCAGATTGTGGTGCTTCAGCGTTTCGACCAACTTCTCAGGCGTCGCGTCCTTCAGCGTGAATGGCTTCTCGTCCTTCGCCTTCGTATACACCACGCGGTAAATGCGGCCGTGCGTCTTGTCGCGAACCGGGGTTTCGAAGGCGTTGCCCTTCCCGTTCGTGAAGCCCGCCGGCGTCGGGTTGTGCTGCACGATGTACGCATACCAGTCGATCACCCACATGTGGCCGTCCGGGCCAACCTGAGCATCAATTGGCGAAGACCACTCGTCGTCGCTCGCCACGAGGTTCCAGCCGTAGCGGGCCTTGTAGTCGGCTCCGTTCTCGTGAAGCGTCATCGTCGCGGTGAGGTGGCCAGTTGGTTCCGAGATGAACGCGGTGCGGTTCCAGTATTCCTTCGGGTACGTGCGGGCCGTGTAAATCGAGATGTTCGACGCAGCCGTGAAACCGCCGTGCCAGTCCACTTGACGAACCTTGTCGGTGATCGGTTCGATGTGGTTATCCGGGGCGATGTTCTGCAACACCGTCGGCGTCAGCCCCTTCACCTTCTCGTAGTACCGGTTCGGGATCGGCATGTGAACGATCGGGCAGCCGTTCGCGGTGCTGCCAAACAGCTCGCCGGCCTCGTTGAAGCACAACCCCCAGGTGTTGTTGCTGGTGCTGCGGAGGAATTCGAGTTTGGTGACTTTGAGATCCGAAGACCCCTCCCCAACCCCTCCCCCAAGGGGAGAGGGGCTTAAAACTCCGGCTCCCCCTTCCTTCTTAGGGAAGGGGGCTGGGGGGTTAGGTTTCTTCGCGCTCGCCAAATCAATTTTGAAGCGATAGAAACCCTGTCGGAAGTTCACCTTCTCGCCAGCCACTTCGCCGTTGAAGCCCGCGTAGCCGACCGATCCGTAAATCCAGTTGTCGAAGCCGTAATGCAGGTTGCTCGGCCCGGCGTGCGTGTCATTGGTCGCCCAGCCGGTGAACAGCACTTGCCGCACGTCTGCGATGCCGTCGCCGTTGGTGTCTTTCAAAAACAATGTGTGCGGAGCCTGATGCACGATCACGCCGCCCGCGTATGGAAGCAGACTCGTCGGGATGCTCAGCTTGTCCGCGAAGGTCGTGACCTTGTCGCACACGCCGTCGCCGTCGGTGTCTTCGCAGACCACGATCTTGTCGCGGCCCTTACCCTCGGGTTGCATGTCGTTCGGATAGTCGATGGTCACCGACACCCACAGCCGGCCTTGCTCGTCCCAGTTCATCGCGATCGGTTTGCCGCCGAGTTGAGTCTCGGTGACGAATACCTTCACCTCAAAATCCTTGGGCGTCACAAAGTGCTTGATGCTTTCGCTCACCGGCAACGGCTTCTGCATCTTGGTGATGGGATCGGCCTTGCCACCCTTTGGCGGGTAGAACGGAATCTTCGCTTCGCCGTACTCGAACGGCAACACATCCTTCCGCGGTGCCGTCATCTCGGGACGCTCGAAGTAAGCTCCCGCAAGCGACGGGTCTTGGCCGCAACTCCACCGCACGCCGCGTTCGACGAGATTCTGGAAGCCGGGATGTTCCCACGTTCGGTTGTCGTGACCCCATGCGGTGTAGAAGACGCGGCCCTTGCCCTGCGTGCGAATCCACGTCCACGGCTCCTTCAGGTCGCCGTCTGTGCGAACCTCCAGAACTGTGCGATCTTTCTCGTTGTGCTTGGTGTGGACATACGTCTCGTCCCACGACGAGAACGCCTGATAGCCCTTCATGATCTCGTGGTCGGGCTTCACGATGTCGGTGCGGAACGTGCCACCACCGTGACTCCGAAACTGTGCGCCAACCAGCTCGATGTATTTCGGCGAGTTGAGGAAGCAGTAACTCGCGCAGTGCAACGGAACGAAGCCTTTCCCCGACTCGACGTATTCGAGGAGTGCCTTCTCCTGTTCGGGCGAGATCTTCGTGTGGTTCGCGTAGATCATCAGCGCGTCGTACTCGCCGAGCGTCTTTGCGTTGAGGTCTTCGACCTTGTCGGTGTAAGTCAGAGCGATGCCGCGCTTGGCGAACACCGGTTCGAGTTGCTTGAAGCGATCGGCAGGCTTGTGCCCCGCGTTGTCGCCGAGGAACAGCACCTTGAGCTTCGGTGGGTCGGCCGCGAACGCCGGCATCCCGACGAGCAACACGAACGCAGAGAGGAGCGAACGCATGGGAGAGACTCCTGCTTAATTCTCACACCACCTCAGGCGCAACCGCGTCCGTGAGATGCTGAATGATACCAGCCACCGCACCTTGGCATTTGCTGCCTTCGGCACGCAAAATCCGGCACTCCGTGAACGACGGCGGCAACGCTCGCTGCCCGACGCCTTCCACGACACGAGCCAACAAGCCTGGGTCGATGTCGAGCAAGGGAGAGTGAATAAACACCACTTCCGGGTTGAACAGGTTCACCACGGCCGCGACGCCGATCGCCAGATAGCCCGCGATTTCCTGCAACTCCGCCGACAGTTCGACGACACCGGTTTTCGCCAGTTCGATCACCTCGTCGACGTTCACGGCACGGTTCAGCTTCTTCCCTGCGTGGTACGCCAGTGCCGAATCGCTCGCGACCGTTTCGAGGCAGCCGAAGTTGCCACAGCCACAGCGCCGTCCGCCGTTCGCAATCGCGGTCATGTGACCGATTTCGCCCGCCAATCCCGAATGGCCCTTGAGCAAACGACCGCCCACCATGAGGCCCAGCCCGACGCCAGCTCCGACATCGACGACCGCGAAGTTCTCGAGTCCGCGAGCCAGCCCGTAGTGTCGTTCAGCAAGACACAGCGCGTGCGATTCCTGCAGCAGCATGCACTCGATGCCCAGCTTCGCCGCGAGATCCACAGCGGGAGCGTGGCCGTCCGTCATCGGGACGTTTGGCGACAGCACACCGCGAGCCTTTCGGAAATCCACCAAGCCCGGCAGACTGACTCCACAGCCGAGCGTTGTCATGCCGGGCTTCGCCATCAATTTGTGAACAGTTTCGCTCAATGTCGCGATCAGTTCGGGGTAGCTTTCCGGCGTCGGAATCTTCAGCGTCTCGCCGTGCAGCACGCCATCAAGCCCAGCCGACACCACCTCGCAGTGCCCAACGTCGATGGCGATGCCGAGCACCTGTGCGGAAGATGTCGCGAGCCGAAGGCGAGGCGCCGGCCGCCCGCGAGCGAGTTCCGGAGCCTCGGCTTCTTCGAGCAATCCTGCCTTGAGAAGCGAAGCGACCGCCTTCGACACGGTCGGGGCGCTCAGACCGCTTTCGCGAGCCACTTCCGCACGGGACATTTGCCCGCGTGTTTGCAGCAGGCGAAGCACTTGCCGTTCGTTGAGTTTGCCAACGACAGCCGGTCGTATGGTCGTAACCGGTGCTGTCGTGCGCGAAGCTGTTGAAGACATGCACGCAAGAATAACCGCGTTGAATCTGTTTGTAAAGTAGCTTTAGTAAAGTTTGTTAAGAAACTGTTTCTCCCGGCCTTGATGTCGCGGGTGGGAATGTTCTGGCGTGCTGCTAGCGTGCGCGGTTTGATAGGCAGCGTTCCCCACTTCAGGAGTCTCCCGCCATGTTGCGCCTTTCTGCTGCGCTGCTCGTCTTGTTTGCTGCCACTCCGCAGCTCGTCGCGGTCGATCCGCCGCCCATCGTTGCTGTCGAGGGTCAGCCACTCGCAGCGAATGCCGCCAGGCTCGTCAAAGCGCTCGACTTCCTTGGCACGCCCCTGCCCGCTGACACGTCGAAAGAACTCACCGCAGCCATCGACGCCAAGGACGCGAAGAAGGTCCAACAGGTGCTTGACAAGCACGTCCTGTTCGTGGTGAACATCAACCCGGAATCCCGCGTGAAGGTCGCTCGTGGGCCTGCGGAACCAACGCTTCAGCAATCGGGCTGGACACCAGTGCTGATCAAGATCACGAACGAGAGCACGGTGAAGAAGCCGTTGAAGATCGCGAGCCCACAGTCGGGCGAAGTGTACAGCGGTCGCGGCGAACGGAACCCCAAGGACGACCCCAAGATCGTTGAGCGTTTCCTCGAACTGCAAATGTTCACGGACCCGCCGATGAACAAGGAACTGAGCGGCCTTACCGCGGAATACGCGCTCGCTCTGATCTACTCATCGGAAGCCGGTAAGCGTGAAGCGACCATCGGCTTCGATGTGGGACAAGGCAACCAAGACCTTGGTTTCCGTGGCGAAACGGCGGTACTGTTCGAGGTGAAGCCAGCGATCAAGGTTCGGGTCGGCGTCACCGACTTCGACGGCAAACCGACCGTCGGGCGGTTCACATTCACGGACGCAGCAGGGCACGTTTACCCGCCGCAGGCAAAGCGACTCGCGCCGGATCTCTTCTTCCAGAAGCAAATCTACCGTGCGAACGACGGCATCGTGCTGCTGCCGCCGGGCGAGTTCAATGTCGAATATGGTCGCGGGCCTGAGTACCGCCTCAAAACGCAGAAATTCAAGGTCGAGGCGAACACACGAGGACAACCGCAGCTCGCGGTGAAGATGGAACGTTGGATCAACCCCGCTGATTTCGGCTGGTTCAGCGGCGACCACCACATCCACGCGGCGGGCTGCGCTCACTACACGAACCCGACCGAAGGCGTCATGCCCGAAGATATGTTCCTGCACGTCAAGGGCGAAGGCATGAACGTCGGTTGCTGCCTGACATGGGGACCGTGCTACGACTACCAACGCAAGTTCTTCGAGGCGAACCCGCACAAGCTCAGCGAGCCATTCACGATCTTGAAGTACGACGTCGAAGTGTCGGGCTTCGGGTCGCAGGCATTGGGGCACGTCTGCTTGCTGAATCTCCGCGATCAGACATTCCCAGGCTCCGAAGGCACGAAGGTAAAGGGCTGGCCGACGTGGACGACGCCGTTGATGAAGTGGGGCAAGGATCAGGGCGCGGTGACGGGCTACGCTCACTCAGCAAACGGCCTGCATGTGAACGCCAAGAACGCGGCCGCTCGATTGCTCGCGGAACTCGACACGGATAAGGACGGCTCTGTTTCTGCTGCCGAGGCGAAAGCACGCCGCTGGCCGCTGCCAGAAGCGTTCACCACGATCGACGCCAACAGCGACGGCAAGCTTAGCGCCGATGAACTCATCAAGAGCCACGAGCGGGCGCTCGCGGCGTTGCCGAACCTGGCAATCCCTGAAATGAACGGCATCGGTGCCCAGGAAATCTGCGTCACGACAGCGATGGGTGTCTGCGATTTCATCAGTGCGATGGACACGCAACGGCTGCCGGAATGGAACTGCTGGTATCAGATCATGAACTGCGGCTTCCCGCTGAAGGTGTCAGGCGAGACGGATTTCCCGTGCATTTCGGGCAGTCGCGTGGGTCAGGGTCGCGTGTATGTGCAGCTCGGCAAGACCGACGGCATCGACTACGCCGTGTGGTGCAAAGGCATCCAAACGGGGCGCTCGTATGTCTCGGACGGGTACGCTCACGCCCTCGAATTCAAGGTGAACGACAAGAGCCCCGGCTTCGGCGACGTGGCACTCGACAAGCCCGGCCCAGTGAAGATATCCGCGAAAGTGGCGTTTGCGAAAGAGGTGGCGCTCGGAACTGCACCCGGCGCCGTGGCACCAACTAGCGACACACGCAAGCTCGAACTGATCGTGAACGGAAAGGTTGTCGCAACGAAGGACATCCCCGCCGATGACAAGATTCACGACGTGACCTTCGACGTGAACATCGACAAGAGTTCGTGGGTGGCGATTCGTCACTTCCCGCAGATGCACACGAACCCAGTGAACGTGCTCGTTGGCGGCAAGCCGATTCGTGCGTCTCGCGAGAGCGCCAAATGGTGCATTGGCGTGATCGAGCAGTTGTGGAAGGTTCGCGGTGCTGGCATCAAGGCCGAGGAACGCGGCGAAGCCGAGAAGACTTTCCAGAAGGCACTGGAAATGTACAAGAAGATCGTCGAGGAGTGCGACGCGGAATCGTGATCCGTTTAGCGGCCGCCCCCAACGGGGCGGTCATTTCTTCTTTCGTACCCCGCGAATCAATTGGAGCACCCCGCGGAACTTCTCTCGAAGTCCGCGGGCGTGTGTCGCTCGGAGCAATCCCCGCAAGATATCCGCCGTCGCCGGGTCTGGGTTCGTGGCTTCGTCGAGATGCGGTCGGAACGTGCCCTTGTGAACCGTCACCACTTGCGGTGTGGTCATCGCAATCAATCCCTCGGCTCCCTGCGTCACCCCCCAACCACTCGCGCCTCGACCACCAAACGGCGTCGCCGGATGCGCCGTCGGTGCCAGCACATCGTTGATGATGACGCTCCCCGCTGCGATGCGCTCCGCCAGTTCCTTTGCGAGTGCAGTGTTCGCTGTGAAGATCGACGCCGACAGTCCAAACGGCGACTGTGCTGCGAGTGACAACGCATTGTCAATGGAATCGAACGGAATTACCGCCGTGACTGGTGCGAAGCACGCCTCGCGACAGATCGCGGCATCTCCCGGCACATTTACGAGCAACGTCGGCCCCATGTTTTGCTGCGACGCGGGCATCGTATGAACTTCTGCCCCGCGTTGCACCGCGTCCGCGATGAGCCGCTCCGCGTGCGGTTGCTGCCCCGGCGTCACCAACGTCATCGGCTGCGCAGTTGCGAGGAATTTCCGCATCGCCGCGATAAACTCCTCGCAACGTGCACGCTGCACGAAGATTCGCCGGACCGCAATGCACGTCTGCCCGCGATTGAGCGTCAGCCCGAACCACGCGGCCTTCGTTGCCATTTCAAGGTTCGCGTCGGCCAGCACAAACATCGCGTCACAACCAGACAGTTCCAGCGTCGAAGGAATGAGCCGTTCGCCGAGCCGGGCCGCGAGTTTCCGCCCCACGCCATCGGATCCAGTGAACACGATGTAATCGACATCGGTCTCAGCCAACTGCGGACCGCCTTCTCGCGTCGCAGGCAGCTTCTGCACCAACTCCGCTGGAAACCCCGCCTTCAGGAACAGTTCGTGAAGCAAGTCAGCGGTTCGCACCGCGTTCTCGCTCGGTTTCCACAACACCGCGTTGCCAGCCACGAGTGCCTGTGCGATCGGGCCGACGTTCAGATAAATCGGATAGTTCCAGGTGCCGATGACGCCGACGACACCCCACGGACGATGGTGAACCGCATCACGGGTTCCCATCAACCACGTCGGACGCAGGCGACCCGGAATCCTGCGAGGAGCGAGGATCCTCACCGCTTCCTGTTCGATGAAGTTGAGCGCGGCAGCGCTCGGAAGCAGTTCGGTTCCCAGCACTTCAACCACAGGTCGGCCGATGTCGGCGTTCGCTGCGGCGATCAGATCATCGGTTCGTTCGACGAGAAGATTGCGAAGTGTTCTGACGGGTCGCAGGCGATGACCTATCGGAAGCCGTGACCACGATGGCTGGGCATCGCGGGCTGCGGCAAGTTCGGTTGCGAATGGTTGCATCAAATGAAACCTGGTGGTGACAACGAATGTCACCACCAGTGTAGGAGCCGCCCCGCAGGAGCGGCAGGCTTCAGAGCATCACGGCAGCAGCTTCTTCACCTCGTCTTCGAGGTTCGCTGCCTGAGCGTTGCGGTTCGTCACCTTGCCGTCCTTGCCCGCGACGAAAAGGTGCGGCACCACGATGATGCCGTACTGCGAAGCGAGCGGACTTCCATCGAGGCCACCAGGAGCGTGCAAAATCGTGCCCGGCAGACCGTGCGTGGCAACCGTCGCGGCTGCGGTCTTCGCGTCGTTGTCGAGGCAGATGGTCACGAGTTCCAGCCCCTTCGGGCCGTATTCCTTGACCAGCGCCTTGAGCTTCTTTGCGTCGTCCGCAAGCGTGCTGCTCCAGGCTGCGAAGTAGTACACCACCACAACCTTCTCTTTCAGCGTCGAGACGTTGAACGCCTGACCGGTCGCGAGGTTCGACCCAGCGATTTCGAGCGTCTTGCCTTCGCTGTCGAGTCGCTTCACCGCACCGGCCGCCTTGAGGGCGTGCGGATGGCCAACGTAGCTCTTGCTGAGCTGTTCGTACCATTCCTTCGCCTTCGCATCGCCTTCCTTCGTGTTCATGAACTCGAAGGCCATCCCGAGCCGCAGCGTCGCTTCAGGCGCTTCGTCCGACTTCGCGTTCGCCTTGATGAATTCCTCCAAAGCGGCCCGCCACTTCTCCTGAATCGCCGGAAGGCCGGTCGTGCCCTCTCGCAGCAAAATGCTGTTCTCGGTGATGAGATGGTGGAACCAGGCATATGAGCCAACAGTTCCAGGCTTCCCAGCGAATGCATCCCTGAACTGCTTCAGACGCAGGATGTGGCGACCGTCGAGCTTCTCGACCTCGGCAGCGGATGAGAGGCTATCGACGAGCAGTTTCGTCCACGTTTCCTGAGTCTTGGCGTCCGCTTTACTTCCCGCGAGCGTGACGATCTGTTCCAGGATCGCAGCCCGTTTGGCGTTGTGGGCCGCCAATTCAGCAACCGTCGCGGGCGGTGGCTGCACCTGATCGAGTTTGTTCAACTCGGCGATGAGAGGCTCGCTCCCAGCGAAGAGCAGCGGGGAACTCGACCCGGTTTCCGCCGACCCGACGGATGGCCCATCGACGAGCTTCCACGCACGGCCGACCTGCACCATCTCGCCGATCTGGAACGACTTGCTGTTCGCGCCGTCCTTGCCGTCTTTCACCAGAACCGTGCCGGTCTTGTGGAAGACGAGGTCTTCGCGAGTGCCGACAGCGTCGGCTGGCGTGGCTTGCGGAACGCCCAGTTCCAGGTGCATCCATTCCGCAGTCGAGCCGGCCTTGAGGTCGTCGGAAGCCTTTGCGACTCGGGCCGCAACGCCGCCGGTGCGGGCGAGGAGCTGCTGTGCTTCGCCACCTTGAAGGCCAACCGCGTCGAGATTCGCCTTGTTCAGAGTGAGCGCTTCGGCTCGCTTCACGTCCTTTGTGAGAATCGCCTGCAGCAACTCCTGGCTCAGTTCCTCGGGCGAGATCACGACCCATTCGTCGATCTGGCCGTCGCGGTTCTTGTCGAGACCCCACTTGGTTCCGTTCGGCCCGAGCCAACGGAACTGGTACGCCTCGGTCGCCGTCGGCGGGTACACTTCGCGATAAGCTTCTGCACCGTTCACGTAGAACGCGATGATGTTAAAACTCTTGCCGTCGTAGCTCACGAACTGCCGGACCGTTTGGCCCGACGGATCGCGAACGATATACCCCATCGGGCTTTTATCTTTTGGGTTGGGAATCGCGGTGACGGTACACCGCTGCACCAAGTCCGCCGTGGGAGTGCTGACGGTCACTCCCTTCTGTCGGGGTTGCACCTTGAATGCTTCCTCGACAGTGACCGCCGGGATTTGGGCTTGGGCCACCGACCCGAAGCCGGCCCACAAACTGAAGCCAGCCATTGCCCGCGTCGCGAACCGTTTGGTAACCATCCGTGGATACCTCCAGAGCACGCCGATTATTCCGGACGTGCGGATTTAGACAAGCAATACTGTCTTCGGCAATTGGTGAGGGGTGGGTTGACTCGAAGATGCAATGTGCCGATTTTCCGGATCGGCGCGTCTTTCGCGATGTGCCGATGTAGCGGTCGCTCCAACGGGGATGAGCGTGGAGTCTTTCGGACGTGAATTATTCGTTTCCAGAAGCGAATGAAATGGTTCCACGCCTGGAACGGGGCTTCTACGCGTGGGGTGGGCAACTCGCCTGGAACCGTTTGCGGACTTCATTATCCCGCCAGAGGCGGATCCAACGCGATCCGCCGATTGCTCATGTCAGCGACAGCGATTATTCAGGATTGTGCGAAATGCAGAGAAATGCCCGAGACGACAAGCCACAGAGTTACGGCTTCTTCCCAATCAGCGAGTCCCAGTCCCACAGGCGGATGTTGCCGTCTGAGTGGCTCGTGGCGACAGTCTTTCCGTCTGAAGAGACCACCACGCGACCAATCCTGGTGACGCCGCCATAGGCTTCAGTCACCACTTCCCCGGTCGCCAGGTCGAGGACCGTCATCACACCAGTGGGTGACCCAAGGATTACGTGCTTTCCGCCGGGGCCAATTGCCGCCCCGCTTGTGGGGAACCAGCGAATCGTTTTCTCGATCTTCTTGGTTTTCCAATCTATCAATTCGATCGTCGATCGCGAGGAGGCGTAGATCGCAAGGCGATTGTCAGCGCTAAACATCAGGCTCACAGCAGGGTCGATCCAGGGACGATCCTGACGATACAGTTCTTTGCCAGTGCCCATATCCCAGATGCGAATCGATCCGTCGGGCCAACTCGATGAGGTCATCAGGATCTTTCCGTCGGGCGAGAACGCAGTCAAGGAAGCGGTGCCCGTGTGCCCTTCCAACCCTGGTAGCGGCTGCCGAGTGGCAACCGAATAACGCATGATGGGGAGCTTCCCCGCGGCACCATGACCCACCACCACCTTGCCATCAGGGCTGACGGCGAGTCCGTTGAACAGTTCAAATGGTGGCAGCTTATCGCCATCCAACTTGCCGGTTTTCAGGTTCCAGAACCGTAACCCATCGAGATAACTTGCCGCGATCAGATCCGTGCCCGTGACGAACTCAGCAGCTTGTCCGTACAGTTTGGCATCGAGCAATTTCGCATCGAACAAGTGCAGGCGCTCGCCAGACTTGACATCCCAGATCTGAATCTTGCTCTCATATCCATGCGTGACGAGACGTTTGCCGTCAGCGTCGAACGCGAGGCGAACATCTCGCGTGTGCGTGGGGATGACCTTCTGCGGACTCTGCAGTTTCGTGAGATCCTTGCGTCGATCCCAGGCTGGCCAGAACACCGCGACGGGGATACCCTCGATGCGTTTCAGGCTCGGATGCGTTCGGAGCGACTCGATCTGCACGGTCGGCCCGAATCCACCCAAACCAAAATCGAGGAACGCTTCCTCCAACCCCGGGCACTTCAACAGCGGTGAGAAATCCTTGATCGGATATGGGTTCAGATGAACCACCTTCAACGGCATCTCGGCAAGCAGTGTGATATCAGTCACCCCTGTGAACCCGAGGTTCAGCACGGTGAGTTGTCTGCCCTTCAGTGGCGACAGATCAACCAGACTGCGGTTCTTCTCAAGATACACCTCCTGAAGCTGAGTCAATCCGGCCAGCGGAGTGATGTCGGTGAGTAACCCGATGCCCCGCTGGTCGCCCGTGCAATGCAAGCGAGTGAGTTTCGTCAGCACCGCTACCGGGGTGATGTCGTGGACAACATCCGTGTGAAACTGAAGTTCCTCGACTCCGGCAGCGGTGATCGTCGGTGTGATCTTGCCGTCGAACTTTGGATTCCGTCGGACGAGTTCCTCGGCAACTGCCTTCACTTTCGCGGCAGGGGTCATCTTGGCCACGCTGGCGGCCCAGACCGGATCGAGCGGCGGAACGGTGTCGAGTGGGAAACTGCAGAGACACATGCAGTCGGGCAATGCGAGCCTGAACCTTCTCATTCCCGCTGGCGTAACGCGAGTATCTCGGAGGTTGAGCTTTTGAAGGTTCTTGAGGCCAGCCAGAGTCAACAGTGCCTCGTCGGTCAGCGCACTGTGGCTCAAGTCGAGTGAGGTCAGCGTCGGGAGGTCGAGCAACGCTTTCACGCCGGCATCGGTCACCTTCGTCCCGATAAGTTCAAGGGAAGTCAGGGACTCGAACGCCTTGAGGTGAGCGAAACCCGCGTTGGTGATTTCCCCCGACGTGAGGGACAACGCTGTGATTTTCGCGGCATTCGGGATCGCGCTCAATTTCTTGAGGCCAGCGTCCGTCACCCTGCACCGACCGAGCCGCACACGCAAAAGCCCCGGCAAGTGATCGAAATGATCGATGTCGGCGTCACTCGCGAAGAGTCCTGCGTTGGGCAGTTCAATGTCCGTCACGCGGATCGGACCATGCGGGAGCTTCTCTGCGCTCAAGTAAGGTGCGAAGACACCGTGTATGGACACGTGTGCGCCGGGCTTGGTAAATGCCCATTCCGCAGCCAAGCGCTCGGGGTCTTGCTTCGGGTTGTAGCCGTCGAACTCGACGATGCAGTCCGGGTGTGTGGCCTTGTATTTCACGACGCCGGCTGTGGTGATTTTGGGTGAGCCGACGATTGTGAGTCGCCGCAGCCCGACGAGCTTCTCCAGTTTCTCCAGCCCGACATTCGTAATCGAGGTTCCCTGCAACGTGAGGACCTGGAACGAAGGGATTCGCAACACCTGATTCATCTCGGAATCAGTGACATTCTTTCCCGAGAGCGAGATCGACTT
>JAIOPV010000044.1 GCA_021413735.1 Planctomycetota bacterium
TTGGGCTTGGACCAACATCTCCTTCAACCGCGTTTCGTATCGTCTTTCCATGATCGGATCCCTCCTGGAAGGCTCGCGTGCTGCAAGAGATTAGATCAAAAACAGTTACGGCGAGTCAAGGAGGGGAAACAGTAAAACTAAGGACGCCAGCAGAATGCGCGATTCGTTGTCATTTAAGCGAATGTCCATCTGATGGCACTTCGTGGCGTGCGTTGTCAGACGCCATTCGCGAGAGTGAAGGCCGAATGTCACAACGCTATCGCGACGAGATCGCAGACCTGATTCGCAAGGGGGTGGCACGATACGAGAAATATCGGGAGAAACGCCGCAAACGCAAGGAGGCTGAAATGGCAGAGTACGAGGCTCGATACGAGGCACAACTCGCTCGCCGCGAACAGAACACCGCCTGAGAGGGCACACGATGGCAGGGGCTTTGGTCAGGATGGAATCTGTCGAGAAAACCACATCAGCGGAAGTCGCTTTCGCCATCGCAGCGATTTCCGTTGGTTTGCCCCACGCGCCTTCCACCGCGTTCGCCCGACTCGCAGTAATCACGGCTTGCTGCGAAGCCAACGACTGGTCAATGGCTTCGCGAGTGGCACTCGCCCGCCAAGCCACCGATTGGCTCGCCCTCGCACACCACCTGCGGTTGCCCATCACGGCTCTCCAGGAGTACGAGCAATCGGCACTGCTCAAGTTGCTCGCTGGAAGGCTGGCGAACTTGGAAACTCGCAGAACTCACTAGTGCCCCACGGGCAAGAGGTACACCTGGAAACCCGGAACGTGACCGACTTGTGCGAGTTGGTGCAATGCACGGACCTAGGCGATGAGTACCAGACATGATGGGCTAACGATCTTTTTTTGACTCACAATCATCAAGGGAGGCTGAGTATGAGCAAGCTAATCGGGATCGAATGGCAGGACATCAATATCTGGCCTGACGCCAGCACCCCAACTCTGGAGATGACTTATTTGTCTGACGGAGATGGCTTCGTGGTCTGGATTCAGACAACCCCAGTCATCATCGTCGGTGAGATCGCGGAGGCGATGCTACACGACGCCTACGCCGACAAAATCAGCGAGGCGAAACTGTCAAGCTACCTGATCGCTAATCCAGTCTGCGTGACTCACGACACGGAGACACTCGTCGCGCTGCGAGAGGTTGTCCGCCGTGGCAAGTTCTTTTTCGACGACGTGCCGCCCAACGCTTTCAACGACGATTATTACGGCCATCAGCGGGCCGCAGTATACCGCGAGCGGGCAAGACGCGACCACGAGGCACAAGTGCAGGGGTACGAGGACTACCAGCACTACCTGGATCGCGACATGGGCGACGACGACCCTGAGTGAGTGTTCAGTTCGTCGCCGAAGTTTTTCCGGGGTGCAGCGCTAGGGCGCTGCACCCCACCCCGTGGGTGGACGCCCTCCGCAGCGTGACGCACAGTACGTGACCTGCCGACGCAACCGCACCGGCAGCACTCACCATGAGGCGACTATGACCGAGAACGAGAAGCCAGTACCGACTGCCGTCGTGGCACACACGGCCGGCATCACAACCCGGCAACTGCGAAAGTGGGTGGAACGCGGCTACGTGAAGCCGAGCGGCAAGAATCTGAAGGGCGAATACCTGTGGTTCGGCGACGCGATTCGCGAAGTCGTGCTGCGGGCGTACCGCTTGCGGGCCACCGAAACGTTCGATCAGGCGTTCCGGCGCGAGTCGCGCGGATGGATTATCGAGTGGCTGCCGGTTCCCGAACCGAAGTGTGATACCGTCAGCCCGACCGCGTAAACGACAACGCGGCCCATGCCTACCACAGCACGGGCCGCGTTCATGAATCAAACACCCACAACCAAACACATCCCCAAACACATCCGCCAACTGCTTACCACGGCAGCCAGCAAACAATGGAGTCAGAATTATGTCGTCAGGTAAAGGGAACTGCAACCCAGACGGAACGGACTGGACCGAGATTCGCGCACTCATCCTTTCCCGACTCGACGTCGCGGCCGAATGGCAACGGTTCGGGCTGCGAATCAAAAAGGGGGCACGCCCCGACGCCGACGGCTGGCTGTCATGCCACGCCCTCGACCGCGCCGACAAGAAGCCAAGCTGCTCAATCAACGTCAAGAGCGGGTACTACAAGACCTTCACCAGCGATCCTGGAATCAGGTTCTGGGACGCGGCCGTGAAGTACGCCGGGCACGCCGACTACATGGCCGCAGTGCGACACTACGCGGCCATCGCCAACGTTACCCTGCCCAGTGGCGGCGGTGGGAATGGTGGCGGCGGGAAGGCAGCACCAAGCAGCACTTGGACGGCACCACCGAAAAAGGAAGAGAAGCCGCAACCGAGTCTGCACGCCCTTATCAAGGAGCTTCGCGAGCGCGCCCAACGCAACGGCGACCTGCTCACCACTGCAAAGTCGTGGGGCTGGCGGATGGACGCAGTGCAGCGGATGCATTTCGGCAGCCCAGACCCCAAAGACCGAAAGTTCTACCCCGCGAAGAAGGGCGAGAAGTACATACCCCGCATCTACTCGCCTGAGTGTGACGTAGACGCCGACGGGCGACCCACGCAGACCAGCCTTTTTGGTCGTTCACCGACCAAAGACCCGACCGTAATCAAGGTCGCGATGCGGAGGAAGCGGCGCGGACTCACGATCCCTGACGGCATCCTTCGCGATGCCAACCGCACCGGCATCTTGTTCGGCACCGAGGGGTCAAGCGACACGTGTACCCTGCTGTGTATGCGACTGGGGGCCGTGGCGTACTACTCAGCCGGTTCGGGTGGCCATCCGCTGGCACGACTCATTAAGCGGGCCATCGACACGGGCAAGCTGCGACCAGATATCCGCATCGTGCTGACCATCGACAACGACAACTACGGCCGTGGTTGGAAGGGCACGGCGAACGTCGGCACCACCCTGGCGAACGTGCTGGGTATGCCGATCTATCGCGTGTGGATGGATCATAACCCCGACCACGAAGACGGCGACACCAAGATTGTGGCTCCTGAGAAGCCGGACCCGCGTTACGACGAGGAAGACTACTACGGCTGCGGCACTGGGTTCGCTACGCGACCTACACCCCGCTACGACCCGTCGAAATCGTCAAGTTACAAGGACGTCCGTGAATGGTTCGCGGCGGAACATGGTTCGGCATTCGGTTGGACTGACGAACAGGCGATTGCAGCCGGCAAGCTCTTCTGTGACGGAGTCCTTGGTTTAATGGACTTTGACCACAGTTCGCGACAGGACGACGATATCCGGATTTTCCGCCCACAATCGACGGAAGTTGTTGAAGAAAAACTTGTTACGACTGAAAACATTGAACGGCGTCCAGCACGCCCGGACCACAATCCTTTAGAGCTAGGAGAGGTAGTCCCACAGGAAAGCCCCATAAAGGATTGTGGTCCGGACGTACTGGACGTGCCGGCAGTGACCGCTCAAGAAGGGGTGTTTCAACCTGGAACCCCGATTAGTTGTGACGAACCGATCAAATCGACCGAAGTGGCTGAATCAAAACGTGTTACGTCAGAAACTCGTGGGTGCATCGACCTGACTCCGGACCACAATCCTTTACTACTTAACCCGGATTATTTACATGAGGTGACAGAAGCGGAGTCGGTGTTCGTCGAAACAGTTGGATAACAAGCCGTTGGCGACAACACCCGAGGCGGATCGTGCATTCACACACTGCTTCTCTCTTCGATCTCGATTTCTACGAACCCCTCCCAATCCAGATCGAGGTCTCCGACGCCCCGCTTACCTCCGATGCCGGTCTGCTGCCGATGCGGCAATTCGACCAACGCATTGGGCTTACCCAACAGTTCGCCGCCGCCCTGCACGACTCACGTGATCCCACCCGCATCGAACACACTCTCCTCGAAATGGTCCGCATGAGGGTCTTCGGCATCGTTGCCGGTTACGAAGACCAGAACGACCACGACACCCTGCGTACTGATCCCATCTTCAAGCTCATCGCCAATCGCTCGCCGACCGACCCGGATCTCGCCAGTCAGCCCACGCTGTCGCGTTTCGAGAACTTGATCGACATACCCTCCCTGTTCCGCCTCCGGGACGTGTTCGTCGACCAGTTCATCGCCTCGTTCGCCCAACCGCCCATCACGTTGACCTTCGACCTCGATGCCGTGGACGATCCGACGCATGGGTCGCAGCAACTGACGCTCTTCCACGGCTTCTACGAACAGTACCAGTATCTGCCTCTGGTCATCACGTGTGCCGAGAACGATCAGATCGTGATGATCAGTCTGCGTCACGGTACGGCAGCGGCTTCCCTGGGTGCCGACGACGACCTGACGTATCTCGTGAAGCGGATTCACGAGGTCTGGCCCAACGTGCGGATTCGCGTGCGTGGCGACGGTGGCTTCGGCAATCCGACCATGTACGAGGTGAGCGAGTCGCTGGATGTGATCTACACCTTCGGGCTGTCAACGAATCCGGTTCTGACTCGGGAGACCACGGAATTGCTGGCGGAAGTGGTGCGGTTGTGGGAACAGACGCACGAGCCGCAACGGCGGTTCGTGGGGTTCTGGTATCGAGCGGGAACGTGGTCGGTGCCACGTTGGGTGGTGGCGAAAGCCGAGGCCAATGCTCAAGGGACCAACCGCCGTTATGTGGTGACCAATCGCGGTGGGGCATCGCAGTATCCCGAGGCCACATATGACGAGTACGCGATGCGTGGCGAGAGTGAGAACCGCAACAAGGAGTTCAAGTGCGGGATGGGTATGGATCGGCTGAGCGATCATCGGTTCCTGGCGAACTACTTCCGGTTGTACCTGCACGCGGCCGCGTTGAATCTGCTGGTGCGTCTGCGGCGGGAGATTGCCGACCCGCCGCCCGCACCTGCCGGAGATGTCCCGGTGGCGGCGTTGCCGGTGCCACAGCGGAAGCGATACCAGAACACTCGTCGTCGCCAGGATCCGTTGGGCGAGGGTCACCCGGCGACCTGGCGTCTGTTGCTGATCAAGGTGGCAGCGTCGGTGGTGGTGAGTTGCCGCCGCATTGTGGTTCGGTTGAGCGGCAGTTGGCCGCATCAACACTTCTTCGAGCAGGTTCGTCAGCACGTTTGTCGGCGACCAGCCGTGGCCCATTTCTGGACCGGATAATCTGATCGGCAATTCGACACACACCCGGAACCGCATGGGGGTAAGGGGGTAGTGCGTCTCTGTGGGTAGCCACTGGTTGGTTCAGATCCAGAATCGTCAACAAGCGAGGCCGCCATACTGGTCTCGAACTGCACATGAATAATTCGGGTTAGAGAGGTGGTTCGGAAGGAAGACCCCATAAAGGATTGTGGTCCGGAATCGACCGAAGAGGTTGGGTTGCGTGCCACAGTCGCCTGGGACGAATCACCCATCACAGCCATCGCCGCGACCTGTCGCCATCGCTGCCCCCGTGGCCAGCACAAGGTGGGCACGCGGCGGAACGGCGGAACGGCGGGGATTGGTTTTCGGGTGTCGTGCTGCTCGTGGCGGTGCGTCGGTTGTGGGCCACGACTGCGGCTGGAGTGGGCAACGCTCGGACGGCGAATCTTTCGCGGCGATGTGACCGCGTTCGCCGAACTGTTCGCGTGGCGTGGCAATCAAGACAGCTTCCGCAAGTGTGGCCGCAAGCGGATCAACGAAGCCGACGGCGACTTCATCCGCATCAGCACAGGCAGCGGCGACTGTTTGGTGATTACCACAGTCCCCATTTCGGGCGCGGTGCCCATCGAACCCATCGACGCGGATCGTGAGTTCATCGCGGCCATCGTCGCCTACTTGCCCCCGGCAGCGGGCAAACACCAACCCATCGCAAAATCAGACGCATGGGGTGTCGTCCGTTGTGGGAGCGGCCAGTACGTGATTGCGGGCACGTTCCACGGCAGCGACGCGGCCGTCAATGCGTCCTACGACACGCTTGAGCGAATGGGGTGCATCCCAGGCGCGACTGGGGCAGACGGGTTCCGGCGTTGCGAGTGGCCGGCAAACTGGGGCTTGATCTCGCGACGTGAGGCCATCGTGTGGGCAGGCGTCCAGACTTACCCGCCTGGGTACGTCGTCGGCGATGAGTTTGTCCCGTTCATGGATGACATCGCAGACCACCTGCTCTCATTGCCGGTTTGGCCAATCGAGACAGACGCGACAGACACCGACACGGTTCCGGCTGTGGTGACCGCACCGACCCCAGAACCGGTGGTGTCCATCATCACGCCAGTGGCGTCACTTTTCGACAATCCGGACTGAACACCTCACGGGGGTGGGAGTGAGTGCGCGACACGGGCGGGATCGAATACAATCGGGCGAACAAGATCGGAGGGCGTGCGATGACGGAGAGTGAGTGGCTGGCGTGCGAAGACCCGAACTCATTGCTGGCATTTGTGGCTCCACGTGTAACGTCTCGGATCGTCCGACTCTTTGTTTTGAAGACGCGTTTGTCCTCTGGTGCTGAAGGCTCGGATGTTTGGGACCTACAAGTCTTGCCGATCAGGAACCTTGTGTCCTGGACCGGCATCTTGCCTCCAATCGAATTGAACGTAAGCCCCGTCCCTCCAGCCCACTGCGATGCAAGCCTTGTCGAGTTTGTGATCGCAGCACAGACGAAAATTGAAGCGTTGGAGAACCCAAATCGAAACCTGAGACAGTTCCACTCGGAATACTGCCAGTTTCTGCGAGAGTTCATTCCCTTTCGCCCCGTTAGCTTCGACCCCGTATGGCGCACGTCGGATGTCGTCGCCATCGCCACCGGCATCTACGACTGCCGTGACTTCTCCGCGATGCCGATTCTCGCCGACGCACTCCAAGAAGCCGGTTGTGATAACGACGACGTGCTGAACCATTGCCGCGACGCGAACGGCGTTCACGTCCGTGGTTGTTGGGTCGCCGATTTGATCCTCGGCAAGTCGTGATCGGGTATCATCGGGCAAACGCGGTTCAGGGGTCGAACGATGACGGAAAAGGAATGGCTGGCGTGCGATGAGCCGAGCCAACTTTGGCGTTCGGTTCGCAATGCCGCCACATGGAGAAAAGCACATCTTTTCTGTGCGGCGTGTCTTCGTCGCATTCTTACGCCCGCATTGCCTGAAGCGGTAACTGAGCTTGTGAATTTGGTCGAACTCTCGGCAGACGTAAAGACGGACCGCTACGCACTTGGGGAGCCGCGAATGCGGGTACTCGAAGCAAGAGAATTGTTGGAAGGTGAATCACTGCGGCGTGCATCAATGGCCGCAGCAATGGCCGCAGGGATTGAACTTCATGCTTCTTCCCAGTCTGTGAATTCGGTCTTCCACGACGCCGCCAATTCGACTGCCGCCCCGACTACTGAATATGCAATCCAAGCTGAGTTGCTTCGTGACATTTTCAACAACCTCTTCCGCCCGGCTGCGGTAGATCGGTCGTGGCTGACATCAACAGTGATTGTTCTTGCCAATCAGATGTATGAGTCCCGCGACTTCTCCGCGATGCCGATTCTCGCGGACGCACTCCAGGACGCCGGTTGCGAGAACGACGACATCCTCACGCATTGTCGCGACGAGAAGCAGGTTCACGTTCGCGGATGTTGGGTAGTCGATCTGGTGCTAGGCAAGTTGTGACGGGTGACCCAGGCATGATCGCAGGTCGTCGTGTATCATCGGTCGAAAACGCCACGGGGTGAGTGATGACGGAAGCGGAATGGTTGATGTGCGCCGATCCTGACCGAATGCTGAAAGTCGTCTGTGGCGAGTCCATGACCCGGAAATGGCGACTGTTTGCTTGCGCGTGCTGTCGGTCGATATGGCCGTGGTTGGTCCCATACTTTCGCGAAGCAGTGGAAGAGCAAGAATTGGTCGCCGATGGTATCCGGGATGAAGGATTCGATGGTCCAGACGATTTTCCGAACTCGATTCGACGTTCCGTTCTGGCCCCCCTCAGTCGGTCTCTGGCGTTCATATGGCCTCATGCGGACCCCAAAAGCGAGAACCGTGTCCGAACACACCAAGGTCGAGCGACGAACCGACTCTGAAGGTGTCAGCGTGGTGCGACCAACCGACTCGAAAGAAGCTCAACCACGCTCCATGTTTCTTCGCGATATCTTCGGCAATCCGTTTCGGCCGGTGACGTTCGATTCGGAGTGGCGGAGTGACACCGCGTTGTCACTGGCGAAACACATCTACGAGTCCCGCGACTTCAGCACGATGCCGATTCTCGCGGACGCCCTCCAAGACGCGGGCTGCGACAACGACGACATCCTGCACCACTGCCGTGACGCTAACGGCGTTCACGTGCGTGGGTGTTGGGTCGTCGATCTGGTGCTTGGAAAGTCATGATCGGACATAATCGGGCGAAAGCGGCACAGAGGACACGCGATGACTGAAAGCGAGTGGCTGAGTGCGACCGACCCGACGCCAATGCTGGAGTTCCTCCGTGGCAAGATAAGTGACCGGAAACTAATCCTCTTTTGCTTGGCTTGGTGTCCAACGTATGGCCAAATGACGGCAATTCGCAATTTCAGCACGAACGAGGACTTTAGTTATCAGGATATCGCCCTGAGTTACGCGGAGGGAAAGGGGGAACTTAGAAAACGTTCGGTTCGCATTCCTCGGATTTGATACCATTTATTCCCCTTGGAATGACTCGTTCCCTGAAATACCGTTTGCTTGGGCTAATTATCTAACCAGTCCCAACAGTGGCGTGCATCAACTCGTACCGCACACTCGCACGATCACGCCCGACAGCATGACTGAAATCGAAACACCACCCCGAAGCGTGGCCCCATTGGTGATTCGGGAGTTGGTCGGGAACCCGTTCCGTGCAGTCGTAGTTGATCCCTCTTGGATGACTTCAACCGTGCGTTCACTTGCTGAAGGCATCTACGCCGACCGCGATTTCTCCGCGATGCCGATCCTTGCGGACGCCCTCCAAGACGCCGGGTGTGACAACGACAACATCTTGAACCATTGCCGCGACGAGATGCAGGTTCACGTTCGCGGGTGCTGGGTCGTCGATCTGATTTTGGGTAAGTCGTGATCGCGAGTGTGACTGGACATCATGGGGCGAAAGCAGCACTGAGGGCGAGCGATGACCGAAGCGGACTGGCTTGCGGCAACCGAACCGACCCCGATGCTGGTTTTCCTACAGGACAAGGCAACCGATAGGAAGTTGCGGCTGTTCGCTGTAGCGTGCTGCCGCCGGGTTTGGCACCTTATACCAGTGGGAGCCAGTAAGCGTGCGGTGGAAGTAGCTGAGCGCTACGCCGACCGACTCGTCGATGACCGGGAGCGGAGTGCGGCCCACCGTGCCAAAGACATCTGTAACGAAGCGAAGTTTGCTGTTGCTCGCAGTCGCCACTTTCTGAACTTGGTATCGAGATGTGCTACGCACTGCCTGATGAGCGTGGCTTCGCAACCAACCCTGAAACCCGTGGACACCGCAACGAAGTGGGAAGTGGTGAGGATTGTGGAAGGAACCGCTCACGCTGGATTCGCCCGTGACATCTTCGGCAATCCCTTCCGCCCAGTCACGTTCTCCCCAGAGTGGCGAACGTCCACAGCCGTCGCCATCGCACAAGGGATGTACGAGTCCCGCGACTTCTCCGCGATGCCCATTCTCGCGGACGCCCTTCAGGACGCCGGTTGCGACAGTGACGACATCCTCAATCATTGTCGCGATGAGAACGGCGTTCACGTGCGCGGATGTTGGGTCGTCGATATGATTCTTGGCAAGTCATGATCGCGGGTATCATCGGGCAGGAGTGACAAAGAGGGCAGCAATGACGGAAGCGGAATGGCGAGCATGTGGTGACATGGGCGAAATGCTTCGCGAAATACAGTTTTGGAAGATCAGTGACCGCCGGTATCGGCTATTTGCATGTGCTTGCTGTCGGGATGCGTGGCGTCTACTTCCGGACGAATCTGTGCAATTGCTTGTGGAGCGATTTGAGAGCTACGCTGACGGTAAATGCCCTTACTCCGAAGTGGCCGAGTTGCGAGCCATTGAGGAAGAGAGGCGTGGGTTTATTCGACCGTATGCGAAAGATGCTATGCTGGTATCGTGCCTCGAATTGACTCGGTTCGCAGTCACGTCTTCAAACGCATTTGCCGTAGCTGACGAAGTATCCTCTCGCATCGTTGGAGCGATCTGCACCGAGTACGAAGAAGGGGGCGGTAATCGTAATTCACCGGAGCGTCTTGCGCTCGCGGCTGCCATGAATGCTGTTCAGACAGCTTTGTTCCGCGACGTCCTCGGCAACCCATTACGACCAGTGGACTTCTCTTCGGAGTGGCGCACGACCACCGCATTGTCACTCGCGCAGCAGATGTACGAGTCCAGCGACTTCTCCGCCATGCCGATCCTCGCCGACGCACTCCAGGACGCTGGCTGCGACAACACCGACATCTTGAACCATTGTCGTGACGCAAACCAAGTTCATGTTCGCGGATGCTGGGTCGTCGATGTGGTCCTGGGCAAGTCGTGATCGGTGGTAGTATCGCAAGAATGGGTTCTGAGGGCGTGCGATGACGGAAGACGAGTGGCTGGCTTGTACCGATCCGACTCCGATGTTGGAGTCCCTGCGAGGCAGCGCAAGTGATCGAAAGTTCCGGCTGATCGCCTGTGCGTGTTGCCGGGAATATCCAGCCCTTTACTCAGACGCACCATTGCAGGAAGCGTTGGCGGCAATGGAGCAATTGGCAGACGGACTGCTCGATGGGAAGACACGCCCACGGTACAACACATTCACTCACCACTCCCTGATTTGTCATTTGGGCCGCTCGACCGGGTTAGCATCAGCTTTCGGCACGGTGCAACGATTGTTGTGTGAGCCGCCTGGATACGAAGTGCCAGCCCACACTATTTGTAACCTTGTTCGGGACGTTGTCGGCAACCCCTACCACCCCATCGCCCGTGGACCGTCTTGGCTGACTTCCACCGTCGTGGCCCTTGCCGAAGGTATCTATCAAGAGCGTGCTTTCGACCAAATGCCCATTCTTGCCGACGCACTTCAAGACGCCGATTGCGACAACACCGTAATCTTGAACCATTGCCGCGACGAGAAGCTGACTCACGTTCGCGGTTGCTGGGCGCTCGATTTGGTTCTCGGCAAGGCGTGACGCTCGCCGAAGGCGTGAACGCGGGTTTCCGCCAGTGTCTGCACCACAAGGCGTGACGTGGGTATCATCAGGCGGAAGCGGCTCAGGGGGCGTGCGATGACGAGTGAGGAGTGGCTGGCGGCGACCGATCCGACGCCGATGCTGGAGGCCATTTGGGGGCGGAAGACCGACCGAAAGTTGCGGCTGTTTGCAGTGGCATGTGCCCGGTTGATACCGGACCAGATCACCGGCGAGTTGTTGGGGGCGGTACAGACGGGCGAACGGCTTGCAGACGGATTGGCGGGTGCAAAGGAACAGCAGGAATTCATCAACAGGCTAAGGACTGTGAAGCACCTGCTCATACGGGGAACACCCGACGAACGAATGGCTCACCGTTCGGCACAGGCGACGTTGTTTTACTGGAGTTGGATAAGGGAGTTTACGGGCTACCCCTTTGACAAACTTACCAGACTTGCAACCGCCGACCGCCAACCGACTTTACTTCGAGACATTTTTGGCAACCCGTTCCGTCCCGTCGTTGCGGAACCCGCTTGGCTCACGTCCGACGTCGTCGCCCTCGCACAAGGCATCTACGCCAACCGTGACTTCTCCGCGATGCCGATTCTCGCTGACGCACTCCAGGACGCTGGATGCGATAGTGAGGACATGCTCGCGCATTGCCGCGACGAGAAGCAGGTCCACGTTCGCGGATGCTGGGTGGTCGATCAGATTTTGGGGAAGACGTGATCGCGGGTATCATCGGGAAAAGCGGTAGAGAGGGCGTGCGATGAATGAAGAGGAGTGGTTCACGGCCGCTGATCCAACGCCGATGTTCAAATTCCTGTCGGGGAAAATGAGCGAGCGGAAGATGAGGCTCGTGGCCTGTGCGGTCAATTACAGGTACGCAGCACTGGTTCCGGGCGATTGGTTCGTGTCTGCCTTGCTCATCGCCGAAGATTTTGCCGACACACAGACGATCACGCCTGAAATCGTCGCAACTCATTCGCGGGCGACCGAAGCATTTACCCAGTTGCTTTCTCGGTACTTTCCTCATCCTCACGCGGTATCACGTAGTTTCTTCGGTGGGTGCGTATCGGCAGTGCAGCACGTCAAGAAGTTGCTTTCTAACGGATACCTTGTTGGCTTGCCGATCAACTTGACCTGGGAAGCAACTTCAGCCTACCAATTGGTCGAACCGGGAGAACGAGAGGTGCCGAGTGAGGAAGGATATCGAGCAATAGAGACTGATCTGGCGACATATCCCTCACTCCTTCGCGAAATCGTCGGCAACCCGTTTCGCCCTATTGCGTTCTCCGCAGAGTGGCGAACATCCACGGCGGTGTCACTCTCACGGCAGATGTACGAGTCACGTGACTTCTCCGCGATGCCGATTCTCGCGGACGCCCTTCAAGACGCGGGCTGCGAGAACGAAGACATCCTCACGCATTCCCGCGATGCGAACCAAGTTCACGTTCGCGGGTGTTGGGTTGTCGATGCGGTGTTGGGCAAAGAATGACGCACACCGTTGCCTGACACACGCGCCACGGGTTGCATTCACAGCATGCCGCACAGGACAACGGCGGGGTCGCCAAATGTTGGTGCATCGGCGCGCACGTTCCGGCTTCGCGATGCGATCACCAATGCGACTCTCCTTCCCGTGAGTTAGCAACAGAAACACACTGAATTGGGCGTTGAACGAGCAACTTCAGGAAGCGTGGCGACCGTACCTGACTGAAAATGTCGTTTCTGGCACCTTGGCGAGACTGCGGTAAAACGACGTTATAATTCTACGCCACTCACTTTTTGGGGAGCGTCTGAACAAAATCTATCGCACGGTCGATCCACGCCTTCAACTGGTCATCGTCTTCGACGCCCTCTGGCTCGACCGCCACCCAATTTCGCATCGGCTTGCCGGTGATATCGAATACCCGGACGTGCGGTTCCCGGAGGGCCGCTTCCCCCTCGGCGGGACCGAGTCGGGCGATGAGTCGGTCCTTCCAGACCCCGACCAACACGTTCCCGTCGATGAAGAAGCAGACGCAGCCGAACATCTTCTTTTCTTCGACACCCTTCTTCCGGTCGAGGGCGTCCCGGATGCGGGCGGCGAGGGATTCGTCAGCGGCCATCGGCGTCTCCCTTTACCAACGTGGTCTACTGAAGGTAGGCACGCCGCTGGTCGGGCGGGAACTTCTCGATGGCGTACCGCAGCATTGTGCGGGGCATGACGGCTCCGTGCCGGTCCAAGAACCCTTCGAGGACCGACTGGTCCTTCTTGCCGACTTCCCGGAGCGTCCAGCCGGTTGCCTTGTGGATCAGGTCTTCTGTGTCCCCCAGGAGCATCCGACTGATCGCCAGCGTCTCGTCGAACTCGCCGTGGCGGATGAAGTGCTGCGTCGAGACGATAGCGATCCGGCGTTCCCACAGGCTCTTCGACTTCGCCAGCGACAACAGCGGCTCCCTTGGCTTGGTCATCAGGAACCCTCCAACGACCTGCGGAGCAGAGCAGTCCACCAAGTCCCAGTTGTTGATGAACTGCGTGTTCACCACCCGCGCTTGGGATACTCCTGACCGGGTTGTACTCGGCCCAGCTTACTGAGCGGTGCGCAAAGGATGTTAAGGACTGGCAATCTCCAAACCTGCTTGGGCGAAGCAGGCTTGCACCAGATGAGGCTTCCGTCGCGTGCGACCGATGGCCAAGTGGAACTGCTCGTGTAACTCTTCGAGATCGT
>JAIOPV010000181.1 GCA_021413735.1 Planctomycetota bacterium
ATTCGGCCACGGCGGTGAGCCGTGGATGACGGGGGAAGCTTATCAACAGAGTTCTTTCCGAAATGGGCGCTTCAATTCGGCCACGGCGGTGAGCCGTGGATGACTCGATGGCCTACGTTCCCGATGGGTCGATGGTTAGCCTGGCTTCAATTCGGCCACGGCGGTGAGCCGTGGATGACGTGCGACGCCAGCGAAAAACGACCCGAACGACGGCGGCTTCAATTCGGCCACGGCGGTGAGCCGTGGATGACCGCAGCACTTATGCCACGACGCCCCACGATGACCGGCTTCAATTCGGCCACGGCGGTGAGCCGTGGATGACGCACCGGGGAACCAATACCGGCGTTTATTGGCCGTGAGCTTCAATTCGGCCACGGCGGTGAGCCGTGGATGACCTGGTTTTGTTTACCAGTTGCCAATTGCAGGGGCAGGAGCTTCAATTCGGCCACGGCGGAGAGCCGTGGATGACCCGAGCCGAGTTCCGGGAAACAACCGCCCATACTGCGGGGCTTCAATTCGGCCACGGCGGTGAGCCGTGGATGACCACCCCTCTTTGAGCGGCTGAGTGAGATCGTCGGCGGGCTTCAATTCGGCCACGGCGGTGAGCCGTGGATGACTCATCATCACCAACTTCATTGTCAAAGTGACTTAACTGCTTCAATTCGGCCACGGCGGTGAGCCGTGGATGACGATGAAGCTGCTGTATTGCCCCAACGCTGTCCTGTGGCTTCAATTCGGCCACGGCGGTGAGCCGTGGATGACTCGGCCGCTTCCCTGGTGCCGACTTCCACGGCATCGCTTCAATTCGGCCACGGCGGTGAGCCGTGGATGACGTACCCGGTGCTCTGTTCCCATGAACCCTTCGACCGACGTGCTTCAATTCGGCCACGGCGGTGAGCCGTGGATGACCAAGAAGGAATTGTATACGCGGGTGACGGTCGAGAAGCTTCAATTCGGCCACGGCGGTGAGCCGTGGATGACCGCCTATGTTGTAAGTGCTTTACACCAGGGGGCATCTCTCCTGAGCCGCGAGCGGGGTCGTCCGTGGAGACTGGGTGAAGTCGGTCGGCAATCACCATCGAACACGACTCCATGAAGTGTCAGGACTTACGACACGCGAGCGGCGTGAGAGAGACATTTCGGACGAACTACTCAGTTGTCAATGATCTTGTGTGCTGACAGGTCGCTCAGAGTCTGTTCAGCACCCCACCGCTCGGGTGGGTTGTGGGGCTTGGGAGGAACTGCCCAAGGCCGTAGTGAGAAGCATACCCCAAACACACCGGACCGCAAATGGCCCTCGCGAATCTGAGTCGAAAGCCGCCGTGAGCGCGGCCGCGACCATCGTCCCCAACTCGCTCGCGATGCCTCTCGAACTCAACCCAGCGGACATTCGAATTCGTCACTGACGACAACGGGTTCACCTCCAACAGCGAACCGAGCTTTCGCTTCTCGATCAATTCCCTCACTGAGAACTCCGCGAACGAAATCTGCTCCCCCGTCGTCGATTCAAGCAAGTTGTCCCGCTTCGTTCCACGGCGTTTCAGATGACGGTGCGCGACAAACGGGGTCCAGGATTCCCATGTGTCAGACTCGCGAAACAACTCGATTTGGCCCCGGAATAACTCCGTTGGGCCGAGTCCGAGCAACTGCACCGAAAGATCGTGCTTTCGCCCACCCGCCGCTGGCACTTCCAACTTTCGCACCGCTGTGAGGGCCGCGATTTCCCCCAGTCCGAACCCCTCCTCGGCGAACACCGTGACCCGATTGATTCGCCGGAGATCGGTCCCCTCGGCCGTCGGCAAGTAATGGGCGTGCCCATGATCCGTTCGCATCTCACCAGCGGCCGACTTCCCAGAGAGCGTCGGCGAGGAAAACTTCTCGGGCTGATCCTCTCGGCGGAACGCCTCACCCTCCTTCTGATGACGCTTGCACCACATGGAGAACTGACCCATCGTGGCACGGCGAAATGCTTCCGCGACCCGAACCGTGTGCGTCACCAACGGCAGAACTGGCCCGTCCAACAAGAACCGCGCTACCGTTGGGCGGTACTTATCTTGGGAGGGTGACGGAGCTGTTGGCGTCGCTTTGCCCGTGAACGCACTGACCTCGCGAGCATAACTGACCCAGGTTGAACCCGGCACCCGTGGCCACTTTTCACTGTGGATCGTTTCCGTGTCCAGGCACAGATGCCACCGCGGACAATCGAACAGCAAGTCGCCGGGCTTCAACCCCTTCTTGATCGCCTTCGCATCGGGAGCTGGCGGGTAATGGTCGTTGCCGAAGGCGGTTGCCGGGTCGGGGCAGAACACCGGAACCAGCTCCTCGGCTGGTCCACTGATGGCCTTCGGAGCGCAGTTCCACGTCCTGGTTTCGTTGGTCAGTTCGGCGTGAACCCAGCCCTCGGCGCGGCCCAGGGTCGTCAGGTTCTCGACAAGCCGTGCCAGCGTGGCCGCGTCATCGGGAGTCAGGTTCGCTTCGAGCCAGTGGACAAGCACCGCATCGTTTCGACCGATTGCCACGAACGTGTCGAAGACCAGCGTGCGGTCGGCTGGCCCTTTCTTTTCCCACGGCATGTAGTGTCGTGTGTGGGCGACACGAACTGGCGGAAGGTGGAACATCGGTGGCGGAAGCAACCGCGTCAGCACACAGCGAACTTGGTTCTCGCTCAGGTCTGGGCACTTTCGCTTCCAGGTCGCGATGAGGGCGCGGAGCAATCGCCACGGCGACGGCGGCCACTCGGCAACGCCTTCGTTGACGTGCCGCCCCCATGGGGTCGCGTGATACCGCCCACCGGGGAACATCAGCTTCAAGGTGACTGACATGGGCAATTACTCCTTGGCTTTCCAGGTGAGTTCGGTCACGAGCGGGTCGGCGAAACTCGCTTTGCATTTCCCGATGAGCTTCTTCAACTCGTTCGCCAGTTCATCGGCGGCCGGCAGTTTGAACCCGCTTTGAGGCCGCTTCACGACGATCGACTCTTCGCCCTTCGCCAGTTCCAGTTCGCAGGCCGACCGCAACCGCATGTTCGAGTTGAGGAACTTGCGGATCTTCCACAGAGAGAGCACTTCGAGAAGTGAGGTCGCCTCGGCGGGGAGTCCATAACCGCGAATCTGCGACAGATCGAGCGAGAAGAACGCCGTGATCGTTTTCGCGGTGAACTCGGTGCGGTGAAACGGGACGTTACCGTAGCCGCCCTTCGCGTCCACGCCAGCGACCTTCGGTTTGGGCAGCGCCCGGTCGAACTTCACGCCACCGCTGTCGGCACGACCGACGCCGGTTGCTTCGATGAACGCGGACAACGCACGCGGATGACGCAACCGCCCGGCGATCTTCTCCAAGAAGACGCCGTGGACGAGCGAATTCGGATCGTACTTGAAGCAGACCGTCGCGAACTTGCGAAGATTGACGACGCCAGCCACGTCGTCCGGTTCCTTTTCGGTTGGCGCGGCTTCCTCGGCCGGTTGCTCGGGTGTCGTTGCGGCACCTTTCCCGCGACGAGAAGCTGCGGGCCGCGAGGCACCGGCCACAGTTGCAAGCCCGAGTTCAGGTTTCAGCACGTCGGCGAAGACGAGTCCCGCAGCGTTCTTGCCGCTCATGATGTAGGGCGAGTTGAGTCGGTGGAACTCCTGCAAACTGGTCGTGGTGTCGGAGCCGTCGCCGAGACCGGCGAGCTTCACGCGGACGAACGGCAAGCCTTTCAACTCCGGGGCGATGTCGTTGGTCCCCTCATCCCAGCACACAGCTTCGAGACGATTCGCCATCGACTGTGCCGACTCGACGAGCAGCGTGGGCACATCGTTGGCATCCTGATAAACGGCGGGTCCGAGATCGGGGAAGCCGGTGGGTTGGATACGTGTGCCAGCGACGGGGGCCAACGCCGCCTCAATGAGGATGCGCGGCGCGGACTTCAACGCTTCGAGATCAACGGGCATGAGCTTCACTCCTGGGTTTCGGGTGGATACAAAACAGACTTCGCGATTCGTGCGAGATCGCGATCGGCGAGCGGGAACAACATGGAAGCGAGGAGACGACTCGCCGGAATCGTGGACACGACGTTGAGCGATTTCCCAGCCTGATATCGATTGCGGTAGCCCTTCACGAGTAAGCCGCCAGACTTGAGCCGTCGTGCGGCACGATCAACGCATCGCGTGATCGCATCGCTTTGTCCGGATGCGAGAGAGTGGAACACATCGGGGTCTGCCTTCGCGTTCGCATCCTTCTCTGACACTCGCCAGCGAACCCGCTCACCGACTTGCTGCGGAGCGTAGCTGCGAGAACTGGCCAACAATCGCGGGATGCCAAACACCGCTGGGATTCCAGTCCAGGCTTGTTCTGCGTTTTGTTTCTTCACCTTCGGCCAATCAATGGCGATCAAACCCCAAAGGAGTTCGTCGAGCTTTTCGACATTGACCGAGTTGTTGAGAAAGGCGATGACGTCGTGAAGGCGAGCCGGGCGGCTTGAGATCAGCGGCACACCATCAAGCCCGGTGCGGAACGCCTCCATTTGTCGGCGACGGAACACGGCCGCGAGGTTCTCGGCGAGGGGACGCTTCGACCACACGGCCGATGTACTGCCGGGCGACCAAGTGAAGAAACTTCCCTTTGCCTCGACCTCTTCGAGAAACACACGAAGAGGTCCCACTTCTTTGTGTTGCTCGATCCCGGCCAGCGATGCCGCGAGAGAGAATTCGGCGCTGCCATCGTCGGCCTGTTCGAGCCACTTCGGCGAGAGGCCCTGTAGGGGCTTGATGTACTTGTCTTTGCAGAACGCCAGTCCACCCGCCAGCGTCCGTTCCGCACGCCCAATCGCACGAAGGACTGCGAGCAAACCTCGGCGATCAGCTTCTTCGCCCAGTTCGCTTCGGGTAGCGAACTCGAACATCGCACGGTCGATGTCGCGAAGGGCGGTCTGGTATCGTGCGGGTGTCTTGTCTTTCTCACGACACGCTCGGCGAAGTGCGTCGATCCAGGTTTGCAACGGTGGATCGTCGAGCAACCTCGCTGCGGGTCGTGGGGTGACCGCCACGCGACCGAGCGGTGCGGCCAAGAAAGCGAGGCCGTTTCGTTTCAGGAACCCATACCGCGAGAACGCCGTGACTCCGCGACTGACGCCAAGCAAGTTGACCGCCAATGCGAACTCCACGGAGTTCTTCGCCTGTCGCCGGTTCACCTGGGCACGCCCCTCCGCGAAGAGTTGCCGAACCTCACCGAAACCTGCCGGTTCGTCCCACAACGGTAACCACAACTCGGCACGCGAACCGTCGGTGGTTTCTTCAGAGGCAGTCGCCGAGCCGTAGCCCACAGCGACCGTCGAAACCGTGAATGGGAACACGGCCCGCCCTGCGGTGTTCGCGCCGAGCCGTCGAGCCACCGACCCCGCGAACATCAACGCTCCCTCGATCATCAGCACGAAGTCCCACGGGTTTACCCGCGAGTTCGCCTCGAAACCTCCCTGCACTCCGTTCGGGCCACCAATGCCGCCCGGATTGAACTGCCCCACCGCTGCCCTCTCGAATGCAGTCAGTGCCGCGTCGTCAGCGAACAATGCAGACGCGAACCAACCCTCGGAACTTGCCGGTGGTGGATCATCGACCTTGAACGAAATCACATCGCCGAGTCGTTGCATGAAGTTATTCGTGAAATCGAGACGGCCATCGTTCCCACCGGTTCCCAGTAGCGGGAAATAACCCGGACCGTCTTCGCCGAGCGCGAAGCAGGTGTCGAGCCAGGGCACTACCTCATCCGCGAGGACGGACCGGCATTGCACGAGGAGCGACACCTTCGCTTCGTCTTTGGGTGCAGCCCCGGTCACGAGCGATCGAACAGCCGTGATTGCGTTGCGGGACAACTCAAGTCGCGGTGCCGTTGATCCTTCGATGGCTCGAAGAAACTGAGAACTCGAGTAGAAGCCGCTGCCGCCGTTCCACGGCGCGAGAATCGGGGTCGGCTTGTATTGCTCCAAGAAGAACTTCGTGAGGGCATCGCGGTCGAGCGTTGTTTCCAGCACGAAGACGCCGCCACGCCAGCAGCCACGCACGCCGGAGTCGACTTGTTCGGCGACGAGCCGGAAGACGCCCAGCGCCTTCAGACAGCTCATCAATGGTTCCGGCGTGCAACCGGGCAACTCGATCGTGTTCACGGCAGTTCCCCCTTCTGCTCCGCGTTGCTCACTCGCTGGTCCGCAGCCCGCAATAAGGCTTCGAGATAGGCAAGTCGAAACGGACCCTGTTCACCCAGCAGCTCCAGTGCGCGGCCAGTCCAGGAATTGCCGCCGAGTTGCATCGGCGACAGATCGAGTACCGTGTCCTTCTCCGTTGTTCCGGTTCCCAACTTCACGACAGGCAGATTGTCGCCCTGCCGAACGCCGAGCGCGAAGAGCGTTGCGGGATCGGGAGGCGGCTTCTCGCCCGGCAGCGACCGAATGGCCAACCGCACCTTGCCGTGGTGGGCCGCGATCAGATACGCGACCTCGAACGGCAAGCCATGTTGAAGCCCGGCGAGCGCCGACGCGAGTTCGTGTCTGAAGTGCTTGCGAGAATAACCGAGCCGTCCGTTCTTGCCGGACTTCGCCCAGTGCTCACCATCTGCCGGTTCGCCGTTCAACTTGCACATGGCCTCCTGAAACACAGCGTGTGCTTTGCCCGCATCGTGCCAGCGAGTCGCCTTCCGAAGATGTGTCTGCCAGGATTCTGACAACTGACCCGCGACGGCTTTGAGGATGTCATCCACGGCTTCGCAAACGCTCGCAGTGTGTTGCGCGATCGTTCGGGCCTTGGACGTTTCCGAGTTGGGGTCGGAAGCCGTCGCTTCGGCGGGGCGGTCTGCTTCTGGCTTCGCTGGAACTGCTTCGACGGTTGCCTTGGTGTCGCCCGTCCAACCGAGATCACGGTCGTAGCCGCCAGCGGTTGTGGGCAGCAGCACCTTCAACCCGGGCCGCACCGCGTTCGGGTCAAGCTTCACCCACTCGCGGTCGAGGTGATCCCACACAAACGCGCTCAGCTTTTTCTCGGCGAGTGCCTTCAGGAATTCTCGAAACTGGCCGACAGGCACATTGCACAACTCCTCGCGCCGACCATCTGAGTCTTCGGGGCGTGGCCCCTCGGCGGTGATTGTCCGCCAGAAGACCTGTACGTCGGTGTCGGGGTCGTCGCTGCGAACGAACCGGCTGATGTCGATGTCGTTGCCCGACAAGTCCGGCGACGTGTCGAACAGGTCGAGCAGATCACGCCGACGAATGACGTGCTTGTGCTCGAAGGGCAGTTTGATGGAATTCTCCCGCTTGAAGTCGTCGAGTTCGCGCGGCGAGACGCCCTTGCCGTCCAGCTTGGTGAGTTGTTCTTTTGCGAAGATGAGGTCGTTCACTTCGTAAGGCATGGCCTGCTTGTCGGTATCGAGGTCAATCCAATACACGCGGGCCGGATTGTCCTGCGTGCCGTCGTTGCCGGTGCGGTTGCAGCGACCGATGCGCTGAACGATGCTCGCCCACGGTGCCAGCTCCGTGATGAGCGTTCGCGACGTGATATCGACACCCGCCTCCACCACCTGCGTTGCCACGATGATGCGGCCCTTCGTGGCTTCTCCCTTTTCCTGAAGGCGGTCGTTCAACCCGACCCGGATCACATTTCCGTCTTTGTCTCGCTCTCCGACCCGTTCGTGCGGTCGGAACCGCGAATGAACCAGGAGCGGCTTCACTGGTGGTTTGAGTTTGTCGAGGGCGGCGTACACAGCCCGCGCCCGTTTCACGGTATTCAGAATCACAAGGGTCTGGCCGCCATCCGATTCGCGGTGCTTTTCCAGCACCTTCGCCGCAATCGTTTTGATCTCCCTTTCATCGGCCTCTTTGGTCAGTGACAGACCCAGTGGCGCGAGCATCTTGGCAGCCGTCATCCGCTTGAAGAGTTCTCCCTTTGGGTCGTAATCATCGCCGTGCTCATCCTTCTTGAGTTCGTGAGGCAGGGCCGTGAACTTGTCGCGAAAGTCGATCGTGTTGAGCCAGCCGGGTTCGAGCGTCGCGGACATCCACACCGACGGGCATTCGCCGAAAGTGTCGAGTGATTTCCGAAAGCCCGCGAGTTGGGCCGAGGTGCTGACGCCGTTGGCCATCAACTGCGGTTCGTCGAAAACCCACAGACAGTCGTTGTTCAGCAGGCCAAAGTCGATCGGCCAGTGGAACCGGCTCGCGGCGTACCCGCGGTTCAACGCCCGCGAAAGGAGCATGTCCTGCGTGCCAATCAGGACCGCTGGCTTCTCGGGGTGAAGGTGCCAGGCTTCCGTGTCCGCGCCGCCCATCAGAACATGAACGGCGATGTCCTTCGGAAGCCACTCTCGCGCGACTTTGGCAGACTGTTCCACCAGCACCCGCATCGGGAGGCAGTAGACGAGTCGCCGTGGTGTCTTTTCAGGCTTCGTTTTCCAGCGCCACAACCAGCCGAGAATGGCAGTCGCGGTCTTGCCCGCGCCTGTTGGAGCGCGGAGCAAGTGTGGCAACGCTTCCGCTTCCGCGAACCGCACCTGATACGGGTACGGCTCGCTGCCGGTCGCTTGCTGGAAGAAAACGGTGAAGCTCATGATTCACACCACAATGGCGTTGTCGTTTTTGTCGTAAGCGTCGGTCGGGCGGCCGATCGTTTCCATGCGCTGCAAACAGGCGTCAGTCAGTGGCAGGAACAAGACCTGGTCTTCGTCGAGATTTATAATGTCGTACAGTCGAGTTCGTAAGCGTACAAAGTCGGTTGCAGATACGCGAACCAAAAAGACCGACAACTGTTTGCGATATCCGAAGTCCTCGCAGGTGCGTGCCACCTTGCGGAGTCGCTTCGGGTTCGAGATGTCGTAGCAGACCAAATACGAATCCATCGCGGAACTCGGGGTTGAACTAAGAATCGAGATTGCGGTCGCACAAGTGTCAACAATTCCTCAGCGCACCGTGAAGCCCGTGTAACTTGGGATGCCACCGCGAACGAATGACGCTAGCATCCGTGCCTGCACTTCCAGCATCCGCGAATAGCTCATGCGGTAACCGTAAACTGGGTGCGTGATCTCCGTCGCCTTCCGCTGTTCATACGCCGCGAAGAACGTCTTCCGCCCCGCGTCCGTGAGCTGGCACGCATCTCGCCACATTACGAAATCGGATTTTGTCACGCTCTCGTTGTTGATGAGCGTCAGCACCACGCTGTCGGCGATCACGGGGCGGAACTCCTCCATGAGATCGAGTGCAAGCGACGGCTTCCCGTGTCGGCCCTGGTGGAAGAAGCCCTTGTATGGGTCGAACCCCACGGTGCAGACCGCCGAGAAGCAATCCTTCGCCAGCATCGCGTAAGCGAACGAGAGCAGAGCGTTCACAGGGTCACGCGGCGGACGGCGATTGCGAGTCGTGAAATCGAAGCCTTTTCCGGTCGGCGGTTGCTTCAGGAATCGTCCGAACTCCGCGAAGTATAACGCCGCACCCTGTCCTTCTACACCCAACACCGACTCAACGGACGTGTGGCGGTCGAGTGTGCGGAGTAGGTCGTAGAGGCCGCGAGCACCGTATTCCTTGCTGCCGCGAGTGTCGTCGTCTCGCAGACTTCGCATCAACAGCGTGCGTTGGTTCGAGAGCTTCGCACGCACCACGGCCTTCGCCAGTTCGAGACACACGGCGGGTTCACCGAACATCTTGAACTGCGATTCACGAAGCGACACGTTCTTCGCGGGTGCCGGCACGAACGACCCGATGAAGCGGCCGTGGCCCGTAACATACGACACGGGGATTTCGTTCGCTGCGAGCGTTTCGAGTGCCTGAGTAGACACCTGCACGTTGCCGACGACCACCATCTGCCGCACGGCGTGCATCGGCACCCGAGACAATTCCTTGCCGTCCTTCTTCACGATGAGGTGTTCGCTTCGTTTGCCGACGGATGAGCCGGGTTCCTGCACATACAGCACGGCACCATCGTCGGATTGCGGAATGACGCGGGTGATGCCAGCAGGCGGCTTCGCTTCTTCCTCCACTGCGGGCGGATGACCGATCTGGTAGAGCGTTTCTTCGGGCAGGCACACGGGTGCGAGGGAACAGCCGAAGCATCGGTGCCGCAACTCGGACGGCAGCGGTTCCGGCGGCGAATCGAGAACGCTTAGTTCGCGGCAACGGCTGATCGCGCCGTGGGTCTTCTCGCGAAGTTCGGGCGTGAACTTGAGTTCAACGCGCTCTTTGCTGCCGACGTGATACTGGAACCCGTGCGGCACCAGCTTGCCGAACGCTTCTTCCATGAGAAGTGCCTGAGCACAGAGCTGCACGGCGTCGTTGTCCCACACGGTGGGCTTGCCGTCGTCATCGTGCGGGGCGGAACCGTGCTTCGTTTCGACGGGGTACTGCTCGCCGTTCTTCTCTTCAATGACATCGAGAACACCGCTGATACCGAGCGTTTCAGAAGAGAGGGCGATGCCGCGACTCGTGGCGGTGCCGCGATCGCTGCGAGTCTTGTTCTTGAGGTCGGGATCATCGACGCGGCGATGGTCGAACAGCCCGCCCTCGACGTGTTCGTTCGTGGGCATGACGCAATCGACGTACTGGAGGTAGTACAGCCGGTTGCAGTACGTGACCTGATTCAGGGCGCGCACGGGGATCGGGTCCGTCGCAATCGCGGACATTGGGCGTCTCCAATGGAGTTGAAGGGAAAACGTCAGGCGTTTGAGGCGTGGGCTTCGTCACGACGGGGAAGTTTGCTCTTCTTTCGAAGATTGTTCAGCCCGTGAAGGATGACGCTCTCCGCGCCTTCAGGAACGGAACTGCGAACCAACGACAAGAACGCTGAACGCAATTCGGGTTCCTCAAGGATGCGATCAACCGAGCACTGATGCGTGGTCAACATCCGGCGGTACGCATCAATCAGGACAGGTTCCATTCGCGACTCCTTCGTGTGTTCAAGTTGGAAGATCATTCCGCAGCCGAGGTCGAAGTTCGACCGAAGTGTGGAGATTTTGGAAACAAGTTTCGACAGCTGACGAAATTGCTCGAAGTGGCTTCGTGCCAACACGCACGAAGCCACTTCGGTCCGGAGTGGGAGTTCAGTAATGGGGCCACGGTCTTGAACCGCGGAGAGTGGCTTCGTGGAAGCCAAATGCACTGATCCCACTCACGCTTCAATTCGGCCACGAACCACTTGTGATGGCTCGTGGGCGGCGCTCTCACTCAGTTGTGAGTACGGCGGATCAGTACCCAGTTCACTGCCTTTCGACAGGTCTGGCATGGTGGGAATCGCTCCCCGACAGACAATGCAATTTCGATGGGGTGGCAGGTTTGGGACCGCCAAATTCCAGAGATGGGACACGGATGACCGGTAGAACCGCTCATGAACGCGCTCCTCAATTGAGGCTTGCGTTCCTGTGCGAGCACCGATACCCTACATTTGTGGCTGTGAGGGTGCTTCGGCACTCGCCAGGGTCGCAAACCGACTTTGGATACAGACCAGCGGCCCTCGGTATCTCACTACCGGGGGTCGCTGCATTTATAGGATTACCACGCGAATGTCGCCGAGTCAATTCCATTCCAGTAAGAATCACCAAATGCACTTTATCCCTCTCACCAAGACTTCGTAAGCGAGAGGGACCTTTGCCGCATTCAATCCACCATTCGTAGCTTCGCTTGGCTCGGATCGATGCTCACCAGCAGCGGTCGGGCGAAGTGAGGGAAACTCACCACCGCTTGCCCTGGTGCCAGGTTCGGCAGGCGATCCCACAAGCCCTCATCGACACCGCCCACTGTGCGCTTCAACAGCGAGATCACGCCTGGATCATTCAGCTTGTGAAGCACAAACGAATTGCAGAGGCCGAGAACCTGCTTCGGCAAGTGTGCCGGGAGCTGCGTCACGAAGCACAGCCCGAGCCAGCGCTTTCGACCTCGTTTCGCGATGCGGGCCACTTGCTCGAATAGCACCGGCGTCTTGTCGATGCGTTCGTCACTCAGGAACTCGTGCGCTTCCTCCACCACGATCAGCACCGGCGTCGGCAGCGGCCCCTTCTGCTGCTCGAACCGCTCATACGCCTCGTCCTGCGTTTCCTGAATGCCACGCAGGATGTCCGCGATCACGAGGTTGTTCAACTCCGAGAAGCCCGTGTCCGAGAGATCGACCACCGACACGCGGCCCGGCTTGATGAGGTCCGCGTAGTTCACCGGTCGCGTGCCCTCCTTCGTCTCGTCGAAGAACACCTTGAGCCGGTTCAGTCGGCCGAGGCGACCCTGAAGAGCTCGCCACGAAATCGCGTTGCCGGGCGGGTTCGCCGCATTCATGCGGCTATTCAGGGCATCCGTGCCGCCGGGCAGCTTCAACTCACGCGACCACGGCACGAACTTCGGCGCTTCCTCGGCTTCGTCGTCGCCAACCTTCCCGCGCTTCTTCTTGTCGCTCTTCGGCTCCGCACGCAAAGCGCACGCACAAACAATGTCGATGAGCAACGGCACCGTCACCCGCGGGTAGCCACGGTCTAACTCGTCGATCTCCAGCGCGAGCCGTTCCTGCTCGACGTTCCCCTTCATCGGGAAGATGTCGAGATCGCGAAGCACTTCCCTGGCGATGTCGTATGCCTTCAGGAAGCGTTCTTGCTGCGCTTCGGTGAGCCCGAGAATCTCCATGACGGCATACGGCGAGAGCTTCGCGAACTGAAGCGAGAACGATCGAAGATGTGGATGGTTAGGGTTCGCGGTGCCGCGACCGACAAGGTGATACACCCCCATCGCCTCGGGAGGCACACCAAGCGGCGGCAGCCCGCGTTCCCGCAGCCCCGCAAGCATTCCCTTATGGTCGGTCGGTTCGTGCAGAGCCGTGTATTCGCCTTCGATGTCCAGCACCACGACGGCCATTCCCGCTGCACGAGCACGCGCGATCAGCCCCGCAACAGTCGTGGACTTGCCGCCGCCCGTGGTACCGAGAACCGCCGTGTGACGCGGGAACACCGACTTCAGTTGCGAGGGCACGCCAACTTCCACACCGGGATGACCCACCGCCAACCCGAGCCGCACGTCGCCGTTGCACTTCAGCACTTTCGCGGCTTCCGCATCGTTCAGGACCGTGACGGGACTGTTCGGGAGCGGCCGCCAGCGCGGAGGCGTGAGTTCGCCGTTCTCCAACTCCTCACCGAGAATCGTGACCTGAACGCGGCCGTGGAATGGAGGCAGGTAATCCGCGCGATGTGTGGCGACCGCCGTGAGGATGCCAGAATCCGCACGAAGACCGTCGGGTTCCGCGAACGGGCCGGCCGTGACGACGCCAAGGTAACTTCGCTCGTCGGTGACGCTGCGAATGCGAACGAGCGACTGTGACGGTGCCCGCTGCAAGTGATCGCGACCGAGCAACACCGTGACGGTGAGATCGGAGCTGCCGGGCAAATCAAACATCGTGACACCGACTGAGCCGTCATTCGAGGCGGGCAACTTCGGCTCGCCGGCGAGTGCGAACTCCGCCGCAAGTTGTTGCTGAATAGTTGCGGTTCCGTTGGTCTCGGGCATGGTGGTTCCTCGGTTGGTGAGCATCAATCGGGGCGGTTCTGGCGTTCGCTGCCATAACGGAACGGTGCGCCGGCACGCGCATACGCGGCGTTCGCCACATCGCGAAGACTGTTGCCGCCGAACTTGGCCGCACACACTTGGTCGGCCATGTCGATGAGCGCTGGAAAACCGCGTTCGGTGAGAAGCACGCTGTCCGCGATTGCGATACGAGCCGCAACGTGAACGTGATCACGGTGAGCGTAGAACGTCTGCGGCGGTGCAATTGGCGACGCGCGATACACGCCGATCAACACCTGCGAAGCGATCTCATCCTTGAAGCGGTCAACCCACAGTTCAGGCTCAAGATGGATGTCCGCGTCCCAGCGGTCGTCCACGGTCACCCTGTCAGCAAACCTGAGTTCATCGACGTATCGCTCGATACGATCCGAGAGCGTGCCGACGACGGCATACTCGCACGGGTGGAGTGCCTGCCCGATGCTCAGGTAGGCTCGTTCGCCGGGTTCGCTTGCCACGAACACGAACTTCTTGTGATCCTCGATCAACCGGCGCAGCAAACGCACGGAACGGATCATCATGTCCGGGTTGCCGGCCCCGCTGAGAAGCTGGTACGGTGCGGGGCTGCCGTGTCCCATCCGCCACTGCGCTTTCGACCGCTCGACGAGCGCCGCCACTTCCGCGTAGCTCATCAACGCCCGCTGTGCGAGTTCGGAGAGACCATCGCGCCGGTCCGGCTGGTTCAATCCCGCACGTCGGCCGCGAGCCTCCAACAATGCTCGCGTTTCTTCAACGGGGTCGTTGTGCGATTCGTGCAAATCGCGACGATATAGCCGCTGGCTCCAACTCCCCTGATTGCCGCCATACGAAACCAGGGCCACGCCGATCTGATAGATCGTGAGCGCCAGCGTGTCGTGGGTGTGCGACGTTCCGTCGCACGCCTCGGTGCTGCCGTTGAACAACAAGCGCTGATGAATGTCCTTGATCTCAGTCAGCGAAACGACTTCATGACACGCTTCCCGAGGCGCACCTTGGAGCGTTGCCAACTTCTTGACGATGTGTTCCCGCACCCGTTGCTGATGCGTCGTTTCAGCCGCGACGGCCGCTGCAATCTGCTGCTCCAAGTGGGCATACTGGCGAACGAGGTCTTCCCCCTGATGCCACGATTCGAGGTTGAGGACCGAGTCGAGTGATTCGCGAAAGCACGCCTCGAACGCATCGGCGGTCGCGCCGACGGGGCGTGAAACTGGCAACGTTGCTGGTGTGACCTCAGCCATTCGCGACCTCCGAGAGAGGTTCCGACTCGAACTCGAAAGTTCGACGGAAGTTTCTCAGATTTTCGCGAATGCAGGCCAAATCTTGCGAGAGAAATCGTCTGGAAGCAGAATTTCAGCGTACTTTGCAGCCGAGCGAGGAGGCAGCCCGAACTTGGAAATGAGGAGGAGAACGAGGAAGTCACGGTCGGAGACGGGTTCAGCAGCAACCGCTGCGAACGGGGCGAGCAACTCGAACGCGAGCCGGTCGGCAGCTTCCTCAGTATCGCCAATTGTTGGCGATTCTGGACGGCCCTTCTCGTCGCGGCTTAACAAGTGCGAGTGACAGTTCACTGTTACTTCTCGCAGGATGCCACTGACTTGTTCGTCGAAAGTCGCTGGCCTCTCCCCGTCGAAAACTTCGAGCACACTTGGTCCGAAACGGGCAATCGCTCGACGGCGGGGTTGGTCGTAATCGCGAAGGTAGTGGGCAAGTTCGTGGGCGACCGTGAATCGCCGCTCGGCGTCGGCGTCACTGGCATTCACCAAAATGTGGATCGTTCCACGATGGGCCGCGAAGCAACCCCGGAGTGGCCGGTCCGCAAGCTCGATAGGGAACGGAACGCCCAATCGTGCGAGGAATGAACCGGCACAAGCAAGAGTCAGATTGGGAAGTTCGTGAACCTGAATGTGCGGAAGCCAAGCGAGGGATTCACGAAGATCGCGGGGAAATGACGGCGGCACCTCGGACGCGGACGCCCAGAACCGCTCCGCGAGGGCAACCACCCAAACCGGCGGGCGAGCGATCACGACTCATTCCGATCACGGGCCGCGAGGAACACGCCGGGCATTTCGGCCGGCGTGTTCTCCAGTCGAATCGCGACAAACCCGAACTTCGACGCTTCAGCGAGTGCCCGCGAGTTCAGCCCGAACTTCTCCGCAACGCACAACACATCTTCGCGGAAGCCAGCGGGGTCGGTTCGGGGTGCGCGGCACAGGCGGATCGTCGGCAGCAATTCCACCTGACAGCCAAGACGCCCGGCGAGTGCGGCATCGTCGAGTTCGTGAACACGGCTGTATTCAGCGAGTCGGAATCCGAGGAAGAATGGATCAGTGGATGCTCGGCGAGCCAGGCGGTTCAGTGACGTGGTTTTCATTTGGCCCCTCCCACGGCTCGCGAGAGCCGCTTCTTGATTCGGTCCTTGCACCGCTTGACCTCGGCAGCAAGTTCGTTCGGTGGCACGGGAGCAAACCCTGGGATTTTCGCGAACGCCGCCTTCTCTCGGACGCCACGCCGCATGAGTTCGAGGACGGCGGCCTCGGTTGGATCCAACGCGGATTCCTCGGCCGTGAGCCGGGGATCATCCCAACTCAGCGAGTCGTCCAGAGAGCTATTCCCGTGAGCGACCGGTTCCTCGACAAATTCGAGCGAAAGAATCTTGGGCCGCCGGAGGTGCTTGGCGACGAGATTCAGCATCTTCCGCTTCGCAACCAAGCGAAGGAACGCACCGAACTCGAGCCGCGCGGGATCGTAGCGACTTGGTGATTTGAAGACCGCGAAGAGGGCATCGTTCACTGCCACCTCGCACATCTGGCGGTCGGCGTAACGAAACCGTCGATCGAGAAATCGTGTGAGTGGTACTTGGAACGCCGCCGCGATCTCGCTGGGAGCGGTTGCAAGCTCCGCGAGCAACTCGGCAGCGAGCCGACGAGATTCGTCTTCGGTTGGCCAGTGGGAAGTATGGGGCATGAGTTCGCCCTCCAATCTTCCCACAGACCATATTCTCCACGAGATTCCCGCGCCGATGTCAGTTGCGAGCAAGCCAACAGGCAATTTCCCTTTTCAACACGGCAATCGCTGCGAGAACTGCGCGGTGGTCTGTCAACTCCTGGTTCCGGTTGCGTGGGCCAGCGTGAGAACTCGGTCTTCTGGTAATTGCTCGGTTTTGATGAGTGAGGGGGCCACTCGGACTGCTGTCACCTCCCGCTCTGTCGCGATGTGGAACTCACCCGCCTTCTGCCCAGCCAGTTTCACGGTGGCGTCTCCTTTTGCCGCCGACAACACAGGTCGCAATTTTTCGATGCTCCGCGGTTCTGTGACCCGGCCGACAAACCATGTGAGGACGTTTTCGCGACATTTATAGTCGAAGTCGCCAGGGTTCTGCGTGGCGAGCATCACCCCAACTCCTGCCGACCGCGCCCGCTTGAGGAGATCGGTCATCGGTCCCTTCGTCGCAGGCTGGCGCTGGGCCGGGAGATAGAGATCTGCCTCATCGAAAAAGAATAGCGCCTGGAGTCGGTCCGACGGCGTGCGGGCACACCACCGGCCAACAGCAACCAGAAACTGAGCCACCCAGAAATCCACCTGATCAGCCCCGGCTAGGAACTTCGTACTCACAACACTCAACCGCGTTCGGCCGGGCGTCGCGTGCGTGCCGGTCCCGAGAAGCGCGTCCACATCGAGTTTCTCGCCGTCGGTTGCGAACAATTGCTTGTTGCCGAGCCAGAGTGTGAGCAGCCGATCGGCCAATTTTTCGTACACCTGCGCCTTGAAGCCGCCGACTCGTGCCACGAGCGCGTCGTCCTGCTCCTTCACCAACTCGCGCAACGCGGGGACCGTGATCGTGACTCCGGGCCCTTCAGCCAGCACTTGAATGGCTTGAGCAAGTATTGCCTGTTGTTGTCGGTCTGCGTCAGTGTTCTTGAACCCGAGCATGCTGCCAAGCGCCGCTGCTGCGTACCGGGCAAACTGCTCGCGGTCCCCTTCAGACAACTCCCCGAAACCGGGTGGGACGACCGGTAATCCGAGCGGACGTCCGGCGGCAGCCCCAGGTGTGTACAAGTGGATGTCCAATTGTGTGCGGAGCCGGTCCCGGTCGCCTGTGCGGTTCGAGTCGAGGGGCGGAACCGTCCACGCCGCAGGATCAGCATAACGGGCCAGATCTCCCTTCCGGTCGAGCAAGACTGCCGGCACACCACGGAATAAGAGTTGTTCCAGCAACGCCAATGCCGCTGTGGTCTTCCCACTCCCTGATCCACCGATGAATGCGGCGTGCCGCGTCAGGTCGGTCGGTGGAAGTTCGATCGTGCGTGGTGCTGCCCCCATCGTCTGACCCAAGTGCAGCGGGCTCGTCGGTGGCGCGGACTTCGCTGCTGCGCTGACGACTGTGGTTACGGGTACTGGTTCCGGTCGTGGCGGCGCGGGTGGCACCAGAACGGCGATCGGCACGACAGGCGGAGGTGACGCGGAAAACTCGGAGTGGAGATTCGCGTCTGCAAGTGTGTCCAGTTGGAGAATCTCTCGCATCGAGCGGAGGCTGCCGAGCGGTTTCATGGATCGTTGCCAGGCGCGGAACCCGGGCTTCATCCCGTGCTGACTTTGAAACGCCTCGAAAGCCAACATCCGACGCCACTCCGCGTTCTCGACCAGGACGCGACGTCCATTCTGCTTCACAAGCTTCGCGATTTGTTGGGCGATTTGAGTCTTCGCCCCAACGGGAAACGGGGTCGTGCGCACAAGCGCCACAGGTATCTCACCAGCCCGACGTGCGACCTCGGCCACTTGAGTTGCCAAACCACTGCCCTGAGGTTTCTTGTTGCATACCGCAACGAGTAACCGTGCGATCCCGTCCCCGGCCAACTCCATCTCCACTTCGATCATGTTTGGAGACTTGGTATCTGGCTGGGGGGCACCGAAGTGCAGGGGTTCACGTTGTTCGTGACCGCATGACTGGATCGCCCCTGCGAGGGCGGTTGCGAGTTCGTCCTCAGCATCCGGAATGGGATCCCGAAACGCCGCGTGAAAATCGTTCCAGAGCTGGCTCAGTTGTGGGTCCGGTGGCGTGTCGATTTTCACCTTCGTGTGGGCACCGCCGAATGATGGCTCGACCCATTGTTCCGCTGCCATGCACCGAAGGTGGTGGGAGCGGAAGTTATCGAGTACTTGGCGGGTTGCGAGATTCGCGAGCGGCAAGAGGTGCGCCTCGGTGTATGGGGCGATCCCTCCTTCCGTCACTTCCGTCCCACTTGCGGAGTACAGGTGATCGAGCCTCCGAGCGAGCATGTCACGAATTTCTGGAAGCGTTCGCTGGGTGACCAACCTGATCGGTTCAGGGTCTTTCTCCAGTCGGTACTGCTTGCCGCCGCCGATCGCATCGCGGTGCTTCGTGTAATAGTCTTCGAGGCACGCTATGACGATGACAACCGAGGGTACTTGATCTGCGAGTGCCGTGACGACGTCGACCAACTTGCGGAACCGCTCGACGGGCAGCGACTGGTTCGCCATGTCTTCCAACTGGTCGATCAGCAGCGCCAGTGGCGTGCCGTGAACCGCCGTTGCGGCGCGGGCGAGGTGGGCGAGAAGCCGCTGCGGGTCTTCTTCTTGCAAGCGGGGCACGATCCCACCCAACAGTGCCCTGTCGTTCGGCGTCATGTCCTGGCATCGCAACCACATAAGTGCCCGGTTCCGCACCCGAGGCTCAGGTCTTTGAAGGTGCAGCAGCACCCGAATCAACTCCAGATCGCATCCGGACAGCGTCTGGAGGGTCAGAAGCCGATCGGCGTAATCTTCGACGAGTCTCACCGGGTCGGCCGAATCCTCCTGACGGAATCGAGTCCGATCATCTGCGGCCAGGTTCGGGACGGCGTCGAGCAGTCCGGCTGCGAGCCGCGCCAACCCAGTTCGGTCGCTTCCGGTCGTATCCGGGTCATATCGTTGTTCCAGTCCATCGATCAGGTTTTGGAGTGCGTATCGGGCGTAGTTCCCCACTTCCGCGGCCATCTGCATGTATCCGCAGTACGCCAATCCATCCCGGTGAGCCACGGTGCGAAACGCCCGCATTAGGTGCGTTTTTCCGCTCCCGGCCACGCCGTGCAGCATCAAAACTTTCCCCGCCAACGGGGGTTTCGCCTCGGCCGCACGCACGAGCAACCGGCGGAAAACCTCGCGAGCTTCAGAATGGATTGCATCGACGTCGAAGGGATCGGCCCGCCAGATCTCGACTGGGTTGGCAACCGAGTGGAATACTTCGGCTGCGTTGCGATCGCAAAATGCAGTCACGCGTGAGTCATCAGTCAAGGTCGTGGTGGAGACCGAGGCGAGAGCAGGGGTCACAGTCGTGTCTCCTCAAGGAGAATGAAGTGGGATTTGGCTCCTGCCCGGGTGATCTCCGAATCCGCTACCAGTTTGGGATTCATCGCCTGAACGAGGTCGGCCGGTTCGAGGCGGATCAGACCGTCGCGGCTTGCGTCGGCCAACGCGTCCTTAAACTCCACGAGAGACATCTTCGGGAAGCTATCTTCCGTTTGCGATGCCTGCCAGACAGCGGCGACAAAGGCCTTGTTGGAACCGAATCGAGCGTCCGACCCAGAGTCTCGAGCGATTCGTTTTACCGTGGCTGCGAATGCGAGTGGGTCGAAGGGTTCAGGCTCGACGTCGCTGTCAGGTTGTTCGAGCGGGTTGTCCTGCGCTTGCGATTGGGGGTCACGCATCCACTCTGCAAGAACAGCTGCCCGAAGATCGTCGAGTTTCCCAGAACGTGCTCCCGCCAACTTGCAGGGAAATTGCTTGAGCAGGTCTGCCTTGGACAGCACTTCATCGGCATCGAGTTTGTCGCTCAACACGACACGGAAGAGTTCGTCGAGTGTGGTCTGGTTTGGATGTCCCACGAGTTTGCAGACGAGAGCCTCAAGTGCGGAGCGCAACGTTCCGCCGCCGGCAAGGTTGTACTCGCGACGGATCAAGAAGGCTCCCAGACGGTCCGCGTTGTTGAGTTTCCCGACATCCGCTCCACCAGCACCGATTGCCTTGGGAAAGAGGTATTTTTCACGAACCAGTTTCCAGTTTGCACCTGCTGGGAGCGTTGGCACTCCCAAATACTCAAATGCCGCGGCTCGCCCCGCTTCGGTGAGTTGCACCCCACCGCGGGAGCGGGGCCGCGGCTCGATCAACCCTTCCGAAAGCAGGTTCGTGATGAGTTCTGCATACTCCTCCATCCCAAACGAACGGCCGAGGACGCGGCCCACATCCGTGCGGAGGTCACTGACCGAGGCGGGCTTGCGGGAGGGTGTGGCCAATCTTGCGAGGAAGAGATTCGTGACGCCGGCATGAAGGGTGGGCAAAGCGTCGGTTGTCATGCTGTGCTTTCCGCGGTTCGGAGGGCCACAGAGGCGAGGATGCGGTCCCGCACTTCCTCTAACCGAAGTATGATATCATCGGCGAGAAACCGAAGAACTAAAATTCCTCGTCGTTGAAGTTCCCAGTCTTTCTGGCGATCTCGCCGGTAGTTTTCCTCGTCCCGGAAGTGGTAATAGCCATCGATTTCGATCGCGATACCCAGATCACGGGCGAACAGATCGACTTCCGCAGGACGCGGACCGAAGCGGAACCCAGCATCGGCGTTCAATTCGAATCGCCCAACTGTGGCCGGGAGGAGTTGCAGGAACTCATACAGGAAACGCTCGGCCGCGCTTCGGGCCAAGTCGTCTCCCTCGGCAGTTGCCGACCGCGTTGGTGTTGCTGTCACATGCGCCAGTGCGGTGGCGAACGTGTCCGGCACGCCTTCGGCAATCACTGGCAGAACGGAGAGTGGAATCTCCACAGGCTCCTGGCGGACTCGTCTGAGAACTTGTTCAACTTCCATTCGACCCAGCATGGGAAGCTCAATCAACCCTTCGCGCAGAATCGCCTTCATTCGATCCTCGGATCCCTCGGCGAGATAGCCTGTCCAAACTGAGGCCGGGATTGCGATCGCGATTGGAAACGTCGGAGCGTGCACGGCCAAAACGACCGCCGCCGCGGCCGCTGCCTGAAACCATGCCCCAATGTCGCTCGCAGGGTCCGGGGTTACGACCGCGGCTGCCAAGCCGCTCGCAGGAAGCAGAGCGGCGAGATCGATGAGCACCGCGAGCGAGTTCGGCCCAGCCTTCACCCACGTTTCACTGTTCGGTGGAACTCCGGCACGTCCGGCCTCGCAGATCCGCCAGAGCAGTTGAGTTGAGCTGTTGCTCGGAAGTCTCGATTCGTTGGCCGTGAAGAAAAGGTTGAGATCATGAGCAGTCATTCCCGAGTGCTCGGCGCGGAGTTCAGCGACTGGCCGCGCGAGATGCGAAGCGAGGTATGAATAGGCATCTTCGACCAGGTCGCGGGCACTATCCAGGCACCGAGCGTAGAGCGTTGCGAACCCTGGGATGCATGAAGCCGTTCCGACGAGCACAGGGATTCCCAGTGGGCCTGCCCAGGAGCCGTAGGCTCCGATCCCAGAACCAATTGGCCCCACCAGCATCGACACAGTGGGGAGTCCACGCGACCGACGAATCCTGTGACGATCAAGGATCAGCTTGACCGCGTCGGGGGTTCGTGAAACAGGCAAGATGTCCACCGGGATGAGACTCGATTCGTGTGATCGAAGCGAATGAGATCGTGGGTAGCGTGATTCTATACCGACTCGACACACTTCCAGGCGTGACGACACTTCTTGAAGCCCGCGCGGCTTCCGTCACGAGGTTTACCAGCAGTTCGCCCGTTGGGGAGTTCGGGTTGGAACGGGCATTTTCGGGGCGGGCGATGCGGTCCGCGCCCTGTCGGCTCCTCCCCGAGTTTGAACGCAGCCGAACGGTGGTTCCACTCGGCACGGGGGCGACTGGGTTCTGTTACTCTGCGATCAAACCGGGTGGAGTCGAGTTGCTCCTGCCCTGCTCGGTTGGCTCGCGGCCGCAGAGCCGACCTGGTCTCAGTGGGGTGGGAAAACACTGGCTTGCCGACGCGATAGTCGAACTCCTCCGCGCAGCCCTGACGCGGAACCGCCCAAAGGTGGCGACCGACCAGGTTCTCCGCACGGGTTTATATAGAGCTACGCAAAGGACGCCGCCACGGTGACCAAGTTCCTGCAGCGAAGGAGGGTCAAGAAGATCCACCATATCGACTGTTCTCACATGGACAACGACCATGCGGCCGGGCTGTTGCGGCTTGTCCAGAATGGCGATTTCGAGATCGGCTGTGGCTGGGTTCACCGGCCGGAACTGCACGTCGATATGGACGCGGTCCGTGGGACGATGCGCAAGGCGGTGAGATTTCAAGAGTCGCGAGTCATCACGAACTCGCTGGACCGTCAGATGAGCCTCGCCTCCACACTGATTTGTCTGCCGTGTTCACGAACGTCACACTGGTCAACACCGTCGTCAGCGCTTGTGGTGGGGTCGAGAACGCCCGCGCTGCGGCTGAAGCCGTTCGTGCCTCCGGCGAACCAGGAGCGGAGAATCGGTTTTACTCGAAATCCTTGGTTGGGTCTGGTGGTGTGATGCGGCCACATCCACAAACTCTAGAAACCGCTGAGGATTTCGAGCTTTTCGGGCAGCGCTCAAAACAATCAATCTGAGATCACGCTTGGTTTAGGTCTCAGATGGCGTCTCAGCGGGTCGCGTTACCGATCACTGCGCGTGCCACCAATCGAGTAACGAACCTATCTGTGATTGGAACTCGGGCTTCGTCGCGGCGGCGTGGATCATCTCTCGTTCGCCTTCGGTGAGCGTGAAACTCAGAGCCACATCATCACCTTGAGGAAATTCAAAGCCAATCGTACTGAGGAAACGTGGCGGGAGCTTCCGTGCCTCGAAGAACTGGTTCAACAGGTGCAGCAAGTTATCGTTGTGGAATGCGTGGGCGGCTTGGCGGAATGACCAGAGACCCCGAGCCGGACTGGTGAGCCAGTGCACCCCAGCGGCGGGTGTGGATGGGAACGAATCGGATACTGATTCACGCCTCCGCGAAGGCCCGCTCGTGCCGTCGCGGATTTGAATCACCACGACACCAGAGGTGTTCTCCTCGATCCATTGCATGTGGTTGAAGAGCCAAGAGGTCGCAATGCCGACCCCGTAGTTGTCGTAATAACCAGCATCGACGACGCGGCGAGGTGGATTCGTCGGCAAATATGCCGCTGGCAGAACGTAAGGGAACGACGCGCTCATCCTCGCTGCGGTGCTGAGACGGAAGTCCGTCGCACTCGGGAAGGCCTTAAAGAACTCCATCCCTTCGCGGGAGAGTAACCGTCGCTGTTTGGCGTCAGGAGGATTGAGCGGATTTGGAGGCGTTACTTCGCCGAGGATCATCGCACTGTTACGCACGACTCGGGACAGATCAAGGTTGCTGATAAAGAGTTGCCGACCATCCTCGACCATCATCGGCGAGAAAATCAATGAAGGCCGCCACCCTGCTTCCTCGCCCGGGCGGAGATCCTGGAAGGTCTGATCGAGTTGACCGGACAATGCGGTTTTCCATTCTTCTTCGAGGATCGTGCCGCGGTCATATCGGCCGAGGTGCATGGGAAAGAATAACGACGGGAGATCTCGCGAGACTAACGTGTGCGTGATGGGAGTGAGGAAATCCTTGCAGACGCCATCGAAAAGATGCTGTTCTGTGAGGGACTGGTTGCGTCGCACCGTCGGGGTACTGTCCGGCTCTGCGAGACTGGCGACATAGTACGAGGCCGCAATCATGCCACCGGATGCTCCTGTCACGAGCCGAACGTGGTACGGAAACGCGACGTTCGTCTGTGCGAAGGCCTTCTCGATTTCGAGGAGTGTTTTCATAGTCCAAGCCGCTGCACGGCTCCCACCACCACTCACGCAGACGATCGCAAGTCGGGGTTTCATTGCCGGCTTCGCTGTCACTGCCTCAAAGCCATGAGACGGTCCCGTCCCGGATGTTGACCCAGACTGTGTCCGCCCAAATGGAATCGTTTCGCTGTTGAGCAACAATGGCGACGTTTTGGCAATCGGGGTTTCGCTTCCCGATGGTGGCACGTCTCCCTGGGCACCGACAACAGCCTTTTCCGGCTCGTTCGGTGGAGCAGCAAGCTCTGCTTGCGCTCCCTCTTGGTAGAAACGGTTCAAATCGAGCGGATGGTCGTACAAATTGCCCATGTTCGGGAATTTGAGTTTGTAGGCGCGGCCGGAGAGGACGACGATGCCCACCAGCACGATGGCAATGAACTCACCTGGGATCGGCGAGAAATAATTCAACAGGGTGCTGGAGGCAATCAGCAAATGCAACAGTAAAACGATGCCCAAGGCCGGAGTGAAAAAACTGAGCCGCCGGGGAAGACACATCATCACGACAGAGACGACAAAACAGAGGACGAAGTTAAAAACGAACGCACCGTAAACGGGATAGTACGGTGCGTACCACTCCTTCGCTGTGGCAGCGGCTTCTGCTTGAATCGACCGCGTTTCCTTTTCATCTGGATTCGGCCGCTTTTCCTGGAAGGCTTTGAGTTTGACTTTCACCACCTCCTGCCGACCGGTTGCCGACCCCCAGTCAGCGACGGTCGTCATCACCTGACCTGTCTGCTGTGTACTCGGCAACTTGAACCAACCCCAAGTCACCCCCGATAGCGCGATCATGCCGACCAGGATCCCCGACGGGAGCCAAGGCGAGATGGGCAGCGCCGCTGGCTTCGAGAATCTTTGAAACGGCGTCCAGCTCCGCCGCCCGCGAACCAACAACCACACGAGCACGGGTAGGAGTGCTGAAGCCAGCGACATCACCACCACGATGATCATTCCGCCCACCACGACCCCAATTGCGTAACCCCACAAAGTCCCGAACGCAAGAGGATCGTAGCGGAACCGCATGCTGAAATCGGTATGCACTTCTCGGAATTGCAGCTCGTAGCCGAGAACGCTGAACGGCGGCATCGCCGGGACGTGCGTTATCGGAAGCTTGATGCCGTCGCCCATCGGACGCACCTCGCAGAATGGCGATCGGTCGAGCGTGTAGTTCGTGGCGAACTCCTCGAAGAGATATCCCCCCAGGAGGACTTGCCAAACCAGTGCCCCGATGCCGATTCCCACCAGAAACTGGGGCCATCGCGCGGCATTGGTCTTGCCTGCTTCGGGGTGTTCCGATTTTTCTCGGGGTCGCCAGAAGAGGATCGGCAAGCCGATCCCGCGGCCTAACCCGAGCAGGACGAGCACAAGAAAGATGACGATTCCTGGCCGCACGAGCGACACGCAGAAACCATGCACGAATAGGCGTACGCATTCCACGAGCAGATCGAGCATGTCGTCACTCCAAAAATGAAAAAGTCGAATTCTCGTGGGTCTGAGAGTCTCACTCCCTGACGGCTCGTTTGGCACCTGGCGGAATGCTGACGAGCCATTGGACAGGCCGAGTCTCAGCCTGTTGTCGCCGTCCGTGTGAACCGCGTGGCGGTCACGTCGTGCCAGGCGGGTCGTCACCAAGCAGCGAGGCAGCACACACTTCGGGCATCCAGATGGGATCCCACACGCCGCGCCCGACGACCGAGGAGACGGCCTCGAAGACCAGCTCCACCTTTCGCCAGTCCGTGTCCACTTCACCTGTGCGCATCAGTGTGTAGATGCTTTCGGCGAGCGTCAGATTGACATCCTCGAAAATCCGCCCATACGTTGTGTCGCAATGGTGGCGGAGGAAGTCCCAGTCGTGGACCAGATACCCCTTGATGTAGGTCCATGGGTTGATGTCCTTGATCACCCAGGCGACTCGCGGCACCGAACCGGCGTCCGTGACCATTTGGCCTGGTTGAACCACATCGCCACTGGACCGACGGAACCGCAAGGGGTCCGTCGGGTGCGGCGTGTAAATGTAATCGCGTTCCCCGATCTGTCTGAGTTGCGTGCTGGGATCGTATGTTCCGAAAAACGCACCCTGACTGTCCCACGAGATCCCAATGCGTGCCTTGTAAATTTGGAATGCTCGGCCCTCGAAACTGCTCAGATCGACGAACCCCCCGAGGATCGCCTGCGGTCCGCCAACCCCCGCTGGACCCATGAGCGGCGAAGCGGCCGCGGCTGTTCTGTTCCCAGTCTCAGCGGCCATCGCCCGCCGCACGAGATCCAGGGGCGTCGGAGTAACTTGCCGAACGAGGGGTTCCAATTCGGCCCAGGAAACCCGCTGTTGTCGAAGCAAGTTCACAAGCCCAGCCACCGTTGGTTGCTTTGGCTCCGCAGGGATGCTGCCCGCCTCTGGAACCGGGCTATAACCGGGAGCCACCCATCCACCCGGCTGCGTGCAGCCTCCTGCGGGGAGTTCACCAACCACAGGCTGCCCGGCCGCATGGCCGACTTCCGCAAAAGTGATGTCCAGGCGCACCACACCGGTCTGTGGATTGAGAGTGATATTCGAAAGGCTGACCCCGGATCGGCGACCACCGGGGAAGGACGTTGAGACGACCCCCGTGTCCGAGACGGACATCTTCCATGTCGAGCCAGGGAAAGGATCGCCGGAGTCGCCCTGGTTCGGATATGGAGACTGCTCCAGGTCCTGCCGCCCATCGGCCTGGACGAGTTGCAACGCCGGCCGCGTGGGCGAGTTCTGGTCTCGGGCCAAATCCACTCGCCAGACCAGCAATCCCTCGCCGGGTAACCGGTCGTCGAACCCGGTCCGGCGACGATTCTCGAGCAGGAGATACTGCATTCGGCTGTACACGGGGCTGACCACCTTGACAACCGTCCCCCCTGTCGGCGTGTACGGCGGGAGTTGCACTGTTCCAGTCGTGGTCACCGTCTGCACTTTGACCCAGCCGTGCTGGGCCTTGTGAAGCCCCATCGGGTGAGCCGGCCTGTTCCCAAGATCACCGTTCCACGACCCACCGGCCATCAGGTCCCACCTGCCGGAACCCGCCCACTGCACGCCGTCGTCCCCGCCGTTCGGGTCATAGAAATCTTCCCACTGGAAGGCGAGGTGCCCAAGTTCGTGGGCGCACACTCCCATCCGGCAGTCCTCTGGAACGGTCAGGTATGTCGCAGCGGATGTCCCGCTTCTCACTGGGATCGGAGTGCTAAACATCCACTTGTGGGACCATATCAAGTCGCCGGCGCGGAGGGGGTCGAGCTCTCCTTCCGCGCCACTCCCAGCGTGGACGATGAACAGTCCCGTCACCGTCCCGTTCCCGAGGGCGTCGAGTTCCGGCGGAAAAGGGACCCCAACATTTAACGCCACCCGAACCGCGTCTTCTGCCATGCGTTGGGCGTTCCGCGGATACACGCCCCTGAGCCCAGAAGACCCACCGGCATAGAAACTGATTGGCTGTGGCAACCGGAGCCACCCGTGGACTGTCCCGGACACGTCCACTCGTCCGCCGCTCACTTCGCGGTAGTAGTCCCGCAGACTTCCGGTCGGGAAGATCCGCTCGGAGAAGAGCAGGTCGTTGAACTGCTCGGCCGGGCGGGTGCCAGGCATATCCGGAAAATCAACCAAGAGGACGACAATCCGCAACTGGCTGGGCACCCGCTGGTGTGGGACGGAGACCAAGGATGCGCCATTCTGTTGTGCCAACATCACCGCCCCATCGTCCATCCCGTCGATGTCCTCGGCGGGGTTGGAGAATCCGATCGCCTGGAGAAACTGACGGAAGGTCATTCCGTGGGGCTTCCCCTTCCGGACGTATTCCATGAAGAGGCCAGACATGACGTGCGGTGCTGGTGGAACTGGATTCGGGCGATTCATCAGTCAACTCCTTCGGATCAGGGATGAGGATCTGTTGCGTGCCTCACTTCCGAGTTGAGAGTCAACGCAGTGGGTTCGTGAAACGGACAATTTCGGCGGCGACTTCAACGGGCCGTTCTTCCTGGACGAACAGATGTGCGCCGGGAATCGCGTGGACCTCGGCCGGGGGCGCAAATTGGTACGCCATCTCCCTCGCCAGATCAATCGGGAACGTTGTGTCCGCCTCGCCCCAGAGGAGGAGGACGGGAGCCTCAATACAGCGGTGGAAGTCCCGCCAGCGGTCGAGTACATCCCAACTCCAACCGCGAAGGAAGCGAGTATGTCCGGCCGCCCGACTCCCTGAGCGGACCAAGGGCCAGACAATCCCGTCGTAGAACTCGTTGTTATTAAACTCCCGCGAGAGGGAACTGCCAAAACCCCACCGGGACCTCACGAACCACCGCATCCAAAGTGCGAACCGGAAGATCAGCCCTGCCCCAGGCAGATATTGCAGCCGTCGGAAGGTGGGGATGAGCGGCGGCCGGTGCCCGGGGATCTCAGTGTTCGTCATGATGAGCGCCCGTACCCGTCGGTTGTCGAGAAGGCAAAGTTGCCGGGCGATCATCGCGCCTGAGTCCTGGCCAAGCAAGAAATACCACTCCAGTCCCTCCCCTTCCAAAAGCGACTTCACGCTCGCCGCTTGACCCGGCCAGGTGAAGTCCGTCTCCTGCCTCCAGACCGTGTCGCCACCCCCAGGGAGATCGATCAGGTAGCACGTAAAGTGCGGAGTTAGGTACACGAGGAGTTTCCGGAAGGTGAACCCCCACAGTGGCCAACCGTGCAAGAGGATGAGCGGTGGCCCCGCCCCCACCACGCGGTACGCGATTTTCGCCGTAGGCGTCTCGTGCCAGCGTACCTCAGCCGCTCGGAAGAGTTCGATCGGAGGGTCTCCGCCGATGGTTGTCGCGTCGTTCATGAGCCCCGCTTACGATTGGCCGCTGACAAGCGGTAGTTGCGCGTGCCCTCGCTATGTCTGGATTGTCAATTGCTCTACCGCACCCGCCGTTCGCCTTGGCGGACCACGGTCCCTGGGTCGTTGCGGTCGATCCGCCAGCCGGGGTGATGGAAGTGGACGACGAAGTCGCCGTTGTACGAGGCGACGGCCTCGCGAAAGACGAGTCGTCCGATCCGATACCAGTTGTCGATCGTCCACTTTCGTTGGAACGCCGGCCCACGTTGGGTTCCTTCGTCTGAGACCTCGATGTGGAAGACCAACTCTCGGCGGGGCATGGGGTCGCCGCGGTCGTAGATCTGCGCTAGAATCTCGTCACGAAAGTCGAGTTTCTCTCCTGGAATGCGCGGCTGAGACTCATCGACGACGAATCGCAAAAACTTGGGCGAACGAGTTCGCTCCTGAATCGGTTTGCCGAGCTCGGCGATCTCATGGAGTTGGCGTTCCGATGACACCTTGTCCGCCCGGCCGAACACAAAACCGAGCAGCAACAGGGTCGGGAAGGTGAGGCAACCCCGGCGTAACCCTGAAACGTCCGGCGTGTTCCGGGAGTCAGCATCGTTGAAGTATTCCTCCCAGTGGCCCCCCAAATCCTTCTGCGTGATGAACCCGGCGGGCCGGAACAGCTCCGTGGATGCTGCGTCGGTGGTGGGGAACAGTTTCCCCACGAGCGACAGCGTCCGGAGCTCTCCGCGAAGGCAGCCGAGTCCGGTCGAGTAACGGGCGACGACGAGTCCCTGTCGACCCTGTTGGAAGTACCCGGTGTAGGAACTCTGTTGGGTGATCTCCCAGAGACCGGTGAGACACACTCCATTTGGGTGGAGGAGACGTTGGACGCCCTTGCCGTCCTCCCCCCAACGGAGATCAATTCGCGTGTCGACGGTTCGGGTGGCAGCACGGAAGAAGCGGTAGCCACGCCACGAAAAACTCTCGCGGATCAAACCACGAAAGAGCGTCCAGAAACCGACGTAAGACATTGGCAGCGCCGGCTCATTGGGTGCGCCCCACACGCGGTAGTACGGGTTAGCGAAGACCGCGTCGCGGACTTCCCGATAAGACGATCCAGTGTACGCCCGATCCGTATCTGTGGTTTCCTCGGGACCGGTCGGGGAATTCGGGGGCGAACTCATTGTGGCTCCAGACTTAGAGGCTGTCCCATATGTGGGTGCTGATGCGTAAAATGGCTCATGAGAACTGAATCCTATCCGAGCGATGTCACCGACGTTCAGTGGTCGTTAATCGAACCCCACATCCCCGTCTATCCGGGTGGTCGGCCCCGCAC
>JAIOPV010000182.1 GCA_021413735.1 Planctomycetota bacterium
GGCTCTGCTCCAGAAGGACTGGAACACGACCGACGGCCACAACTATCACGATCAGGTGAAGGCTCGGTTGCCGAAGCTCATCGAGAACGCAGAGAAGGCTGGCCAGAAGGCCGACAATCTCCGCAAGGCGATGAACGAGACGACGCAGCGTGATCTCGTGATCGAACTGCTGTGGCAGGGTGCGGCTGACCTGGATCTGATCGTCGCTGAGCCGAACGGGTCGGTTTGCTCCTCGACTCAGAAGCGAACGACGGGCGGCGGTGTGCTGAAGTCCGACATTCTCGAAGCGCAAGGCAACGACCGCTCCGAACAGTACGTCGCGGCTCTGGCCTTCAAGGGCGCGTACAAGATCTCCGTGAAGCAAGCCTTTGGCAAGCCGATCGGTGGCACCGCGACCGTGAAGGTGACGAAGTTCAAGGGTACGCCGAAGGAATCGCACGACCTCATCACGATCGACCTGAACGGCCCGAAGACGGCCGAGGTCAAGCTCGAAGCTGGCTCGCGAACCGAGTTGGCGACGATCTCGAAGGACGTGGATGATTTCCGGTCTGAGACGACCGGTGCCACTCTGACCAACGATGCTTCTGGCTTCGGCGGTGGCTTCGGTGCTTTGTCGGGTGGTGCGACCTCGACGAGCGGCCGACCAAACGTGCCGGTTGTGAACGAAATGACCGAGAAGAGCTACGCGGGCATCGGCTCGAACGCAGCTGATCTGCGGGCATCGGTGAAGGTGAACGCTGATCGTCAGACGATGAGCTTCCACATGAACCCGGTGTTCGGCACGGGCAAGCCTGTGACGATGCCGAAGGTTCCGCTGATCCCTGGCTCCGAGTCCAAGTGATCGACGTAGTAACGCAGTAAACGACGGTTCAACCTGAACCTTCTCTCCGCCCAGAGGCTCTAACCTCTGGGCGGAGTTGTTTTTGGTGTTTAGTGTTTGGTGTTTAGTGTTTAGTATTGCGTTTGGGCCTACCGAGGCGTCACCACGACACCAAAGCGCTGAACACCAAACACTAAACACCAAACACACCCCCGAAGGGGAATACATATCAGCAGAGCATTCGACACCCAGCGGGACGATTTCTCGGTTGCCTCCGAAAAGGCCGTTCTGGTCAGCATCGCGCTGCCAGCTCGACCCTGGCTGAGCGACGACCCATGCGACGAAATCCGCGGGCTAACCGCTGCCGCCGGTGCGAAGGTGGTCGCGGAACTCACCCAAAAGCGCCAAGAGATTCAACTCGCCACCTACATCGGTTCCGGCAAGCTCAAAGACCTTTCCGAAATGGTCCAGAGCAACGACGCCGACGTGGTGATCTTCGATAACGATCTCTCCCCAGCACAGGCTCGCAATCTCGAAAAAGCGCTCGGCGTCAAGGTGCTGGATCGCAGCGAAGTGATCCTCGACATCTTCGCCAACCGTGCGCAGACCGTCGAGTCTCGCTTGCAGGTCGAACTGGCACAGCTTGAGTATTCGCTGCCGCGGCTCAAACAGATGTGGAGTCACCTTTCGCGTCAGAAGGGTGGTGGCATCGGTCTGCGTGGCCCTGGCGAAACGCAGCTCGAATCCGACCGTCGGCTCGTCGGTGGGCGAATCCGCGATCTGAAATCGAAACTGGTGGAAGTGCAGGCCCGCAAGGAACGCGAGGTGAAGAGTCGGGCGAGCGAACACACCGTGTCGCTCGTGGGGTACACCAACGCGGGCAAGTCGCAGTTGATGAACACCGCCACGAAGGCGGGCGTTCACGTCAAGAATCAGTTGTTCTCGACGCTCGACACTCGCACGAGGCAATGGCACATCCGCGACTGGGGCCGTGTGTTGCTCTCCGATACGGTTGGCTTCATCCGCGAGTTGCCTCACCATCTCGTCGCGTCGTTCAAGGCGACGTTGTCGGAAGCGAGGTACGCGAAGTTGCTGCTTCACGTTGTGGACGCGAGCAACCCGCAGGCGGAGGAGCAGATTCGGGCGGTGAACGCCGTGCTGAAGGAACTGGACTGCGACAAGAAGCAAACAATTCTTGTGCTGAATAAAATCGACAAGGTTGCCGACCCGTCGATCCTGAAAGTTTTGGAGGCACATCACCCGCGTGCGGTGGCCTTGAGCGGATTGACGGGCGAGGGTATTGACCGTCTCGAGGACGCGGTGATGGAGGCGTTGGCGTCGGAGTTCGCGGAGGCTGAGGTGGTCACGGAAGCGGGCAATGGGAAGGTGCTGGCCTTCTTGAATGCTCACGCGGAAGTGTATCGCCAAGAGTTCCGCGACGACACAAATGAGGTGGTGGTCCGCTGTCAGTTGCCGCGTCATTTGCTGCACCACATCGCTGGCCCGACGGTGAAGGTGCGTTTCATCGAACGCGAACGACCGGCGCCGCCGGCGCTGGGTGAGGCAGTTTAAGCGATGCCAACTCTTCTCGTGGCCGATCGGATGATTGATCTTTTCGGCCGCTGGCCGATTGACGATTCGAGCCACGACAGCGTGGCGAATGAGTTTTTGAGCCTCGCGACGGAAACGGACTTCGTTTCGCTGCGGGTCGCGGGTTGTGCGGAGGATGTGGGGGTTGTGTTGGAGTGTGCGGATTCGAGTCACGTCGTGGGATCGAAGGAAGCTGGACCGTTGCGGGTGTTCCGAGCGCTCCTGACGCATTTCGCAGAGATGGCGGAAGACGAGAGCGGCACGCCGCCCGATCCGTATGGTGATCGCCTGCGATTGGAGCGAGCGACTGCAGCGGGCCGCGTGCGGTTAAACGTGGAGTTCGCGAACACCAAAGAAATCCAATACCTCGCCATCGTGAAGGCTACTCGCGCCGCGGCGTAAGTGTTCGCATGTTCCGAATTGGAGCGGCCGAACTTGACACCCGCCCCATCGCCAATCATCCTTCAACATGGGACGACTTTTCATCGGGCGCAAGCAATCGAGGCTCGCGGACCAGATCCGTATTATGTCGAACCCGGTGGTGGCCACCGTTGGGATCCTCCAGGCCTCTCGACTGCGAGAATGGATCGCCCGCTTGGAGTGGGCACACCAGAACAATATGCCCGGCTGAAATCGGCGAACTTTCCGGCTGAAGGCGGTCCAGCGATTATTGAGATCGAAGTTCCGCCGGACATCATCGCGGTATTGGAAGCGGATCCAGACTCGCGTGATTCAATGGACAGCGGAGATACGCTTTTCGACCCGAGGGTTGGGATGCCCGAATTACTTGCCGCGTGGCCGAACCTCATCAAGCGAGTCATTCGAATATGACAACCCTCACAGTCGCCGAGCGAGCGATGGAACTGTTCGGGCAGCGTCCGACCAGCGAAAATCGGATCGACTGGCTGGCAAATCAGTTATTGGACCTCGCAGCAGAATCACACTTCATTTCGTGCCGAATCGTACCCGGAGAGGGGGAGATCGCAACGACTCTGGAGTGTCGCGATTCGGGTCACGCGGTCGGGTTGAAAGATGTCGGACCGTTGCGACTGTTCCGAACGCTTCTGGCACGATTCGCGAAAATGGCGGAAGAGGAAAACGGCACCCAGTTCAACCCCTACGGTGGGCAACTGCACTTCAACCGACCGATTTCGGGCGCTCCTGTGCGGTTGAATGTGGAGTTCGCGAACACCAAAGAAATCCAATACCTCGCCATCGTGAAGGCTACTCGCGCCGCGTGATAACTCGTGGCGCCGGTTCTTTGGCTACCAAGTTGGTAAGCCGTGGTTGTGCATCGCAAGCGAGAAGGATCCTCGCATCAACCTCCGCCACTGAGACGCATGAGATCCGCCCGGAGCGTCGCCTCATCGGTGACCCCTTCGTATCGACGCACCACCTGACCGTGACGGAAGATCAAGAGCAGCGGAATCGCCGAGACCTCGAACTTCGCGGCAAGTTGCGGGTTCGTTTCTGTGTTGACCTTGCAGACCTTGAAGTCGCGTGAAATCGCATCCAAGACTGGGTTCATCGCTCGACAGGGTCCACACCAGGCGGCCCAGAAATCGACCAGCACCGGCCCCGGATCGTCCAGCACTTCGCGCTTGAAGTTGTACTGTTGCAGCAACATCTCAGTGCCTCCGATGACCTTCCCGCTCTCGTCGTCAGTGCAAGTGATGACACTCGTGAATCTCTGGAGTTGGCATCTTAGCCCGGTGAACGAGTTGTGGCAGCGGGGAGTGATTCAGCGTACACTCGTGCCACTTCCCCAATGCGTGAGGTTCCGATGCCCGTCAATGACCCCACACTCGACCGCCGTCACTTTCTCGGCACGGCGACCGCCACTGCGGCACTCGCCAGTTCGATCACGCTCGCACACGCGGAACCGCCGGCCTCCGAATGGAAGCTGGTTTGGAGCGACGAGTTCGATGGGAAGGAGATCGACCGGACCAAGTGGGACTTCGACATCGGCAACGGGTTCTTCAACTACGACGCGAACCAGTGGATCAGCGGATGGGGTAATAACGAACTTCAATACTACACCCGCGAGCCGGACAACGCCTTCGTGAAGGACGGGATGCTCCATGTCCGGGTTCTGAAGGAATCGCTCCACGGATGCGGCTACACTTCGGCTCGGCTCAAGACCCGCAAGAAAGACGGCAGCGAACTCTTCAGCAAGAAGTACGGTCGGTTCGAGTTCCGGGCGAAGCTGCCAACGGGCAAGGGCGTGTGGCCCGCGTTGTGGATGCTGCCACAGGAGGAGAAGTACGGCGGGTGGGCGGCATCGGGCGAGATCGACGTCCTCGAAGTGAGGGGGCAAGAGCCGAACAAGGTTCTCGGCACCCTTCACTTCGGTTCGCGGTGGCCAGCCAACGCAGAAGCGAGTTCGACCTACGAGTTGCCGGACAAGGGAACGGTCGCTGACTTCCACACATACGCTCTGGAGTGGGAGCCAGGCGAGATCCGGCTGTCTGTGGACGGTCGGCTGTATGCGACCAAATCGTTCTGGTGGAGCAGCAGCAAGATCGGTGGCGGCAAGGGGCTGAACCCAGCGGGGGAAGCCGATCTCGAGCCCTGGCCGGCTCCGTTCGATCAGCCGTTTTATCTGATCGTGAACGTCGCTGTCGGGGGTAAGTTCGCTGGCAACCCGGACAAGACGACAGCCTTTCCGGTGGAAATGGTACTCGATTACATTCGGGTCTACGACAAGGTTGGTGGTTACGGGAAGGCCAAACCTCGCGGTGAGGGAAAGCTTCCATTCGCCAAACCCTGAGAAGGCAGCTAAAAGGCGTGAGCGAGGGAACAACTCTCGCTCACGCCTCGGGTTGATCGCAATTCCAAATCCAAAGGGTTCGCCACCAATCACTTCTCCGACGGAACGCACGCTGGGTCGAGGACGAGGTCGGAGGTGAACGCCCCAAGCAGATCGCCACGGTTACCTTTGTGGCACTTCGGGCAGGCGCTGCCCATCCGAACCGCTTCAACCAGACGAACCTGATTCATGGTCGCGCTCACGATACCCGGTGACCACCCCGTCTTTGTTTTTGAACGGATTCTTCTCGTCATACCGTTGTCGGGCCCAATACTCGGGAACGAATTCCAGGTGGTGCGGTTGGAACCCCGCGACCTCTTTCTTGTCTTTCACCAAACCCCACGAATCGGGTCGGGCGAACGCGTGCGACGCGAGCGAGTGGAACTTGCAACCGGAGCTGAAGGTCATGCCCGGAGGCGTGCGAAGGTCAGCCGGATGCCGGGGTGTCCCTCGTACTTATCCAACCACTCTGCGTGTTCGTCCAGGTCCAGGCGGAACCCACCTTCGCCGCGTACCTTGGCTCGCTCCAGGTACTCGGTTGCGGGGATGTACCAACTCACGCGCTCTTCGCCGTCGTCGAGGAGGAACACCGTCACGCCGTTCGCCGCGGCCAAATGCTTCACGTCTTCCTGCTTCATATCCAGCGAGGTCGTACACGCGGCGATACGCACAGGAATGAACGCGGTGTGGAGTCGGTTGACCGCGACCAGGTTCACGCCTTTGTTCTGCACCGACAGATACGCCAGTATGCCGTTGACAATGAGGGCGCTGGCAACCTCGCCCCCGAAGCCTTCCATGTCCAGCACCATACTGGTATCGACCCGGCGAACCGGCACGGGTTCGAGAGGCAGTGCCGCAGGTGGAAGGAACTCGTCGTCGAGTTCAACCTCGGGTGCGGGCTTCACAATCTTGGACTTCGTTTTCGTTTTTGTCATCGTTCACCGGGATCTCGTGGGAAACGAGTAACGTAGGACACTGGAGCGACACGGCCAGCAGATTCCGTCAGTCGATGCGGAACATTGCAGCCACAGCAGGAGTTAGAAGCGTGGCGGAAAAAATCGAACACGTTGGTTAGTGGTGTCCGGCTGGCGTGTGCGGTGCCGGTTCGGTGCGTGCAGCAACCGGTCGGTTACGACTCCAGTGTTCGGTGATGCGGCGCACCGCGACGAAGAACACCGGCGTCAGGAAGATGCCGAACAGCGTCACGCCGAGCATTCCCGCGAACACCGCTGTGCCAAGCGCTCGCCGCATCTCATGACCCGCACCTTCCGCCAACACCAACGGCACAACGCCGAACACGAACGCGAAGCTCGTCATCACGATCGGCCGGAACCGCAGCTTGCTTGCCTCGATCGCAGCGGTGTAGCGATCGGCACCGGTGTCAGCACGCTGCTTCGCGAACTCGACAATCAAGATGGCGTTCTTACACGCTAAACCCACCAGCACCACGAAGCCGACCTGTGTGAAGATGTTGATATCCAACCCCGCGGCACGCACACCGACAGCGGCGCTCAGCAAACACATCGGCACCACGAGAATCACGGCGAGCGGCAAACCCCAGCTTTCGTACTGTGCGGCCAGCACGAGGAACACCAGCACCACGCTCAACACGAACGCCTTCAACGCCGTGTCCTTCGTCTGAAGTTGCAGCAGAGCCAGCTCGGTCCACTCGGGTCTCATCGTCGAAGGAAGCCCAGCCGCAGCCCGTTCCATCGCGACAATCGCCTGACCCGAACTCACGCCAGGCGCTGGCGTCGCGTTAATGGAAATCGACGGGTACAGGTTGTATCGCTGCACCATCACGGGGCCGGTCGAATCCTTGACCGAGATGAAGCCCGCCACCGGCACCATCACTTCTTTCGGAGGCGGAATCGGCTGCCCGCTCGTGCGTGCGCGTTCAGCCGCAACGCGGTTCTCGGCCTCGACACGAGCGCTCTTCACACGCAGCCGTTTCAAGTCCGCGATCTGCTTGCGGAACCGTTCGTCGCCCTGCACGTTCACCTGCCACGTTCGCCCGAACAGGTTGAAGTCGTTCACATACAGCGAGCCGAAATACACCTGCAGCGCGTTCACGATTTCCGACACCGACACGCCCATCGTCTGAGCCGCGTCGCGGTCGATGTTCAGCGTCAACCACGGCGTGTCAGCCCGGAAGCCAGTGAAGACATCCCGCAGTTCCGGCTCCTGCTCGGCTGCCGCCACGATCAAGCGGCCAGCCTCTTCCAACGCCTGCGCTCCCGTGGCGTTCGGATCTTCCACGATCAACTTGAACCCACCCGCGTTGCCAAGCCCATCGACCGGCGGCGCACCAAGAATCGTGATCTCCGAACCCTGCACGGCCTGCCCGAGTTCCGTTTGCAGTTTTGCCGCAATCGCGTCCGCACTGAGTTCGTGACTCAGCCGCTTCGGGAATTCGTCGAGCATCACATACAGCGTGCCGAAGTTCGGCGCGTTCGTGCCGAGAAGAATCGACTGCCCCGAAACCGTCACAGTGTTCTTCACTCCGGGCGTCTTCCGTGCGACCTCTTCCATCAATCGCATCTGCTCCTCAGTTCGGCCAAGCGAAGCCGCGTCGGGCAGCACCACGTTCACGAGCAGGTAGCCCTTGTCCTGCGGCGGAATGAAGCCGGCCGGCGTCGTGGTGATGACGACGTACGTGAGGTACAGCAAGCCGCCGTAGCCGATCAGCACGATCAACGACAGCCGCAGCGCCGCCTTCACGATGAGGAGATACCCGCTTGTGACGCCGTCGAACATCACGTTGAATGCGGTGAACAGATAGCCCAGCGTGCGGTTCAAAACGATGCGAAGGAACCAGCCCGCCAGCCCGCCAGCAAACCCAGCGATCACGGGAACCATCACCGGCATCGCAGCGAGGAACGGCAATTCGCGAAGGTGGTCCGTGAGGTACCAGTACGCCAGGCCCGCCCCAATCATCGGGAACACAATCCGCGGCAACGGCTCGCTCGCCTCGTTCGGCTTGTTGGGTTTCATCAGCAGCGCACAGAGCGCCGGGCTGAGCGTGAGCGAGTTGAACGCCGAGAGCAGCGTGCTGACAGCGATGGTGACTGCGAATTGTCGGTAGAACTGCCCGACGATGCCCGAGATGAAGACGCACGGCACGAACACGGCGGTCAGCACCAATCCCACCGCGATGACGGGCCCGGCGACGGCGTCCATCGCTTTTGCGGTCGCTTCGCGTGGCTCGTTGCCGTCCTCGATGTAGTGCTGCACGGCTTCGACCACGACAATCGCGTCGTCGACCACGATGCCGACAGCGAGCACCAACCCGAACAGCGTGAGGTTGTTGAGCGAGTATCCGAAAACGGCCATTGCCGCGAACGTGCCGACGATGGCGACCGGAACCGCGAGCAACGGAATGAGAGCGGCCCGCCACGATTGAAGGAACACGAGCATCACGATGGCCACGAGAATCACCGCGTCGCGAAGCGTGATGAACACTTCGCTGATCGACTCGCGGATGAACGGCGTGGTGTCATAAACGATGCGGTAATCGACGTTCTCGGGGAACCGCGTCCGCAGTTCTTCCATCTTCGCTTTCACGCGGTCGGCTGTGCTGATGGCATTCGTGCCGGGGAGCTGGTAGACCGACAACGCTACGGATGGCTTACCGTCCATCGTGCAACTCTGGTCGTAGTTCAGCGCACCGAGTTCGACCTTCGCCACGTCCTTGAGCCGCACGACACGCTCGCCGCTCTCATCCGATTTGAGGATCATGTCACGGAATTGATCTTCGCTGGTGAGCCGGCCGAGCGTGTTAATCGCGTATTGAAACGCCTGACCGGTGGGCGTTGGCGGTTGCCCAATCTGCCCGGCCGCGACCTGTGCGTTCTGCTGTTCGATGGCGTGGGTCACGTCTGCCGCGGCAAGCCCCTTCGCGGCGAGCTTCTCGGGGTCGAGCCAGACTCGCATCGAGTAGTCGCGTTGGCCGAGGTATGTGATGTCGCCAACGCCGCCGAGTCTGGCGAGTTCGTCGCGAAGCTGGATGGTGGCGTAGTTGCTCAGGTAGAGAAGCACCTTCGAGCGTTTGGCGGGGTCGGTGGTGTCGGCATCGCGGCCGGTCGCGTACAGGTTGATAATCATCAACTGGCTCGGCGACTTCTTCTTGACCGTGACGCCTCGCCGCTTGACGAGATCGGGCAGCACTGGCTCGGCGAGGTTCACGCGGTTCTGAACGAGCACCTGCGCGATGTTCAGGTCGATGCCGGGCTTGAACGTGACGGTGAGCGTGTAGGTGCCGTCGTTGGCGCACGTCGAGGACATATACATCATGTCTTCGACGCCGTTGACTTGTTGTTCGATTGGGGCCGCGACAGTGTCGGCAACGGTGCGTGCGTTCGCTCCCGGATAAACGCCCGATACCTCGATGGTCGGCGGTGTGATGTCGGGGTATTGAGCAACGGGCAGTGAATCGACTGCGATGCCTCCCCCGAGGACAATCATGATCGACAGGACCGCTGCGAAGATCGGGCGGTCGATGAAGAAGCGAGTGAACATATCGGAATAGTCGTCGGTGGTCGGTTGTCAGTGAACGATAAACGGTTTAGCGGTCGCCCCAACGGGACGACATTTCACTTCGACAGCGGCGGGCGAACTCGCCGCACGGCGGCTCTCACCGCATCGCGTGCAGTGATTGCCAGCGGTCGAACGAACTTCATTCGCAACACGTAGAGGCTCGCGGCACTGACCGCCATCACCCACGGGTGCGACGCAATTCGTCCATGCGTGACACGATCCACGACCGCGAAGAACACCGGCGTCAGCACCACTCCGAACAGCGTCACGCCCATCATGCCGCCCAACACTGCGATTCCGATGGCCTGCCGCATCTCGGCTCCGGCACCCTGCGCCACCGCCAACGGCAACACTCCGAGCATGAACGCAACGGAGGTCATCATGATCGGCCGATACCGGAGCTTGCACGCCTCCAACACAGCCGTGCGAAGGTCGGCTCCCTTGTCGCGAGCGATTTTCGCGAACTCGACAATCAAGATGGCGTTCTTGCACGCAAGCCCGATCAACACCACGAAGCCGACCTGCGTGAACACGTTCACGTCCTGCTTGCCGACGCCCGCTTCGCCCATGAACTTGCTCGCGGCTGCGATTGGGCCGGAGTCCAACCACGCCCCACGACGCACCGACCACTCGTTCAGCATCATCCATTGCGGGGCGTTGTATGACGCGAGCCACTTGTTCCAGTCAACGACGGTCTGCGCCGCCGACATCGGATCAGTGAGCCACACTGCCGCGAGCGAACACGCCACGCACACCGGCACCACGAGAATGACCGCGAACGGGAACGCGAAACTCTCGTACAGGGCCGCGAGCACGAGAAACACAAACAGCACCGAGTAGCCGAAGACCTTGGCCCCCGTGTTCCGCGACATCTTTTCAAGGAACGTCAGTTCGGTCCATTCGTAAGACATGCGATTTGGCAACTCTCGATCCGCTACCTTTTCCAGCACAGCGATGCCGTCGCCGGTGCTGGTGCCCGGCGTGATGTTCCCGTTGATCGCGGCCGCGGGATACATGTTGTAGCGCGTGATAACCAGGGGGCCGCTTGCTTCCTTGACCACCAGAACAGCTCCGAGCGGAACCATGTTGCCCGTCTTGTTCCGCACCTTCAGCTTCTTCACGTCCTCAAGCTGATCGCGATAGGTCAAATCGGACTGTACATTCACCTGCCACGTTCGTCCGAAACGGTTGAAGTCGTTCGCGTATCGGCTGCCCATCGTCGCCTGAAGCGTGGAGTACACATCCGAAAGCTCCAGCCCGCGAGCGGCGCACGCCCCAGGATCGACATCCAGAAAGATCTGCGGCGAGTTCGTCTTGAACACCGTGAACAGCCCGGTGAGTTGCGCCTGACGATTCGCCTGATCGACGAGGTTTTGTGTCTGCCCTTGAAGCA
>JAIOPV010000183.1 GCA_021413735.1 Planctomycetota bacterium
CCAGGGGTTGCGCTTCGCTCCACCCCTGGCTACCATCCGTCGCCCTTCCAGGGCTCAAAACCAAATCACTCCTTCCCCAACACGAGATCGACGACCCAACACCCGCGAACGTGAACTTGGTTTGCGTCGCGGCAATGGTTGAGGATGTCGTCTTCGCCGTGCCATCCACCTTGTTCGTCGGTTCGCATCGGTCGTACAATGCCCGGTACCATCTGAAAGTCGAAACCGCGTTCGTCAGCAGTGCGTTATGGTCCACCCAGCCCCGAGCAAGTCACGACCCCGAAGGGTCGCCATCCTCGGGTCTACCGGGTCCGTCGGAACCAGCGCCCTCGACGTCATTCGATACCTGCCCGAACACCTCGAACTCGTCGGCGTCGCCGCTCACTCGAAATGGGAACAACTCGCGGAGCAGTGCCAGGCGTTCAAGCCACGATTCGCCGTCATCATCGACCCTAACGCATTTGAACGCGCCGACCGCACAGCGTTTCCCCGCGAAACGGAGTTGCTCGGCGGGCCTGACGCCGTGAATCGGCTCGTCAGCGATCCGGTTGTGGATGTGGTGCTGTCGGCGGTTGTTGGAGCTGCCGGTCTCAGCGGAACGTGGGCTGCTCTCGATGCCGGAAAGACCGTCGCGCTTGCCAACAAAGAGACGCTTGTCGTCGGCGGGCCGCTCGTGATGGAACTCGCTGCGAAACGCGGCGCAAAATTATTGCCCGTCGATAGCGAACACTCTGCTGTGTTCCAGGCGCTCACCGGACACACTGCGGACGACGTGACCCGCGTGGTTCTCACAGCCAGCGGCGGACCGTTTCGCGGCAAGAAGACACGCGATCTCGAAGCGGTGACGCCACAGCAGGCGCTCCGACATCCGACGTGGCAGATGGGGCCGAAGATCACAGTCGATTCCGCCACGCTGATGAACAAGGCGCTCGAAATCATCGAGGCACGCTGGCTGTTCGATCTGCCCGCAAGCAAGATCGATGTCATCGTTCACCCGGAGTCGATCGTTCACTCGTTCGTCGAGTTCGCGGATGGCTCCGTGCTCGCGCAGCTCTCGCCGCCCGACATGCGGCTGCCGATTCAGATTGCGTTCATGCATCCGATTCGCGTCGATGGCCCGACGAAGAAACTCGACTGGCGAACGCTGTCTGCATTGCATTTCGAGCCACCGGACCGAGAAACGTTTCCCGCTCTGGATCTTGGCTTTGAAGTGGCGGCACGCGGTGGAACGTGTGGAGCCGTGCTGAACGCAGCGAATGAGGCAGCGGTCGCGGGGTTTCTCACCAACGCCATCGCTTTCTCGGACATCGCCCGGTGCTGCCGGGCTATACTCGACGCTCATGATTTCGACCCCCGGCCCACCCTGGAGCGTCTTCTGTCGCTCGATCGGTGGGCCAGGCAGGAGGTAGCCAGTTGGACCCGAACCCGAACGTCGGTAACCCCGAGCCCATGAATATCCCCGTTGCTGGATCTGCCGGCGCTGGCGAACCGGACCACGCCGCGGAGGTTTCCGCGCTCAAGGGCTGGCTCCGCGAGAACCTCGTCTCGCTCATCATCAGCGCCATCGCCATCGGGCTCGTCATCAAATACCTCGATCCGATCGACACCCTGAAGGTGATGCTCGGGCTTGGCCTTGTCATCTTCATCCACGAACTCGGGCACTTCCTCGCCGCGAAGTGGTGCGACGTCCACGTCAAGACGTTCAGCATCGGCTTCGGTCCCGCAGTGCCGTTCTGTGCGTACAAATGGGGCGAAACCACCTACATGATCGGGATCATCCCGCTGGGCGGTTACGTCTCGATGATCGGTGAAGGCGACAACGCCGACGGCGAAGAAGCCGAGGAAGACCCTCGCAGCTTCCGCAAGAAGACCGTCGGGCAGCGAATGCTCATCATCTCGGCCGGCGTGGTGATGAACATCATTCTGGGCATGGGCTGTTTCGTGGCGGCGTACATGCACGGCGTTCAAGAGAAGCCCGCGATTGTCGGCAGCATCGAGAGCGGAAGTGCGGCCTGGCGAATCGGGATGCGAACCGATGATAGCATCGTGCAAATCGGCTCGCGGAAGAAGCCGTTCTTCAACGACATCCGCCCCATCGTGATGGCAACGCAGAAGAAGGAAACCGTTGAGATCGTCATTCAGCACGCGGGCCAGAATACGACCGAAACCTTGCAGATCGAGCCATTGAAGGACGAGGGCGCGAAGTTCCCACAGATTGGCGTTGGCCCACCGTATCGGCTCACGCTTCTGTCGCTGAAGCAGCCCGGTTTCAAGCCAACGGTTCCCGGCACCCCAGCCGCAGCGGCTGCGAATCCCGGCTTCGAGGGTGGCGACCGCGTCATCGCGATGACCAACCCGGACAATCCCGCCGAGCTCACCGAACTCAAACCCGATCCCCGCGATCCGCAAAACGGTCCGGACATCAACGACTACTATCAGCGCATGACGAAACTCGCCGGGCAACCGATCACGTTCCGGGTTTCGCGGAAAGATGCCGGGCTCAATTACGATATCGTCGTGAAGCCTGCGTATCGTTCGGACCTCGGCGTGCGGATGCAGATGGGGAAGGTCGTGGCGTTGCGGAAAGACGGACCCGCTGAAAAGGCCGGCGTTCGCGCGTGGTCCGAAGAGCAGCCAGATCAGGGCGACCGCATCAAAACGGTGAAAGTCACCGAACCCGGCGGCAAAGAGACGTGGTTCGCGGCGGGCGACGTGAAGAACACCAACCCGAACGTCACGGTTCGCAAACTCGATCCTGTGCTGCTGCCACTCGAACTCAAGAAGTGGTACGATCGCATTGAGCCCGTGAAAGAAGCCCCTCGCACGGTACGGCTCGAAGTGCTTCGCAAGGAAGGCCACCAAGAGAACACCAGCGCCGAACTGACACTCACATACGACCCGGCCTATCGCTACGACCGCGAGACGATGACGTTGGCGAACAGTCCGACGCCCCTCGGCGGATTGGGCCTGGGCTACTGGATCGACGCGGTCGTTTTTGAAGTGGAACCGGGTGGCCCTGCTGACGGCAAACTCAGCACGGGTGATACGGTTACTGCCGTGCGGTTCAAGTCGGTCGATGACGCGGGAAACGTGAAACCTGGCGAGTGGTCAGACATCAAGGCGAATCAGTGGGCGTGGGCCGAGGCAGCGTATCAAACACGTCCACCGTTCTCTATCGACCTGAAGGTGAAGCGCGGCAAAGAAGGCGGTGCAGTCGAAGAGGTTTCGCTGGAAGGGCGGGAAGACACACGTTGGCCGAACGATGATCGTGGGTTCGTCTGGCAATACGATTTCCGCATTCAGAAGGCCACGGACATCAGCGACGCGCTTGGCATGGGAGCATGGCGAACCGTGCGGTTCATTCGTGAGGTGTACATGAACCTTTACGCGATGGCCTTCGGTCGCGTGAGCGCCAAGACCATGAGCGGCCCGCTGACCATTGCGAATGTGTCGTACAAGTTCGCGGGCGAGGACTTCTGGCAGTTCCTGCTGTTCATGGGAATGATCTCGGTGAACCTCGCGGTGGTGAACTTCCTGCCGATTCCGGTGCTTGACGGCGGGCACATCGTGTTCTTGTTGTTGGAGAAGATCCTGGGCCGACCGGTTCCGGAGAAGATCTTCGCCGCTGCGATGTGGATTGGGCTGGCGATGATTCTCTCGCTGATGCTCTTCGTCATCGGTCTCGACCTGCAGCGAATGTTCTTCTAATTCTTTGGTCCGTCGCTGTTGGTTTTCGCCGCTTGCGGCGTAGCGCTCCACCAGAGCGCTACGCCGCAAGCGGCGAAAACATTTTCACATTACGGCTTGTGATCCACGCCAAACATGAAGTCCGAAGCTGCCAGTTCCGTGTTGTTCTCCGGACGGAAGTAGTCGACGCCCCACCCGCCAATCAGCGTATCCTTCGCTCCATCATCGACGCCCTGATTCTGTGTGCCGCCGTTGAGGTAGTCGTCGCCGTCGCCACCGCTCAGCAAGTCGGCACCAGCATCGCCATACATCACATCCTTGTCGCCTTCGCCGTAGAGCTTGTCGTCGCCGATGCCGCCATGTAGTTCGTCGTCGCCTGTGCCACCGTGCAGCTCGTCGTTGCCGTCGCCGCCGGAGAGCCAGTCGTTGCCGGCATCGCCGTAGAGGTAATCGAGTCCGTCGTTGCCATAGAGATCGTCCTTGCCGTCGCCGCCAGAGAGCAAATCGTTCTCGGTCCCGCCGTTAAGTTGGTCGTCGCCGTCGTTGCCGTACACCTTGTCGTTCCCCGCGTCGCCCGAGAGGTAATCGTTGCCCGCTTCGCCGTAGATGGTATCGGTCCCGGCACAGCCGTAAGCGGTGTCTTTGCCGTCGCCACCGAAGAGGAAATCGCTGCCGTCGCCACCCCACAGGTAATCGTCGCCGCCTTCGCCGTACATCAGGTCGGCCCCGTCGCCGCCTTCGACGTAGTCGTTACCTTGAACCCCGAAGACGCTCTGGAAGACGGTGCTCGCAAGCCCTGCAGGCACCACTCCGCTGTCGCCGTGCAGTTCGTCGTTGCCGCCGTTGCCGTAGACCATGTCGTCGCCACCGTCGCCGTAGAGGACGTCCGCGTTCGAGCCTCCGACGAGGATATCCTTGCCGTCGAAGCCGCGTGCGGTGCTCTTGAGGGCGGTCAGGTTGTAGAACTGATCGTCGCCCGCGTACCCGTTGAATGTGATCTTGCTTGGCAGCACGCCGCCGACCGGTTTGTACAGGTCGTACCAGACCGTCAATGAGCCTGAGGAGTTTGCGATGCTGACCCGCACGCGATCATCAAGGGGCGTGCTGGCGTTGTTCGCTTCGATGTCCACTTTGACGATGTCGGCCTTGGCCGAGCCTTCGATTGCGATGACGCCTGCGCTCAGTGAGATTTGTGCAGGAACGAGCCGATCGCCGAGCGTTTCGAGGTTGAGAGTGCTGCGTTTCATGATCCGGTCCGCCGCTTTGGGGAAGGAATGTTTGGCCCGGATATTCCGGGTTCTATCCCCAACACGCGGCGAAACTCGGCGTGTGACCGGCTCAGGCAGAAATTTTGTCCCAATCGACGCGATCCTTGTCGATGCTGGGCAAATCGGCGGGCAGGGCTTCCAAGTACTTCGGTGCGGCCCCCGTGTTGAACACCACCACGCGTTCGTCAGATTTGATCTCGCCCGCCGCGATCATCTGCTCTAGCACGTCGAAGCACACCGCGGTTTCCGGGCAAATGCTGATGCCTTCCGCCGAACTCGCACGCTTCATCCAGTCGCCGATCTTCGCCTCAGAACCGGTCGCCGCTTTCCCGCCGCTCGCACGAATCGCGTCAAGGATCATGAAATCGCCCACCGCGACCGGCACTCGCAACCCCGACGCCACCGTCTTCGCGTTCGGGAACAGCTCCGCAAACCGCTCGCCCTTCGCGAACGCCGTTGCAATCGGGGCACACCCCTCAGCCTGGCACGAGATCAACCTTGGCAGGGCGGAAGGCGGAAGGCGGAAGGCGGACGAAGAACCAACTTTGTTTTCATGCTCCGCCTTCCGCCCTCCACCCTCCGCCTTATTCACAAGCCAACCCAATTCGTTCAGTTCGTGAAACGCCTTCCACATGCCAATCAAGCCCGTGCCGCCACCGGTCGGGTAGAAGATCGTTCCGGGCAGCTTCCAATCCATCTGTTCCGCGAGTTCTAGCCCCATCGTTTTCTTGCCTTCAATGCGATACGGCTCCTTCAACGTCGAGAGGTCGAACCAGCCCATGCGTTCGGTGCCGTCCTTCACGATCTTGCCGCAATCGTTGATGAGGCCGTTCACGCGGAACGCCTTCGCTCCGTACAGATTCACCTCGAATTGGTTGACGATCGGCGTGTCGTGTGGCATGAACACAAAGCACTCCAGCCCGGCACGAGCCGCATACGCAGCCGCAGCCCCGCCCGCGTTCCCGGCAGTCGGCAACGCAACGCGCTTCACGCCGAGCCACTTTGCCATGCTCACAGCCGCAGTCATGCCGCGACTCTTGAAACTGCCCGTTGGCAGTTGCGATTCGTCCTTCACGAACAGATTCGACAACCCGAGTTGCTTCCCGAGTCGCGGGCAGTGCAAAAGTGGCGTCATGCCTTCGCCGAGCGTCGTCGGTTCGACATCCCCAGGCAACGGCAGCAGTTCGCGATATCGCCACAAACTCGGCGGGCGCTTCGCGATGTCTGCGGGAGTGACCGCAGCCCGGATGCGGTCGAGATGATACCGAACCCAGATCGGGCGACCGTTGTGCAGGTTCGCGAGAGAGCCGAACGGGATGACGGTACCGTCGATCGCGCCTTCGAGATGCGAGACAAAGTGTGACATGCCGATTAAAGTACGGAAACGGGGCCACATTCGAGGCTATCCGTAATGTGGGAATAAGCGAGACCGGAACATCAGGAGTGCGTGTGAGGTTGGGGTGTATTCGCCCTCTCCCCTTGCGGGAGAGGGCAGCGAGGCTTTGCGAGCAGGTGAGGGGTAAGATCTCGTGAGATGTGGAGGCTTCACCCCTCACCCGTCCGCGAAGCGCGGCCACCCTCTCCCGCAAGGGGAGAGGGCATGAAAACCAAACACCACTTATGCCTTCGCCATCACTCCCGATGCTACAGTCTGGAATAACCTCGTCATTCTTCCCGCGGATTCGGTTACTCGCCACCTCTCGCCGCACATGGAGCCCTTGTGAGCGAAGCCATTGCCAAGCCAAGCACGGTTGCCCCCGTTGCTGCCGACCTGGAGATCAAGGATGCGCAACTCATCTTCTCGGCCGTGTGGTCCGACCTCGTGGAGAAACACGGGCGTGACCGCCTCCGGTTCCCGCGAGAGTTTATCTGGCTCGGCGGTGCCCCCGGCGCCGGTAAAGGCACGAACACGCCGTTCGTCGCCGAAGCGCGAGACATCACGGCCCCGCCCATCGTCATCAGTTCACTACTGACCTCACCGCACGCGGTCGCCATCAAAAACGCGGGCCAGATGGTCGGCGACCGCGAAGTGCTCGGGTTGTTGCTCGAAGAACTGCTCGACCCCAAGTATCACGATGGCGTGATCGTCGATGGCTTCCCCCGCACGAAGCCGCAGGTCGAGTGCTTGAAGCTCTTTTACCATGAGATGCTGGGGTTGCACGCTGAGTATCGCGGCACGTCGCTGGCCCGCGAGTTCCGCAAGCCGATGTTCCGCATTGTGTTGTTGTTCGTGTCCGAGGATGTCAGCGTTCAGCGTCAGTTGAAACGCGGCCACGAGATTCGCGAACGCAACCGTCAGACTCGCGAGAGTGGCGGCGGCGAGCTATTCGAGGAACGAGCCACCGACCTCGACCCGCAACTCTGCCGTCAACGATACAAAACGTTCAAAGACACCACATTCGACGCACTCCAATCACTGCGTCAAATCTTCCACTTCCACTTTGTGGACGCTGAGGGGCCGCTGCCGGAAGTGCAGCAGAACATCATCCGGGAGTTCGCCTACCAGAGTTCGCTCGAACTCGGTGCCGAGGTGTTCGACCTGATCCAGAACATTCCGGTGGCCACACAACTGGCGATGCACGCACGCCAGGAATTAGTCGGGCGATTGGAGGAGTACGAGGAAGACAGCAAGGAGTTGTTCTGCAAGGTGCTGAAGTTTGTCGAGCTGAAGATGGTGCCCATCGTGCGTGCTCATGCGATGTCGGGCCGCGCACAGATCAACAGCGAAGATGCCTTGCTCGACGACCCGCTGGCATTACGAATGCTGATCGACGTACTCTCGGAGCGAGGATTCCATGCCACGGTGGACATTCACCGCGTGGATGTGCCAGAACGGATCAACCCGGAAACCTGGGAGATTTACTGCCGCACGAAGAAGGTTTACCGCATCGACGTACGCTATCCACCGTCTGACATCCGCCGCGGGCACTGATCCTCGAATTCAGAACACAGAGCGTAAACCAAAATGCTCGCGCCAGCCGCGACACATTTCCCGGATTTGCTCTCACGAAAACTCTTCCAGGCGTTCTGCCCACCCCACGCCTGGAAGACCCAGTTCAGGTCTGGAACCGTTTCATTCGTCTGGAATAAATTGCATCAGAGTAATGTGCGAGGAGACTCGAAAACAGATGCATATCGATTGATGCGAAGTAGTTGCGGCAGTAGCTGACAAGCCCGATAAACATCGAGTGGCATTATCGCCACTCTGGAACTGTTTCTGGACGCTTCTGGAAACGAAATGAGCCGCGAAGGTTCCCCAGAGGCCTCCGGCCTGTGGATTACCAGCACAGATCGGAGGCCTGCGCCGCCTGCGCCCCCCAAAGCGCTAACCAACCAGCATCCGACCCAGCGTGAACAAGCCGCCGGCAAGCAGAATGCACGCCGGCAACGTGAACACCCACGCCATGAAGATCTTCGTGACCGTGGCAGCCTGAATGCCCGACTTATTCGCGACCATCGTTCCTGCCACGCCGCTGTTCAGAACGTGCGTCGTGCTCACCGGCAAGCCCGTCATCGCGGCAATCAGAATGGTCGAAGCTGCCACCGTTTCGGCTGCTGCTCCCTGAGCATACGTCAGGTGCTGCTTACCGATCTTCTCCGCGACAGTCTTCACAATGCGCTTGTAGCCAACCGTCGTGCCGATACCGAGAGCCAATGCCGTTCCGATGACCACCCACAATGGAACGTACTCGACGGCGGGCAGCAACTCCTTCTTCCGGCGTTTCGTCAGCGTATCGCGGAGCTCGGCGGGCAGGCTCTCGTCGGCCTCCGCCTTCTTCAACTCGCGGGTAACCCCCATGATCGCTTGGCGAACGTGCCAGCGGACATCCGTTTCCGAGTTTCGGGGCAGGTCGTTGAACGAAGCCTTATCCTTGAGTTCTGTCTCGATCACAGTGAGATTCTTGGCGATCTTCTCGGGCAGAGGAATCTCGGCCTTTTCGTAGTCCTTGCGAACTTCACCAGCCGTGACCAGAACCGCCGGCGCCATTTCGGGATTGTTCACAGTTAAAGAGTAGTGCAGTGGGAAAAAGCCGATCAGCACGAGCAACAGCAACCCCATACCCTTCTGCCCGTCGTTCGACCCGTGCGCGAAACTGACACCGCCGCACGTCGCGATCAGCACCGCCCGAATTGCGCTCGGTGGTTTGTCGTCGCCCACCGGCGGCGCGTAGAGGCGAGGTGAGCGGAAGAACACTTTCAGAAGCAACAGCAGCAACGCGGCGAGGATGAAGCCGATGATCGGCGAACACAGCAGCGCCAGACCAACCTTCTCCACTTCCTTCCAGTTCACGCCGTTGAGCCCGTTCCCGTTCCACAAACTGTTCGCCATCCCGACGCCGAGAATCGAGCCGATCAGCGTGTGCGAACTCGACACGGGCAAGCCGATGTACCACGTTCCGAGGTTCCACGTAACGCCCGCCAACAACAGCGACAGCACCATCACGAGGGCCGCACCGGATCGACTATCGACCAGCAAATCAACCGGAAGCAAATTCACGATTCCGAACGCGACGGCAGTTCCGCCGAGCAACACGCCGAGGAAGTTCAGCGTTCCCGAATAGATGACGGCTGGCGTCGGCGGCAGGCTTCGCGTGTAGATAACCGTGGTGACGGCGTTCGCGGTATCGTGGAAACCGTTGATGAACTCGAAGGCGAATGCCACAAAGAGGGCGAAGAAAAACATCAGGAGCGAGAGCAGACTCAGTGTGGTGAGCGCTTCCGAAAACATACGGTGTCCCTGTGGGTGGGGAACTACAGGCAGTCACTCACAGAGTAATTCGCTGCCCTCTGGGGAACATCAGCAACTTCACCGCTTCACCGAAACTTCACATTCTGACTTGTGCCGATTCGGTCATCTGGGTTCTTCCACGGCTCGCGGAAATGGAGCGGTTCGGTCTTTCTGGGCTTGCCGTTTACGGGCCAGTTCCAGATTGGCAGCGTATTTGGGGTCGAGCTTCACGGCTTCTTGGAACTTCTCGATTGCCTCGTCGGGTTCGTCCAGTTGATTCAGCAGGAACAGACCCGCGTTGTTCAACGCTTCGGGATCGCGAGCGATCAACCTGAGTGCTTCGGCTGGGTCGAGCGGGGGTTCTTCTGGGGGTTTGGGATTGGGCAAAGCGTCCGCTTGGACCTGCTCGGCCTTCACCCTCTCAGCTCGGAGTTGTTCCTCGAGAACCATACGATGCTCCCGTTCCGCGAGGTCTCGTGCGGTCTCCTGCGCTCGCATCCACAGGAACATCCCGATGAGCAACACCAACCCGACGACGGCTGCGATTGCGAAGCCGAGTTTGCCTCGCGTTGGCGGCACCTTGGGACGAACTTCGTCGGTGGCCCAATCCTGTTGGCCCCAGGCGTCCGCGTCGGGCTTCAGTTCGTCGGCCACGGTGTCACTCCTCGTTGCTGAACGCTGATTACGAATCCGTTATGGTCATTTCACTTCGCGTGGCTGGGGCGCAGTACGATCTCGTTCTGTTTGCAACTTCAACGCCTTCTCGAAATGCTCCGCATATTTCGGGTCGAGTGCCGCAGCCTTTCGGAACGCATCGACAGCACCATCCAAGTCGTCGTCCAACAGCATCATTCCGGCTGCGTACAACTTCAAGGCTCGCTGTTCGTTGAGATCGTCACCCGCGTTTGCTAACCGAAATGCTCGATTCAAGTCATCGACAGTTTGTAGATCTGGGCCTAAATCGGGGAGCATTTTCCCATCTTCACGCATAACCCTCAGGCGTTCTTCAGCCTCGTGTTGCTCCATCGCGCGTTCCATTGCAACGCTTTGTTCCCACTCGGCCTGTGCTTGCCGACGTTCGGACTGTTCTCGTTGCCACAGGATGAACACGCCCATGAGCAACAACATCACCAGCACGGTGCCGCCGAGGGCGAAGCCATTAACCCCCTTGGACTTCGAGTTGCGTCCATCGCTGCTGATCCAGTCAGGCTCATCGTCCGAGGGGTTGTGTTTCGATGCTGCCATGATTGACCTTTCTCCTCAAAACTCCATCGCACGCAGAGATCTCGCCCCGGCTCGCAACGGCAACACCACCGCCAGCGCTCCGACCAGCAATCCCACCGGCACCCCAGCATAGACCCACGGATTAATCGCGCCTTCGCCGCCGCGCATGCCCTTGGCGATTTGCGCCGTGTGTAACGGCACCGCCATCGTTCCGATCACCATCACCAGGAACCCCAACCCGACGACCATGTTCACCGTGCCGCCGAAGCCGACGACAATCTTCGACGGGTCCGTTTCCTTGAAGTTCGGCAGATACGCACCCAGACCGACATTTAACCCGCTGAGACCCACCGCGACCACGGCCATCACCGCCGCGTGCAGCAAGACGCCATCCCACGGCAAACCGATCAGCACATCACTGACGACAATCAGCCCCTCGGCGATGACGAGCGAGCCGGTCAGCGCGAAGACGAACTTCCCCCAGAGTAACTGATCGCGGCTCACGGGTGTCAGTCCCAGAATCCAGAATTTTCGCCCTTCGAGGCTGATGAGCGGAAACATGAATCGGCTCAGACCGGCGCACAGCAGTATCGCAGTGCCGCAGAGGTTCATGAGACTGAGGGCGTAACGATCCATCACGGCGAGGCCCGCGGAGTAATACTGACGGAAGTTACTCGCGCCGAATAGCATCAGCATTCCGAACAGAATGAGCACGGCCCACTGCGTTGGATCGCGGCGAAACGTGCGGAAGTCCTTCACGACGAGCGTGCGGGTTCGCTTGTCGAGGTAGAACACGAGCGATTCCATGATGCGGTCGAGCCAGCTTGTTTTGTAGATCTTCTTGCCGCGACCGCCGCCGGCGATGCGATCGTATGCCGTGCGGTAAACACGTTTCGCGATCCACGCCGCGACGACATACAGCAGCAAGCCGTTGCTCCACACCTGGGCGAGCGGAACCAACGCACCGCTGAGATCGTTCCGAGCTGCGGCCATCACTCCGCGAGTCATCCAGTGACTCGGCGCGAAGCCACTGCGGAACAGATCGAACTGCCCGATGAGGTCGTCGAGTTCCTTGCCGCCGGTGACCGCCGTTCGCTTCAGACTGATGCCGACCTTGTACAACCAGAACCCGATCACGATGGCCGCGATAACCCCAACGACGGCGAAGAACTGTCGTTTGTTCTGGGGCAGGTAACGCACGAGGAGCAGGCACAGCGCCGCGGACACCGAGCCAGGCAGCAGCACGTAGCCCAGTAGATACGCGGGCAGCAGTGCGTAGAAGTACCACGGCACGCCTGACACGATGCCGTACGCGAGGAAGATCGGGATACCGAGGATGACGAATCCCCACGAGCTGAACGCGACGGCGGCCTGGAATTTCGTGGCGAAGATGCGGTCGGCGCGTGCCGGTGAACACAGGAGGAAACGTGCTTCGGGGCTGGTGAAGAGGCTGGCATACAGAATCAATCCCGTCGAGAAGACGAGCATGGTGCCGAGCGTGAAGAACAGTAGATCGAAGAGTCCTTCGACGATCGCCCCTTTGAACGGGATGTTGGCTTTGGCGAGTTGGTTGAACAGGTAGAAGCCGACGCCGAGCGTGAAGACGAACACGAAGACGCTCGTGAAAAGCATGGTGAACAGGCGAGTGCGTCCGTGTTCGAGCGCGACGCGAAGGCCATTGCGGAAGAGTCGCGTTCGCAGGGAGCGGAACGTGCTGGCCTGATCCGCAACGGGAGCAAGTGTGGTGGTCATGGTGTTATTTCGTGTCAACGAGTTCGACATGCGAAAGTTTAGCGGTGGTCCCAACGGGACCACCGTCGCGGCGACGCCGCCCCACAGGGGCGGCCGTTAAACGGTGATCTCCACCCCCGGCACTTCCGTGATTTTGAGAAACAGTTCTTCGAGATTTCCATCCATCGCGGCGTGCTTGCGAAGGTCGGTCATCGTGCCGCAGCCCAGCAACCGGCCACGGTCGATGATGCCGATACGGTCCGCGAGTTCCTGTGCGATGTCCAGCGTGTGCGTGCTGAGAAACACCGTCGTACCAGAGTCCGCGAGCTTGCGAAGAAGCGTCTTCAGTTCGCGAATACTCTTCGGGTCGAGGCCCACGGTCGGCTCATCCGCGATCAGCAACTTCGGGTCGTGAACCAACGCCGACGCGAACACCGTGCGCTGCCGCATGCCGTGCGAGTAGCGTTCCGTCAGGTCGTCGACGAACTCGTCGAGGTGAAACAGATCGATCACCTCGTCGATCTTCTCAGCAGCCCTGTCCCGCGGCATCGCATACAAATCAGCAGTGAATTGCAGGAACTCGCGGCCGGTCAGCTTCTCGTACAGGAACGGCTGATCGGGAACGTAGCTCACGAGGGCACGGGCCTGGTCGCCGTGAGAGCGGAGGTCGAAGCCGCCAACGCGAACGGTGCCGGTCGTGGGGAACAGCAGTCCGCACAGCATCTTGATAGTGGTCGTCTTGCCGGCGCCGTTGGGACCGAGGAACGCGAACAGTTCGCCGTTGGGGATGTGCAGCGACAGATCCTGCACGGCGATCTTCGGGCCGTAAGACTTCGAGACGTTGGAAATTTCGATCATGATTGGTTACTCGTCGCGGACGATGCTGAGGTTCTCGCCCTTCTTGAACGCTTCCTGCTTCAGCACTTTGCCATCCGTGACACGAACCCACGTTTTCGCCACCAGTTCGCCGTCGCGTCGGTACTCGATCACCCAGCACGACACCTCGTGAGTGTGCCAACCGAGCGTTTGCTCACTGCCGAGCACCTGGGCACGCAGCGGACCGGTTTTCGTTTCGGGCAGCTGAAGCCCGAATTCTGCAGCCTTTTGGCGGGCGAGCGTGGCGAGGGCGTCGTCGAGCGGGTTGTTCTCGTGAACGATCCATTCGCGACCGGGGGCGAGATGCGCGATGCGGTTCACCGGCTGAAGCGGATTCAACGGCAACCCGCTCGGCACTGGCACCGGATCGAGCGTCTTGGTCATGTTGCCGAATGCAGACTTCACTTCGCACGTCGCGATGAGCTGCCCGTCGATGACCTTTCCGACAACGCTCGCGGTCGCTTCGCCGATTCGCAAGTCGCCGAGGTAAACTTCCATCTTACCGTCGCCGGATTGTTCGCGAAGGTCGCCGGCCCGACTGATCCGCGTGACGTTCCGCAGGTCGGGGATGACCACCGCGACGCCGTTGGCTTCGTAGCGGAAGCCGCGGTAGTCGTTGGTGAAACGGAAGGTGTCGTCGCTGTCGATGTAGCGCATCTGCGTGGTGAGCTTGCCGGCGGGCTTGCCGTTCCAGGTGAGCGTCCAGCGGATGGGGATGTTCTGGGCGGCTTCGTCGGCGAGGTCGATGGCGATGGGTGGCGGCCCCGACGCGAACATGACCGGCACGACGTCGCGATAGAGGACGTAGCTGGTGACGGAAACCCAGAACGCGAGAATGAGCGCGATGGAGCGTCTGGTTGGCATGTGGGCACCACGAAAGAAATCCGAGAACCGGCTAGACATGATACGGGGCTTGGCCCGTCAATGAATGATACGTCGGTGAGATGTGGTCATTTCACAAAACAGATCCGAGCCCGAGCGCCAGCGAGGTCTTCTTGCGACTCGCTGGCGGTGCTTGAGCGGTCTTCCTGCCGCTCGCTGGCGCTCGGGCTCGGATTTTCGTCACGCGGCGGGCACTTCGGCGGCACGACGCGCTCGGATCGCGTCCGCCAGCTTGTCGACGCTCAGACCGACCTCCACGAGCAGTTCGTTCCGCTCCGCCGGCCGCGTTCGCTGCCTCCAGCACCGCCGAGCCGAAACCACCCTCGATCGTGCCTTCCTCCACCGTCACCACCACCGGCGACCCCTCGATCGCCTTCAGGATCGTGTCCTTGTCCAGCGGTTTCACGAACCGAGCGTTGATGACGCCCACGTTCAGCCCCTCGGCCTTCAGCTTCTTCGCCGCAGCCACGCAGTTCGACAGCAACGTGCCGAACGCGATGAAGCAGCCGTCTTCGCCGGTCGAAATCACTTCCGCCTTGCCAAGTTCGATCGGCGTCGGCGGGTTCGTGCGTTCCACCTTCTCCAGACTCGTCTTTGGGTATCGCAACGAGGTCGGCGTGTTGTGCTTCAGGGCGAAGTTCAGCATCGGTGCGACATCGGTTTCGTCGCCGGGGGCCATGCTGACCATGTTCGGGAACAGACGCATGTACGGGATGTCGAACACGCCGTGGTGCGTCGGGCCGTCGGGGCCGGTGAGTCCAGCACGGTCCATCGTGAACACGACCGGCAGATTCTGGAGGCACACTTCCTGGAAGATCTGGTCGAAGCTGCGTTGCAGGAACGTGCTGTAGATATCGACCACGGGACGCATGCCCGACTTTGCCATGCCCGCCGCGAACGCCACCGCATGGCTCTCGCAGATGCCCACATCGAAGAAGCGATCCGGGAAGTCCTCGCGAACCTTTTCGAGCTTGTTCCCCTGGCACATTGCCGCCGTGATCACAGCGACCTTCGGATCGTTCTGCATCGCCTCGTGAAGTGCGAAACTGATCGAGTCGGTGTACCCCTTCGCGCCGCCCTTGCGGAACGCGACCACATGGCGGTTCGGCCCAACCTCCTCGAACACCGGCGGCGTGTGATACGTCACCGGGTCTTCGGCCGCCTGTGCAACGCCGTGCCCCTTGTTCGTGAAGACGTGCAGCAGCAGCGGCCCCTTCTGCGTCTTCAGGTTCGCGAGCATCCGCCGCATGCCGGGCAGGTCGTGCCCGTCGATCGGCCCGAAGTAGCGGAAACCGAGTTCCTCGAAGAGCATTCCGTCCTTGAAGAACGCCTTCAGTCCATCGCGGCAATGTTCTAGCGCCGACTGTGCCATGCTGCCGACAACCGGAATGGCGTTCAGCATCTGGTTCAGCCGGCGCTTACCGCCCTGGTAGAAGCCCGTCATCCGGCAGGTGTCGAGGTAGTCGGCCAGCCCACCCGTGCGAGGGCAAATCGACATCTTGTTGTCGTTCAGGATGACGAGGACGTTCTGCCCCATGCCGCCGATGTTGTTCAGCGCCTCGAACACGATGCCGCTCGGAAGGGCACCGTCGCCGATGACCGCGACCGACTGATTCTCGGTGTGGCCAAGGAGGTCGTCGCCCGCTTTCAAGCCGGACGCGGTGGAGACGCTACAGCCAGCGTGGCCCGTCATGAACAGGTCGTATGGGGACTCGCCCGGATGCGGGAAGCCCATGAGACCGCCGCGGGTGCGGATCGTGTGGAACTGGTCGTAGCGCCCCGTGACCAGCTTGTGCGGATAGACTTGGTGGCCGGTGTCCCAGATGAGGCGGTCTTTGGAGAAGTCGTAGGTCAGGTGTAGTGCGAGGCACAGCTCGACGACGCCGAGGTTACTGGCGAAGTGTGCGGGTCGCGCGGTCATCACGCGGACGAGTTCGTCGCGGATTTCCTGCGTAAGATTCTGCAACTGCTCATCCGAGAGCGTTTGCAGGTCGGCAGGGGACTTGATCTGCGGTAGTAGCTTGGTCATGTCGTTTCCCCTCGGGGAGCGGTGGTCGTTTGTTGTGCGTGGGTTGTTGTTCCCAACCACAACACCCAGCCACCAACTACCAGTATCACCGTTCCCTGGTTACCACATATTGAGCCAGCGAAGCGAGCAACGGGCTCCCAAGTTCCTCGGCAGCCGTCACCGCTTGCGTGCCCAACTCAGCCGCCTTCCGCCGCGACTCCTCAACTCCAAGGAGCCCGGGATAGGTCAGCTTGCCGCGAGCGGCGTCTTTGCCCACTCGCTTCCCGGTCTTGTCAGCCGTACTCTCAACATCCAACAGGTCATCGGTCACTTGAAACAGCAGCCCGAACGTCGCCGCATAACGATCTGCAGCAGCCAGCGTCTTCGCGTTCACGCCTTCGGGGCGATCGGCTTGCGCCGCGTACACACCGAGCCGAAGCGATGCGCGAAACAGTGCGCCCGTCTTGCGTGCGTGAATGTTTTCCAAAGAACCTAACCCCCCAACCCCCTTCCCTACAAAGGAAGGGGGAGTTTGGTTTTGCCCCTCTCCATTTAGGGGAGGGGTTGGGGAGGGGTCTTGGATCCTTCCGTCGGCGATCAGGTCGAGCGTTTGCCCGCCGACCATTCCGACTGCCCCGGCACCTTCCGCGATCGTCAAGCAACTAACCGCAGCCGTGCGTGATCCATTAACTCCTGCGACCACCTGAAACGCCAGAGTCAGGAGTGCGTCGCCGGCCAGAATCGCCAACGCCTCTCCATACTTTTTATGGCACGTCGGCATCCCTCGCCGCAAGTCGTCGTCATCCATCGCCGGCAAATCATCGTGTATCAGTGAGTACGTGTGAACCATCTCGATGGCCACCGCGCTCGGCAACGCCTGCTGAGCCGTGCCGCCCGCCGCCTCGCATGCCAACAGCGTCAGCAACGGTCGCAGTCGCTTGCCGGGGGCAAGCAAGCTGTACGCCATCGCGTTCCGAAGCGGCTCCGGGGCGTCTCGCGTCAGCGTTTCGAGATGCGATTTCAACGCAGCATCGATCCGCGACTGTCGGGACTTCATTTCGCCCCACAGATCAACGGCCACTTCAGCGTCGGCAATCGTTAATGATCCCCGCATTACTCTTGTATTCCCGAGTCACGCGATGGTTTCGTACTTTTTCGGACGGCGGCCTTGGCGGTTTCGATGCTCGCAACGTGGTCGAACGGCTTCAGGTCAGCTCCGCCATCGTCGGTGAGGCCGGCGAGCAGTTTGACCTTCTGTTCCGCGTCACGGAGTTGGGAGTAACAATTGCGAAGCAGGCCGACGCCGCGTTCGTAGCGAGCGAGTGCGTCTTCGAGGCTGGTGGTACCATCTTCGAGTTCGCGGAGGATAGCTTCGAGTTCGGCTAACGCCTGCTCGAACCGCAACGGTGGTGACTCGGTTGTGACTGGCATTTACTCTCCCATGTGGGCCGCATCGATCTTCATTCCCCTCGGAACTCACCACCCCCAACTCGGTGGATTGTCCTCATCAATGCCCCACACTTCGTAAGTGACCAACTCCGGTTCCCGTTGCCAAATCCAAGTCGCGTCAGGCACGCCGAGTGATCGTAGGGAATGACGCAATACCCGAACGCCAGACTCTAAATCCGAAACAGTGATCTCGATAGAGCTCCGTAAGTTCCACTCATCCGGTTCAAGGGATGTGGCGCTGACGCCCACAGTCCCAACTCCACCGTTTACTAACGCCTCCTCCAACGCCCGAGAGTACCGGTCGAGATCAGTCGCAGGAATCGTCTCTTCCGATCCCACGACGAGTCGGTGAGTTTGGCATTTCTTCATCTCACAATGCCTCCCGATCTCGCGAGGTTTATTCGCCCGGTTCGAGAGGAAGATTGTGCCGAATTGCAATCTCTTTCAGCACTTCGCGTGCAGGCCGAACCCTCCCCGCCTTCATGTCTTCGATGGACTCCTGCAAGGCTGCATTTTCGACTTCGCGGTTGGGCGATACCGGTGGAGTATCAGGTGGCGATTGCTGTTCGAGTTCCATGAACGTGCCCTCGCGGGAATGCTGCGGAACCGTGTGGTTCGCGTCAAATCAATTGGAAGGGGTGGCGGGTGGGCGGCCTCCATGCCCCTCGTTGATTTGTGACGTTCGGCTTACGATCCTTCAACCGTCTCAACTCGGCTCACAATTTTGCCGCCCGAAACCCGTGTGATCAACACATCTCCGGGCTTCACATCTGCGGCGTCGTGAACCAGTTTGCCGTCCGTTGTCTGTGTCAGGCTATATCCACGGGTCAACACGTTCAAGGGGCTAAGCGTCTCAAGACGGGCCGCGAGCGCCGTCAGTTGCGTACCCGTTTGAGCCACACGCTGCTGAGCAGCCCGTGTCATTCGCTCCGTGATGCCGTCGAGCCGTTGCTCCAGATCGCGGACTCGCTGGAGCGGGCGACGCAGAGCAGGACGGGCGGCCAGTTGTTCGACTCGTTGGTTCGCCAACTCTAACCGACGCTGTACCGTCTCGTAAAGGCGGGTTCGCATTTCCAGAATGCCCGCCGCCATTTCGCGTCGGTCTGGCGTGAGGGCGACCACCGCAGCCGACGGCGTTTCTGCCCGGAAGTCGGCGACCAAGTCCGCCACCGTCACGTCGATTTCGTGACCGACCGCTGACACCACCGGCACCACGGAATTGAACACCGCATCGGCGACGACTTCTTCGTTGAAGGCCCACAGGTCTTCGGTGCTGCCGCCGCCGCGACCAATTACGATCGCATGAAGCGGCAGTTCTCGTGTCGTGTGGAAGTGATTCAGCATTCGCAGCGCCGCAGCTATCTCCGCCGCCGCTCCTTCACCTTGCACGCGGCTCGGTCGAATGATGAGCTCGGTCAACGGCCAACGCTGCGCGAAGAGTTCGACCATGTCGCGAATGGCCGCACCGCTGAGGCTCGCAATCAACCCGATTCGCTTGGGGTAGCGGGGCAGTGGTCGCTTGCGTTTGGGGTCGAAGTAGCCCTTCGCGAACAGCTTTTCCTTGAGTTGCCGCAGCGCGAGTTCGGCGGCCCCGATGCCCTTCGGCTGAATGTCCTCGACGATGAGCTGGTAGTCGCCGCGGGGATCGTAAACCGTGAGCCGGCCGCGAGCGATGATTTCGAGGCCGTCCTTGGGGTCGAACCTCATCCGCAGGTTGAAGCCACGGAACATCGCCGCCTTGAGTTGAGCACCGGCGTCTTTGAGCGTGAAGTACCAGTGACCGGAAGATGCCCGCGTGAAGTTCGAGACTTCCCCGGTGACCCACACCGACTGGAAACGACCCTCAACGAGCCCCTTGAGCTGTGCTGTGAGGGCCGATACGGTGAGTGGTTCGGGTTTGATTTTCGGGGCGGCTGTCATCCCGTTTCCGCCTTGAATTACGGGGCACGAACGAGGATCAGCGGGTCCATCTGCTGATCGTGCATCCAGTATACCAATTGTAAATGGCCGAACGCAGCGCGATCTTCCCACTCCTGCTGAATGAGCACCGCGAACGCCCCCGCTGGTAAGCTGTGCGGATCGTGCAGTCTCACGGCAGGGCGACCGTAGTAGAACATGACGCCCTCGTCCTTCAGGCGGAACAGATACAGTGGTTCGCCTTCGGGAACGTGATCGCGAAGCTCGACGGCGATGGGTTCTGGGTTGTGCTTCTCGCTGCGAGCGGCAACGACGAACTGCACGAACGCGATTTTCGCCATGATCCACACCGCGAGAAGCAACCTAACCCCCCAACCCCCTTCCCTAAGACGGAAGGGGGAGCCGGATTTAGCCCCCTCTCCCCTTGGGGGAGGGGGTTGGGGGAGGGGTTTCTGCCACCAGCCAAGTAGCCCCATCACGCCCAACCCCATGAGCCCCGGACTCAT
>JAIOPV010000184.1 GCA_021413735.1 Planctomycetota bacterium
CAAGGCTTCCCGATCTGATGCCGATACCTCTCTCCGCCCGTTCCGCGTCCGAGGAACCCACGCCATGCCCTCACTCGTTCGCCCTGATCGTCGTTGCCCGAAGTGTGACAGCCCGAAGTACGCGTTCCGTGCCCGCAAGACCATCGAATCGCCAGACGGCACCCAGGCGGTCGAGACGAAGTATCGGTGTTCGGGATGTGATGCGGTGTGGAAGGAACGGGTGCCGGCACCCGCCAGGCCCGCGACAGGCGAGAGCAACGCGGCTTAGATGGGCAGTTGTGGCAATGATTGCCACAACTGGTCCGGCCGCCGCACAGCAAAGACGGGCCGCGATGGTCGAGGACATGAAGGCAGCAGGGATCGCTCCCGACATCATTTACGCCTTCAAGAAGACCGATCGACTCGTGACGGCGATGAGCCAGCACTTGCTTTCGGAGGAGGATCTGCAGGAATGGGATGACGCGATTGATGAGTGGGAAGAGATGCACGGGACGGGGTGAAGCTGGTGGGGCGTTGGCAAGATGTGGGAACGCACAGCGACTCCGCGCCATCACCTCGCCAATCCGCAATCTGCGCCGAGGCACTTGCGTTGCGCTTCGCCAGTTCAGACAATTGCCCTGTTCCCAACACAGGTTTGTCTGACACGCCTTGGAATTCGCATCGTAGGATTTCCCCATGCTTGCACTCTTTCGGTGCGTGGCCGAAGCTATCGCTGAAAATGGCGTCAGCGGGTTGGCGAACATGGTCCCGGGCGGCGGTTTCGCCTGCGCGGTTGCGGCCAGCGCGTGGAAGAAGTATCGGGAGCGAAAAAAGGACGCCGAGATTCGCGGCGAGATCGAGCTACTTGCGCAATCAAGTTTTGAGGAAGCACGGAGAGCGGCAGTTGAAGCCGTTAAGGCGGCACTGCCGCACGCATCCGTTGAGGATCGCATTGCCCTCGAACTCTACCTGGCACAAATGCCCGGAGCCGTTCGTGCCTCACTCAAGCGACCCGACGATGGTGAGGGAAAGACTGTCCCGCCCGGATTCGCTGTTAAGGACTCCGACGACTTTGCCAGACTTTTGCCGGATCGCACGCCGCGGCTTCGTCCGGGCGAGCCTCTCGTCGGAAAACCCGGCTGGGCGCTCGTTGAATTACTTGGGGTTGGAGGATTTGGCGAAGTCTGGCTTGCCCGACACCGTTCAATGTCGGCGTTGAGTGGCGCGGTGAAGTTCTGCCATCAGTCGCACGCTCGCGAGTTGCTTCACGAGAGCACCCTCATCAACCGCGTCATGGAAGTTGCTCGCGGCAAGCCGCCGAACATTGTTCCGTTACTGGACGTCCATCTCGACGGCGAAGCACCCTGGTTGATGTACGAGTACGTTGCAGGCGGCGATCTCACGGAAGTGATCCGTGCCGGCCCATCTGTTGCGAAGGATGTCCGCATCCAGCAAACGATTGTCGCGTTAAAGCAACTGAGTGCGGCGGTTGCCCACTTCCATCAACTTAGCCCCTCAATCGTCCACCGCGATCTGAAGCCCAGCAACATCCTCGTGGACAAGGTGAGTAAGAAGTTGCTCGTGACGGATTTCGGGATTGGGGCGGTGGCGGCGAAGTCGGCTCTGAGTGAGGAAGCGAGAGGTGGAACTACCGCGGCAGGGCGGCTCGCCAGTTACATGCGTGGCTCGCACACGCCGCTCTACTCAAGCCCCCAGCAGCGATCCGGGTCGGATCCTGACCCCCGCGACGATGTTCATGCCCTTGGCGTAATCACCTATCAGTTGCTGACCGGGCAACTCACACAAGGTGCCGGAGCTGACTTTGCACATGACTTGCGCGACATCGGCGTGGGTGACGATCTGATCGAACTCATCGGCCAATGTGTTGCTCAGTCCCCCATGCGGCGACCGTTGAATGCTGCGGAACTTCTTCAGCGGATATCGGGGCTCTCTTCCTCGCAGCCACGTCAACCTGTTGTTGCGCCGCTGGGTCGGCAAGTGGTCGCTGGCCCACCAACTCCGGCTCGTGCGCCCGGCCCTCTCCCGGACTATGTCGCTGACCACCTTAAAGCGAACTCCCTCGAGCCTCGCCCCCAACCTCAACGCAGCCCAGCGCATTCACCGCTGATGTTCGTTGTCGATGATGCAAGGCTTGGGAGTTTCGCATCGCAGGCCGGATCAATTCCTCTCAAATCGTTCGCCTTTGTTCGAGGCAATCATGCCCCGACGAAGGATCCCGAACCTGACCCTCTGCCAGAAGACATCTCGACTTCACAAACGGCGGCAGCGGTCTTGGGCCTCGTTGCGGCAGTCGGTGTTGTGCTCACCATCCTCGGAACCCAGAGCAGATTCTTCCTGTTCGCCGGACCAATTGTCACGGTATCGTTTGCCCTCGCGTGTTGGTTTGTAGTTTCAAACTCTCCTTACAGGCGAGAACTCAACCGACGCCAGCGGCTGTTCCGTTCCGCCTCCCAAAACCTCGAAGCAGGCGAGCGGCGGTGGGCGGAAGTGAGCAATGAGTATCAGCGACGACATCAGGAATGTGGAAGGCAGATCGCCGAACTCGTCGGACGCTGTCGTCAGTTGTGGACGAACTTCACGGAAGAGTTGAGATCCCTTGGTTCACGGGCTGAGGAGTTGGCCCGTGAACAATACATGCGAAGCCAACTCATTCTCACGTCAGAGATTCCGAACGTCGGCGACAAGCTGAAGCAGGTACTCGCCTCGAACGGTATTGTGAGCGCCGCCGACATCAACGGGGCCGCGATCTCGCGCGTCAGTGGGTTTGGCCCCGATAGAACGAAGAACCTTCTTGCGTGGCGTGATGAGGTGGCCAGCCTCTTCCGATTCAATCCCACGAACGGGATACCCGAATCGCAACGGAAGGCGCTCGCGACGAAGTACTACGATACGCAGGAGAGGAGTTGTCGAGACATCGAACAGTGGCTGATGGAACTACAAGTCCTCGAATCCCGTGCCCGGAATTCGTTCACCGAGTTGACCCCCGAACTCCGCGAACTGGTTGCCGAGTGGATGAGGGCGCGAGCGAACGTGCAACTGATTGAAGCGGAGTGACCGACGGGATTAAAGGGGCGTCGGCCTCATAGCAGCGAGAACGACGCAAGCGAATTCCACGATCGCGAATGCAGGCGGATCGGAGGCGGTTGGTTGTGGGTTCGACGGTTTTTCGTCAGCGAGGTGTAAGCAGGGGTGTAAGCGAAGTCTAACGATAGCACCAAGAACTAGAAAACAAGGTCAATTAACACATGCGACAGTAGCCTTCTAAGCGGGATGTTTCGGGTTCGAGTCCCGACGGGCGTACTGATCGAAGTCCTTACGACTGAAGCGTTTCAGCTTACCTCCCGGTGGTGCGGGGTGACAGTCGCGAAGCCTCCACCCGCGGTAATGTACCGCAGGTGGGTTCTGTGACTCGTTCCCCGCGTGTTCCATTCTATCGTCTCCACAAGCCCAGCGGTCAGGCAGTTGTGCCGGTGCGGCACACCTGGATTGTCGACTGGTCCCGATGCGTCGTCACATGGACAACCCGCCTCCGCTACTTCCTCTACCACCACCGGTTTTCCCCGCCGTTGCCACCGGTTACCGTGGCCGGTGGGCCGAAGCCAACGCCGAAGGGCAAACCGAAGAAGTGAACCCGCAAAACGCGACAACGCCCCCGGGTGGTCCTGCGTGCGCTGTCACAATGATGGAAGGAGAAAGCCCGTGATGCTCGCAGCCGAATCGGTCACTCCCGCCGTCGCTGCCGTTGCCGTACCACTTGTGCTTTTCGGTGGCTGGTTGCTGGTCTCTTTCGGACGCCAGTTGCTTCGCATTTGGAGTTCTCGAAATTGGGTTGAAACGCCGCGCGAGTTGTTATCATTCCGCGAAGTCGGGGTCGAAGACTTTTCGATCGAAATCTCGTATGCCTATCGGGTCGGTGCAGCAACCCATCAGTCGAACTGCTTTTCATTCACCGACATTCTGTCCATGGACAATACGCCTCAACTCGTGAAACGTTACCCGTCAGGCTGCAAAGCCGTCTGTTACGTTAATCCGGCCGACTCCGCCGATGCCGTCTTCATGAGGTCAGTCAACATTTTTCCTGCAGCGCTGTTATTCGTTGTGGGAGCCCTATCAACCGCCTGCGGTGTGTACCTGGTATTTCTTTGGGCTTCCGGCAAGTTTGGTGCGAATTGACGAAAAGAAGATCTCCTGCTGGTCGGCTGAACCCCGTCGTTTTCTCACGGTGTTCCAGCACATCGAGCACGCATCCGTGATCGTGATCCACCATCACCGCGACGAACTGTCGGTGCCGTTTTTCAATGACAACTCGTCGATTCCAATCCGACGAATCGGTCCCGGTGCTGCTGTTGTTCGTTGTTACTGTCGTTCGATGAAGGCGTAATACCACCTCTTCTCTGGGATTCCAAAGAATCGAGCCGCGTGGCACGTCGCTGTGGCGGATTAACTCGGCAGCTCGCCACAAGAGCCATTCGGCGTGCCACCCTCCGCCAAGAATCTGTTGCGAATCCTTGAACCTTAAACTTCATTCTTTCCGAACGGTCGAAGGCATTTTGAAGCTGGCGGCAGGTCAGAGCGGGTTCCTGCTTTGATTGTTCTCCACTCGACAGCGCAAAGTGGACTACCAACAATTTCACGGACGAGATTCGCTTGCGCTGGGTTGTGGCTACGCGGGTGCGTCGCCGCTCGGTTTCGCCTTGCGCTTTCGCAACTCCTCCACGCGAGCCTTGATCTTCGCCTCATGACCGCGATCCGTAGGTTCGTAATACACCGCGTCCGTCGGCACATACTCCTGATCCACCCAGCCGTCGCCATAGTCGTGAGCGTACTTGTAGCCGACGTGCCCGAACTCCTTCTTCGCGGCTTTGTGGTTGCCATCACGCAAATGTCGCGGCACCGGCAACGTTCGTCCTTCTCGCACGTCCTTCAACGCGGCCTCGATCCCCATGTACGCCGCGTTCGACTTCTGACACGTCGCCAGATAACAGACCGCGTGCCCCAGGTTAATCCGGCACTCCGGCATGCCAACCCGTTCCACCGCATCCCACGCAGCGTTCGCCAGCACCACCGCGAACGGGTCCGCGTTGCCGATATCCTCCGACGCGAAGATCACCAGCCGCCTCGCCACGAATCGCGGGTCTTCGCCAGACTCCAGCATTCGGGCACACCAGTACAGCGCGGCGTCGGGATCGCTGCCACGCAGACTCTTGATGAACGCCGACGCCACATCGTAATGCGAGTCGCCGGTCGGGTCGAACTCCAGCACCTTCCGCTGAATCGAATCCTGCGCGAGCGTGAGATCGAACAGTATGGGCGAACGGCCAGCGTGAGCCGGCTGGTGTGTCGGTGATTCACCAGCGGGCTCACGCTGGCCGCTTGCCTGTTCCGGAGTTGGGTGGTGTGGTGATTCACCAGCGGGCTCACGCCGGCCGCTTGCCAGTTCGGGTGCCATCGCCGACTTCACGCCGATTTCCAGTGCCGTCAGCGCCCGCCGCGCGTCACCATCGCACGCTTCCACCAGGAACGCCATCGCATCATCGGTGACCGTCACGGGCGTCTTTCCAAGACCGCGTTCCTTGTCGGCGAGCGCCCGCGTGATGAGTGTCTTGATGTTCTCTCGGGTCAGTGGCTCGAACTGAAAGATCTGACTTCGCGACAGCAACGGCGTGTTGATCGCGAAGAACGGGTTTTGTGTCGTCGCACCGATCAGGATAACAACGCCATCTTCCACGTCCGGCAACAGCACATCTTGCTGCGATCGGTTGAAACGGTGGATTTCATCGAGGAAGAGGATGGTGCGTTCGCCGAGATCTTCGAGGTGCTGCTTCGCTTCGGTAAGAATGTCGCGAACGTCCTTGATACCAGCCGACACTGCGTTCAACGGCTTGAACCGGCTTTTCGTGTGGTTCGCGATGACGTGAGCGAGAGCCGTTTTGCCGCAACCGGGCGGCCCGTAGAAGATCAGTGACGAGATTCGATCAGCGAGAAGCATTCGGCGAAGCAACTTCCCCGGCCCGAGGAAGTGATCCTGCCCGACGTAGTCGTCGAGTGTCCGCGGACGCATTCGAGCAGCGAGCGGTCTCGCGAAGGTACGGTTCTGATCCCGCATGGAGTCGAACAAATCCACGGCACGTTCCCCTGGTATCGCGAGCACACATAAATCGTATCGCAGGGTACAGAGTTACACCAGCCGAGCCCAAGAACCCAGGCCGTTGGATTCACCCAAGAACCCAGGCCGTTGGCCTGGGTGCGTATGGCTTGCCCAAATGTGTATCATGCAAGCATGAGTTTCACGCATTTACTGCTGCGATTGCTGCTGGGTCGGCGGCTTCCGATCACGACCGGGGAACTCCGCGTTCGTGGGCCATCGGCTCCCGTCACCATCCGCAGAGATACGCACGGCGTGCCGCACATCGACGCTGAATCCGAGACCGATGCGTACTTCGCGCTCGGCTTCTGTCAGGGTCAGGATCGGGCGGGGCAGCTCGAAACGCTGTGGCGAGTCGGTCGCGGTCGGCTGTCGGAATGGGTCGGGAAGGGCGGTCTCGGGGCGGACCGCATGAGCTTGCGCATCGGCTTCCGACGTGCGGCGGAGAAGCAGATCACTGCGATCTCGGAGCGGAATCGGAAGGCGCTCGAAGCGTTCGCGGCCGGCATCTCGATGGGCAACACGACGGGTCTCCCGAAGAAGCCGCACGAGTTCGCGATTCTTGGCGGTGAGCCGTCGGCGTGGGATGCAACCGACATCCTCACGATCATGAAGTTGCAGTCGTTCACGCTGGCGTCGAACTGGGATGTGGAACTCGCCCGGCTGCGTGTCGTGCTGGCAGACGGTGGCGATGCGCTGCTGGCGATTGACCCCATCGCTTCGATTAGCGGTGACCCGAAGGGGAACGCTATCGACGCGTTCCCCTCCGGGTCGCGGCTTCGCGAATTGGCCGATGAGATCGCGACGCTCACGAAATTCCTGCCACCGGGGGCGGGGTCCAATAACTGGGTCATCGCGGGTTCACGCACGGTGTCGCGGAAGCCAATCCTCGCGAGCGATCCACACCTCGCGCCATCGGCCCCGCCTCCGTGGTATCTCGCACACGCTCGCTGCCCCGAGTGGGAGGCGGCCGGGGCTGCGCTCGCGGGCACACCGACGTTCTCCATCGCACACAACGGATTCGCCGCGTGGGGCGTCACCGCTGGCCTCACCGACAACTCCGACCTCTATCTCGAAACGCTCGGGCCAGATGGTCGCAGTTGCAAAGAGGCCGACGGCAACTTCACCCCGTGTGAAGTGCGCCACGAAATCATCCGAGTGAAGGATCAACCCGACGAAACGTTGGATGTCGTCGTGACGCCACGCGGACCAATCATCTCGCCGCTGGCGCCGGATGTCTCGGTCGCGTTGTCATTGCGGGCCGTGTGGCTCGAACCACTGCCGATCAACGGCTACTTCAGCGCGATCACCACCAAGTCCTTCGAGGAATTTCGGCGCTGCTTCGAGGAATGGCCGGTGTTGCCGTTGAACGTGCTATACGCCGACTCGAACGGCAATACTGGCTGGCAGCTCATTGGGCAGTTGCCGCGTCGCGCTGCGGGTCACGGCTTGCTGCCACGCCCCGGCAGCCTTCCCGATAGCGTCTGGAATGGCATGGTGCCGTTCGACGAGATGCCGCGAATCGCCGATTTCCCCGCCGGGTACTTCGCAACCGCGAACAATGAGCCAGTTACGAATTCGCCAACGCCGTTTCTGGGTGCGGATTACTGCGACCCGTACCGCGTGCGGTCGATCACCGAGGCACTCGCGGCGAAGGCCGAAGGATGGACCATTGAGGACTGCCTTGCGCTTCAGCGGAATGTGCGGTCGATTCCCTGGGAGGAGATGCGCGACATCGTGTTGTCACTGACGCCGACAACTCCGGAATCGCAGGATGCACTCGAATTGCTCCGCGAATGGGATGGCACCGTCGATTCGGAGTCGCCTGCCGCGTGCGTGTTCGAGTTGCTCATGGCCGAGTTGATTGCTCGCACCGCGAAGGTAAAGGCTCCGAACTCGTGGAAAGTCGCGCTCGGTGATAGTGCCGGACCGCTCGAAGATAGCTTCTTCGCGGATCGGCGAATCGGTTTCCTCGTGCAGCAGATTCGCGAGCAACCCGGCGGCTGGTTCGCCTCGTGGACCGTCGAAATGGAATCGGCTCTCACCGAAGTGGTTCGCAAGCTCAGGCAAGATGTCGGTCCGGGGCCGGCGTACTGGGCGTGGGGGCACCTTCGACAACTGCGTCTCGATCACCCGCTGTTCAAGAATCACTGGCTGCTCGGGCCGGTGTTCAACCTCGGTCCGGTGCCGTGCAGCGGGGACACGAACACGATCTCGCAAGCCGGCGCACGTCCGTTCAACCCGACCGGCTTCACGCACAACATGGCGAACATGCGGACGGTGTTTGATCTGGCTGACCTTGCGAAGAGTCGGTTCGTGCTGTGTGGCGGGCAGAGCGGGAATCCGTGGTCGGATCACCACGCGGATCAGCTTCCGATGTGGCAGGCGGGTGAGTCGATCACGATACCGTGGCTGCAAGCGGAAGTGATTCGATCGTCGCGGGGAACATTGCGGCTGCTTCCGGGCGGCTAATCCATGCCTCGGCGTGTGTCGATCATCGCATCGTCGGCGGCACCGACTCGGATAAGCCCGACTCGTGGAAATTCCATGTCGAGCGTGACGTACAGGGTGCCGACGATCACGGTTGCGAAGAGTCCTCGCAGAATCCACGAATGTTGCAGGCCGATTGTGGAATAACCAATCAAGAACGCGCTCGCCAATGTCACGCCGAAGAGCAACGCCACAATCACCAGTGGGGTGTGCGTGCGGGAGGCGACAATCCGTTCCGTCGTGACGTCGAACATATCGTTGAGCGAAGAGATCACGAGAGTCTGGGTGGCTGGCGATGGATCTTTCCGACACGCGGCGATTGCCTTCGACCAGATTTGGCTTTGAAGTTTGCGGGACTCGGCATCCGCTGCGTGTGCATGTTCGAGTCGGTCGGCTTCCACCATCCGAATTCGCAGGGTGGTGTATGTTCGGAACAGATCCCGCATCTGCGGTTGATCGTCAGCAGGCAGGAGGTCGATTCGCAGATACGCGGTGCCGATCGCGTTAGCTTCCTTTACGACAATTTGTCGCCGGGTTTCGAGCCTGGTCGTTGCCCCTGCAAACTGGAACCCGAGGAGTAGCCCGAGCAATGCGAGAATTGCGCCATCAATCGGCGCTGCCTGAGCGGGGCGAGTCCGCTTGGCGATGCGCTCACCCACGACCATCAGCCCGAGCATGGCCGGGAGCAAGACAATCGCAATGACGATGGGAATGAACTCGACGGGCGACATCCAATCACGCTTTCGGTTCTTCCTCGAAGCCGAGGAATTCACGCATATGACGGTCGTACTCACCTTGACCGAAGTCGGAACTGAGATCGAGACGAAGTTCGTTAATCACCTTGATGCTCAGATCCTTCAGCCACATCGTCCAGCATGCCGAGCAGATGTCTCGCTGAATACGCACACCGATCGCGTCTGGCAGTGGTGCCACCGCCAACTGCTTCGCTCGCTTGCCTTCCATGCAGCCCGGACGATGACACTTGAACCCGGTGCCAGGACTGCCGTCGTCCTCGACCTTCGGAGCCACCGGAGCAGGAACCGGCGCATCGAGCGAGGTGAGCAACTTCGCCATTGCGTCGCGCGGCAAACGGTCGCCGCGTTCGTCGGCAACGAGCCAACCCTTCGTTAGCGCCTCGACCGCCTTTTCCTTGCGGCCTTCCTTGATGAGACATTCACCGAGGTACTGGAAGACGCGCGAGAACCCCGGACTCAGCACGAGGGTACGCTCGAACGATGCGACGGCTTCGCCGTACTGCCCGTCTTCCATCAGGGCTTGACCGAGACGGAACTGTGCGAGGTCGTCCTCGGGGTCGCCCTGCACCATGTTCCGGTATCGCGTGATCTGCTCGGCTCGTTCGGCGGGGGTCATTGTTGCTCGCTGTTAGTTGGTGAGGCGGTTGGAAGTTGGTTTTTGTGGGTTGGTTGGAGGTGGGTGTTGTTGGTTGGTTGTAGGTTGGCTGTTGTGGGCTGTTTTGTGTGGGAGTCTCTCGGATGCCCGGCAGGTAGACGATCGCCACCAACCCACAAACAACAACCCACCTACAATCACCCAAAAACCAACAACGCACAACAACCAACCGACAACGACCTGTTAGTTTGCCGGCAGAATGGTCAGCGGCAAATCGTAAGTCGATTCCTTGTTCGACACTTTATCCTTGGCGGTGAGCTTCACCGTGAACTTGCCCGGTCGGTTCATGAATACGGGGAACCTCATGCCGAACGCGCCGTCGGTCGCTTCGACGCCGCTGTCCTGAATGTGCAGGCGGGGTTTCGCCAGCGTCGGCATGCCCTTGTCGTCCATCAGTTGGAACTGCAATTCGATGTTCGGTTGCTTCGTCTTCGGGTCGCGGGCGAACGTGGCGACACTGAACTGCACGAACAACGTTTGCCCGACGACACCGATCGTCGGCGCGGCGAACGTTCCACGTTCATCATAACTCGGATAGACCGCGACGATGCCGAAGTCACGCTTCAGAACCTCGAACTTCACGGTTACGGTGTCTTCTTTGCCCTTCACCTTGGGGTCTTCGACTTTGATTTTGCAAGTGTAGTTGCCGGCGTCTTGGTCGAGGCCGATCGTGATGAACGCACGAGCTGGGATGCTGTTCCCACGCAGCGGAACGAAGTCCACCAACTCGCGTGGGTCTTGCTTGAAGATCGCCTTGTCTGCGCCGTCCTTCACCTCCATCGACATGCGGTATTTCGTGGTGCCGTCGCCTTCGATGGTCAGGCCATTGATGTCGTACCCGATGAACAGCACGTCGCCTGGGAGTAACTTCGTCGTCGGTCGAGGCCCGCCCAGTTCCCCGATAGTGAGGCGGACGTTGGTGAGCTTCAATTCCCCTGCTTGGCCCTTGGCCGCGACCTTCGCGACCGCAGTGGCGGCAGGAGCAGCGGGGAGAACCGCAATGAGGCCGGCGAGCATGAAGGAGTAGAACATTGGCAAGTCCTGTGGCGAGTACCGGTGTGGGTATCGGAGCGTGGATTGCTACCGAGAGACACAACACCGGTATTGTTGTCGGCGTTGACGCTCCTGACTACGGGTGAGGTGCAAAGTTTCGCGTCGGAGCACTTCCCAAAGACACAATTGCGGTGTACTATTCTGACGGCTCCAATGGGTCGTGCGACCGAGGTACGACGGGCCGAAGGCCGACGATAATCCCTCTGGTAGGGGGTTATCCGACGCGTGACTTCGTTGAAAGGAGGTGGTCCTGTGAGTAGTAGTTCTTACCAGGATTTCGAGGGCCGGCTGGCTTAATGGCCGCGTTACGGGCGGACCGTATAGCCGGCTGCCCAAAATTCGAGCTTTCGGGATATCTACCCGAAGGTTCAAACAGGAAAGCTCAGGATTGCTTTGGCAGTCCTGGGCTTTTCTTATTTGGCCATCGCTTCGATCGCCTTCCACAACTCCTCGGGTACCGGCATCACCGACAGCCTTCCCTGGCGAACCAGTTCCCAGTTTGCGAACGCCTTGTCGGCCTTGATCGCGGCGAGCGTCACCGGTTTCTTCAGTTTCCGCACCGGCTTCACATTGACCACAACTAGCTTCCCGGTTGCATCGCCAGGATCGGGGATTGCGCCGGCGGTGGCTTCCATCACGCCGACGACGGATTTCTCCTTGCCCGTTGCGTAGAAAAAAATGCGGTCGCCTTTCTGGATCGCACGAAGATGCTTTTGAGCGAGGGCATTCTTGACGCCACTCCAGGTCGTCGTGCCGTCGCGTTCCAAATCGGCGAAACTGTATGTCTCGGGTTCTTCCTTAAATAGCCATAAGGCCATCATTTCCTCCCGGCAGGTTGCGTGCGTAAAATGTGTCGGCGTGGCCCCAGCCCCTACACCATGTGTCGCAGCTTGTTTAGCCGGGGTCACGCTACTTTTTGGTCAGTTCCCGTCGCGAAACAGTACCTTCTGCCCTTTCTCAACTTCTTCCTGTGACCAACGCGTCAGTTTTTCGCTCGTGAGCGTGCAAATCGTCCGGATCGACGCCGGTGCAAGCATCGCGTGCCAGTGATCCGTCTGAACCAGCACGGCAGGCACGCCAGCCTTGCGACAGTCCGCAGGCCACTGACTCGGCAGGCACACTAACCCGTCGGCCTCGATTCCCTTCACCTTGCACACGACACAGGCCATCTGAAGTTTGTCGTCGAACTTGCCCCGTGCCGCTTGTGCCCTCGCATCTGGCGAAAGCGACTCCACGAACGCGGCCTGCACCTTAAAATAGCCGATCTTCAATTTCGCCACTTCCGAACCATCGTGCGGAGAGGCCACGGTGATTATTTTCGTGACGCCCGACTCCGGATGCGACTCCGCGAAGATTCTTGCAATGACGCCGCCCGCCGAGTGACCTATCAGCACGATGTCTGAGTAGCCCGCGTTCTTGATCTGCGCCACGGTAGCCCGCAAGCCCGGCGACTGCGCCACCGCATCGAGTGACACCGTCTGCGCATACCCGAACGCGAAAACGTCCGAATCCTTGGCAAGCGACCGCACGAGTTCCGACGACGCCTGCTGATATTCGCGGATCACCGGGCGGGTGGCATACGTGGGCTTAAATGGGTGAATCTTCAGCCCAGGAATCAGCAGAACGGCCCGATCTTTGGTGCGTGGCGGATTCCCGGCGAAGATGCCTTTTCGTTCCGGCGTGATCTGCCAGAGTTCGGTGGGCAGTTCGGCAGCTGGGCAAGCGAAGACCGCGACGACGAATGGTAAACTGGGGGTCATGGGAAACTCGGAGGTACAAGCGTCTTTAGAATTGAAGCCGCTTGCGGCTTCGCAAACCTCCCACGGTTTGTACCCAATGTTCCGAAGTTGCCGCCATGCCGATTTGGTTCGCCAATTCATCCCGCGAGAATGGCGGGTATTGTGAAGATGGGCACACGGGATAACCGATTAACCCGCTGACCGTCGAAAGCAATAGCCGCAGGAGGCGACACGCGATGGGCGTTCTACCGGACTGGATGATTGCACGCGATGTGAAGATCGAGCCGTTCGCGGAAGCCCAACACCGCCCTGGCGTGATCTCCTACGGCGTCACGAGTTACGGCTACGACGTCCGCGTCGATCGCCGCTTCAAGGTATTCACGAACGTCTGGGGCAGCACGGTCGATCCGAAGCACTTCGACCCCAAATCGTTCGTCGATGTGGACGCCGACTTCATCCTGATCCCGCCGAACAGCTTTGCCCTCGCGGAAACGGTGGAGTACATTGAAGTTCCGCGCGACATCTTGTGTGTCTGCTTAGGCAAAAGCACCTACGCCCGATGCGGCATCATCGTAAACGTGACTCCGCTGGAACCCGAATGGCGGGGACGAGTTACGATCGAGATTAGCAACACGACACCACTTCCCGCGAAGATATATTCTGGCGAAGGCATCGCTCAAATCATCTTCTTGAAGGCCGAGGAGGTTTGCCGTACCAGTTATGCCGACAAGAAGGGCAAGTATCAGGACCAACCTGGCCTGACTCTGCCCATTGTCGCTGGCACCGGAGCGGCGCGCGGTAACACTTAAGGTTACCGATTCAGAGTTAGTCTCTGTTCACTGCTGTACATTCACTCAACCATCGTGTACACTCGTACCGGTTTCGAGATCCAGCCCGCGGCGTGATTGTTGCACCTCAATCACACGGTTTGGCGATGCTCTCGACCGCGCGTTACCCCGGAAGTTGCCATGCAGATCAGTCGCCGATTCACCCGTGAAGGTCAGGATCCGTTCGCAAGCCTGAACTTCATTCCGCGTGGTTCCTCGATTCGGAACCCGAACGGCAGCGTCGTGTTCGAAATGAACGACGTGATGGTGCCGGAGAAGTGGTCGCAGGTGGCAGTCGACATCCTGGCGCAGAAATATTTTCGACGAGCGGGTGTGCCGCAGCGACTGACGCGAGTTCACGAAGAAGGGGTTCCCGCGTGGCTGCAACGCAGCATCCCCGAGACGCCCGACACACCACTGGGCGGCGAAACGGACTCGCGGCAGGTCTTCCACCGGCTCGCGGGCTGTTGGGCTTACTGGGGCTGGAAGGGCGGTTACTTCTCGTCGGAGCAGGATGCTCGCACGTTCTACGACGAAACGTGCTACATGCTCGCGGCACAGATGGCCGCACCGAATAGCCCGCAATGGTTCAACACAGGTCTGCACTGGAGCTACGGTATCGCCGGCCCAGCGCAGGGACACCACTACGTCGATCCGCACACGAAGACGCTGGAACGCTCGACTTCCGCATATGAACGCCCAGCGCCGCATGCATGCTTCATCCAGCAAGTCACCGACGATCTGGTAAACGATGGCGGCATCATGGACCTGTGGGTTCGTGAAGCTCGCATCTTCAAGTATGGCAGCGGCACGGGCTCGAACTTCTCCTCGCTGCGTGGCGAAGGCGAACCGCTCTCCGGCGGCGGCAAGTCGTCTGGCCTGATGAGCTTCTTGAAGATCGGTGACCGTGCCGCGGGGGCGATCAAGAGCGGCGGCACAACCCGTCGTGCCGCGAAGATGGTCGTGCTCGATCTCGACCACCCTGACATTGAGGAATTCGTCAACTGGAAGGTCACGGAAGAGATGAAGGTCGCGGACCTCGTGACCGGCTCCAAGCTGATGAACAAGCATCTGAACGCGATTCTTCGCGCCATTCAGACTCACCAGAACGCTGACGAGAAGTTCGACCCGATCAAGAACGCTCCGCTGCGGAAGTCGATCCTCGAAGCACGGTCGGCGTTGATTCCCGAGAACTACATCGCACGTGTGATGCAGCTTTCCAAGCAGGGATTCACACACCTGGAGATCGAGGAGTACGACACCGACTGGACCTCGAAGGCGTACTACACCGTTTCGGGCCAGAACAGCAACAACTCGGTTCGCATCACGAACGAGTTCATGAAGGCCGTCGAAACGAACGGCTCATGGAACCTGTATTGGCGAACGGAACTGGAGAAGGCGAAGCGCGAGAACCGTGCCCCGAAGGCGAAGAAGACGCTGAAGGCTCGCGAACTGTGGGATCAGATCGCGTATGCGGCGTGGAGCTGTGCCGATCCCGGCGTGCAGTTCGACACGACCTTCAACGAATGGCACACTTGCCCCGTCGATGGCAAGATCAACGCCACGAATCCCTGCAGCGAGTATGCCTTCCTTGATGACACGGCGTGTAACCTCGCGTCACTGAACTTGCTCACGTTCTTCGACAACAAGGCCGCGAAGTTCGAGATCGAGAATTACAAGCACGCTGTGCGAATCTGGACGCTCATTCTCGAAATCAGCGTCTACATGGCACAGTTCCCGAGCCAGTCCGTCGCGCAGAAGTCCTACGACTTCCGCACGCTCGGCCTCGGTTACGCCAACCTCGGCGCTCTGCTCATGGTGCAGGGCATCCCTTACGACTCCGTCGAAGGTCGCGCTCAGTGCGGCGCACTCACCGCGATCATGCACGCTGGCTCGTATGCCGCGAGTGCTGAAATCGCAGCGGAAGTCGGCACGTTCGAGCGTTACTCGGCGAACCGCGACCACATGCTGAAGGTGATTCGCAACCACCGTCGGCCCGCGTACAACGCTGCACCTGCCGAGTACGAAGGGTTGACCGTCACGCCTGTCGGCATCGACGCTCGCTATTGTCCACCGGATCTGGTTGCGGCAGCTCGAAGCGAATCGGATCGCATGTTGGAACTCGGCGAGCAGCACGGGTTCCGCAATGCCCAGGTCACGGTGATCGCGCCGACGGGCACCATCGGCCTCATCATGGATTGCGACACCACCGGCATCGAACCGGATTTCGCACTCGTGAAGTTCAAGAAGCTCGCGGGTGGCGGCTACTTCAAGATCATCAACCAGTCGGTGCCGCCGGCGCTCGCGAAGCTCGGGTATGCCCCGTGGCAGGTCGATGACATCGTGCGATTCAGCAAGGGTGCCGCCACGCTGAACGGTTGCCCGCACATCAACACCGGCACCTTGAAGGCGAAGGGCTTCACCGACGAGGTGCTGAAGAAGCTCGAAACGCAGTTGCCTGGCGCTTTCGAGTTGCCGTTCGTGTTCAACCGCTGGACGCTCGGCGACGACTTCCTCAAGGGCACGCTGAAGATCGCCATCGAGAAGCTCGAAGATCCGGCGTTCGATCTGCTCGCGTATCTCGGTTTCACGAAGCAGCAGATCACGGAGGCCAGCACTTATGTCTGCGGCACGATGACCATCGAAGGCGCTCCGCACCTGAAGCCCGAACACTACGCGGTGTTCGACTGTGCGAACAAGTGCGGCAAGACCGGCAAACGGTTCCTGTCGTGGGAATCACACATCCGCATGATGTCGGCGGCGCAGCCGTTCATCTCGGGGGCGATCTCCAAGACGATCAACATGCCTCACGACGCAACCGTCGAGGACGTGAAGAAGGCGTACCTCCTGTCGTGGCAGCTCATGACGAAGGCAAACGCCCTGTACCGCGACGGCTCGAAGCTCAGTCAGCCGTTGAACTCGGTGGCCGACTCGGCGGAAGCGGCGGCTCTCGCGAACGTCGTTGCCGAGCCCGAGAAGGAAGTGAAATCGGAACCCGTGCAGGTCGCGGAACGGATCACGGAGAGGATCGTTCACCGCTACATCGCACGTCGGCGTCGATTGCCAGATCGCCGTGCGGGGTACACGCAGAAGGCCCGCATCGGCACGCACAAGATGTACATTCGCACGGGCGAATACGACGACGGCACCCTCGGCGAAATCTTCATCGACATGCACAAGGAAGGTGCTGCCTTCCGCAGCATGACGAACTGCTTCGCCATCGCCGTTTCGCTCGGATTGCAGCACGGCGTGCCGCTCGAAGAGTACCTTGATGCGTTCCTGTTCACGCGATTCGAACCGAACGGCATCGTGCAGGGGAACCCGTACATCAAGATGTCGACGTCGATCATCGACTACATCTTCCGCGAGTTGGCGATCACGTATCTGGGTCGGCACGATCTCGCGCACGTCAACCCTGAGGACTTGCGGGCCGACGCTCAACACGACCCCGAGGATGATCCGGATTTCGACGGCGAGGAAGTAATCTCGGAACGCACCGTGGACTCGAAGGGTGCGGACAAGCCGAAGGCGTCGCTGGCTCCGCCGCGTTCGACGCACCTCAAGCCAGGAAGTGCGACACAGCCGGGGAGCGACATTCCAAAAGCGCCCGCTCCGCGAACCGGAAACGGTCCCGCGAAGATGAGCGGTGGAGTCGCTGCTGCCCCGGTGGTGTCGGTGCAACGGGGCGGTTATCAGCCAGTCGCTGGTTCGCAAGCAGACAAGATTCGCCTTGCTCGCATGAAGGGCTACGAAGGCGATCCCTGTTCCAAGTGCCAGGCAATGACGTTGGTTCGCAGCGGGGCGTGTATGCGGTGTGATACCTGCGGCGAAACCAGCGGTTGCGGGTGATCCAAGAGTTAAAGTGAGAAACACAGCCCCTCACCGAGAGACCAGCGCAAACTGGTTTTGGTGAGGGGTGCTTTTGTTCTGGGATAGATGCGCTTCCGTTGGTGCTGGGAATACCGTGCGGCTTGAGATAGACTCAACTCAACCGCACACTTCACGGCACGCACGGAACCCACCCCATGCCTCGCTCTCTCCCCGGATTGGTCGTTCTCGCCACCCTTCTCGCAGCCGTCACCGGGTACACGCAGCCAAAAAAAGGCCCCGAACTCGACCTCACCGCTACCGTTGCGGCGCTCAAGAAACTCGGCGGTGAAACCCTCTCCTACGACGTGACCGAAACGGGCGAGATTCTTCTGAAGTCCGAGAAACTCGACGCAACCGCCAAAAAGCTCGTGGTGTTTCACTTTGCCAGCACTGACGACAAACTCCTCGCCAGGCTTCCGAAATCAGAAGCCACTATCGGGTTGGACCTGCGCGGCGGCAAGATTAGCGACGTGGGTTTGAAGAACGTTGGGAATCTCAAGAACCTCCAGTTCATGAGCCTGAAAGACCTGACTGTCACCGAAGACGGGCTGAAGGAACTGTTCGCGTGCAAGGACATACGGGTTCTCGATTTGTCCGGCACGAAAATCAAGTCCGATGCGCTGCGGCAACTCGATCAGTTTCCGGAACTGCGTGCGCTCGATCTGAGCCGCGGGGTCGCTTCCGACAAGGGCGTTCGCGATCTCGGGCTGGCGAAGGAACTTCTCTCGCTGAACCTGGAGAGAACTCGCATCAGCGATGCGGGTGTGAAGGATCTCGCGCCGCTGAAGAAGTTATTCACCCTGAATCTGAACTCGACCAAGATTACGGACGGTTGCACCGGCGATGTTTCCGCGATGTCGGAGCTTGTCAATCTTCACATGGCGGGCACGGAAGTCAGCGACTTCGGTATGAAGTTCCTGGCCAAACTGAGGCGAATCGAACGACTCGATTTACGCGGAACTCGCGTCGGCAACGACGGGCTGAAAGAGCTGGTGGGATACACACGACTGAGGCACCTGAACCTTGAAGATACCCGCGTTGACGATGAGGGAATGAGGCACCTCACCGGCTTCGAGTTGGCTCACCTGAACTTGACCAAAGTGCGCCTCGCCGACGACGGGTTACGTGAGGTCTGCAAAGTGAAGACGCTGAAAACGCTCCTCCTCGACAAGACGCGGATCACCGATGCGGGGTTGAAGGAGATTGTCAACTTGGCGGATTTGGAAGAACTCAGCCTGAACGATCTCGACATCACCGACGCAGGGTTGAAGGAATTGAAGGTCAAGACGATGACCAAGTTGTCGTTGCGGGGCTGCAAGAAAGTGACTCGCGGTGGCATCGCCGCGTTGAAGACTCAGAATCCGAAGTTGCTTATTGAAGGTCCGTGATCCCGTCGCTTGCGGGGGAGCGTCTCTTCTGAACGCTCCGCCGCAAGCGGCGAAACGACTTCTTACCGTCGGCCGCCTTCTTGCCGATCCACGCGAACGTTCACCTTGCGCCCCCGCAAGCGTGCCCCATTCAGCGACTCAATCACGTGCTCGGCCGCGTCCTCGGGCACGTCTACCAACGAGAAGCGATCCGTGATTTCGATACCGCGGATGTCGCTGCCCGGCAGACCCGATTCGTTCGCGATCGCACCCACCAGGTCACGCGGACCGATGCCGGCTTCACGTCCCAGGCTGATGAAGATGCGAGTCATTCGCGGGCCGCTGTTACGCCGCTGCGGAACTCGATCAACGCGATCGTTACGGTCGTGATTTCGCGGTTGTTCCGGACGCATCACGGGGATGTCTTCGCCTTCCTCGGCGTCGCCACCCTTAGCCTGGTGAAGCAACTTGATCGCCGCGAGCGCGATATCCTTCAGTTCGTGCTCGCCACTGAGGGAATCGAGCATTGCTCGGAAGCGATCAACTTCGGCTTCGCCGATTGCCGTCTTCAGTGCGGTACTCGTGACATCCAATCGCCGAGCGCGAAGATCAACGGCGGTCGGCACGCGAGCCATCTCGATTCGCTGCCCGGTCGCACGCTCGATGTTCCGGAGTTGCGATTGCTCACGCGGTTCCGCGAGCGTGATCGCCACCCCTTCGCGACCAGCCCGACCCACGCGACCGATGCGGTGAATGTATGCCTCGGCTTCGCCGGGAACGTGGAAGTTCACGACGTGCGTGAGATGCTCCACATCAAGCCCGCGAGCGGCCACGTCGGTGGCAACGAGCAGGTTTGCTTTGCCTGCGCGGAACAGCCGCATCACGCGATCGCGTTGATCTTGCGACATGCCACCGTGTAGGGCTTCCGGGCGGTAACCACGGGCACCCAACGCTTCCGCAAGATCCTCGACCTCAGTTCGCGTCTTGCAGAAGATCAGGGCCGCTGCTGGCGATTCCATGTCGAGAACGCGGCCGAGCGCTGCGAGTTTGTGCTGCTTCTGAACGAGGTACGCAATCTGGCGAACGCGCGGCGGCGTGCCTGCTGCAACCTTGTCACGAGCAACGAGAATTTCGACCGGATCTGTGAGATGCTTTCCAGCGATGGCCTTGATTCGCGGCGGCATCGTGGCCGAGAACAGCATGGTCTGTCGGCCTGCTTGCGTGCCCGCGAGAATCGCTTCGATGTCCTCGGCGAAACCCATGTCCAGCATTTCGTCGGCTTCGTCCAGCACCACGCTTGTGACGGCGTCGAGCTTCACACTGCCACGACGAACGTGATCGAGAACGCGGCCAGGCGTGGCAACAACCACATCGACGCCACGATCCAGAACGCGAAGTTGCTCGTGCATCGCCTGACCGCCGTAGACCGCGAGGACGCGGACGCTGAGCGGTTGGCCGTAACGCTCGACAGCCTTCGCAACCTGAATCGCGAGTTCGCGTGTCGGCACGAGAATCAACGCGGCAGGCGGACGTGGACGCCCTTTAACGGGTGCGGCAACGCTGGCAGCGGCAGCAAGACGGTGAAGCAACGGGAGAGCGAAAGCGGCTGTTTTTCCGGTTCCGGTCGCGGCACGTCCGACGAGATCACGCCCCAAAAGCAACGGCGGAATCGCCTGCCGTTGAATCGGTGTCGGTTCTTCATATCCCAGCCCAACCAACATCTCGACGAGTCGGCCATCAAGGCCCAACGCCGCGAATCCGGTCTCTTCCATCACTGCAACAGCCTCCATCAACTCCGCCATTTCTTGACCTCTGTGACAATCCGAAACAATCATTGTACGTTTGCAGTCGAGACCTGCGAGAAAAGTGCCAGTTTCGTGGCAGAATTTCACACTCGCCGCCGGTACATTCCACCGAACATCAACCACTCAGAGGCCAGCGGTTGCCGCTTGCGGTGCCGTCGGGAACCGGCGTGTTCGTGTAATACACGTACACCACATCTTGACGCCCCGCGATGGCGATGGGTTCGCGGATGAACCAACTCGGCACTTCCTCGAAGGCGTCGAGTTCCGCGAGACAGCGGTCGTTCACGGCCCACAATTCCCCAATCACCGCGAGACCGCTGGTGGCATCCACCACGAGAGCGGGGTGCGGTCCGAGGTCAAACACTCGGTAACGCGGTTCGGTGACCACTTCGCCGAGATATTCTTGACCTGCCATCCGGAAATGGTTGCGGAGGCCACGCTTCAAGGTGCCATACACGAAAAGAAGAGTTGTCGCGATTGTCGTTCCTCCGAAACGGAGCAGCCAGGGATGTACAGCAAATCGTAGAGATTGCGTTCCGCGTCGTGAACGTCGATCGACGAATGGGGAATTGCCAACGTCTGGTGAAATTGTGTAATGACAGCGTGCAGCACGGTTGGCACAATGGAGTTACCCGACACGAGACGAATCCCGATGCCGAAAGTCACACCGCCAGAGCCAGAGTCGTCCGACTTCGAGCGACTTGGCCGCTCCGCCAGCCTCACCTCCCGCGTCGAACAGCTTCTGCGAGACGCCATCACTACCGGACGGTTCACGGACGGGCGGCTCCCAACGGAGGTTGAACTGGCCGAACAACTCGGCGTGAGTCGTGAAACGGTTCGCCTTGCTGCCGACGCTCTCCAACGCGAAGGCTTGCTGGTGAAGATTCGCCGACGGGGAACGTTCCTGAACGCCCCGACGCTGCCCGACCAAATTACCACCCCGGAATCCACGACCATTGCGTACCTTCAGGCTGGGTATCAGGTTCCCCAAGGACAGACCGAACCCGCGACCCCAACCATTAACGGCTTGATGCTTCAGGGTGCGCTCGAAGAGGCTTCACGCCACGGGTTACGCCTTCTCGTCGAACACGCCGCCCATACGCAGATCGGAAATGCGTTTCGCAATCTGCCGCCGCGGAACCAACTGCGGGGCGTGGTCTTCGCGCACTACGGCGAAGAGAAGTTGCTGCGTCGCGCTGCCGGAACGGGGCTGCCGATTGTTCTGCTCGATCATGACCTGCATTTGCCAGGTGTCGGTTCGGTTCGCGATGACTCGTGCGAAGGTGCTCGGCAAGCGGTCGCATATCTCGCCAAGCTGGGCCACCGGCGAATTGCGTTCGTCAACTGGCGGCAGACCGATCTCAATCCCTGGCGACTCGATGGCTATCGTCGTGGGTTGCGGCAAGCCGGGTTACCGCGGAGGCGAGTTTGGGAAGTGGCAATCGAACTTACCGAAGCCGGCGCGAAGAAAGCCGTGAGCCATCTGCTTGCGCTCACCCCGCGACCGACGGCTGTGTACTGCTTCAACAACACCGTCGCGCGTCTCCTGATCGAGAATCTGCGATTGGCAGGGCTGCGAGTTCCGCACGATATCAGCGTGATGGGCGGCGGGGGGGAAGAGGTTCCGGGGCTGACGTGCCACACGGCGGACTGGTATCGCATCGGCGTGACCGCAGTGCAGATCCTTCTTCGCGAAGCCACAGCGAAGCCCGAACACCATCTCGCCCCGCACAGGATTCAGGACGGACAAACGACAGACGCACCAAGCTGAACTTGCTCCAAACCCCTCCGACTTCTAATTCGATTCTCGGGTGGCTTCCGCGTTTCTTCTGTTCCAAGGCACAACTATGTCCGACACACCGGGTTACATTCTCGGCCAATCCGCGGACGCGGCACGGCGACTCGAACTTCAGGATCGGCACTTCGAGGTGCCATCCGAGAAGTTGCTCGACGAACTGGCGTTGCGACCGAACGATCACGTTGTCGAGATCGGTTGCGGGCCAGGGGGCCTTACCCGTCGAATTGTTTCCAGGCTCGGGGCAGGGGGCAAGGTTGTGGCGGTGGATGCATCGTCGGGCTTGTTGCAGCAGGCCGCGAACCGATTGAAGGGGGCTGGTCCTGGCAAGTTCGAGTTTGTGTCGGCCGATGTGTCTAAGCCCGGTCCGTGGCTCGAGAATGCTGACGTGCTTGTGGGCCGTGCGATCCTGCATCACATTCCGATGGCTGAGTACACGCTGGGTCGCCTGCTGGCGGTGCTGAAGCCGGGAACGCGGGTGGGGTTCCTAGAGCCGGATTTCCGCAGTCTCCTCGGTCGGCTCGCATACCTCGAAGCAACCGGGCACCCAGAGTATGCGCCGCTGCGAGTGTGGGCGACCGCGATCAACGATCTG
>JAIOPV010000185.1 GCA_021413735.1 Planctomycetota bacterium
CCGGTAGCAGTTTTTAAAACACATACTAACGCTCCGAGAGTATTAATATCAAACTCACAATTAGTGCCTGCATGGGCCACATGGGATGAGTTCAGAAGATTAGAAGCGCTCGGACTTATAATGTACGGGCAGATGACGGCCGGAAGCTGGATTTACATCGGCACGCAAGGCATCGTGCAGGGCACCTTCGAGACGTTCGCGGCCGTGGCGAAACAGCACTTTGCTGGCAACGCGGCCGGCAAGTGGATTCTCACCGGTGGTCTGGGCGGTATGGGTGGCGCTCAACCGCTCGCGGCGACGATGGCCGGCTTCTCGATACTGGCTGTCGAGTGCGACGAATCACGCATCGACTTCCGGCTGCGAACGCGCTACCTCGACCGACGAGCCGCGAACCTCGACGAAGCACTGAACTTGATGCGAGATGGCAAAGCCATCTCGGTTGGGTTGCTCGGCAATGCCGCTGATGTGTGTTCCGAACTCGTGGCTCGCGGCATCACGCCCGATGTCGTGACGGATCAGACGAGTGCTCACGATCCGCTGAATGGCTATCTTCCGCAAGGGTGGTCGCTCGCGGAGTGGCGCGAGGAAGCGAAAACCAGTCCGAACGCTGTGATCGCGGCTGCGAAAACGTCGATGGCGGTTCATGTGCGGGCGATGCTAGTACTTCAGAAGCGTGGCTCGGTCGCGCTCGACTACGGCAATAACATCCGGCAGATGGCGAAGGATGTCGGCGTGTTGGATGCGTTCGATATTCCGGGTTTTGTGCCGGCGTACATTCGGCCGTTGTTCTGCGAAGGCATCGGGCCGTTCCGGTGGGCGGCGCTCTCAGGTGATCCCGCTGACATTCAGCGCACAGACGCGAAGGTGAAAGAGCTGCTTCCCGATAACCCGCAATTGCATCGCTGGCTCGACATGGCACACGAACGCATCGCGTTTCAGGGATTGCCCGCTCGCATCTGCTGGCTCGGGCTGAAGGATCGCGCACGGGTGGGGCTTGCCTTCAACGACATGGTGGCGTCTGGCGAACTGACGGCGCCCGTGGTGATTGGTCGCGATCATCTCGATTCGGGATCGGTGGCGAGTCCGAACCGCGAAACGGAAGGAATGCGGGATGGTTCCGATGCGGTGTCGGATTGGCCGCTGCTGAATGCGCTCTTGAACACGGCATCCGGCGCGACGTGGGTTTCGTTCCATCACGGTGGCGGCGTTGGTCTGGGCTTCAGTCAGCACGCGGGCATGGTGATTGTCTGCGATGGCACCCCCGCCGCAGCAAAGCGAATCGCACGAGTATTGCGGAACGATCCGGGCACGGGAGTCATGCGTCACGCCGACGCTGGCTACGACACGGCAATCGAGTGCGCAAAGGCGAATGGTTTGGATCTGCCGATGATCGGCGAATAGCGCTCGGCGCGGGGAGGGGAGGCGTGATACACTCAAACCCTCACCGCTGGTTCACTCCACTCCGGAGTCCCGCCCATGTCGAACCTCACTCGCCGTGGATTCGTCCAACTCGGTTCGCTTGGCCTCGCCGGGCTGTCGATGCCCGAAGTGCTGATGGCTCGCGAAGCACAGGCTCCGACCGCTCGCAAAGACACAGCCGTCATCCTCTACTGGATGGGCGGCGGTCCCTCGCACATCGACACCTTCGACCCCAAGCCAAACGCTCCCGTGGAATGTCGCGGGCCGTTCGGGTCGGTTCAAGCAGCGCCGGGAATGCGAATCTGCGAACTGTTACCGAACCTCGCTCGCATCGGAAACAAGTTCTCGCTCGTGCGGTCGATGGCGCACTACGACTCGAACCACAACGACGCGGCCCACCTTGTTCAGACTGGCATTCACGAACGGGACGTGCAGTTTCGCGGGCAGATTCACCCGGCACAGGGTTCGTTCGTCGCGAAGATTCGCGGCTCAAACAAACCCAACATCCCGCCGTATGTGTGCATCCCGGATGCCTACTTCGCACGCCAAGGGTTCTTCCAACAGGCTACATATCTCGGCAAAGAGTTCGACCCGGTGAACAGCGGCAGCGAGCCAACGTTCCGGTTCACGAATCCGGGACCATCATTCACGCTGCCCGCCGACATCACGGCTGATCGTGCCCACGGCCGCAAGTTGCTACTCGACAAGCTCAACACCAGCAACGTGAACGACGGTCTCGACGCGGCGTATCGCAAGGCGTTCGACCTCATCATGAGCCGGGCTGCGAAAGAAGCGTTCAACCTGTCGCGTGAACCCGAGCGACTTCGCGAACGCTACGGTCACACACCATGGGGTCGCGGGGCGTTGCTCGCTCGCCGGTTGGTGGAAGCAGGCGTGACGTTCGTGACAGTGAACCATTACGAAGCCGATGTGGACTGGTGGGATGACCACTACGACATCGAGAAGAACCTGAAGCGACGCCTGCCGTTCTTCGACCGGGCGCTCGGGGCGTTGATCGAGGACATTCACGCTCGCGGGTTGGCCGAACGAGTGATGGTTGTGGCGATGGGCGAGTTCGGGCGTTCGCCGAAGATCGACGCACTGGCGGGTCGTGGGCACTGGGCGAAGGCGATGAGCGTGTTGGTTGCTGGTGGCGGCGTGAAGGGTGGGCGAGTGATCGGCGCAACGACCGCGAACGGCGGCGAGCCCGCGAGCGACCCGCACGTTCCCGGCGACATGCTGGCGACGATTTACCAGCACCTTGGCATCGACCCGACCGACATGCTGCCCGATCGCCAAAACCGCCCCATTCGGTTGGTCGAACACGGCGAACCGATCCGCGAACTGTTCTGAGAAAGACAAAAGAAGAGAGTGATCCGCAGATTACGCAGATAGACACAGATTTCAAAACCAAGACAAAGCAGAGTTTGATTACAAGACTATCTCTTTCCTGTTTTGAAATCTGCGTTCATCTGCGTAATCTGCGGATAAACCGGCTTTCTGTTTTTCATTCGATCCCGCATCAAGGATATCTCTATGCTTCACACCACTTCACGCCGACGGTTCCTTCAGCAAGTCGGCGCGGCAAGCGTCCTCACGGCCGCGAGTTGGTCCCGCGTTCTCGGAGCCAACGAGAACCTCAGGCTCGCATCCGTCGGCACTGGCGGCAAAGGCTGGGACGATCTCGTTCACATCTCGGCCAGCCCGAAAGTGAGCGTCGTTGCTCTGTGCGACATCGACGAAAGCGAGCCGTTCCTCGGGCGTGCTGCGACGAAATTCAAGTCCGCGAAGACGTTCACTGACTGGCGAAAGCTGCTCGATCAACCGAAGGAATTCGATGCGATCAGCGTGTCGACGCCGGACCACATGCACGCGCCGGTCGCGCTTCCCGCGATGGCACTCGGCAAGCACGTCTTCTGTCAGAAACCGCTGACGCACACGGTTTTCGAAGCCCGGCAAATGCGGCTGGCCGCGAAGAAGTATGGCGTTGTCACGCAGATGGGCAACCAGATTCAGTCGCACGAAGCGTATCGCACGGCCGTGAAGCTGGTTCGCGACGGCACCATCGGGAAGGTCAAGGAAGTTCACTCATGGCAAGCCGGCAAGATGGGCTGGCTGCTCGCCGATGACCGCCCGAAAGATGCCGATCCCGTGCCCGAGAAAGTTCACTGGGACAACTGGCTCGGCGTCGCTCCGGAGCGACCGTACAAGGCGAAGCTGTACCATTCGTTCAACTGGCGTGGCTGGCAGGACTTCTCCAACGGCCAACTTGGCGACTTCGGCTGTCACATCCTCGACCCGGTATTCATGGCGTTGAGTCTCACATCGCCGACCAGTATTCGGGCCGAGGGTTCGGTGCCGAATCGCGAGGTGTGGTACAAGGCATCCGTCGTGAGTTACGAGTTCCCCGGCACCGACTTCACCGCCAACAAGACCCTCAAGCTGACGTGGTATGACGGCGAAGGCAAGACCCCCGCACCCGAAAAACTCGGACTCGCCGCGAACGTGAAGTTGCCGGGGTCGGGGTCACTGCTGATCGGCGAAAAGGGTTCGCTGCTGATTCCGCACGTTGCGATGCCGAAGTTGCTGCCCGAGGAGACGTTCAAAGGAACGAAGATCGAGACGGTTGCGGCCGTGGATCACTACATCGGTTGGGCCGACGCTTGCCGTGGCGAAGGCAAGACGACCTCGAACTTCGATTACGCGAGCGGTCTCACGGAAGCGGTGTTGCTCGGCACGGTGGCAATCCGAGTTCCCGGTGAGACGCTGAAGTGGGACGCTGCAGCGTTGAAGGTGACGAACTCGCCGACCGCGGATGCGTTGCTGAAGAAGCCTTACCGCAAGGGCTGGGAACCTGCCTGGGTGTGAAATGTAGTTTCAAACCGCTGGCGGGATGAATCGACCACGCGAGTTGGTCGGTGAGTATCGTTCCCCCTCGCCCAACGCCGTTACGGACTTCTGTTACCTTGTAATTGTGCTGTTTTCAGAGACTGTAGCACGACAGATGCCAGCGTTGGGTGTGAGAAGGATGATAGCCAAAGTGTAGCGAGCCAGAAACGACACATCATCTGGCCTCGGTGACGCGTGGTTTGAGAATTCCACTTCGCCTGAAGACTCCGCGCTAATCACCGACGAAACTGGCCGAAGAGAATCGTCAGGAAGAACTCGTGGCGGGCGTTGCCGTCGAGCTTGCTTTGGCCCAGATCCGTGTACGGAGATGACAGACAGAGGTAGGGATCATTCTTGAGCCATTCGTCCCCGTCTTTGAAGTGGGCGAACGCTCCCTCATGTTTGCGACGACCCGCGTACACGAACGCCTGGCGGTGTTCACCCCCGACCGGGTTCACATACTCAACCAGAAAGCTCGAAGGGTTCGCCTTGCTGATTCGCTGAACTCCGGTGAAGAGCATGTAATGGCCGGTCAGCTTCGTCCACTTCTTCTCTCGCTCCCCATACGAGTCGATTGACATCAGTACCGGTACACCACGCGACAGGGAAGCAATCAACGCCTCGTTCACTCGCTTCGCGAAATCCGGATTCGCCTCAGCCTTCTTGCGTGTCGTGTAGAGCGTCTCGATCGGAGGAAGCTCGAAGTCCGTGGCCAAGGCAGTGCAAAGCCGCGACAAGTTCGGGTCGTCGATACCGGTCCGATTGCTGTACCTCACCTTGCCCTCTGCCCCATTCGGGGAACAGTATTTCTCCGCCAGGAGTTTGAGAGCAAGTGAATCGTCTCCGTTGGTCAGTTTCGTGTACGCTTTCTTGTGCGATTCCGGTCCCAACTTCAAAAGGTTCAACAACGACACCGGGCCACATCCCTGCGTGTCTCCCTGGCTAATGGCCTGCGTCACATCCGCATCGAGGCGAACGAACTCGTCACTTGCCTGGGGTAATTTTGCAGTCGTCTTTGGCGGGTCCGCTTCGATCCGAGCGACGTGAGCGAACCCGCAGAGAACCGCGACAACAATCGTCGAGATCAAGAATCGCTGCGACATGATCACTCCTCGTCGAAGCCAAAGGCAGGCGCACAGACACAGAATGGCAGCGGTGAGCCTGAACATCGCCAGCCTCGTTGGGGATGAGAACAAAACCGAAGCGAATGATAGCCGCGAGGATGCAAGGTTTTCTTCCCAAGCCCCACGACGCAGAATCGTTCGCCCTTCTTGTTCACGATACCTTGGCAGGCACATTGCCTCTCGCCGAAAGTTCCTACTGACGAACAATGCCAGAGGGGGTGGGTTACCTTGTATTTTCCAACCAGCCCAAGCTCCGATTGCTGATTCCTGCCTGCGCAGAATGATCGCTTCTACGAAACAAAGGAAGCGGCTTTCAGAAATCCCGAATTGCAATGGCACATTTCGTGATCGCATAACGATTGACTAATAAGCGAGAATACACAGATTCAAATAAAGAGCGGTGGTTCGCCAGCACCCAACCGCCGAGGAAGCACCATGCCACCGGCCTCTCCCGGTGTGGGAAGCGACCCACCCAGCACCCTCCAGCACGTTCTGGCGGAAGAGAAGTTTCGTGGACTGCTTGAATCGGCACCCGACGCCATCCTCTTGGTCGATAGCTCTGGCCGAATCGTTCTCGTGAACACGCAGACCGAACGACTCTTCGGATACACTCGAGACGAATTGCTCGGGCAAGCCGTCGAGTTGCTCGTTCCTGAGCGGGTCCGTGGCAACCACCCGGCTCACCGCACTGCCTACGCCAGCGAGCCGCGAGTTCGCTCGATGGGCGAAGGTCGCGAATTGTATGGGTTGCGGAAAGACGGCACCGAGTTTCCCGTCGAGATCAGCCTGAGCCCGCTCATGCTCGGGGCGGAACAATACGTCATCAGTGCGGTTCGCGATGTCACGCAGCGGAAGAAAGCCGAAGCCAAGTTCCGTGGTTTGCTGGAATCGGCTCCAGACGCGATGGTGATCGTCAACCGATCTGGCGAAATCGTCCTGATCAATTCGCAAACGGAACGGCTCTTTGGGTATACACGCGCCGAGTTACTCGGCCAACTCATCGAGCGACTGGTTCCAGCGCGGTTCCGAGACAACCACCCAGGCTATCGTGAAGATTTCTTCCGCTCTCCTCGCGTTCGACCGATGGGAGCGGGGATCGACCTCTCCGGGCTTCGGAAAGACGGCAGTGAGTTCCCCATTGAGATCAGCCTCAGTCCGTTGGAGACCGAGGACGGCGTACTCGTCAGCAGTTCGATCCGCGACATCACCGACCGGAAGCATTTCGAGCGCACACTTCAAGAGAAGAACATCGAGTTGGAGAAGGCGAGCCGCGCGAAGGATCACTTCCTGGCCACGATGAGCCACGAGTTGCGAACGCCCCTGAACGCAATCATTGGGTTCACGGGAACGCTCCTGATGAGATTGCCTGGACCGTTGACGCCCGACCAGGAGAAACAACTCAGGACGGTTCAGACAAGCGCCCGCCACTTGCTCTCACTCATCAACGACCTGCTCGACTTGGCCAAGATCGAGTCTGGTAAGGTGGAACTGCACTCCGAAGCAATTGCCTGTCGTACTGCGATTCAAGAAGTTGCGACGGCGCTACGGCCACTTGCCGAAGCGAAGGGGCTCCAGTTCGTGACAACGGTGCCCTCCGCGGACTTGATTATCCACGCCGACCGACGAGCACTCAGCCAGATTCTGTTGAACCTCGTCAACAACGCGATCAAGTTCACCGAAACCGGGAGCGTGTCGCTGGAAGTTGTTCAGCGAGAAACCGCCGGACAAATTGAGATCGAGTTCATCGTGTCGGACACCGGTATTGGTATCAGCACAGAAGATCAGGCGAAGCTCTTCCAGGCGTTTACGCAGATCGACGCATCTGGAAAGCGACGGCACGAGGGTACTGGGTTGGGGCTGCACCTGAGCGGAAGGTTGGCTGAGCTGCTCGGCGGTCGGATCACACTTCAGAGTGAGTCCGGTCGCGGCAGCACGTTCACCCTCTTACTCGTGGGAGGGTGAACCATGCCCCGCATTCTGCTGATTGAAGACAACACTGCGAACCTGGAACTGATGAGCTATCTCCTGGTCGCCTTTGGGTACACGCCACAAACCGCAACGGATGGAGCCCTCGGATTGGAAGCGGCTCGCAACGAACTGTTCGACCTGATCATCTGCGACATCCACATGCCGGTCGTAGACGGTTACGGGGTTGCACGCCAGATCAAGGCCGACCCGGCACGCCAACATGGTCCACTGGTGGCGGTCACAGCGCTTGCGATGGTGGGCGATCGCGAGAAGGTACTCGCCGCTGGATTCGATGGGTACATCGCCAAGCCAATCGAACCCGAGACTTTCGTGCAGCAGGTAGAAACGTTCCTCCGATCCGAGAAACGGAAAGCTCCCACTCCGGCCGATATGACGGCTGCGACCGCCCACACACCAACGACTCGACAGACGGTTCTGGTGGTCGATAACATGCCGGTCAATCTTGATCTCGCTCGCAGCATTCTGGAACCGTCTGGCTACATGGTGCTGACTGCGGCACGGATCGACGCTGGACTCGCGCTCGCCCGAGAACACTCCTGCGATCTGATCCTCTCCGATGTGTGCATGTCTGGCGAGACGGGTTTCGATTTCATTCGAGTCGTCAGGGAGGATCCGCAACTTCGCAACATCCCGTTCATCTTCCTCACTTCGACCCTGAGCAACGAGAAGGATCGCGCTGTGGGCTTGGCTCTCGGCGCGACGCGATATTTGTTCCGGCCCATCGAGCCAGACGCCCTTCTGGCCGAAATCAAAGCCTGTCTTTGCGAAGCAGGAAAGGCATCGTAATGGCCACAATCCTTATCGTGGATGATCGCCCGGCCAACCGCGAGTTTCTTGTCACTTTGCTCGGGTATGGTGGGCATCGCTTGCTTGAAGCCGCAGACGGACAGCAGGCGCTCGCGATCACACGGGCCGAACGCCCGGATTTGGTGATCGCCGACATCCTGATGCCGACAATGGATGGCTACGAGTTCGTCCACCGGCTGCGGGCGGACTCCGCCATCGCGGATACGCGCGTCATTTTCTACACCGCTCATTACCACGAGGCTGAGGCCTGCAAACTCGCTGCTGCCTGCGGTGTCACCGCCGTTCTCACCAAACCGTGCGAGCCGGAAATCGTGCTCCGAACCGTGGAGGCCGCGCTCGGTGTCGCACAAACGCCGACCCCTGCCCCACCCGCGGAAGAGTTCGACCGCGAACACTTACAGCTTCTCACTGACAAACTCTCCGATAAAGCCGATGAGTTACGACGCACCAACGAGCGGCTGACGGTCATTGTGGAGCTCGGCACGCAACTTGGTTCTGAGCGAGACCCATGCCGGCTCCTCCAGGTCTTCTGTAACGCGGCGCGTGAGATTGTCGGCGCGAGGTATGCGCTGGTCGGTATCTCCAACCGCACCGATGGGTCATACCGTCACTTCTTCACCAGCGGAATGGACCTCGGCACGACTTCACGGGCCACTCGTTCGGGACCGTTCACGGGTGTCCTTGCCAGCGTCCTTGCTGCGGGCAATTGCTTTCGCACGGTCAATCACGGTGATTTGGGAACTGTTGGTGCGCCGAATTCATTTCCTCCTGCTTCAGCGTTGCTCGCGGCTCCCGTGCTGTCTCCGACTCGCGTCCACGGGTGGGTATGCTTGCTGGACAAACTGGGAAGCGACACCTTCACCGACGAAGACGAACAACTTACCAGAATGCTCGCGGCGCAGGTCGGGCGGATTTACGAGAATGGCAGCCTCTACGCGGATCTCCTTCGGCAGACGGCTGCACTCACTCAGGAGATCGCCGATCGGAAGCGGGCGGAGGCCGAGCGGGATCGCATGTTCCAGGAGTCGCTGAGCCTGCTCGGGTTGCTGGGGTTTGATGGTCGCTTCATCCAGATCAACCCGGCCTGGGAGAGATCGCTTGGCTACAGTTCGGAGGAATTGCTTGCCGAGCCGTTCATGAACTTCGTTCATCCCGACGACATAGCTGTCAGTCTTGCGGAAGTCCAACGGCTTGCGGACGGTGGCATCACGACGTCGTTGGAGAACCGCCTCCGCTGCAAGGATGGAAGCTACCGATTTTTCCTGTGGACGGGGTTCCCGCTGCTTGACCAGCGGTGCTTTTCCGTAACCGGTCACGACGTCACCGAACGCCGGCGATTGGCGGCCGAGCGTGACGCCTTACTCGCCCGACTCCAGCTTCAGATCGAACGGTTACCGATGGCGTATGTCCTGTTCGATGCCCATCTCCGCATCAGTGATTGGAACCCGGCCGCAGAGCGGATCTTCGGCTACACCAAGGCTGAAATACTGGGGGCAGGCCCACCGTATGAACAATTCGTCCCTCACTCGGTTTGGGTGACGGGGGAGCAGCTTCTGAGCCGTATCCGTTCTGGCGATTTCGAGGCCCACTCGATCAACGAGAACCTGACGAAAGATGGCCGCACGATTACCTGCGAGTGGTTTAATACGCCGCTGTTCACCGATGGTCAGTTCGGTGGCTTACTTTGCCTCGCCAAGGACGTCACGAGACGGATACACTTGGAACAACAGGTTCGACAGACTCAACAACGGCTCGAACACGTTGTCGGTTCCAGCCCAGCGGTGCTCTTCACTCTGAGCATCGAGAACAACGCGATCCGGGGAATCAGTTGGATCAGCGACAACCTCCACGAGTTGCTTGGCTATTCCTCTCTCGCTGCATCCGACCCGAACTGGTGGGCGGGAAATATCCACCCAGACGACCGAGACCGGATCATCACCCAGACGACCGCGGATTTGTTCGCCACCAACCGCACTTCCCACGAGTACCGGTTCCGGCACCAGGACGGGACCTATCTGTGGACCCGAGGCGAAATTCGACTGATCCGCGATCCGGTCGGTAAAGCACTGGAAGCTGTTGGTTCGTGGACCGACATCACGGAACGCAAACTCCTTGAAGATCAATTCCGCCAAGCACAAAAGATGGAGGCGGTCGGTCGGTTGGCTGGCGGCGTGGCCCACGATTTCAACAATCTGCTCACCATTATCAACGGTTACGGCGAAATGGTGGTCGCTGGTCTTGCCGTCGGCGATCCGAACCGCGAATCGGTCCTCGAGATCGTCGCCGCTGGAGAGCGGGCCGCCGGTTTGACTCGTCAACTTCTCGCATTTAGCCGCAAGGCCATCGTCGAGCCAAAGGTATTGGACCTCAAAGCACTCGTGACCGAGATCGACCGCATGCTTCGGCGGATCGTCGGAGAAGACATCGAACTGAGCATCGCAGCCGACAGAGACGCGGGTTCCGTGCGAGCCGATCCAGGCCAGTTGGAGCAGGTGATTCTGAACCTTGTGGTGAATGCCCGAGACGCCATTGCGCGAGCCGGGCGACTAACCATTGAGGTGCGGAACGCCGAACTCGATGAAACGTATACACGGCATCACTCCGAGGTGAAACCGGGGTTGTACGTTTTGCTGGCGGTCACCGACACCGGTTGTGGGATGGATAACGCAACGATCTCACGCATCTTCGAGCCGTTCTTCACTACCAAGGGGGAACACGGCACTGGTCTTGGATTGGCGACCGTTCACGGGATCGTCAAGCAGAGTGGCGGCCACGTGGAAGTTTACAGCGAGGTTGGACGTGGAACGACCTTCAAGGTCTATTTGCCACGCATCGACAAATCGCCGGTCGCGTCTGGTCCACGTTCCAACTATTTCACGATGCCGAAGGGCAACGAAACACTCCTGTTGGTGGAGGATGAAGACCGAGTCCGTGCGTTGGCGCAGCGTGTTCTGCTGAGTTGCGGATATTCAGTCCTGGCAGCGTGTGACGGCGCTGAAGCGGTGAGACTCGCCCGTCAGCAACGGGGACGGATTGATCTCCTCGTCACTGATGTGGTGATGCCACGAATGGGCGGTCGCGAGGTGGCGGAGCAAGTCGAGAAGTTCCATCCAGGGATGAAGGTACTGTTCCTATCTGGATACACAGACGACGCTGTGGTACGGCATGGCATCCTCGAGGCTGAGGTCGCATTCCTTCAGAAGCCGTTCACCCCTGCCTCACTCGCCGCGAAAATCCGAGATGTTTTGGACGGTGATGGTCACAGTCAAAAGCCCTCGTGACCGCTGCCAATCTACCATTCCACCGCCATCACGTGTTAATGGCACCGGCGGCCGCCGTGTGTTCTGAATGAACAATCCTCGGCTTGTGGTCACTCGTTCGTGATGAGGCGTTCTCAACACTGTTCTCGATTCAAATTTCTACTCACTCTCTTCATCGTAGACCCGCCTCCCCTTCATCAACTCACAACACAGCACCGGTAAGTTAATCGCCTCGCCCTCATCAATTCGCCCATCCTAACTGCCGGTTATCCCTAATGCCGCATCGAGCCTGCCATCGAGCTTTCACTCTGATTGAATTGTTGGTCGTCATCGCCATTATTGCTGTCTTGATCGGGCTGTTGCTCCCCGCCGTCCAGAAAGTTCGCGAGGCGGCTGCCCGAATGAGCTGCCAGAACAACCTCAAGCAGATCGGCCTCGCGTTCCACTCCTATCACGGCGCACAGGGCCAATTCCCAAACGCGGGCTCCGATGGGCCCGATCAGGATTGCTGTAACGCCACAAGCCGCGTCGGTTGGACATGGCTCTACTACATCACGCCCTACATCGAGCAGGAAAACGTCTATCACAACCCGACAGATTCGGTGGTGCAAAATTCGATCATCAAAAGTTACTACTGCCCTTCACGCCGTCAGCCCACGCTTTATTCCAACGGCGCCCGAAGTGATTACGCCGGTAACGGTGGCCGTGACATGGCTGGTGAAGGAAAGGAAGGAATGCTTGTTCGGCAGTGGCACAGCCCCAGTTCCAGTTTGGCTGCAAACACTCCCGTTCAAAATAAGCGGCTTTTGTCCGACGTGACCGATGGCCTGTCGAACACGATCCTCGTTGGTGAGAAGCAATGCCACCCGACGGTACTCGGGACAGCGGGAGGCGACAACGAGGCGTGGCAGAATTCCGGCTGGGATCAGGACCATGTGCGGTTCGGAGCATCCGTTCCGGATTCGGATAGCAACCACCCCGATAGCACGAAAGCGACATCCTGGTCCGTGCGATTCGGCGGATCTCATCCGGGTGGCTTTGCCGCCACCATGGGCGACGGTTCGGTGAGGTTCATCCGCTACGGAATCGATGCGACCAACTGGCTGAACCTCACGCTCATCGCCGACGGCAAAGTCATCACTGTTGATTATTGATTCGCTCTCCACATTTTCGCCACCGGCCAGTGTCCGGTGGATACCCATTATTGCGAGATCCCTCCATGAGACACTTATACCAGCGACGCGGATTCACGTTGATAGAGCTTCTCGTCGTCATCGCGATCATCGCCGTGCTGATCGGCCTCCTCTTGCCAGCCGTGCAGAAGGTGCGAGAGTCGGCCGCACGAACCCGATGCCAGAATAACCTCAAGCAAATCGGCTTGGCGTACAACAACTTGCACTCGACTTACGGTTGCTTTTCACCCGGCGGCATCGATCTGAGTTCCACCTCCAGCGTTCTCAACAAGTTTCCCGCCCAGAAGTTTGGGATCACTGCACCCACGACAGCCGGCGTCACTCTCGAACACAGTTGGAGCCCGTTTTTGTTGCCCTACATCGAACAGGAGAACGTGTTCAAGCAATACACCTTGACCCAGAGTTGGAACGCTGCCGTCAATCAAGCGGCCATCGCGAACCGAATCTCGGTGTTTCAATGCCCCTCAGCACCAACCACGGGCAATCGGGTTTGCACGGGCGGAGGCGTGAACAACCCGTCAACGGATTACAGCCCGAACAACGCCTACAACGGCACTTCCGCGACTCACAACCTTGTCCTTGATGGATACTGCAACGCAGTCGCCGATTACACAGGCATCCTCCAGGTAAACCGAGCTTACTCGGTCCCCGAGATCCGCGACGGGACGTCTAACACGTTGATGCTCTCCGAATGCGCTGGTCGGCCCGACCGCTGGGTGAAGGGCAAACTCGTGACAGTTGGAGGTGGCCAGGATGGCGGCTGGGCAAACCGAGACAACGAGTACATCGTGCATGGCGCACAAGTGAGCGACGGAACAACTTCGCCCGGTCCGTGTCACACGAACTGCAACAACGGGAACGAGGTGTATAGCTTCCACCAGGGGGTGGCCGGACACGTCTTCGCCGACGGCTCCGTTCACTTCATCAGGGACAGCATGGACATCCGCCTATTCGTCACATTCATCACTCGCCAGGGTGCGGATGTTACGCCCTCCGACTACTAACCGAAAAGGAAGTCTCATGCGTATTCTCGTGCTGTTGCTCCCAGGGGTTAGCCTGCTTGCGATCGGTTGTTCCGCGGCAGACTCCCAAGTGGTTGTTCCTCAACCCGTTACTGGAAAGGTCGTGTACGACGGTCAGCCGGCTGCTGGTGTTCGTGTCACCTTGATCCCGACCGATGCGCCGACTGTGCCTCGGATTCCGCATAACCCATACGGCGTAGCAGGGGCTGATGGGACGTTCTCGCTCACGACGTTTCAGGAGGGTGATGGAGCTGCCGAGGGCGATTACCAAATCGTCCTCTCTTGGCCCGCGGAGCAAACCAAGAAATCGGAGCGGGAAGAGGTTGAAGACCCGGATCGCCTCCTCGGTTGGTACGACCCAACACACTCCAAGCTCAGCCTTCGGGTCACAGCCGGTCAAAACGTTGTGCCGCTAATCAAGTTGCCAAAGGTGTCTCAACCGCCTCCGATCTCGCAGGGGGTTCCCGGTCGGAACTAACCCGAGCCATCCAGACTTGGTGGCGGCGTTCCACTATGAACAGAATCGCGGAGCGATCTCTCGCAAGACCTGCCCACCGCTGCCACCGAAGTACAATGAGATTTTGCGAGGTGCGGCGATGCTCCAACCGGTGGATCACCTTGTCGCTGGCGTTCGATGTGCTGTTCACGACAGTGACCCGTCTCAGCGGGAAGCCGTCGTGTTCGTCCACGGCAACCCTGGCCCAATGGACGACTGGGAAGAACTCGCCCCAGCCGTTGCCGCGTTTGCCCGCGTCATCGCAATGGACATGCCTGGGTACGGTCGCGCCGAACACCCGAAGCAATTCGACTACACCATCGAGGGATACGGGCGGTATCTCGGTGCACTGCTCGACCATCTGCGGGTCGAACGCGCCCATCTCGTGATGCACGACTTCGGCGGCCCATGGGGGCTGCAGTGGGCGAACGGTCATCCCGACCGCGTGGGCAGCATCACGCTCATCAACAGCGGCATCCTGGAGGGGTACAAGTGGCACCGCTTCGCGAGGATCTGGCAGACGCCGATCCTCGGGGAGTTGGCTCAGTTGACGACGACGGCTTGGGGAATGCACCGGGCGCTCAACAGCATGAACCCGAAGCCGCTGCCGCGTTCGTTCATCGACCGGGTCATGAAGTATGCCGATTGGGGCCACAAGCGGGCGGTGCTGAAACTGTATCGGGCATCGAAGTACGTGGGGAAGGGAACCCCACAGTTGGGCGAGTTCACCAGATCGCTACCCGCATGTGTGATCTGGGGTGCGGCCGATCCGTTCATTCAGGTGGAGTTCGCGGAGAAGCAGAAGCGGTACTTCCCGCTGGCGGAGGTACACGTTCTTCCAGGGCTCGGGCACTGGCCATTCATTGACGATGTGAACGCAGTGAGGGAACTGCTCGTCGGATTCCTGAAGCGAGTCGTCGGTCGTTCGGGCAGCGCGTGATTGCCCGAACGGCCCGACGCCGAGGTCACTTCAGCAACTTCCGGAGTGGCTCCTCGATCGCGTCTGCCCAGATGCCGTAACCTTTCTCCGAGAGGTGCAGGGCGTCTGGCATCACCTCGGCCGGCAGGGTGCCGTCGTCGGCCAGGAACTTCTTGCCGATGTCCAGATAGACCACCGCTTTCCCGTCAGCGATCTTGGCAATCGCCCCGTTGGCCTCGGCAATCTTCTTCCGGAAGGGAGTATCTGCCGCCTTGTCTCGCGGGAAGATGCCAATCAGCAGCACCTTCGCATCCGGAGCTTTCTTGCGGATGCTCGCAACCACTGTTTCGACGCCCTTGACGGTATCGGCAACGGAGTCGCCGGGCAGGCCGAAGTTGTTCGTCCCGATCATCAAGACCACGGCCTTGGGTTTGATCCCGTCGAGAATGCCGTCGTTGAGGCGATAGAGCACCTCGCGCGTGGTGTCGCCGCCGATTCCGTAGTTGGCTGCCTTCAACGGCTCGAACCGCTTCTTCCACACCGGAGCGCCGTCCCCGCTCCAGCCCTGAGTGATCGAGTCGCCCAGAAACACCACGTCCACGTCACCCTTCTTGGTTCGGACGAGATGCCCTTCGTGCAGTTTCTTCCAGGTGGCAATGGACATCCACGGGTACTCTTTCGCCCGTGCGGCAGGCTCCCACGCGGCGTCCTTCACCGGAGGTTGGGCAACGGCGAGGAGTGCGACGACAACTGCGTACATGCTTCCCTCCGAACAAAATGGGTGGTCATGGTCGTGTGGCACTATCTTACTGAGCGGTGCGCAAAGGATGTTAAGGACTGGCAATCTCCAAACCTGCTTGGGCGAAGCAGGCTTGCACCAGATGAGGCTTCCGTCGCGTGCGACCGATGGCCAAGTGGAACTGCTCGTGTAACTCTTCGAGATCGT
>JAIOPV010000245.1 GCA_021413735.1 Planctomycetota bacterium
CAACGATCCGGAAGTGAGTTGTCGTCGCAGCACGCGGTGGCTGGAACGGAACGAGAAAGCACGACTCTATTTTCATCGCTCGCGTAAACTGTTGCCTGCATTGAAGAACGAACTACGAATCTAGGGATACAGTAGAACTAAGTGTTTAAGGTTTTCGCGAAAATTGAATAATCTGATTGCGGGTGTTAGATCAGAACCATCTGATCGTCGTATCTGTGACAAACCCCGGCGTGACGCTGGGACACGTAATGTCTGCTTTGTTCTTTCGCAATGCCTTCTTGATCTCTCATCTCAGCACACTGCGGCACGGACCGACGGTCACTGCAAGCACGATCATCCAGATATCTCCAGTCGATCCGAGTAGGGAAGGGCAACCCCATCCTCGAACTCTGGAACGTATTCATGTCCACGACCACACACGCCCCCCGCCGAAGGCGGAAGGCACAGCACAGTCCCTCCCCCGTAGAAGCCGAACCTACCCCGGTCGTTGTCGCGGCCAGCGGTAGTACCCTGCCGACGGCAGCGGCCTGCCCCACAGGCCCGACCACGACCTCGCAGCACGCCGAACACGCTGCGAAGAAGAAGACCACAACCTTCGTCCCACTAAAGAAGGACGGCACCCCGAAGAAGGTTCTCTCCTGGAACGACAAACTCCGCATTCTCGACCCGAACGCGAATCCGGAACGGACCGAAGAGCGGCTCGAAGCCTTCGCCAACCTGTTCGCCTTCAGATACACCGACGCGAGCATCACGAAGGCGAGAGGAGGCCCAAGGGACTGGACCGCCCTGCACGGTCGCGTCAAGCTGACCCACATTGCACGCCACCTGCTGGCAGACCACGCCGCGACCCTGCGCCCGCAGTGGTTGGCAACACGGTCGTGGAAGACATCGGTGTACTTCGCGTTCGACGTCGATGCTCACAGCGTGAAGGGGAAGCGGAGCTTCAAGCGTCGTTGCCGTCGGGTCGAGGACACCCTCGGTAGAGTGGGCATCAACCCCGACGACCCGCTCCAGGTCTTGGTTCAACCCACTCCTTCCGGCGGTCGCCACTACTACCTGTTCTTCGACCAACCCCAGCCCCTGTACCAGTTTGAGGGTCTGTGGAACGACCTCGGGCTGACCCACGTTCCCGGCGAGATCGAGTTCTACCCGTGCGAACGACACGCCCTGCGACTCCCGTTCGGTCACACTCCCGGCATAGAACACGACCCGCGTGCCTGGATCAAGTTCATCGACGCCTACACCAGCCGTCGCATCAAACGGTTCTCATTCGCGGCCCTGCACGAAGCTGGCCACCGCCGGATGCCGACCGCAGCACCGACGGTGGTGCGGAAGGCACACGTTCGGGACCGTAGTGCCGTCAGCCAGGCCAGCCATACCCCGACATCATGCCTGGGCATCCCAAAGGCTCAACGGCTGTCAACGCAGGCTGCGGCCGTCACCGCAATCACCACTAGCCCCGACGCTCGATACCTCGAACTCATCGAGCGCGGTCCGAAGTCACGGGCCGAAGCCGACGAACTCTTCGCCCTGGGCATCCGCGTTCCCGGCACGCGGAACACAACCCTGAACATCCTGGCCCAGCACCTCGTCTGGTTCCGCAGCCTGAACGCTTCGCAAGCCGCCGAACAGCTCACGGTGTGGGCCTACGACAGTCGGCACCGCAGCAAGGACATCCGCCACGACCTGGAACGCGGCACAACCCGTGTCGCGACCGACATTGCCTCCATGTGCGACTGGTACGAGGAGCGGTGTGAACCACGACCCAGCGGCACTGCGTTCCGCCCCCACGAGAACACAAACCCACAGTTCGCGATGCCCGAGATCGAAGCCCTCAGGCCGTCGCTGGCCTTGATCCCGCCGGACGAACGGCTCAACCAAGCCCACTTCCTACTCTCATTCCTGGGATTCGCGAAGCGTCACGGTCAGCCCGACCCTGACAGTAACGGCTGGGAGGCGGCACCCGCGGTCGCGGCCGTTATCCGACGCTGGCCGGGTTGCAACCACGGGAGGAACAAGATCCGTGTCGAGCGGGCGGTGGCCGCGGGTTTATACGTGATGACCAAGGAAAAGTACCAGGCTCCTGCCGGTCGAATAGGTCGTGCCCGCACGTACCGCTTGGCCGTACCAGTCGTTGCCGTCGAGGGTTGGACGCTGACCTACGAAGCCGCCCTGAAGAGCCTGACCGAGAACAGCAACACCGTCCCCGAAATCCCAACCATGGTACCGTCCGTTGAGGTCGTCAAACCCGATGAGGTCACCAAACCCGAAACCGAGGAGCCATGCGATGCCAGCACTCTCAACCCCACAGACGTCGAACACAACCACAACCAACCGGCCGATCTACGTACGCCACGTGCCGGAAGCTGTGTGGGACCGGGTACACCACAACGCAATCTCTTCCAGGATGCGGTTCGGGGAGTACCTGGTCCGGTTGATGGCGGAATCCGCGCCATTCGCACCGATGACCTGCGAACCATTACCGATCTGCCCCGACAATCCGACGCCGGAACTTCCGGTCGCGATCACGGGAATGCTCGACCAACCGCAGTAAACACCTCGAAAAGCTCCACACAGGAGCCAGCGGACCCGCAGCCGACGATCATGCCAGAGTTATCGTTCGCCGATCGAGAAAACGCGATTCTCGGCCTGGATGCCACGGATGATGACGAATACAGCCGGTGGATTCGGCCTCGACGCGAGCACGCTGCGCGCCGGTGAGTTGTTGTTTCGGCGACAGGAAGATAATAATGGAACGTCGGTGAAAGAAATCAGAATTACCCTGCCACCATCACCGATTTCTTTCGCTGGAGCGAGTTTGCCCGAACCTCTGATTGGTTGCTGAGTCTCTCTGGTCGAGGTTCACGACCGGCAGTTCTTCATCTGAGCGAGATTTTCGTAAGCCTCTTGTTGGAAGGCGATGACGAAACGTCATCCCTCAACCAACATTCAGTTCGCCGGGCCGTTCTTGCCTAGCGTTCCCACCCAAACCTCCACGGCAGGTGCCGCTACGGCCATCCGTGGTTTATTTTCGCGTAGCGGTATCGACCCGTTGCACCGGGGTTTGGACCCCTCGACATCGGGAGAAGGAGTCACGGACGATGAGTGCGAAAACGACAATCGAATGGACCGATGCAACGTGGAATCCCGTGCGAGGTTGCACCGAGATCAGCCTCGGGTGCGCGAAATGCTATGCACGGGTGTTCGCCGAGCGGTTCCGGGGCGTCTCAGGACACCCGTTCGAGCAAGGCTTCGACATCCGGCTCGTCCCAAAGAAACTGACTGAACCCTTCCGCTGGGGCAAGCAGCAACGGGTGTTCGTAAACTCGATGAGCGACCTGTTCCACGAACAGGTTCCTGACCTCTACATTGCCAGCATCACTTCGGCAATGATGACCGCAAACTGGCACACCTACCAAGTTCTCACCAAACGCGCTGAGCGATTGCGAAAACTACTTAACACATCACTTCGCACCGCGGCAGAGGCGGCTCACATTTGGTGGGGCGTCTCTGTCGAGAATCGCAAACACGGGGTGCCCCGGATCGACCTCCTACGTGAAACCCCGGCAGCCGTCCGCTTCCTGTCCGTCGAGCCGCTTCTTGAAGATCTGGGTGAACTTGACCTCACCGGCATCCACTGGGTCATCGTCGGCGGCGAGAGTGGCCCTGGCGCTCGCCCGATGAATGTGGCCTGGGTGCGGTCGATTCGCGACCAGTGCGTTGCCGCTGGCGTGAAGTTCTTCTTCAAGCAGTGGGGTGGGGTGCACAAGAAAGCAACCGGTCGCGTACTTGACGGCCGAACGTACGACGACATGCCGTCGCTCTCAATAAATCCAGTCCCGCTACGGCCACAGCGGAGAGCGCTTCTGCAAGTTTACAAGGAGCTGTGGCCCGCTGACGGATTTGAAGTTTTGAGCGACCTCCGACACAGAACAGTCGCCGCAGCAAGCAACGACCGTCGCTCCCGATACCACCTTGAGACCGTGAACTTGAAAGCGTCCACCGCCTGCACAGCGTGTTACGAAAGTACTCACCCGTGATCGGAAGCGCGTCAAGCATGCCAAGCCTGTCGGGCCCTCGGATCAGATGACCACATGGATCGGTGGACCTAAGGTCCGGGGGTTGACACTCCAAAATCTAAGAGTAATATTCTATTGTTACCGAATCCCGACTGCCGCCCATCACGGGTGCTCACTTAGCATGCGGGAATATTCAAATAGCCTCTGATTGGCATTCGGTCGGGTTTTTACCCAGAAACATCTTGCGTAGTGGGCCTCTTGGCTCACTGTGCCTGTTTCTGGGTAAACCCAACTTCCGGAAACAGGCCAAACCTGTATTCCGGGAGATGACTAGTGCCACACCCTTCCACCCTACCCGCCTCACTCGAAAATCGAACTCAACATCTCTTAGCCCAGGCATTCGCCTTGGGTTGGGCAGTCCACCTATACTCCGTTTCCACACCAACGTTCTCTTTCCCTAGCCAGAGGAAGGCGGTGCCACGTGCGCCGCCGTTCGCTGTCTGCACTCCAGTTACCACAAAACGCGGGCACACACGCCAACGCTTCTCACAGTTCAACCCGAAGACAGCCGCGTTCATCGCGGCGAAGGCTCCATACACACTATCCCCAAAGGACCCCCCAATGTTCGATTTGAATTGGTTCCAGTTGAACACTACCGCGTTGCAAGGCTCAGACCGTACGCGATACCTCTGCGGGCGTTTCGATGCTCTCGGGCGTGCCGTTAAACGCCTGTGCGAAGCCGGGTGCAATGTTGAGTTGACCGTCACCGGCTTCCGCTGCGCACCCGCTGAGGGAGTCGTGCTGTTCGATGAGGGTGAGGAAGACGACCCCCACACCGCGATCCGACTCTACCTGGACAAACTCGGGATCGCTGAGCCTTTCGAGTTCCCTGCGTGCTCACCAACAGCAGCAGAATACGAAGCCCAATACACGGCGTTGCGCGATCGTCCCGACGTGAATGCCATCTTCGTGGCGGAGAATGATGCCAGGTTCAAAGAGATGCTCACCGGCGGGAGGGATCACGACGGCAACTAAGCTGCGGACTGCCAGCAAGTAACCACGCCGCGTGTTGTTGTTGTTGATCAGACACGATCGAGCAATCGACTCTGCGCGACGGAATCCAAAAGGAGGCCCGCCGAACGGGCTTCCGTCCCCTTGTCACTCGCGCGAAACATCTCAGAGAGGTGCAAAAGTGCAAAAGTGCAAGACTCAGAAAGGAAGGACCCATGCCAATTTCTCACACGATCAAGACGTTCGCGGCACTGACCAAGTATGTCGCCGCATTCATGATGACGAACGGTCTGCGGCTCTTGTTCATCGTCGGCGATCCCGGCGGATCAAAATCGTGGACCATCAAGAAGCAGATCAAAGCCGGCAAGCACAAGTACTTGAAGACTGCCCGGCTCACCTCGTTTCAGCTGTACAAGCTGATGTACGAGTACCGTGACCAAGCAATCATCCTTGACGACGTGGAGGACGCCCTGAAGCGGGATGATACACGCAAACTTTTGATGCAAGCGTGCGAGACCGATGACAAAGCGCGCAAGGTCGGGTGGCTCGGCACTGAAAGCCGACTGACGTACAAGCAGGGGAAGAAAACAGTCCAGGTTCCCAAGGAGTTCAAAATCTCAAGTCGAGTCTGTCTGGTCTGCAACGACTGGGCAATCCTCACCAGCAAATTCGGTGCATTACTCGACCGTGGGATCGTCATCTTCTTCGAGCCTTCGAGCGAAGAGATCCACAACTACGTCAGCGGTTGGTTCACGGACAAAGAGATTCTCGACTTCATTGGCGAGAACCTCGCGAAGATCAGTACCCACTCGATTCGTTTCTATGTCAATGCCCTGGATTTGAAGAAGCACAACCTCGACTGGAAAGCCGCGCTGACGGAGAGTTGGTCGACTGATCGAGCCCAGCCTTCAGCCGAAGAAGTCTTCAAGCAGGTCATCCTCAACCCGCAACTTGCGAGCGACATCGATCGTGCTGCTGAATTCGAACGCCTTACCGGGCTCAAGCGACGGTCGTTCTTCAACTACAAGAAGCGCCACAAGGAGGAACCCGTCGCCCAGAAAGCAACGGCAACGTGACCCGCTCCGGACTGAATCCTGGGGCGATTTCTCGGGGACACACTTCGATGCTCCGCCCCAGACGATCGAGTGGCTGCTCTCCGAAGACAGCGCGGACTGGTAGTTACATGCCCGAAACCGCCCGCACATCACGGGCGGTCCCACCGCCGATAGACAACCGCCCTGCGACAACCAACCACAACGAAAACCATAGGAGGAACCGATGAAGTACTACGATCTGCGCAAGCACTGGACGAAGCGTATCAAGCCCCACCTCGGGGACGCCGAACTGAACCACATCCTTGTCCGGGACTTCAACAAGTACACCCTGGGCCGATGGGGTAAGCCGTTTACCGCCGACAAAGTGCCCCACGATTTCGAGTCGAACGATTGGCACTTGGACCATCGGGGGCGGAAGCCCCAGTACTGGAAATACGTCAAGCACTCCGCTTGCCACTGGACCGTCAACTTCGCCCTGCGGATCGCCAACCTGGCAGAACCCCAGCGACCGTGGCGGATCATATCCAGCCAGGCCCACTCGACTGTCTGGGATGGCCAGGAAACACTGTTCGACTTCAACTTTCAAGCACTCGGCGTTACCCCGGACGAGTGTTTCTCCGTCGCGAACCAGGGAAGCCACCTTGCGGTCGGGGAATACCTCCCCGTGTTCTTCGCCGACCACTACTCCATCGCACAAGACGCGGGGGAATTCTACCCGGACGCGGCCGCCGCGACGGCACACGCTCTCTTCTGCTTCGATCGGTTCGGGGTCTACTTCGACCAGGATGACGGAGTCGTGGTTGCATACTCCAACGACCCGTACCACGGCATTCCCCGCGAGGTTCGGGAGGGTGAGCTTGCCGCCCTCCAGCAAGCCCTCGCAGAAGCCGGCTACGCGATCGCCGGGACCGGACGCTACCCACTCACCGGACCGAACGCCGGGCACACATACATGGTCGCAGTCACCGCGACTGTTGACGACGTGGAACCGATCGGGGCGCTGTTCGACGCGTCCCGTGCGTCGCACAGACAGCAGGAGAGTCGACCCGCAGAGGAGTCGCCGTCCGCGTGGGTCCGGACGCACACAATCGCGAACCCGTTAGCAGTCCTCCCGCCGGAACTCTACGAGGACTTCCAATCCCTCGTCCCGGCCCTTGGTGAACCAGCGCGAGTAATCGACCAGGCGATGTTCAGTCAAGCCCGAGGGCAGCATGGCCTGCTTCCGGGCGCATCTCTCGATCTGGGGCTGGAACCTGCTCGGGCGGATGCCATCGACCTTGTCGTGGATCATTTCCTGGACTGCGCATTCCTGGCGGTGATCGAGCTGATGGCTGACGACGAGTCCTGTCAGGAATTCTCGGTCGGTCTGGTGGCCTTCTGCATCACGGATAAGGGCGAGTTGACTTTCTCTTACTCCGTGGAGGGTGAGCAAGTCAACAATCGCGTGAAAGCTGCTGAGGCAGTTACGACCGTGCTCCGGGTTGGACTCCCAGACTTCATTTCCGATGCCCAGAGGGACACGGCCTTCCGACTGAGTTGTAAAGGTGGAAGGAGACGTTGAGCCCGTTTGCAGGATAACCCCGGCCCACGGGTCGCCACCGGTGGACCCGTGAGGCCAACTTCCGTCGAGGACACAAACACCGGCGTCAGCGTGCCCGAAGCGGACGCCAAACCCAGTCTTTCACCACGATGCACTCACCCTCAAGTCAGACCATGCACGAACCCTGCCACCAACCACGACGAAACCACAGGAGCAACCGATGAAGTGCTACTGCTGCAACCATGAAGTCACGCTGACACGACACGTCAAGATCCGCGGCGATATCTTCGACGTGCCGAAACGATCACGTCGCTGAACGACCCCGCTCTCCTTGCCTACAAGGAGAACACAACCTACCGGTCGGCGTTCGTTTGCGAGGAATGCTACCGCTCCCTTCACAGTCAATTTGGTCAGGTCCTGATCAACGGCCGCGTCTACGGCATCGCGGGACGTTCCCGCGGTGGCCGTGCCGCAGTCTACGACCAGACCAAGTACGACGCCTTCCAGCGGAAGGTAAAAGCCGAACTGAGTCTTGATCCAGACTGAACGCTGTAACGACTCACCCCACGACAGCAAACTCCACGAGCCGCTCCCGAAAGGGCGGCTCGCTGCGTTCCCGCTCTTCCACGAATCCCTGGTCACTTACGGTCAACGAGTTCGCAGCCGGGCAGTGCTTTCTTCAACACGGCACCCGCTGCGTCAAACCGTCGCATACCCGCTGGGCTTATTTCCGCTCACCAGTCGATGAGCCGTGGAACCGTGGGAACGTTTGTCACCACCGTGACCAACGAACTCGCGCCACGCATCGTACCCGCGAGAGCCGCGACCTCATCGCGGTGGGGCGAAGCCCGCAAGGAGCAGAACCGTGAGCACAGTGCGATACCGCTATTCCGCAGGACCCATCCAGATCACCAAGCACCATATCGACTGGGAGAACCTTCCCGGCAGCGTCGAAGCCAGACTGAAGGCCGTGACCGTAGACGCCCGGTTCTACATGAACCCGGAGTACACGGTCACAGGGCCGGCCGACGCGCCGTTGGAACAATTCGTGAAGCAGGCCCGCAGAGTGCAAGTTCTGTGGAACAAGCGACTGGCCCGCGTGTTCGGGGCCGGCGGTCGGAAGCGGATGGTCAAGAAGGCCGACCCGGCTCTGCGGCAACTCATCGGTAGCGGTGTGATGGTGCTCGAAGGTGTCCCTCAGAACCCGAAGGGCTGGCCCGATGTTCAACCCCACCGTCACCAAGCGGCCGGCTCTCGGTGACCGGAAACCTGCCGAACCTGCCGCACCGGAAAGAGCTGCCGGATCAAAGTGCCTGTGCCCCGGGTTACGGCCCGCGGGCGACGCGGCGCTTGCCGCAACCTGCAACCAAACCACGAGAACGAGAAGAACAAGAACGAAAACCAGAAGCACATGGAAGACAACAGAAACCACAAACAGAAAAACCGAGAGATGAAACAGATGACCCCGAAAACCGAACAAGAAACTCACCGACAACGAGATCCAGAAGAAGACAAAACCGCAATCTCCCATCGGTCAGACGCACCGAGCAAACCCGAGGATGCCTGGTCACCTTGCCAGGCATCTTCACTCTCCCGGAGCCGAGAGGAGTCACATACCCCAGTACTCCGACACGACGGACCGAACATCAACCCGTCGCCGGTCACCAACCCCGACAGAAACTACTCCGTCCACGTCCGAGGCGTTCCCGCCAGTGCATGGCGGAACGCCAGACAGTGCGCCCTCTTGTCGGGTGTCAGCTTCAAGGACTTTGTCATCCACCTGCTCCAAACAAGCAACCCTATCCGCGTCGGTGCGGCCGGTAACGGCCGCCAGGACACAACCCTGCCGATCACGGATGCGGACAACCCGGCGAACGGCACAGCCATCGCACCAACAGACCAGATCCACCCGGACCACGACGATGCCGACGTGGGTGACGGACCACGTCCTCGCGGACAAAATCCGGCACCAACCCCGCGTCACGGTCGGGCGGAACCCCTGTGACCCGAACGACAAACCGGCCGCCCGCACAAGACCTTCGGTCCACCTGTGCCAGCGGCCGTGCCCAACGCGAGACCCACGAATAACGCCCTGCCCACGCCGCAGCAAAGCCGAACCGATCCCAACCTTACCAAGGAGAACAGAATGTCGAACTCAAAGACCGCAAACAACGCCAACACCAAGTCAGCACCGAAACTTCAACCGTCCCAGGCGGCCGAGGCCCTCCGAAAGCACCTGGGCAAAGCCTACGCCACCCGCAGCCGAGGATGGAAGTACTTCAACAAGGAGCGACCGTTTCTGATCGCCGATCCAGACCCGGGTGACACCTGGAAGTGGTTGATTTCCGCGGCCGTGCTCGACACAAACCCCCTGAGCCTCGCCCTGGTTATCCAGAGTGTTCCCCAAAGTCCGACAATGGTCGAATACGCCGGATCACTCAGCGGAGAGGTGAAACCGAAGAAGGACCACGCCACCTTCGTGCTCGTGCTCCCACCGGACGACACAGCCGCCATCAGAAAACTTGCCGGGATGATCCGAAAAGTCGAGACCACCAAATGGCGGTGGCTCTCAACAAAAGCGGCCGATGCCCTGACCAAACTCGCCAACCACCTGGGCACCCTGCCGCCCGCCCCTGGCGGAGAGGCGGCTCCGACCCCGCCCCCGATCCCCAAGCCGTCCCCACCAGCATCGAAGTCGAAGCCCAGCGATTCAGCAGGGTGTAAGTAGTCCCGCCCTGCGGGGTGACCCTAACCGGCCACCCGCACAGCAAAACGGTGCCTGCTCGCCCGAGCCCGAGAGCCGGAAGACAGGAACGGCGGGTCAAGCCCCAGGCTCGACCCGCCTTCATGAGTAGCTCATTTAACCACGAAAGGATTGAACGAGATGGGAAACGACTTCAGCGGAGGAGTGCGGGGAGCTACGCAACCAGGACGTGAGCTCCCTGTACTCCCGGAGGAAATCGTCCGCGAACGTGTCGGTGCCAGGAAGCTTGCCGCTGGGAGAAAGGCTGACCAACTCGGCGCCAGCTTTAACTGCGGCCCGAGCGAGGAGGTACATGTTGTGCAAGTACCGGGCGTAGTGAAACGGCACCCGGGAGTCCCGTCCGGAATCAGGGCGGAACCCGACCATCACTTTGAATACTTCGCGGGGGTTACTGTACTGGGTAACAACGGACCAACTCCTCAGGTGGTTGAGGACGAGGTCAGCGTCCGTGGCCGGTCGCTTGAGGGCTTCGCTGGTCCACTTGACCAGGTGTCCGTCGAAAACCTGAGATCTGTTCTGTAGTACCCGATCCCAGGAATCAGCAACGTCGTACCAGCACGGGTCCCGCTGGTTCTTCCAGTCAGGGTTCCGGGGTTCGGCAGCAAGGTGGAGCCGGAGGTCGGAAACAAGCTTCGCGACGAAGTGATCCAGGTTGGGATCAGAAGTTGACGCCCGAACGACGGAAGTCGGAGACCCCAGGTGTAGGGCGGGGACTGCTGTGACGGCGGTCTGAGCGATAAACTGACGACGTGTGGTTTTCACGTTGGGTACCGAGGTTTCAGGCTTGGGGAAATCAGCGTTCACGCACTTGAATTGTCGGGGATCCCTTGCAAACTTCGAGGAACTCGTCATCCCGGCCGCAACCAAGCGACGGGTTTCAATTGCTCCCCTTGGCTTTCACCCGTTTCAGCAGCGACACCGCTACCCGCCGGAGCAAGGCAAGGTTGGCACCCGCGTTGAAATCGTGGGTGTGACCTCTCGTCCCACGAAACGCATACCGAGGATACAGGCAGTCCATTCTCGATTCCCCAATCACCGCGAATCAACTCCGCGATCTGCTACGATCCCTCCCCTGGCATTCAGCACACCCGTCCCGCTTCACTCCAACCCAACAACCACATCGCCATACCCGTCGCCGCCTCCAACCGTTGTTGGGTTCCACCAAATTCGAGGACCTGTGAATGCGATTTCCGGTAAGAGGCAACGCCCGCTGCCACGTCGAGACCGTCATTCCAATTGAGCGAAGAAGGTTGCTGCAAACCATATCGAGAAAGGTCATCTGGTGTGGCAGGAGTGCGGGAAGAGATGCGTCGACAGTAGGCCAATGAACGAGGGGAGAGGTTGCATCCTGTCTGCGGACGGGAAACCCGGGAATTTCACTTGACCTCGACTGCGGATCGCGGCTTCCATGGTTGCCACCTGGTATGACAGCCGCTGGACTCTCAATCGCTTTCGAGTTGCCCGCCGTCACCCCCACGGTTACGCTCGACTGCATGTCCGAACTGACTCGCCTCCTCGATGCCGCCGCGACCGGTGATCGCCAGGCCGCCGCAGACCTCCTCCCCCTCGTCTACGACGAGTTGCGAAAGCTCGCGGCCGTGAGGATGGCAACTGAAGCCCCCGGCCAGACACTTCAACCCACCGCCCTCGTCCATGAAGCGTACCTTCGGCTGATTGGCCCGGCCGACGAGAGCCGTTGGGAGAACCGCGGCCACTTCTTCGCCGCTGCCGCAGAAGCTATGCGCCGTATCCTGGTAGATGTCGCCCGCCGGAAACGCCGAGAAAAACACGGAGGCCAACTCAAACGAGTCAAACTCCCCGACGTCTCTACCCGCGATCCAGACGATCGGCTCCTTGCGCTCGACGATGCCCTCACCCAACTCGCCGCAGAAGATCAGATTGCTGCCCGGGTAGTGGAATTCCGCCAGTTCGCCGGCCTGGGCCACGACGCGATCGCCTCAGCTCTCGGAATCACCGTGTACGCCGCCCGTCAGAAGTGGACCTACGCCCGAGCCTGGCTGCGGAACGCGATTTCGGACGATTCCTGATTGTTTTCGACAGCCGCAGTCCGGAACGACGCATTGATGGGTGAAGCCACCTGTTGGAGGACTGAAATGCCGACCGACCCCGCCCGCGCACAAGCCGTATTCCTCGCCGTCGCCGAGGTTACCGATCCGGCCGCCCGAGCATTGTTTCTCGCCGAAGCCTGCGGCCGCGACCTGGAGTTGAAGGCCCGCGTCGAGGCCCTGCTCCGGGCGCATGACCAGGCGGACAGTTTGCTCGACGCCCCGCTCGTCGTCCCACGAGATCCGTACAACGCCGCCACTCGTGACTTCTCGCCCCTAAACCCGGACGCCGCGGCCTCGCAGGTCCCGGACGGCCTAGACCCGGCGGCCGACCGCGAGTCGTTCGCGTTCCTGTCCCCGTCCACCCGCCCCGACTCGCTCGGCCGAATCGGCCACTACGAGGTACTGCAAGTCCTCGGCAAGGGCGGGTTCGGGATCGTCTTCCGCGCCTTCGACGAGCAACTGCACCGACTCGTGGCGATCAAGGTGATGAACCCGGAGATGGCCGCCACGTCGCCGCCGCGGAAGCGATTCTTGCGGGAGGCTCGGTCCGCCGCGGCGGTCAAGCACGAGAACGTCGTGCAGGTATACAGCGTCGAGGAACAGCCGCTGCCCTACATGGTGATGGAGTACGTTGAGGGCCAGACGCTCCAGGATAAGCTCGACGCGGGCGGACCGCTGAACGTTCTCGACATCCTGCATCTGGGCCGGCAAATGGCCAGCGGCCTGACCGCCGCACACGCGCAATACCTCATCCACCGCGACATCAAGCCGAGCAACATCCTGATCGAGGCGGGAGCCGATCAGAAGGTGAAGATCACCGACTTTGGCCTGGCCAGGGCGGCCGACGACGCCACCCTGACGCGCACCGGAGTCATCTGCGGAACACCGATGTTCATGGCACCGGAACAGGCCCACGGGGCGGCACTGGACCACCGCACCGACCTGTTCAGCCTGGGGAGTGTGCTCTACCAGATGACCAGCGGCCGACCGCCCTTCCGCGCCCCGACCGCGATTGCCGTTCTCAGGCGGGTGACCGACGAGTCGCCGCGTCCCATCCGGGAAATTATCCCCGAAGTCCCCGACTGGCTCTGTGCGATCATCGCGAAGCTGCAAGCCAAGGAACCCGGTGCCCGATTCCAGTCCGCGAAGGAGGTCGCGGACCTGTTGGCACGGTGCCAGACGAGTCTGCAGCAGCACGGTCGGGTCGAGCTGCCCTTCGACCCTCTGCCGTTCCTGTCGGTGCCACCCAAGACGACGACGCCCGATCCATCCGCGGTCGAGATCGCCCCGAAGAAATCAGCCCCTCTGCCGGAAGCCCACGCCCCGCGCCGACACCGCTGGTCAGCGGCAGCGGCCGTTCTCGTCGCCGTGTTCGCTGGATTGGGCATGACCGAGGCGACAGGCGTCACGAACGTCCGCGGCACGGTCGTTCGCCTGTTTTCGCCCGACGGCACGCTGGTCGTGGAAGTGGACGACCCAGGCGTGAGCGTGAGCATCGACGGCGAGGAGATGGTCATCACCGGGACGGGGGTCAAAGAAATTCGCCTCAAGCCCGGCCAGTACAAGGTGCTGGCCAGCAAGGGCGGCAAACCGGTGATGCAGGAACTCGTGACCGTAGCCAGGAATGGCCGGCAGGTGGTGCGAGTCCACCGAGAGGCAATGGCCGGAGAGATCGACACTTGGCTCCAGTCCACGACCGCTTTGCCCACGGCGAAGCAGGTCGAAGCCGTCACCAAGAAATTAAAGGAATTGAACCCAAAATTCGACGGCCAACTCAAGTACATCGTCGAAGGGGGCGCGGTATCACAACTCGAAATGTCGGCGATGGGTGTCACCGACATCTCCCCCCTGCGGGCCTTCAGCGGGCTGAAGCAGTTGAGTTGCCCCGGGCCCTGGAACCAACACGCCGAGCTCTCCGACCTGACGCCGTTAACGGGCATGAAACTCGTCAAGTTGAACTGCTCCAATACAAGTGTCTCGGATCTGACGCCACTAATGAACTCCGAACTCGTAATGTTAAATTGCAATTCTACGAACGTCATCGACTTGACAGCGTGTCGAACGATGAAGCTGGAAGAACTCTACTGCTGTGAGACGCCCGTCGCCGATCTTTCCCCGCTCAAGGGAATGCGCTTGAAGAAGTTGTACTGTGCTTGCAGGGCGATTTCCGACCTATCGCCCCTTCAGGGCATGCCCTTGCGGTCGCTCGGCTGCGATGGCTCGCGAGTGACCGACCTGACACCTCTGCAAGGAATGGGACTCACGGAACTTTCACTCTACCATTGCCGCGTGAAAGATCTGACACCAATCCAAGGGATGAAGCTAACGGCATTGGTCGGCGAAGGTCCCGTTTCGGACTTCAATCCGCTCAAGGGCATGCCGCTCCAGTCACTGATATGGTGGGGAGTCGATCTGGGGCGCGATGCTGCGTTTCTGCGGGAGATCAAGACCCTTGAGTCGATCAACTCCAAGCCGGCGGCAGTTTTCTGGAAGGAGATTGACTCTGCCAAGGCGGCCACGTCGGTCGATGAGGCCTGGCTCCAGTCCGTGGCCGCTCTGTCTACGGCAAAGCAAGTGGAAGCAGTGGCCAAGAAACTGAAGGAACTGAACCCCGATTTCGACGGCAAGCTCACGCACGCGGCTGAAGGCGGCGTGGTGACACAACTCGAAATGTCGGCGGTCGGCGTGACCGACCTGTCGCCGTTGCGGGCCTTTCGCGGGCTGAAAGAACTCCGTTGCCGAGGCGAGTGGGGTAAGCCATCCGTGGTACTGGCCGATCTGTCACCGCTCAGTGGCATGAAACTCACCCTGTTGGACTGTGCTCATACAAGTGTCTCGGACTTGACGCCGCTCAAGAACTCTGAACTTGTGATATTGAATGTTGACACCACACGAATTGTTGACTTGACACCGCTTCGGAAGACCAGGTTGGAGGAACTGAATCTGACCGCAACACCGTTCATTGATCTATCGCAGCTAAAGGGAATGCCATTGAAGAAGTTGTCGTTCGGTGCGACGGCGATTAACGACCTCTCGCCACTGGCGGGGATGAAACTGCAGAGATTGGATTGCGGTGGCACAGGCATATCGAACTTGACGCCCCTGAGAGGCATGGAACTGACGGAACTGTATCTGTTCCGCTCGCGTGTGTCGGACCTGTCCCCGCTCAAGGGCATGAAACTGAAAACGCTGGTATGTAGTGGCACGCGTGTGTCAGACCTGTCGCCGGTCAAAGATATGCCCCTCCGCGAGCTGAGTTGCGAATTCAAGCCAGAGCGGGATACTGAGATTCTGCGGAGCATCAAGACACTGGAGCAGATCAATTTCAAACCCGCGGCCGAGTTCTGGAAGGAAGTAGGCCAAAAAAAGTAGACCGAGATACCCGACCCGATCGCCGCGCCGCCGAGCAGGTGCTGCGGGTCGGCAACCTTCAGATAGCCGCCGCCCTGCCACGCTGCCGAATCGCGTGGGACGAAGGAATGATTGGCCCGACCACCGCCCCTGCTGGAAAACCATGAACCGAGCAGGCGACGACAACGCGAGACCCATCGTGCCGACTGAGGTGTTCCGCCTGGCGGTTACGACAACAACCGCTGTTACGTTGAAACCCGAGTTCCCGGACTCGAACTCGACACCGACTACCTAGTGACGACAAAGTCACGGGCCGAACTTGTAGCCCTCAGGACCTGGTTGAAGGAACACGGTCACCCGCCCCTGCGACGCGTACGCAACCCCGTCCTGTCTCCGCTCTGGGCGCACGACGCGGCGGTCCTCGCCGAGTTCGACCGCGAGTTCCCCACTGCTGCCGAGAACGGTGGCAATTCACCGTTCGTCGATTCAACACCCGACGACGTTCACGTCCTGTACCACATCGCTCCCGATCAGTCGTCGTACCGCTCCCTTGAGGAGCTCCCGTCACTCACACTCCTGGAACTATTCCGTGAACCAAAACGCCCGCGAAAGCCCCGACGGGGCTGAAATGCCATGCTCGTGCGTGCGTCTCCCTCCGCCAGGATAGGGCAGCCATATCGACTCGCGAAAGGTTCTGGAACTTAGTCCCACGATCTTATCGAATGGTTTGTCCGCTAATGTGGAGCGGCTGAAGCGCATCCTATTACTATTACAGTATTATCACTGCTCCCTCTCAATGCTCCTCAGTTCCTTCAAAAACCAAGACCGGCCTAACAGCTCCCGAAGGTGGTTCACTTTCCGGTTGTGACACCGACCGAGCCGACGGCCGCTTCCGCACGGACAGGCTCGCTTGTTCGCAAACCGACGGCGTAGGGATGCGACCCGAACAAACTCCAGGGCGGATACTCTGTCCGACGCTCCGAACAGTGATGCGAAGTGTTGCAGCAGCCCCTCGTTGCCGTGTTCGAGTTCGCCAAACGGCATTCGCTTGTGCGCTGTGAAATAGGTGTGACCAAACAGATATGGGATCAGAATTCGCTCAACGAATGTGATTAGCGTTGGCGATTGCACGAGCAAAAGTCGGAGTTCTGTCCTGGCACCAAGGCAAAGCAGATCGCCTTCGAGTTTGTGGAATGTTGGGGCAATCCGCCCCCCTGTCTCACGTGCTGTCGGTGTTCTGCGGGGAAAGTCTGAAGGCACTCGCAGTTCGACTTCGTACTGATCCTCAAACGTCAGGCCGTTAAGGTCCGCAGCTCGGAAATGAAGTTCTCCAGCGAGAACCAGATCATCGTTCGTCGATGGTGCGATGCGAAGGCCCGGGTATCGCAGGAGAGTATCCTGCAACCGCCACCGGGCGTAAAGCTCACGGGGTGTATCAGCCATCGTTGCCCCATGGCTTTGGTGCTGACGGGATGATCAAACTTGGTGCTGTGCGGGCAACGGCCGGAGCACTCGGCGAACGTGGCGTGAACTCTCGAAGCTCGTCCAGGGTAAGGTCCACTCGGAAAATCTTCCGCACCTCAAGACCGACGGTGTTCCCTCGCAGAATTTCCGGGAGGCGAGCGATGTCCGCCGTAACGGCCTCATGCCAGGTCCAAAAGTTCTTTTCAAGCCGAGGGTCGCGAGACCATTTGTCCGCGTAATCCTCGAACGGATCGGCAGGGTTGGGAACTCGCGGCTTCTGCTGCCGAACGAACGTACCCATGCGGGTAACAATGTTCGTGATCGCAGCGAGCAGGTCGGATTCACCGCTGTAGGCACGCGCCGCGAGATTCGTGATGACCATAGAAATCGGCGCGAGGTCACGATCGTTTCGGAACATTACGTCGCGGTGACGCTTCAGGATCTGGATGCTCCTCTGAAGCGTTGTCTTCCATTCGTACGACGGCACGTCCTCGATTGAGGCTTGTGCACGTCCTTCGAGCAGACTCGAAGACCGACCGAGTGCGACGCGTGACTCGAAGAAGTGGGCGAACCCGCGAGGATTACTACTCGTCCACAATCGAGAGGGCGTATGGTACTGTGGGTGCTTGCGATCTGTAATCGCGATTGCGCGGTTGGCCCAATCGGACTGCACCCCGGCACCGACCAACCGACGAACGACATCGGGGTCCTCGGGGACGCAGGGCAGTGTGTCCAGGTGAAAGCCGACCTCGTCCGCGTACTGAAGTCGCCAGCACCGGTTGTGCTCCTCCACCGGGGCCAGCATCCCGTTCGCCTTGGCGTAACCTTTGATCTCTTCCCCGTAGAGTCGCTTCAACTCGACTTGCGTGATGTCACCCTTGGTCAAAGCCCGGAGCAAGCACACGTTGTCGAGGTCGAAGTCGTCCTTCTCGTTCAGCGGACGAATCACCGTCCCGTAGCGGAACGACCCTTGGGGGCGGATGTCGGGGGCGAAACCCCGCACGAGCGATGCTGGGCGGTGTAGCCACTCGCCAAGCGACTTGTGCCGGGCGGCGGCCTTCTCGTAGTAGGATTTTGGCACGTCGAGGTGCTCGACGACCATCGCTAGCAGCCGGTTCAATTCAGTGTTCATGATCGGACTCCGTTTGGAATGGACAATGCGCGAATGAAGCCACCGCGGTCGTTCACCTGGTCGTACACGTGCCACGGCGTGTCTGCCATGGGCATGCGCACGCGGCCGAGTTCGACCGCCATTGCTGCAGAAACAACCGGAAATACATGAACCGGTGTCGTTTGCCCGTGCGACGCTTTAATGCGGTCCAGAACGGTGCGGAGGGTCGCTCGGAACCGGCGGAGCTGTTCGCGGCTCTTGGTTAGGTCGTTGTGCGGTGTTGGAACTGTGATCTCCCAAATACTTACCGAGACGCCGAGCATGGCCTCGATCCGGTCGCGGGTGACCGTGGCGCTGAGTGCCAGAACCAGTGCCGGTGGCCCATCTGTCTTCGGAGGGGCGTTGACGATCAAATCCGGCGTGCTCGCGGTCGTCGGCCAACTCCAAGTCTGTGGTTCGCGCTGACGCTGGTACACATCCGCTGGCGTGATGTCACCCAGCAGCGTCCCGAGCAGCACGAGAAGGGGCTGGGGCGCGAGCGCGAACACCGAAAGGTGCTCGATCTCACGGAGAGCCAATCGGTCCCGCACGCGGCGCTCGAAGTGGTTCCGAAGGTGGGCTGCTTCGGTAAGCCAGAACTCGTCGCTCCGGTCTTTCGTCGGGTTGTCGAGCGTGCCGAGGCTGATCGGCGTTGCGGAAGCCGGATACCGCGATGGGAACATTGCGGTGGCCGCGTCCATCGTCAACCGCGGGGAATTGTGGTCCCCGATGTTTGCGCCGTACAGCACGACGGCACTGCGGAGATCGGGATCGATGCCGGTCACCACTTCGATGCGGAGTTCGTGCCGCGCTTTCATCGCGTGCAACACCGGAATGGTGTAACGACCGCCAGCCGGAGCTCGGTCAATCTTCAGGTGGCAAATGGGGCACACGAGCAACAGGTTGTCGATCCCGTTGAGCTCGTCCGCGACGATACCAGCGTTCCCACGCGGGCCGCCGCTACTGAATGAATAGATGTGTGCCCGCTCGGCGATGTTCACTACTTCTTGGGTCACCGGTGAACGCCAGAGCGGCTGGTTGCATCCCGCAAACTCGCACCGGCCACCAGCTTTTCCCCACAGCATCGCTGTCACGATGGGCGAGATGTAGCGAGTCACCTCGCTCGGCTCACCGGGACTGCCAGCAAGGGTTGTTGATTTGGATGCCTTTTGCGGCGTGTTTTTGGTCTTTGCCGGGCGGGCCATGCAGAATCCTTCAATTGAAGCTGATGCGTTTCGGAATGGTTTCGAAAGAGTAATCGCCCGGCGAGGAAGCAACCGGTAACGTCGCCCAAGATTATTCCCAGCATGCTGCCGGGCTTCGGCCCTGACCTGATCGGTCGGTATGGGAGCCGACACTCGCGAGTCGATCGTTCGGCTTCAGGCACTCTGCGAAGGATCACCTCCACGGGGTTAAGAGCCAGCGGCGGAGTCGACCCCACCAACCCAGCACTTTCTCATCTCTCACGGCCGGGATCGATGTCGGTTGAGGTAGAACCGTTGCCCGAATATCGCTACTCGCCACGGTGATGCGGTCTTGCTGCCTCGCCGCGATTTGCGAGCTATTCCAGACCTCTGCTTCAAGGACTCGCCCGCGGTCGATAACGTAATGTGACCGGCACGGTAATGTCCAACTGCCTACTGACGGCCACACAGAAACGGTTTCGCCGTCGTACGTCATCTTCCAACCAGTTGGCGAGAAAGGGGTGACGACCTCCTCCCCGCACCCGCAGCAGCAACAGTGGCTGGCGGTGCCAAACTCCATTGACACGTAGAGGACCCCAGGCTCGAGGGTTTCCGGAAAGTTACACACAAAGCAGTGTTGAAGGCGGTGGCAGTGGATCACGCCTGGTCTCCGTTTTCGAGCTGGTTGCCGTCGGTCGTGTAGGTACAGTGGTGCTCTCGTTCGAGATCACGGTAGAATCCGCGAATCTTCTTCCACTTGATGACGGCCAGCACGGCGTTGAGCGCGTTGAGGTCTGCGACCTGGATGTTGGAGGAGTAGATGTCGTTCGCTCCGCCGCCCGCAAAAGGGATGCGGCCTTGGTGAACGTGGTCACGCTTTTCGGGCGTACTCGCCGTCACCCGCAGCATTCCACCGAGTGAACCGTCGACGAGATCCAAGCCCATGCCGGAGTCGATAAACGGGATCCTGAGGGCCTCGAATCTCCCGACGATCGCACTCTTTGCCTCACCCGCATCGAGGCAGAGAAACGCGAATGTGGTCCCGTCGAGCAGGGGCAGATTGTCCGTTGTGAGTCGGGTCTTGTGCGAGATGATCCCGCGGTGCATTTTCGAATAAATCCCCTTGAGGTAATCGACCTTGAGGGGAGCGTCCCGCAGTTCCACGATCGATGGGGCGCCAGGCGCGCGAAATGCGTTGTGCTGGAGAAACTCGTCCGCGTCGAACAGACGGATTTCTCGCACCGGTGCCTTGGCTACAAAGTCGAGCACGTACGAGCCGGTCCCCCCGAGCCCGATGATGCTCACAATCTCGTGACTCAGAAGTTCGCTTAGCGCACCGATCCCTGCCCTACCGGACGCGGTCTCTGTGTAGTTAAATACACCGTCATTTTCGTCTTCAGGCTCGCGGAACACACGGGGCGTGGCGTCAGGCTTCAGCACCGCGGCCGGACCTGCGAGGATGCCGGCGTAGGCCGTCATCTTCTCGTGGTAGTCCAGGTAGTCCCGACCTGGCTTGGTCGAGAAGTGGTACTTCGCGGTTAAGCCGTGACCGAGGTTGTAATCCCCCGCACCCTCGCCGATGCCCGTGATTCGCTTGCCGTCGGCGTTGCACGGAAAATCCCCGTTGAACCACACCTGGTGCGAGTCCGGGGGCCGGGTCGTGTCCCCGGCCAGGGTCAAGCTCGAAACCAGAGTGCCCGTGAGCACTTCACGCTTCTCGTTGACGTAGGGCACCTCGCGCATCACGAGGTGCGTGCCCCGGATCTGCACAAAGTAGCCCTCGTCACGAAGACGCTTGAGGTCGGCGTTACGATTGAGTAGTGCGTGTGACATTGAACACGGTCCCCTTCTTGACTTTGACGACGCCACCGGCGCCCAGCTCCCCCGCTGGAGGCTTCGAAGCGGCGTGGCGGAAAGACATGGAAAAGACAACGTTCGGCTCGTGAGGCCCAGGGAACGCCAACTGCACGATCTGCGAGAACGTCACCTCTGGTCCGGCGACGGTCTTCTGCCGTGCGTTCACGATGATTTCAAAGGTCGGCCGAGGGGCTGTGAAGAACCGTTCGACGCCCGGCTTCGTCAGGTCGATTAGCTCGCCCGGTTCGACGAGGCGGTCCTCACCCCCGCGTACCTCCAAGTACACGACCTGGTCGTCCGCAGCCTTTGCCAACGTGCGCAGAGTGGCACCGCTGATCGCGGGCTTCCCCCACCGCAACTCGTGGTCGTTCAGAGTGAGCCGGAAGTCTCGGTCGGACCGGAAGGCGACGAAATGCTCGGTCCCCTTGGCTCGCAGGTCGAACGTTTCATCCAGGCGGATGTCTTCAAAGTCTCCGCTCGGCAGCACGGCGAAGAGGCTAAAGTCGTCGACCGGCGTGAGGCCGGCGGCAATGAGAATTTGGCGGCCCAGGGGAACTGGGTCGGCAACCGTAACCGGGCGAAAGTTGAGGCTTTCGTCGCTCACGGAGATCCGGTGCAAAGACGCGGCACCGAGGCCTCCGGTAGTTGTCGCGATGATGTTGTTCACGAGGATCGTCCTTTCAGTAAGTCCCAGGCGTTTCGCCGTGGGTCTGAAAGACTAATCGCTCGATCGGGATGTGACCGGTAACGTCAGCCGAGATTTTTCTTCATCGGTCCGTCGGGTAACGGCCCGCAGATAAAAAAAGCCGGGCAGCGGGGACAGGTTCTGCTCTGATTGAGTGGAAATCGACCGGCCTGGACGTCGGTCCCCATCTTGTCAATCGACTTGCGACGGTTGGCAAGGACGCGGGTTGTCATCGCGACCGGCGTGATTTCACCGTCGCTCAGGTGAACCAATTCGACCGCGGAGTCCGAGGAGTGGGCGTGCGCCGCGATGAAGAACGCCGCGGTCGCAAGACTCTCGGAATCCTTGGAGCCCTTGTGCCCGGTGTCGACCCGGCGCATCGTGATCTTCCCGCCCGCATTTAAGACCTGATCGGGACGGATCACAATCTCGCCTCCGGGGACCGCTAGGCGGAGTAATGGCACTGGTTGGATTTCTGAACCCAGAGCGGTTTCGGAGTAAAAGCTCAGCAACTGGACGGCGATTCGCTTGTACTCTTTCTCATAGCCATGATCCGTCGGGCCATGGTTTGCCCACAAGACGTCTAACGAAGCCGTCAACTCTGCGAGTGAGGGTTCTTTGCCCCCGATCCCGTCGATGACTTTCTGGACGGCCGCGTGTAACTGCATGAACGCGGTTTCGTTCCGACGGCCCCCCACATCAAGGATGTGGGTGTAGAGGAAGCGGCGAGGGCACCGCTCGTACAAGGCTAGTTGGTGGTCGGTGAAAGCGAACGGCCCGTCGAAGGTCAGCGGTACCGGCGAATCTTCAGGGCTCGCAGTGAGAGCCTTCATCGGTCGAACGCGGCGAATGTCGATTCTGCCGTCCAAGCGATCGATGAATGGCGACCGAGGGTGATCCGCCCCGTTCGACTTTTGGGTAGAGGAATAGAGCGTCAGCCGGTCGCGTGCTCTTGATAGAGCCACGAAGAACAAACACTGCTGTTCCTCACTCAAAGCCTCTTTGACGGCGTCTACCGCCTTGCCAGTGGCCCCATCGATCAAGCCATCGGGGGGGATAATCGTTCCCGCGACAAGGGCATTCGGCGAGCGGGGGAGACTTGAGTTGGTCAAACCTGGAATGTGGACTGCACGGAACTCAAGCCCCTTACTCCCGTGCATCGTCATCAGCCGAACGGCATCAATTCCTTGTGCGGCTGCGGGGAGATGACGCAGGTCGCGTTCATCAGAAAACAAAACCAGCCGTCGAATCCTTGTGAGTAGTCGAGAGAGCGGGAACCCTTGGCCGCCGGCTTGACTCCGAACGAAATTCATGAACTGCCATATCGCAATACCGCGTGACCGCGTCCGAATGTCTTCGGCCTCGGCGACAACTGCGGCAACCCGCGTGCGATCAAGCAACACCGTGCAAAGTACGGTCCAAGGGTTTGCATCCGGCGCAAACCCGGCAAGGAGCGCGGCGACGCTTTGAAGACCCACGAGACCCTTCTGAGAGAGTGGAGGGAGGGTCTTGAGTCTTTCTACCCACTTCATCGGTTCGCAATCGTCCGCTTTGAGACTCGATAGCACGATGGCGACGTCGGCGAGCGGAATGGCATGAGCCTTCTGCCCCCCGACACGCAGCAACCCCATTGCCCGGCGATCAACAAGGAGTGAGAGGAGCGAAAGGAAGTCTTTGATCTCGTCGCGTTCGAACAAACTCCCGAGGTAGAGCACCGGCACGTCAAGGCTCTCCAGCCCTTCGGTCATGCGTCCGAGCCGTTCGTTGCCGGCGCTCAAGATCGCTTGATCGCGGTACGCGTATCCCTTCTTGTGCAACTCCTCGATCGCCTCCGCAACCGCCGCGATTTCTTGGTCGGCGGTCTCGACCGCCTGGTACTCGGGCCGCTCCCCGCCCTTACCGCGGTTCGCACGCAATCCAATCTCGGTCCCGCGGACACTCGGGATCTCCTCGGCGAATGTGAGGTACGCGTCGATGATCTCCTCGACACTTCGGTAATTCACCGTCAGCCGGCCGCGCTTTGCCCCAGGGAAATCCTCACGGTCGAAGCGAGCCATGTTGAACGCGGAGGCCCCTCGAAACCGGTAGATCGACTGCTTCACGTCACCAACTGCCCAGAGATTGCGGCCTTCCCCGGCGATGCATTTCAAGAGGCGCACGCTGCTCCTGTTCACGTCCTGATACTCGTCGACTAGGATGTGCTCGTAGCGTGTGGCCAGGTACTCACGGACGTCCGCGTTCGTTTCACATAGCCGAACCGTCATCGCCACGAGGTCGCCGAAATCGACACGCCCTTTGGCCACCTTCATTTTCTCATAGGCGGCGAATACGGTTGCTACCTCAAGACTGCGTTCGGCGGCCTCACGCTCTTCGGGAGCCGTGGCAGACTCAAGCATCGCCTCCGCCAGGACGCGGTATCCTCCGGCATCGATGACTTCGTCTTGGGCACGTGAGATCGCATCGAGAATGCTCTTGATCGAAGCCGAAGGGTCCAGCAGGTTTTTGAAATGTTTAAGACCGAGTTTTGGGTATTCATCCTCCAGAAACCCAATCGCATCAGTTCGTTCGAGGAGCTTCGGGTTGTGGGGTAGTTTGAGGTGGTCGTGAAAGCGGCGGATGATGTCCAGCCCGAAGCCGTGGAAAGTGCCGACCCAGATGCTCGCTGCCGCCGCCCGGTGTTTTGAACCGATTCGCTCCGAAAGTTCGCCGGCGGCCTTGTTGGAGAAGGTCAAAATAAGGATCTTGCTCGGCTCGATTCCTTTGGTGAGGAGGTACTCGACCCGGCCCACCAGTGTCTGCGTCTTCCCTGTTCCTGGCCCGGCCTCGAGCAGATACGGTGTTCCCTCGTGTGTCGCCGCCTCTTGCTGGTCCGGTTTCAGAGGCTTGTTCTCAACTTCTTTGGATGCGGGGATCTCGATCGCGGGAAGAAGGAGTGCGTCGAGGAGTTGTTGGGAGACAACGGCGTGCGGTGCGCCGAGTCTCGACGCAATAGTTGCCGCGGTAGCCCCTTCCTCAAGGTGCAATTTTCGCACCCATGGTCTGGGCACCAAGAACTCTCGTGCGAACAGGTCCATCTGGACCTCACGCCGTTGACGCTGGCTGTAGTCGATGACGCGATCAACACCAACGGGAACCGCCTCCGACGCCCTGAGTGGGTCAACCTCCGAGGTCTTATCCGCCTCGTCTTGGCCATCGAATTCAACGTGTCCAATCTCGTGGGCGACCAGAAACGCGCTTGCGAAATCATCCCCCGTGTCCTCATGGATGATCAGGAGCGCGTCGGGGTCGTACACTGCACGGCCGCCGAAGAGTCGAACATCCCCCGCCGGAACCTTGGCGACATCGATCAGACGTCTCGCTGCTTCGGCGCACGCGAACGCGTAAGGTTTCCACGGATCTCGCCCCGTCGCGACCGCTGCGGCGTGGAATCGCCCCGCACTCTGGCGACTGATCTCAATTGAGTCCATCGGCGTTGCATTCCCGGAGAAGGAGTTGCCGTTGCTGTTCAGTCATTTCCGTGGCCTGAACAAGTTCACGAAACGATTTCTGGCCTTGGTGCGACGGTTTTACGTCCGATTTGAAGGCGAGCGCCGCCAGTCCCGGTTGCGCCTGTGCGAAATAGTCTCGTGCCGACTCGACAGATACCCCGGACGCGTCGGCGAACCGTTTTGTAAATGGCTCTGGAATCGACGACGCCGTCACCAGCCCATCTCGGAACGCCGTGAGGAACACACGAGGGACATCCAATGCCGACGCCAGCTTCGCGAACGCGAGGCCCTTGAATTTCGCGAACGGATTCACTGCCTCGGTGCGTGGCTCTACTTGCGGTTTGCAACCAAAGAATTCAGACCACGCTGTTTCGAGTTCCGGGTCCGCCACGGGATCACCGTCAGGGGACATCGGAACATTGGCGAGGCGGAGCTCGGACGACAGGTCGATCAATTCTTGGGCGAGTTCCGGGTACTGGCGGAGATAACGTTCAAGGGTGCTCCGGTCGTGTGTGGCCTCGACCGCGAACGCGTCAAGAATCGCCTCCGGATCGCGGAAGGTGCTCATACGTCCTCTTCCTCTTTCAAGGCGTCACGCAGGGTTTCAAACGCCCGATTTCGCCGATTGCGGACTGTTTTCTCACCGCAACCAACGAGATTGGCAATTGTGATAACCCCCTCCTTCTGGGAGTCAATCGGCACCTCTTGGAAGATCAACTCAATGACTCGCCGCTGGTCTGGCGGCAAGGAGTTAATCGCCGCATGGAGCTTTGTCCGGTAAAGAAAATCCACACTTTCGCCATTGAGAGCGTTCCGCATCTTCGCAAGGGCCGATTCGATCTCCGTCGGTGGTCCGCCCACATCGTCCGTGGAGTCCATCTGTTTGAAACGGAATTCGTCCCGCCAGACCTTTTTTCGAGCCGTCAACCGAAGTCGCGCGAGCGAGAAGTTGAAACGGCACTCAAAGCAATCGAGCCTGTCGTCGTATTTGCCCTTGCGGTCGCCACAGAGCATCTCTTGAAACTTCTGGAGGACGGCCTCTTGGATTTCTTGTTCACCCGATTTTTCTGCGAGCATTGTGGTGCCGGCAAGCCGCCGAGGGGTTACGGGCACGGCCCGAAGGACTCGCTGGCGTAAAATCACGAATAAGTCGTGCAGGACGTCATCGATCAAACCGGGGCGGCGGACAAAGTACAGCACGCACTCGGACGGGACGTAGTTCGGATCATGACTATCCGTAATGCGAGAACGCTGAATAAGTTCGCTTGTCGACAACCCCAATAGAGTCGTAAGCGATACTTCCACCTCGCACGGGCGACTATACAGACTGCCGTCAGGCCACCGGTTGCGGAGCGGTGCGATCGACGGTTGTGGTTCTTCTCGGGCGACGTTCTGAGTCATATTCTGTTTGCCGCCTCCCCAAGTTCTTCGAAATCGCCAGATCCAAACATGGGACGTACGGGTGGTTCGGCCTCACCAACGTTGAAGCCACACTCTCAATGGTTGCACTCTTGCAAACTCACGGGTCTGTCCACTACGGATTATCAAACCTCGTATCCCAAGCACACGGAAACCTTCCGCAACTCCTGTTCGCGTTGCTCCTTCATTTGCCAACCGTAAACTGCCGAGTCGAACTCGCCAACTGACTTTGATGTGAGATCATTCAGCCCCTTGATTGAACGAGGTCACTGACCGCTGGTTCCGGTGGAACTTCCCGGGAGCGTGGCGAGCGGTGTTCCGCAAGCGAAGTCGTCCGCAACCGTGTTTGTTCCCCTGTCGTAGTGCAACGTGTCGAGAGACATCCGCAGAGGAATCCAATCGTCTGTGATTCGATCGATCATGCCGACTCATCACACCATTGTTTCAGCACTTCCAATTACAGAATCGATTTGTCCAGCGAAAGCATGTCAGCAATTTCCGTTGTTTTTTGAGATTTTCCGACGATGACACTGTATCAGACGTCCCGCTATTCACCAAATTCATCGGCAATGTGACTGGGATCCCGAACTCATTCAGCATTGACATCGAAACAACCTGTCTCCAAATATTCGACCAAGACGGTGTCCTCGGTTCGCTGAGACTGACATTGTGCCCGAATATTCACCATCAGTATCGGAATTAAGTCCACAGCATCTGCGGTTGGGAGTCTCAGGGATGGGAAGTTGAACCCGCTCAAGTAAACTGACCCGCCTGTCGAAGCGACAGCCGACCTGTACGCCGGTCCCGCCGCACAAAGCAGAGCAGCGGGGGTGAGCGTAGCACCTCCAAAAACACGCTGGATCGCCTGTCCGTTTGAGTGGCGAAGGAGCCGTATACTAATCGGCTACACGAGAACTCGATCGAGCAGATCGGGTAAGGTTCCGCTCGGCATCGCCGGAGCCGCCGCAGTCAGGGCATCCTCCGCTTGCGTCAGGGGCTCGCTAACATTCCCAGCGCGTCGACATAGATCACGCCGTTGATCCGTTGAGCCGTCCACGCGAGCGTCGGCCGCGAGTTTGATGGCCGCAGCATGCAGGTGCTGTACTCGGCGAACGGCGCCGCACTCGCTGTTTCAGTAATCAGTAATTCTGATGCGGTAAACCGATCGCTATGGTTGATCTGGGAGCGTCGGTCACATCGACTAGCGCGGCGAACGGGATGTTGCTCAGGTGAGCCACCGTTCTGATCTCTGCTGACAACCCGGCACCTTCGCGGCGAGAACCAACATCCAGTTTCGCTTACAAACCCTGTAACCGTCGGTGGCGGGAGTTCGGGACCCTGTGTGATATCGTTGCATTCTTCGTGAACTCCCGAGCTATGCTCTGCGGACAACCCGGCGTACCATCTCATCACCCACAGAATGCAGCAAGGCGAACCAGATGGCACATACGACTACACTCCAACCAGGTTCCATCATCCGCGGCCCGACTCTTCCTGAACCTGTGGAGGTTCTCGCCGTTGTGCCGCTGGGTGATTCTCTGAAAGTCATCGGGCGAGGATTGCAGACCGGGTTGACCCACGATCCCGTCCTCACGCCGGATCAGCTTGCGCGACTTATCGTGTCTTCGGGCCAAGAACCGTTTGACGGCGATGCCCGCCTCTTTCGCCTCGGGGTCGAAGCCCATCGACTGGGTCTCGCCTACGAGTACGATCCGTTCTTCTCACTCTCTATCGCGCGGGTTGATCCGCTACCACACCAACTCGAAGCGGTTTATAACTACTTCCTCAAGTTGCCGCGAATTCGGTTTCTGCTCGCTGACGATCCCGGAGCGGGCAAAACGATCATGGCCGGGTTGCTCCTGAAGGAATTGAAGGCTCGGGGGTTGGTCAAGCGAGTGCTCATTGTCACGCCCGCAAATCTGACATTCCAGTGGCAACGTGAATTGGCCGACAAGTTCCGCGAGAAGTTCGAGGTGATCCGCGGCGATGTTCTGCGAGCAAACTACGGTCAGAATCCGTGGCAGGATAAAGACCAGGTCATCACATCCGTGTCGTGGGTGTCGGTGATGGAGGACGCTCGCGAGAGTTTGCTCCGTTCTCGGTGGGATCTCGTTATTGTGGATGAAGCGCACAAGATGAGTGCCCCGGCTGACGACCGGAAAACCTATGCCTACCGGCTCGGCGAATCGCTCTCCAAAATGACCGACCACTTCCTCTTGATGACGGCAACACCGCACAAGGGCGACCAAGATCATTTCGCTCGTTTCGTTCCCGCACCCAGACACGGGCGAAGTCCACAAACTGTTCACAAAACGAGAAGTTCGCACAGCCGCGTTTGATTTCGACGGCGAAGAACTCGATTTCTATGACGAACTGACCCGCTACGTTGAAGACCAATCAATCGCGGCCGCCGGAGAAGAATCGGCTCGTGGGCGTGCGGTCGGGTTCACGATGGCCCTGCTGCAAAGGCGAATGGCTTCCTCCGTGTATGCGGTTCGCCGCAGTCTTGAGCGGATGAGAGAGCGAAGGGAAAAGATTCTTGAAGACCCCGAAGCCTACCGTCGCGAGCAGATCGAGCGGCGAATCCCCGAAGACTTCGAGGATCTGACCGAAGACGAGCAACTGCGGATCATGGGTCATCTCGAAGGCGAGGTTTTGTCGGCTGACCCGACTGTCCTGCGTGAAGAGATCGGGCGACTGACCAAACTCATCGACCAAGCGAAGGGACTGGAACGGCGTGATGTGCAGTCGAAGCTCGCGAAACTCCGCAGCGTCCTGACGGAACACAATCTGTTCACAAACCCGAAGATGCGGTTGCTCGTCTTCACGGAACACAAGGACACGCTCGACTACCTTGTCGCCGATGGTCGTGATGGTCGCCCGCTGGGTAAGCTCCGCGAGTGGGGACTGACCGTCACGCAGATTCACGGTGGGATGAAGGTCGGCGACCGCGATACCCCTGGAACCCGCATCAATGCGGAACGCGAGTTCAAAGAGTCGGCCCAAGTTCTCGTTGCCACAGAAGCGGCGGGCGAAGGCATCAACCTCCAATTCTGCTGGTTGATGATAAATTTCGACATCCCGTGGAATCCCGTGCGGTTGGAACAGCGTGTGGGCCGTATCCACCGGTACGGTCAAGAACACGATTGTCTCGTCTTCAATTTTGTCGCCCAGAACACACGCGAAGGTCGCGTTCTCCAGAAGCTCCTCGACCGTCTTCGCGAGATTCGCCGAGAACTCGGCACTGATCAAGTCTTCGACGTGGTTGGCGAGGTGTTCCCTTCGGCGCTGTTGGAAAAGCTGTTCCGCGACATGTATGCCCGGCTCACCGACGAGTACAAGATTCAGGACCGGATCGTGAAGGATGTGAGTCCGGCCCGCTTCCGTGCGATTACCGAGAACGCTCTGGAAGGACTCGCGAAGAAAGAACTGAACCTATCGGCGATCGTAGGGAAATCGGCCGAGGCGAAGGAACGCCGACTCGTCCCCGAAGTGATCGAACACTTCTTCGTCGGAGCGGCACCGGAATCCGGGTTGCAGCCGAAGGCGACGGCTCCCAACAGCCGGGCCTATCGCGTCGGCAAGGTCCCCCGAAACCTGTTCCCCATCGGTGACCGCCAGGAATCGAAGTTCGGTCGGCTGGGCCGCGAGTACGCCAAGATCGCGTTCGACAAGGCCGTATTGCCCAGCGACCCTACACTCGAGTGGGTTACGCCGGGACACCCGCTATTCGAGGCAGTTCGCACCGATTTGCTCGCCCGAGTCGAGGATCACCTCCGACGGGGGGCGGTATTCTTCGATTTGCATCGCGAACGGCCCGCCGTGCTGGACGTGTACGCAGCGTCGATCAAAGATGGCCGCGGGCACACCCTCCACCGTCGATTGTTTGCCGTCGAAACATTAGCAACCAGCGAGATGACTCTTCACGAACCGACGATTCTCCACGACATCACCCCGACCGCACCCGGCACGAAACCTTCAACCTCACTTCCCGCACCAGAACGACGGGCTGTTGAGCAGTTCCTTTACGAACGCGCTCTGAAGCCGTGGGCCGCACGGGCTTGTGCCGACCGTATCCGGGAAGTCGAGCGAGTTGAACGGCACGTCGAGATCAGTCTGAACGCCCTCATTGACCGGCAGCAACTCCAACTCGGGGAGTTTCTCAACCGCCAGATCGTTGGCCAGACTGTGCAAGGGCTGGACGGGTTGATCGCCCAGGCGGAACAGCACCTTGACGAACTGAACTCCCGCCGCGACACCCGGAAACGAGAGTTGGAACTGGAACGACACTGCACCATTTCGGACATCACACACATTGGTCGTGTGCAAATACATCCGCACCCTGACCGGGCGATGCCGCAATTCGCCCCGATGGTCCGCGACGACGAGATCGAGCGAATCGCCGTGGCTGTAGCCATCCGGCATGAAACGGAACGCGGTTGGGTGGCCGAAAGCGTCGAGTCCGAAAACCGTGGGTTCGACATTATCAGCCGTCGGCCCCACCCGCACGACTCGAAGGCGTTCGTCGAGTCGCGGTTCATCGAAGTGAAGGGCCGGGCCGGTGTGGGGGTGGTTGCCCTCACCGAAAACGAGTATCGTACCGCACAACGGCTTGCGGGCGATTACTGGCTCTACGCGGTGTTCAACTGCGGCGGCACGCCGGAACTGCACACGATCCAGAACCCCGCCCGCCTTGGGTGGAATCCGGTGATGACCGTCGAGCATTACCAAATTAACCCAGGCGCAATCGTGGAAGCGAGCGAAGGGAAGCAATGAGCTACAAGCCCCGCACTCTGTTTCGACTGATTGAGGAAATCAACGTTTCGCTCTTCCTCCCACACATTCAACGCGCGTTCGTGTGGGATCGGGAACAGATGAGCCGCTTGCTCGACAGCCTCATGCGGAACTACCCGATCCAGACGCTCCTGTTCTGGCGAACGAAGGACTATATCAAGGCACGCAGATTCATGCCTTCCGTCGAGTGGGACGCCGATCTCTCGGATTACTACGACAACAGCAAGACCGAAAAAGGCATCGAGAAGGTTTTCGTGCTCGACGGTCAGCAACGGCTCCAGTCCCTCTACGCGCTCTTCAACGGCTCCGTGAAGTCGAACGACGGCAAGACCGACCTCGATGCGTATCTCGACATCACGGGCGGCGACCAGCCCAACACCGAAGGGCTGATGTACCGCACCGTCTTCTCAGCCAAGCCGCCGGGGTTGTCGTTCTACCGGATACGCAACCTGCTCGGGATAGATGCGCAGAAGAACGCGCTGACTCTCGCCGATGAACTCAATGATGAACTTGATGACGGGTTGAAACAGGAGAGGGATGCTGAGCGCAAACGCCAGCGGTTCGTCCGCGAAAACTGCAGTCAACTGGTATCGCTGTTGCGGGAGGAGAAGCACTTCTGGGTCGAAGAACTCGACGGGGTCGCGAACCAGTACCCCTACAAGAAGATTCTGGACATCTTCGTGCGAGTCAATTCGGGCGGAACCAAGCTCAACGCTTCCGACCTCATGTTCGCTGCGATGAAAGAAAAGTGGAGTGCGATTGAGCAGAACATCGAAGAAATCGTCGACCTCTTGAACGGCGGCCGACTTGACTTCGACAAATCATTCGCTCTGAAGTGCCTCGTCGTGGCTCACGGCAAGGGGGCAGAGTTATCCGCTGAACAGTTCAGTTCCCCGGAAGGCGAGACTCTCGTCAAGACGATCGAGGGCGAGTGGCACCGTGCCGAGGCCGCATTCCAAGAGCTGCGCGACTTCATCACTAACGATTTGAAGCTCTACGCGGACAAGGTGATCCGGAGCTACTCCAGTTTCATCCCTCTGTTCGATTACCTGTACCACAACCCGAAGCCGAACGAGGCGAACCGCGTCCTGATGCGGGGCTATTACTACAAATCGCAATTGTTTAACTGGTACGGTAGCCAGACCGATAACGTGATCAACGCAATGCACACCCGGGTCGGTAAGGAACTGCCGGATGGCTTCCCGCTGGACACGGTGAAGACATACTTTTCGGCATCCCGGACGATGCCTGTCGAGTTGAAGTTGACGGACCTCCACAACATGCAACTCAGGTTCATCATCCTGAATCTCATCTACGTTGAACGCTTCGGTGCGAGCCCCTTTAATGTCTGCTTCAAGGGGAACGAGCCTCACATCGACCACATTTACCCCCAGAGCGCCCTGAAAAGTCAGCTCAAGCTGACGACACCGGACATCAACCACATCGGAAATTATCGTTTCGTCGGTGCGACGGACAATATCCGCAAGCGGGCAGAGTACCCCGATGCGTTTTTCACTCGGCTGAAGAAGCAGAGTGTTGATGTTGTCTCCCACCTTCTCGTGCCAGCATTTGCTGAAGACCCCGCACTCCTGAAATTTGACGTGCCCACATATTGCGACTTCCGTGATCGCCGCCTGAAAGCGATCTTTGACATCGCCAATAAGGTCGTGAACCCGGAACTGCAGAAATGACACAGCCTTACCCGAAGCGCCTCATCGAAGTCGATCTACCCATCGCTCGAATCTCGGCCCACGCGAGGCGGGAGAAGTCGATCCGACACGGACACATTTCAACCCTTCACATCTGGTGGGCACGGCGACCGCTCGCGGCCTGCCGTGCTGTTATCTGTGCTTCCCTATGGCCTGATCCCGCTGACCCACTCTGTCCGCAGGCATTCCGCAAGGCTGCGGCTAAACACCTCGTCGCGTTCGCATGTCGTGTTTTCCCCAAGATGATTACCGAGGAGAAGGCTCACCTTCAGGAAACGGCGTCTGAAGCGAGCCTCGTTCGGTGGAAGGTGTTCGCGAAGAACAACCCGCCGCTCGATCCCGCTGACGCTGACCACCAGAACATCCTCCGATTCGCACTCCTCGACTTCATCGCCGACTTCGCCAACTGGGACAACTCAACCGTTCCCGCGTATCTGGAGACAGCTCGGGCACTCACACAGGCAGCGCACGAAGCCCTCGGCGGTGAGAAGGGTACGCGCCCGCTCGTTGCCGATCCGTTTGCGGGTGGCGGCAGCATTCCGCTCGAAGCACTTCGAGTCGGGGCCGACGCCTTTGCCAGCGACCTAAACCCTGTTGCCGTGCTGCTGAACAAGGTCGTTTTGGAGTACATCCCGAAGTACGGTCAGAAGCTCGCGGACGAGGTTCGCAAGTGGGGTCAGTGGGTGAAGGAACAGGCCGAGAAGGAACTGAATGCCTTCTACCCTAAGGATGCCGACGGCTCGACGCCCATTGCGTATCTCTGGGCGAGAACGGCGCGCTGCGAGGGGCCAATGTGCGGTGTTGAAGTTCCTTTGCTCCGCGCGACAGCGTTGTCTGAACGAGACCCCATCGCTCATTTGCTCGTCGAAAAAACAGCAGATTCCAGGGCGGTTGTCACGGTGCGAGAGGGGAAACAAGCGACATCCACCGCGACCGTCCGAAGTGGCAAATTGACGTGTCCGTGTTGCAACTACACAACACCCGACAAACGCATCAAAGAGCAGATGCTATCCCAACATGGTGGAGCCGATCAGGCTCGGTTGCTCTCTGTCCTCGTGCAATCTTCTGGCTCCAAACGGATATTTAGAGGACCGACTGATGCTGATTTGCAAACGGTGGCGTCAGCCAAAAAATGGATCAGTGGACTTGATACGAAGAGCGGTATCCTCCCAGATGAACTGATCAATCCGTTGCGTCCTTATAAGAACACGGTCGGTGTCTGCATCGTGACCCGTATCGGAATTAAGCGATTTCGAGACCTTTACAGCTCTCGTCAACTTGCAGCGATCCTGGTGTTTCAGAAGACGATCCAACGAGTTGGTCAGCTTTCCCATCCCGACCGATCCTTTAAGACGTCACTCCTGACATTGCTGCACTTCGTGCTTGATCGAATGGTTATGCAAAACAGCTCCCTCTCGCGCTGGAACCCGATCAGATCCACAATCGAAGGCCTATTCTCAAAGCAAGCCCTCCAGATCGTTTGGGATTACGTAGAAGCAAACCCATGTGGCCCAGGGATGGCCAACTGGGATGGTGCCGTCGAGTGGGTCACGAGAGTCATTGAACACAATGTCAGCCTGGTCAACACAGGCGTTGCTGTCAGATCGCCGGCAGCAGATTGTCCCATTCCGCACGAGTCGGTTGACTTTTTTTTCACTGACCCACCATATTTTGCCGCCATTCCATATGCCGATTTGTCAGATGTCTTTTATGTGTGGATGCGGCGAGGCCTCGCAGACATTGCCCCAGGTCTCTTTGATTCCGATCTGACCGAGAAAACCAACGAGCTGGTCGTCACGAATTCTGCAAAAGGGCCTGATGGTCGAGTGAAGGATGCTTCATTCTTCGTGGATGGTATGACGAGCGCATTGCGGACGGCAAAGAACCTGACAAAGCCGCATGGTCTCTCGTGTCTGGTATTTGCTGATGCAAGCACTACAGCTTGGGAGTCAATGCTCTCTGCTGTCATCAATGGCGGGTGGGTGATGACGTCATCCTGGGCCATAGACACAGAACGACAAGGACGCACCCGTGCGCTGGGTTCAGCCTCATTGCAGTCTTCAATCTTCATGGTCTGCCGTCCGCGTGAATCAGACTTGACAGGCGAGTGGCGGCAAGTCCTATCGGAGCTGCCGAAGCGGATGCACGAGTGGATGCCGCGTCTTGCAAGTGAAGGCGTCGTGGGAGCCGATGCGATCTTCGCGTGCCTTGGACCAGCTCTCGAAATCTTCTCCCGCTACTCGGGAGTTGAAAAGGCCAATGGCGATCCCGTCACGCTCAAGGAATACCTCGAGCACGTCTGGGCAGCGGTCTCAAAGGAAGCGCTCTCGACCATCTTCCGCGACGCCGACGCTTCCGGTCTCGAACCTGACGCCCGCATCACCGCCATGTGGTTATGGACCATCGGGGGTGGCGTGGAATCCGGAGCGAGGAACGCGGAATCAGAGGAGAGCGAAGTCGAAGACACGGACGACGAGGAAACCGGCAAGAACAAGTCTGTCAAGTCGGCGGGTTTCGCACTGGAGTTCGACGCGGCTCGGAAGATCGCACAGGGGCTTGGCATCCACCTGGAGAAGAGCGAGTCCATTGTCGAGATAAAGGGCGACAAGGCACGGCTTCTCGCGGTCAGCGAACGCACGAAGCATCTGTTCGGGAAGGAGTCGAAGGAACCAGCCGCAGCGCCGAAGAAGAGAGGGAAGCCGGTCAATCCGGGGCTGTTCGACAATCCGAAGGATGTCAAGACCGGCGAGGAAGCCCCCGTTGTGGAGCTGATGGCACCAACGCCCGGCTCAACGGTGCTGGACCGGTTGCATCAGGCGATGATCCTGTTTGGGGCACAACGCGGCGAGTTGTTGAAGCGGTTCCTGGTCGAAGACGGCGTCGGCAAGGACGCCCGATTCTGGAAGCTCGCGCAATCGCTGGCGGCGCTTTACCCACCCGGAACGGATGAACGTCGCTGGGTCGAAGGCGTACTCGCCCGCAAGAAGAGTCTGGGGCAGTGATGGCCACAGACCGCTTCAACCCCTGGCGTGAGGCATTCCTGACACACGTTCAGCGGAAGTCGATTGGCGAACCACTCAAGGAAGCAGCCATCAAAGGCCAACTGACGAATTGGACCGCGTGTCTGACGGGAGCGGTCGTCAAATCATGCCATGCGCTCGGTTGGAACGCAGCAGGGAAGGGCCACAAGCTTGACCTACTGCCGCAGGCCGGTCAGGAGTACCTCGGTATCGACGTGATGGCGTTCGCGGGCGATGCGGCTGTTCGGTGGCCGTTTCCGCTTGCCGCGTTTGAACTGGAAAACAGCCCGAAAGATGATCGCGTCGCGTATTCGTTGTGGAAGGTGCTGTGCATTCAGGCGAAACTACGGGTCGTGTTTGCATACCGTACCGATTGGGAACAAGGTCGCAATCTGGTCAGCGCCGTGTGCGGCGACGTGATCGGGAAGCTGTCACCCGAACAACGGACGACCATCAAGGGTCAGACCGTGATGGTCCTCGGTAACCGCGGGGAAGGCGACACCTTCCCGAACGGTTACTTCAAATTCTGGATGTTGAACACCAACCTCGGCCGCTTTGAAAAGCTCTGAAAATCGGCCACCTCGCCCTGGTAAACTCTCATGGCCAAGTTGAAGCCCTGGTACGACGTGGTGGAACTGCGGGAAGACCTGCGGGACAACCGCCCGATGGACGCCTCCGAGTTCGCGGTTCACTTGGATCAGATCCGAGCAGGGAACGCGCCGAAGGATTACACCGACCCGCAACGGTTCTTCGACCGCACGTTCGTCACCGGCAGTTTACTCGATCTGGCTTCGCAGGTGGTGCGGCGACTATCGGGCATCCAGGTCGAAACTTCGGCCGTGTTCAACATGGCCACGCAGTTCGGCGGCGGGAAGTCGCACTCGCTCACCGCGTTGTACCACCTTGCCAAGAACGGCGACAAAGCGAATCGTTGGAAGGGCGTCGAACGGATCTTACTGAAGGGCGATATCAAGCGTGTGCCCGAAGCTGCGGTCGCGGTTTTCATGGGCAAGGAATTCGACTCGCTCACCGGACGCGGAGGCAGCGGGGAACCGAAACGGTTCACACCGTGGGGCGAGATCGCCTGGCAACTCGGTGGTGCGAAGTCGTTCGCCGCGATCGAGCAGCACGAGAAGGAGTTCATCGAGCCGAAGGGTGACGCGATCCGTGCAATGCTGCCGAAGGATCGGCCGGTGCTGATCCTGATGGACGAGATCATGAGTTACGTCAGCACCTACCGGAAGAAGGGGTACGGAGACCGGCTCTACAACTTCATCGACTGCCTCGCGGAAACGGCTCGCGGCGAAAAGAACGTGTCACTGGTCGTTTCCATCCCGGCTTCGGATCTGGAGTACACGACGGAGGACGAAGCCGACCAGTCGCGTTTCAAGAAGATGCTCGATCGGCTTGGCAAGGCGATCATGATGTCGGCGGATACGGAGATGGCCGAGATCATCCGTCGTCGGCTCTTCGAGTGGAAGGAGATGCCCGAAGAGGGGAAGAAGACGGCGGCGGCGTATGCAGAGTGGGCAGTGGAACACGCGGGGGAACTGTCGGGGATCGACGCGGATACGGCACGCGACCGCTTCCTGGCGTCGTACCCGTTCCATCCGTCTGTGATCTCGGTGTTCGAGCGGAAGTGGCAGGCTTTGCCGCGGTTCCAGCGAACTCGCGGTGTGCTTCGGTTACTGGCGTTGTGGGTGGCCCACAACCACCAGGAGGAACACCGCAAGGCAACGCGCGAGCCACTCGTGACGTTGGGGCTTGCCCCGCTTCAGAATCCGACGTTTCGTTCCGCCTTGATCGAACAACTCGGGAACGACTCGCTCGAAATCCCGGTTACCACGGACATTATTGGCAAGAACGACGCCCACGCCATGCGGCTGGACAAGGAAGCGGACGAGGCGGTCAAGAAAGCTCAATTGCATCGAAAGGTGGCGACGTCGATCTTCTTTGAGTCAAACGGCGGGATGAGCCAAGGAAGGGCTGACGCATCGGTTCCGGAGATCAGAACGGACGTGTTCGGGCCAGATTCCAACATGGCTGACCTCGACAACGTGCTGGAGGGGTTGGCGTCAACATGTTACTACCTGAACTGGGACCGCAACCGCTACCGATTCGGGCTATCGCCGAACTTGAACCAGATCCTCGTGAACCGCCGCGGGGCGGTTCAGGCCAAGGCCATCGACGAGCGCATTCGCCAGCAAACGCAAAAGATCTTCGACAAGCACTCCCCCTCGGTGGAAGGCTCGAAGCACATCGAACGGAAATACTCACCGACGCGGAGCAACGACGTTCCTAACCGTGCGGTGCTGACTCTCGTAGTCCTGGGATTCGACACACCGAACGGCGATAAGAAGACGACTGACTTGATGGAGTTGGTCGTTCGGGATTGCGGATCGAGCGGGCGAACCTGCAAGTCGGCGTTGATCTTCGCCGTTCCGGATATCGGCGACGCCGTTCGCACTCAGGCTCGAAACGCTCTGGCGTGGGAAGACATTGACGACGACGACGACACCAAGAAACGGATCGACGAGGGGCAACGACGCCTCCTTCAACGGAACCTGGATAACGCCCGCCGCGACCTGGATGAAGCGATCTTCCGCACGTACCACCACATCCACTTACTCGGCAAGGATAACAACCTTCGGGCGATCGACTTGGGGGCAATCACGTCGAGTTCCGGGGGCAGCATTGTGGAACTAATCCTTCGGGAACTGGAACGAACCGACGAGATCACCACGGGGATTATCCCTGCCAAGTTGGTGAGATATTGGCCGCAGGTCAGCGAATGGTCCACGAAGGCCGCACGCGATGCGTTCTACTCTTCGCCTCAACTTCCGCGACTGATGAATCCGGAATCCATCAAGAGAACAATCGCGGACGGCGTGACGCAGGGGCTTCTCGGGTACGCAGGGCGGGGCACAAATGGACGGTTGAAGCTGTTGAAGTTCAAGGAGGCGTTGGCAGAGGGCGAGGTTGAACTCTCGGATGATGTATTCGTCTTAAAAGCCGAGGATGCACAGAAACTTCTGGAACCCCCGCGGCTCGCAAATCTGACAGTCAGGCCAGACCACGTCGTGGTCAAGCCCGGCGAGCAGGTAGCTTATACCTGTTCTCCCCTCGATCAGTACGGGAACGTATACCCCAGCCCTGCGATGAACTGGTCTGCGACTGGTGGCACAATGACACCCGAAGGCATTTACACTGCTGGCGCGACGGGCGGAATTCACACCGTGAGGATCGCATCTGGTGGGCTTGAGGCGATCGTTGAAGTGCGAGTGCGGACTGAGGATCATGGGCCGAGCGATGACACAGGCATCCCGACTATTGAAACGAAGCCCGGCAAACGCACAATTCGCTGGCGTGGTACGGTTCCGCCGCAGAAGTGGATGAACTTCTACACCAAGGTTCTGACTCGGTTCGCCTCATCGCCGGACTTGAAACTGGAAGTGTCGTTCGAGATCACGATGGACCGCGAACAGGCCGTGGCGAAGGCCGACGAAACCCGTAGCGGGTTGAAAGAGTTGGGACTGGATGACAATGTGTCGCAGAGTTGACGTTCGTGCAGAAACGCACCGATGAGTTTCTCGCAGCGGACATCACCCGATGGAAGTCTCAAGATGGCGGGTTACTTCAGGTCTGGGTCGGGCAAGGTGACCTTACTTCAAGTCACGTTGGCGGACCAACAACGGCCATGAAGAGATAGCATCGTGAAGACTTACCCAGTCGAGTTCACATTTGTGATTCGGAGCTTCAGGGACGAAGGGAAGGCAGAGCCCGCTCACGCGAACAAGCCACGTCAGGTCCGACGGAAACTGACCCGCCGGTCGAAGCGACAGACGACCTGTATGCCGGCCCCGTGGCAGAAAACAGAGTAGCGGAGCGAACGCGACACATCCTAAACACGATCCAACTCACCGTGCCATCACGGGTGGCGTCGGAGTCGTACACCCTCAGCCGATTCCCCGGCTGACCACCGCAGACGACGATCCGCCCACATCCGTCGTCGCAGTCGCGCGAGATAGAGGCTTACGAACCTCGCTGGTAAGGAACCCTGGGCCTTCCCTCGCCCGAGCCAAACGAGGGACGGTGCGAAAGCACCAACGCCATGAGCTGATGAAAACCTAGAAGTAGAATAAGAAGACGAGAAGATCAAAGAACACAACCAAAACTATCCAGAAGAAGTACCATAAACATACACTAAACGAACAGAAGAAGAACCAACGATACCCAAGTCGAAAGTACCTGTCCAAACGGACAGATAAAGAGTCCTTCCCAGAGTCAAAACTGGGGAGGATTCGTCGTTTCCACCTTCAAATAAGCCAGGTCAAAGCCGTGAGGATCTGACCTGGAAAGCGGTTCCTCAAGATCCGCATCGACCACGCCGACTGCCGCGTGCACATGACCAGCAAGCACGCCCGAATCCGGAAACACTGCGGTCCGATCAGCGTCAAGGACACGGATGCAAGGATCAACCCGTTGGACCTGGACGCCGGGTTCCGCTTCATGTCGACCCTCCGAGAACGCGAGCAACGCGGCCCCTCAGACGTCGGTCGATGTGGCCCAAGCATCCAAAGTGATTGTTCTCACGAGCAAGGCTGGGTTGTAAAACTACTTTACCGTCCGCGAGGCTCTGATCCTGACGGACGTGCCGACCTGATCCGCGGGTGCGAGAGGCTGGCCCGGCAAACCTACCGAAGGAAGCGATTAAGGTTTGCCCGCGGCAGACCAACTGGGCGACAACGGTGATGAGAACAACAACTACATCACACCATGGCGATCCACGACAGAAGCGAAAAGGCTTGGGAGCGCAGACCGATTCAGTCAAGACTGCTCACCCGAAGGACACGGCTGATATGACGACCGCGAGCATTCCAACGGCCAAGCCGGCGCAGGTTGCTCACCTTGCCAGCAAGATCATCAGCGTACGGGAATTGCTCGCCGACATGGCGATTGCCATACCCCAGTATCAGCGTCCTTACAAATGGACTGGCAAGAACATTACCCAATTGTTCTCCGATATCACGATCCACAAGGATAAGTCCTCATACCGGTTGGGAACGATTGTGTTCCATCAGGACGGGGAGCGGAAAAACATCGTGGATGGCCAGCAGCGGACCATCAGCCTGCTGCTGACTGCCCGTGCCTTGATTAAACGCCGCAGCGAAAAGGAACTCGATCGAAAAGACCTGAACGAGCAGTTGGGAGAACTTGAAGGGAGGATGGTGAACCCCAGCTTTGAAAGCGAGATTTCCAAGTTCAACATTCACAACAACTACTTTGAGATTCTCCGCATCGTCTCCCGCTCGGACTTTACTGAGGAGCATATCGACTTCCTGTTGAACAAATGCCAGGTAGTCACCGTGGCACTGAACGATGTCTCGGAAGCGTTCCAGTTTTTCGACTCGCAGAATGCGCGAGGTCGGGACCTGGAGCCCCACGATCTTCTGAAGGCGTATCATCTGCGTGAGTTCGGCGCGAGCGACGACTCCTCGAAAACCAGCACGGTGGCCTGCTGGGAAAACAGTGACACCACTGAACTGGCTTCTCTCTTCTCGCAGTATCTGTACCGCATCCGGAACTGGTCCCGGGGGGCTTCGGCCCGTTACTTCGGCAAGGATGACACGGCGTTGTTCAAGGGCGTTAATATCGAGACAATCGGCAACTTCCCCTATGTGGAACAATTGCGGATCGCCCATCATTTTGTCGATCAGTACAACGGGCAGTATGAGCGCAGGATTGACGGCCGTGCCTTGGGTTTTCCCTTCCACCTGGATCAAATCATCATAAATGGCCGCCGCTTCTTTGAACTGACGAGCCATTATCAGGAACTGGTTTCGCGGATTAGTGACGAATCCAAGCGCGATCACGAACTGGTCGGCCCCGAAGGGCTCGATGGTTATGCCCAGAAGATAATGGGCACGATCAACAGTTACCCGGCGAAGAACCGCACGGGAGACTGTTATGTCCGGGCGATCTTCGACTGCCTGCTGATCTACTACATCGACAAATTCGGCCTCACAGAAATCTCCCGGGCGATAGAGAAGATCTTCATCTGGGCCTACAGTCTGCGCTTGCAGATGCAAGTGGTCCAGCTTGCCACCATGGACAACTACGTGTTGGATAACAATCTGTTCAGGCGGATCAAAGAGGCCACCCGCCCCGCTGACTTCATCAACTGCAGCCTCCCTGTCCTCGCAGGGATGAAATCAACCAAAACCGAGGAGATCGAGGCTCTGTTCAAGCAAATGAGGTATTATGAGTGACGACATCTCCCAGCTTTCCATCAAGGAACTCTTGAACGGCGGGGTGGACTACGTCATCCCGATGTATCAACGCAACTACGCGTGGGACGAAGGCGAGATCACGCAGTTGATTCAAGACGTCATCGACTATTTGCCTGAGGGGCGGAATTACTACATCGGCACGCTGGTGGTTTACGAACGCAAGGATTCCAAACCGACTGTTTTCGAAACGATCGACGGCCAGCAGCGGCTGACGACCTTGTCCCTGCTGGCGTCGTATCTGAAGAACACGAAGGCCGCCGATTTGTCCTGGTATAAGCAACTGCGGATTCACTTTGACAGCCGAGAGCACTCTCGCACCACCTTTGCCGCGATCTTCGAAGGGAACTTCAAGGAAGACCCTTCCGAGGTGTTGGTTGAGAAGGAGATTAACACCGCTATTCTCAATGGCTACCGGCTCATCCAGAAAATCCTGCCGCAGAAACTGAAAGAGAACCGGCTCAAAGAGGAGCAGTTCGCTGATTTCTTGTTTGGCAGTGTGCAGATCATGCGGGTGAAGGTGCCGGCTGACACTGATTTGAACCACTACTTCGAGATCATGAACAACCGGGGCGAGCAACTGGAAAAACACGAGGTGCTCAAATCCCGGATGATGGAAGTGCTCAATGGGATCGAGAACCCTGCGGAGCGTGAACAGAGCCAGAATTGCCTCCATGCCGTATGGGAGGCCTGTGCCAACATGGAACGGTATGTGCAAATGGGATTCGCTCCCAGCCAGCGCTGTGCGATTTTTGGAGGCAAGGACTGGGGGCGATTTGAGGTGACCGATTTCGATGGGCTGCGGGAGTCGCTGACAAGGTCAGAGGATGATGGCTCCACGCGGAGCATTTCCCAAACACTCGATGAGATTATTGCCGAAGCCAAAGGGGGTAACGAAACGGACGACAAGGAGGAGGAGTCCCCCGAGCGATTCAACACGGTCATCAACTTCGCGAACTTCCTCCTACATGTGTTGCGTGTCACGACTGAGAAGGACATCCCTCTCGATGACAAACGGCTCATTTCCACCTTTGAAGAGCATGTGCTCAAGGGGCAGGACGCTATTGCGAGAGTGAAGCGATTCACCTTCAGCCTGCTCCGGTGCAAATACCTTTTCGATCAGTATGTGATCAAAAGAGAGTTCATCAAAGGAACAGACCGCTGGAGCCTCAAGCGCTTCAAGTGGAAGGACGGCGGGAAAAAAAGTCAATCAGGGCGGGGAAACTACGTGAATAGCTTTGGGGACGAAGAAGGCAACGGGGGCGACAACCGGAGGATCTTGATGCTCCTTTCAGCCTTCCATGTCTCAACGCCAACCCTGGTTTACAAACACTGGCTGAATGCAGCACTGCATCATCTCTTCCACGCCGAGGAAATCCGTGCGATGAGCTACCTGGGATACTTGGAATCAGTGTCGAAGGCGTTTGTGTTCGACCGGTTTCTGGCTCCAGATGGTGGCGCTGATTACTTCGACATGATCTATCGGAATAAGGGAGTCTGCCAGACAAGTCGTGCGAGTGTTTCGGACGAGTGCCTGAAGTCCCGGCTGGCATTCGGTAACATCGAAAACAATCTGGTTTTCAACTTCCTGGATTATCTGCTTTGGTGTGAGCCTGGGGCAACAGAACCCGTCAAATCCTACGAGTTCACTTTCCGCAGCTCGGTGGAGCACTACTATCCGCAGCATCCCATGCCCGGCCATGATCCATTACCGTGCGAGGTGCTCAACGCATTCGGCAATCTTTGCCTGATCAGCCACAGCAAGAACTCGCGGCTCAGCAATTTCATGCCGCAAACGAAGAAGGAATACTACCAGACTAACACTCTCGATAGCGTGAAGCAGCACCTGATGATGAAGTTTGATCGTTGGGATGCTGAGAGCATTGCCCAGCATGATAAAGCAATGAAGAACGTGCTGCTGAATAGCCTTCAAGACAGCCGGAACGCATAGCGCGGAACCGCGTCATTGCCTGGATTCCAGACCCAGCACGCCCACGATTGCCTCGGATCGCTGTAGAAATTGATGCTGCACGCCCCAGTCCAACACCTTGATACTCTTCGGTCGTTGTTGCTGTGTCTACGGCAGCAAACCCAATTGAACGCTGCCCCAAGTCGTTCGCTCCCAAACGGCTGCCACCCCTCGCACGTCAACCATCCCAGAACACCGGTCGAGTGAACGGCCCAGCAACACCCGCAACGTCGGGTGGGTGCTGAGGCAGGGCCCTGTCATTCTCGACGGGTCCGGACGCTGAACAACCCGTCGATCCCTGACGCCCCCAAGAAATCCCAGACATTCTGCTGACCTCCTACAGACCTACATGGACCGCGGGTAGCTACTCATGTCTGGGATGAGGCGCACCCGTGTGAATCTTTACGTGTCCGGACCCCAAAGAATCGTAGATCCCGACCACCTCACGAACAATCCCAGACATTTCACTGACCAGCTAGAGAACTACAAAGAGCCGCAAGTAGATACTCATGTCCTCCGACGGGCGAGGTCACGGGTGCATCCGTGACCTCGCTGAATTCCCGCCGAAGGACAGAGTCAGGTCCACGTCACCACCCGTGGAACCCTGAAACAGTCCAGGTGGAAATACCGGAGGACAGAATGCTTTCATCTCCAACACTTAAATGGTCGCAAGATGAATCGGGAACAGTCCTGGCTCCGCCGAGCGGACAACGCAACTTGATCCAACGGGCACTCGCCCTTGCAGACCTCATGGAACTGTTCTTCAACTCGTACGAAAGTTTACTCGACGAGTGTATTCCGTATTCAAACAGTAAGACCAGCCGGGACTCAGACAGGAAGGACGTGAGTACGCACTGTGCGATCTGGAAAGAACTCGATGAGGAACGAAAGTATCTGCTCGACCATCTCGCTCACCGCGTCCGTGTGCTCCTCCAGACGCTCGACGATCCGGAAATCGACCGTTTAGTTGATATCGAGGAACTCTGGCAGGATGAATCCCTGCATTCTGAGATGCACATCAACAAACTTGCGGAGAGCTATCCGAGTTCTAAAGAGCTGGTTTTAGCGGCTAAACGGCTGTACTTTGTGAATCAATAATCATCCAGATTGCTTCATAGTAAACTGGATTTGTTGAGTGATTCGGGAACTTCGATCTGACATTCCGATGATCCCGAATTCCTCCCTGCTACCCACTCAGACGCATCAACTCCGGTTGATGCGTTCTTTCGTTATGAGTCAACTTTCAACCGATGACTTCGCACCGCAAGTCGTAACTAACGTTGAAAAGGGCAATCCCGCAGAGTGAATCGGGAACGTACCAACTGACTCTCCGCCATTCCTGATCCACGCCATGCCCGGACGCCCGACGATTTTCCGGTCGGGCGTCTTGTTTTCCTGCCCGCCGATCCCTCCCATCTCCAAGAAATCCCAGACATTTCGCTGACCTCCTAGAGAACTACAGACCAGCGAGTATGTACCCCTGTCCTCCGGCGGTGGGATGCATGGGTCGCTCCCATCTCCCGCTTAAGCCCGCTGAAGGACAGGTTTTTACCCGGAGGGCACGGACGCCACCCCGTTGTCCTCTTTCGATCTGGTGGCGGCCTGGATGACAAAGATGTCGAAAAAAACAGACGCAGCCCTGGCGATGACCATCCCCTGCCCTGGAAAGTTCCTCTCAAACCTCTCCGCTAGCATCCGGAAGCGTTCTCAGAAAAGTCAGGATGAAATCAACGTCGAGTTGAATGAAAAACCTCCACGATGCAAGACTGAGGCCGTTACCCCAGCAGTCAACCGGTGTCGGGTAAAAGGTCTTAACAAGGAAGTCATCCTGCAACTCATCGAAGAACACCAAAGCATCGCAAAGTGGTACGCTCTCGACTTCTTACGCGAGACCGAGGGGTTGAATGAGGAGCAGTTGTGGATGTGGGATTATCTGGAGGGTATGTACGGTGTGGACTTCCTTCAATCGTACACCCAGCCGATCCCGGGAGACATCAGGGCAGTGTTCGAGCCGAACTTCTGGTTCCTCCAAGGGAAGATCCACATGCTGATGTGGCTCCTCGGGCAAAGCCTGACTGAGATCACCTTCGACAACATCTGGGATGAATACCTCCCCGGCGACTTGTGGGTTGAGGAAAGACAGGAAGTATCCGAGGGGAACGAGTCGAACCTTCCCCAGATTGAATCTGAGTTGACTCCTCCCCATATTCAAGCCGCCACCGAGGACACTCTGTGACATCCCAGGGGATCAATTTCCCCCGGCATCCCGGTGAGTGATTCTCCCCGTTTACAAGTTCCAACCATTACCGTCCGCCCGTCCGGTACTTTCCACCGGGCGGGCGTTTTTCTTTTCCCGTCAGCCTTTCGTCCCGCGACCCAAACCCGTCCGTGCATAACCGCAGCTGTACGTCACTTGGCGGTCAACGTGAACCCTGCGCTCATGTGGGGTGTGCGTGGCTCGGACCAGACCCCGCTTACCTGCGGTTTTAGGTTTGGTGTCGAAACGGTGCGGTCAGTGTGGCCGCGCTCAACCTTGTCAACTTCGGAGGGACGACGGTGAACATCAACGATGCGACGAACGGGCGGCAGTACGGCGGCTGGCACGCCCGGGGCAAGATCAAGCGGACCGACCAGGCCGGCAACATCTTGGACAGCCAGTACGCCTTCGGCGGGGAGGTCGTCCAGATCAGCCCACGCTTCCAGCGGTCAGGCCAGAATTACCGCGTGCGCTTCGAGAACCCGGCCGCCGCGTTCGCGGCCTTCCTGTTCGAGAACGGGTTGCTGCCCGAACTGCTCACGCCCGCGGAAGCGAACCAAGAGTGGGCCCTGGCTCTCATGGACAAGTTCTGGGAGAAGACGAAGTACCGCTTCCCCGCCCTGGCTTCACCGCACGCCGCGTCCGATTCGCTCAGCGTCCCGTCCCACCGGAACGGTTTCAGTTTCAACATCCTGCAAGTCCTGATCGAACACCTGGGCAGTGTCCGTCCTCTGTCGGTCCGCACGCCGTCCTTCCGCCCCGCTGTCAACGGCACGATCCCCGGCGTCGATCTGGAAGCAGCACGTCAGATGATCGCGGCGATGCGGTCGCGTGGTACCGAGGCCCCGCCTGTTCAGGCCGCAGTGGCGGTCGAAACTCCAGCAGTGGAATCCATGGAAGAAGACGAGGAGTTGGCCGCTATGAGAGCCGAACTCGCAGCTGGACGGGAGCACGAGGAGCGGTTGGCCGAGTTGGCAGAAGCGAAACAAGCCGGCGTATCGCCGGAGTCTACCCCGGAACCAGAGCCTACCCCAGAACCGGAGCCCACTCCGGTCGCTGTTACCAACGGCCGCGGCAAGCGGCACCGCTGATCCTATCGCGGATTCGTCCTGGGTTGCCCGCCCAGGACGACTTCCCCAAGCCGACGCTGGAGAATACGACTTTCGACCCGACTGCAACCGGAGCCCGGCAGACCAAGATCCCTGCCGGACAGAAATCTAGACGTGCCGTGGGCCAGACCCCGGACCTACAATTTGGGTCCCCTTTCTCCCCACAAGTTCGTCGTCCATTCCCTGACAAAAAATTCGCCACCGCCACACGGAGAAATCGATCCGTGACGGGGTGACTGTGCCCGAGCGCATAACCGAACTCACCAACACGAACAACACACCGACCATTCCCGACCAACTCGGTCGCTCCTGGGTTGGTCCGTCCCATGACCCAGATTCCCAATCACTCAACCGGAGAATTCGATGTCCAGCAAGAACTCCGCTCTATCCTCGCTGCACGATGCCTTCCTGCAAATCCTCCCGAAGATCGAGGCCCACGCACGAGCCGCGTTCCGAAGCATCCGCTGTCCGCACGACCGCGAGGACGGCGTGGCGGAAGTGATCGCTCACGCCTGGGAGCAGTTCACAAACCTCACGCAACCGGGAGCCATCTCCCCAGAACAACTCGCTCTCTGTGCTATCGCGAACTCCAGCGAGAACCCTTTCACCTGTGCCCGCTGTAGCGAGTGAACTTCACGGTCGTTCGCGAACACAACTTCAACCAAGGAAACCAACACATGAAACTGCTCCGTCCCGAGATTGATACTGATCCCATCCAGGAGAAGTTCGCCCAAGCACGACGCGAACTCTCCGCTGCCATCATTGAACGTGACGAGGAGATTGATCTCGCTCTCACTGCCTTAATCGCCAACGAGCACTTGCTTCTGGTCGGACCACCCGGCTGCGGAAAGTCGCTCCTGCTCGACTCACTTCTGTCCTGGACCGGCGGAACGAAGTTCTCGATCCTGCTGACGAAGTTCACCGTTCCCGAAGAGTGCTTCGGGCCGGTCAGCCTTTCCGCCCTCAAGGAAGACCGGTACGTCCGCGTCACGACGGGCAAGCTCCCGGAGGCGGACTACGTCTTCACGGACGAGGTGTTCAAGGCCAGCAGCGCGATCCTTAACACCCTCCTGCGGATCTTGAACGAGCGGGTCTACGACGCTGGCGATGGGATCACCCGGAAGGTGCCGCTCAAACTCTGTGTCGGGGCTTCGAACGAGTGGCCGTCGTCCGAAACCGGCAAGGAGCTGTCGGCCCTGTTCGACAGGTTCACCTTGCGTCGGGCGGTCTCACTGATCCGTTCGCAGGCCGGGCGGCAGAAACTCCTCTGGACGCGAAACCACGCCCCGAAGTTCACCACCACAATAAGCCCGGAAGAGGTTGAAAAGGCACGTCGTGCGGCCGCATCCCTGCCGTGGTCCAATGAAGCGAAAGCCGCCCTGGAAGCAATCCTTCGCGAGTTGGCGAAGGAAGGCGTCCAACCCGGCGACCGACGCCAGTTCAAGACGGTCGGTGTCGTGCAGGCGTTCGCTTACCTGTGCGGTGCGGACGAGGTTCAGCCCGAGCACCTGGAGGTCGCTCAAAACTGCCTGTGGGACGACCCGACGGAACAACCCCAGAAGGTTGCCCAGGTCATCGCGAAGATCGCCAACCCCACGGGCATGCGGGTCACGCAGTTACTCCTGGAAACCGAACAAGTCATTTCCTCCTGCGACGTCCGCAACCTCACCGACGCCGCGAAAGCCGCCGCGAAGCTTTCCGAGATCGACAAGCAACTCGCTGGCTTGCGGGGCAACGGTCGGCTCGATCAGGCCCGAACGTACCTGAAAGAACAACTCCGCAAACTCAAGCTCGCCAGCATCGAGGCGATCTAAACCTCTCCGATCAGAATTCCAACACCGCGAACCGAGCAGCACATCACGCTCCCCGGAACGCTACACTTTCAGCCAACAGCAAAGGTTCTTCCCCGAAACGCCCCACGCAACACGGAATTCGATGATGAGAGTTTCCGAATCGAACCGCTGCCCACGACCATCCATTCCGCGGCGTTCGAGTTTACACCTTCCCGTCGCCTGTTCCCCGAGGTCGCCATCCGTGCCGGAATGATCGTGTTTCACCAGCACTTCGGATCGGAGTACCGAATCCGTTCGGACGGCATGGACGAAGACGTTTGCTGGGTTGCCGCCCGAGAGATTTGCCAGCGTGTTCTCGGTTACGGTGCCGGCTTCTCCCTGAAACCGCCACCGCGGATGACGGTTCACGGTTTGGCGTTTACCAGCAACTGGATGAAAACCCGCAGCGGTGTTTCCGTCCGCGATCTTTCCAACGGTTGGGAAATCCGCCGGGACACCAAAGCGACCTTCAAGTACACCGTTTACCCCGAACGCAGCGATGAAGATCACGCCGATCCGCTCCTGGCCGGCAACACCCTCCGCACCGCACGCTGGAACGCCACCATCGCCTACTTCCAGCGTGAATTCCAGAACGCTCCCTACCTCGACGAGTTCGTGAACTCGATGCGGATGACCCCAGGCGAGTGGGGTCCGTTCTTGGCTTGGAGCGACAAACTCCAAGACCACGGACACGATGCATTTGCCCAGAAGGTTCGCTCTCACCTCCCACGGTAATCCACAACACGACTTTCCAAGGAGCCTCATGGATCCCGATGAACTGCTGAAGATGCTCGATCTCAGTGCCGCCCCCGCACGGCCACCTGACGACCCGATACCCACAACCCCGCCAGCGCCTCCCGCTCAAGACGAAGAAGCCAGCTCGACAGCCCTTCACCTGGATGAGTGGGGTTTGCGCCGAGGCCGCGATCTGATCGTCGAGAACGAACGGTTGAAGAAGATCAACACGGATGAGTTCGCCGCAGCGGACTTCTTCGGAGTGGCATTCGAGCCAGACCCGCAACTCGAGCCCCGGTGTCGTGAGGTTCGGCGTCACGCGTTCCTCACCCAAATGCTGGAAACCCCGGACTACCACTCGCTCCACGCGGCAACCCAGCTCGACGACACCGCTGCTGCCATCGCTGCCATACACTTCGCTGAGCAGTTCGCTCAACTGAAGAAGGATGACCCGAAAGAGAAGGATGACCCGAAGGACAAGCCAGAGAAAGGAGTGAACACGGCAACCGCTGCGGCAAACGAACTCGCTCGCGAGATGGCAACCCTTCGAGCAGTGGGGCGTGCCGTTGCAGAAGCAGGTAAAGAAGTGAGCGAATTGCACGAGGCAACTACCGCCCTCGGGATGGGGCCGGGCAATCCCGGCTCGAACGACCCACGAGCCATCGCCGCCCTGTACAAGCGAGTCCGAGGTGATTCTGCACTCCGGAAGATATGCGATCTCGCGGGTCGATTCCGACGAGTTGCTCAGTCGAAGCAGCGGATGAAATCGACACACGGCCTCGATGATGTCGTCGGGGTCGAACCAGGTGGTGATATCGGTCGATTGCTGCCGATCGAACTCGCCAAACTGGTCGTCCCCGAACTCGAACTCGATACGCTCCGCAGGATCGCCGAACGACAAGCACTCTGCCGCGAACACCACTCAACCGAGCCCGTCGGCAAGGGGCCGATCATCGTGTCGGTCGATGAATCGGGAAGTATGCAAGGCCAGAAAGCCCACACCGCGAAAGGACTTGCCCTGGCACTCGCCTGGATCGCTCGCTCCCAGAAGCGGTGGTGCGGCTTGCTGGCGTACTCAGGCGACTCCGGTGAACGCCTCCTCGCACTGCCGCCGGGACGTTGGGATGAAGCAGCACTCTGCAACTGGCTGACGCAGTTCATCGGGCACGGTTCCGAGCTCGATATCCCTGTGCGAGAGATGCCCGATTACTACCGCAGGCTCGGCGCTCCACACGGAATCACCGATCTCGTGTTTATCACCGACGCCAAGTGCAAGCTCGACAGTGCCACCCAAACTCGATTCCTGACGTGGAAGCAATCCGCCCAGGCCCGGTTGATCTCGCTCGTGATCGACAACTCTCCTGGTGACCTCGCTGCCATCAGTGATGAGGTTCACTCCGTCCGCTCGCTCGATCCCACGGACGATGCCGTGGGCAAAGTTCTCTCTCTGTAGTTCGCCCCTTCGCCCTACCTCACCAATGGCCCGGCGTGATCGGTTCCTCTGGAACGGACACGACCGGGCGGTTTCGTTTTCACCCTGTTTCACCCCAGAAGGAGTTTCTCATGACGACGCTGACGACACTGACGACACTGACGACAACACCGTTCGCAGTATCCGAAGGCACCCGGCTTCTCGGCGAAGTTATCACCTGGACCTGCTCCGGCGCGAGCGTGCGTTACCCAGACCTGATCGCAGCTCTCCGCGATGCCGGTCTCGACGAGTCGGTCGCTCGCGAACTCGCTCCGAAACACGCCTTCACACGGGCCTGTAAGCGTCTCAGCGATCGCAGAATTATCCGACAGGTCGCCGAGGACGCCCGGTTCGTTCGCTTCCAGTTCACCGCCGAATCACGGGATGGGGACCACTACGCCTACGAACTGGAAACAATGCTCGTTCTCGACAAGGAAACCGGGGAGGTGAGCTGCGAGTTGCCGGGTCTTGCCACTCTCGCCCAAGAGGAACTGGATCGTGCGACCGAGGCACGCAGCGGAGCCGATGTCACCCGCGTGATCCAGAAGCTGTTTGAGAAGAATGCCGACCTGTTCCCGATCCGGCCGCAAGGAGGAGCCTACTTCTGTCCCGCGGCACACACCGTCTACGTGGAGAAGGTTCAGACCATGCTCGGGCGGTTGAACGGCCAACTGCTCCGATTCCCAGTGCCAGCCGGCCTTCCGGAAGCGGACAGATCGGTGAAGGAAGCCGTGGCGGCCGGGCTGACGCAACTGATCGAAGAACACCGGAAGGCGGTTGCACAGTTCGGTGAAGACACCCGCGAGGACACGCTGAAGCGTGCGGCTGAGAAGATCCGAGTGACGCGGTTGAAGGTGGAGGGTTACGCCGAATTGCTTGCGGAGGAGAAGGCGAAACTCGACCGAGCCGTGGCCGACGCTCAGGACGAGTTGCGCGCCAAGGTCGCTGAACTCACCGCCCCGCCAGTCGTCGCCTGATGCGGCTCACCCATTCACGGAGAATCAACGTGATCGTCCTGAATACTCAAGTGCCGGACGACCAGCACTTGCGGATCATCACCACGCCATCCGTTTGGGTGGCGTGGCCGTTTCTTCCCCTGGTGCGTCGAGTCCCCAACGGCATGGAGTTGGGAGTTCTCTTCGATGCCAAGGGTGCAATTGGTCGAACCGGCTTCTCGGCAACCGTCTTCGACACCAACCTGTTCACCATGCCATCCACGCTCGATCAGTTCCTCGCACTGCACCGAGAAGTCTACGACAGTGCCGAGGAGCTCATTGCGGCCGGTTGGCGAACCGACTGACCTGGACCAATTCACTCCAGCTTCACGCATTCACAACAACCCGAGCAACTCATCAAGAAGGAGAGTCCGATGATTCGTCCCGTGATCTGGCGTTGTCTCTGTAGCGGCAAACAGCACTCGGCTGCTCTCACCGGCAACATGGACGACGGCTTCCACGTCCTCGCTACCTGTGGACGAGGCAGCAACCGCGTACGTCCGGGTGAGATCCTCAACGACGGCGAGATCACCTGCCCGCAATGCAAAACCGAGGAGAGTATCGCCGCCCTCGTCAAATACCTGGCCGCATGAACCACACCACCGCGTGAAACCGCCGGAATGAGCCGCGAGCCGACGATCGGTTCGCGGCTTCCGACGGGGACACGTAAATGTATGCCCGCTTCTACTTCTGAACGCGCAGCGGGAACTCACTCCCGACTGCCCCACACGAAAGACCAACACCATGCCACCAAGACGCAGACGACACGCCCCACATAAGGGCCAGGCGGCACTATTCGACAGCGACATGCCGCTCCCGTTCGGAATCCTGGACCTGGAAGACCGGATCACCGCCGACGCCGGACCTCCGGTCAGGGTCAAGTGCTACGTCCGTGGGTGCCCCGAGATGCTCAGGCCGCCGACGAAAGGTTTCCCAGGCGATCCCTGCAAAACCCACGGCATCCGCTGCCACCTGTCGAGTTCCACCGTCACCTACACCTACGCCGTCGCCACCGACAACCTGATTACGGCCCCGCAGGTGTTCCGCACGCGGGTTCGTGGGAACCCTCACAAGCTGGAAACCCACCGTTTCGGCTACTGCAATTCAGAAGACGCCCTCACCTGGAACGTTTTGAGATCCTTCCAGGATGCCGGTGCACTGCACCTGATCGCGGAACACGTTACCGGCCGCGAACTCTCCGAGGAGCCGCAACTCTACCTCTGGGGTCTGTCGTCCTTCGACGACAAGTTCCAGCCCTGGCCCTTACTGAAGGAGGCACACAAACGGTTCGAGATCGGAAGACTGCCGATTACCAGGCCCCTCAGCGAACCCGATGCGATGTTGGTCGTACCGAAGAAGCTCGTGCTGATCCTGGAAGCGAAGCTCCTGGCAGACAACCCGGTGGCATACCGAAGCGGCCCGAGGAAGTCATCCCAATCGCTCACCCTGGAAGAAGTGATCGACCTTTACCACGACAGCGGCCAGCAGCTCCTCGACTACGACAAACTCCGTGCCGCACCCCACAGCTACACCCAACTCCAACGTTACCTGACGATCGCGGACTACGTCGCACGGATCGATTCACCCAAAACCGACGCGTACCTCGCCAGCGTCGTGCGGGCCGGACACGAACACGACGCCACCCGAACCATGCGTGGGTTCATGCGTCCTGGTTACGGCAACCGGTTCGTCCGGCTCACCTGGGAAAGCATCTTCACCCTGGCACAGCTCCGCGGTCGGCAACTCGGTCGTCTGAGCGAGTACATGCTGACCAAGGCCGTCGGCCTCAGCGGCGGGTTCGCCCCCGCGTTCTGCCTCGACGCATGGTGATCCCTTCCTGGCACATTCCCGATCCCAACCCCAAACCCATTACTCAAACACCCCGCCAAACGCGGGAAAGGAGACTTCCATGCCACGAGCCAAGAAAGCCCCGACCAAAACCTCCGGGGCACCCAAGATCCCTGGCCCCCTGAGCCCCGAGCAGGTTCACAAGTTGTTCGGCCTCGCAGATCCGTACGACCCACCACCCGAACCCACGGCTCTGGTTGGCTACGCCACGTTCTGGGATCCAGGTCTCAGTATCGAGCGGCTCCGTGAGAAACACCGTTCATTGTTCTACCCCACGGACTTTCTCGACAAGGCTCGGTTCACGAAGGACACCGACTCCTGGAAGTGGCGACAACTTCGGCTGCTCCCCGTCGAGCCCGGCAAGCCGTTTCTCGAACAACAGAAACAGCTCACCAACGCCGATAGGCCCGCCGCCGCAAGAGAACTCGTGACGTTTCTCGTCCTGCACTTCCTGACGACGGGCGAGCGCTTCGAGTTGGAACGCTGGCGTTGCTCGGATGTGTTGCCTTCCAAGAAACGTGTCATCGTGGGGCCGTTCGGTCCACTCGGCCTCGACATCGGCACGGTCGCCGACAGTTGGAACTCACCCAACATCTCCCTGTCGGCAATCTTTACACCGCACAGGAAACCATGAACACCATCCCCAACCACCGAGGCCAACCTCCAAAAGCAAACGAAGAACCCGAACCACCAACCATCACGCCCTGGGAAACACTCGTCGAGGCGGCACTCGCCAACCTCGACATTCAGGACTCCATGACCGACCCCGAGTTGGGCCGCATCTGGAGACAAGAAAGCATCCGACGTTCCCCGACCTGTCGCAACGAGTGGGAGTACGTCACCGTGATCGCCACCGTGGGTGAAGCCCAAGCCGCCGCCAAACACAAGCGTTTCGGTGCATTCCTCGGCATCTTCCCTCTCGCCCGCGATGACCCGGTGCACCCGTACCAAATCCTGTACTGCTACAAGTCGGCGAGTCCGTACAACCGACGGGTTGAACAACGACGCGAATTGAAACGCATCCTGGGCAAGAAGCACCGACCACTCGTCACCCGAGCCAGCCGTTCCACGAAGCGAGACTTTCTTCGCACCATCACCACGGATCAGATTCACGCAATCCGTCTCCGGTTGACGCTCGATCCCAGTCGTTTCTGGCGCGTCGCGAAGGGCAAGGAATTCGTTCTCCTCCCCAAACGCCCCCGACAACTCACCCTGTTCGACAACTCCGACGAGGAAGCCGAACACGTTCCTGATGCCGGTTCGTGAAACTGTCCTGCATTCCAACACCAAACCCCAACCTACCACACCGAACGGAACAACCCCCGCCACACTGACGGGATGGTTGTCCGTCCCATGACCGAGGAAACCATCATGTTCGAGGACTTCGAGTTGATTCACAGTTACAGCCGAGCACAGGCTCTTTCAGACGGGACGCTCGTTGATGTGACCGCTACCGCGAAGGAAGCAGGCATCAAGCACCCGACCGCCGTGACCCACGCGGTCTACGAGCAATTCATCCGCGTACCCGAAAGAGTCGAAGGGCAAGACGAACGTGGTCGTACCTGGGACATCATCTGGATGCTGAAGTTCGCGATTGCTCGGGCACCAGAAGGGGACTTCCTGATTTACACCGTCTTCGTTCGTAACGCCAACACGCAACCGCAGCCTGTGAAACTGAAGGCGATCTGCCACCCGGGCGACGAAGGCGAGGCGGTCGTTACCGTGATGCTTCCAGACGAGGACTGACAAACGTGTTCACTCCGGTCCAGCGAGAGACTGACACGCACGCAATCAGGAGAACTGGTGGCCACGGATAACCACTCCGGATTAACAGCACCGTTCCGCCTGCACCCCGTGTGATTCTTCGAAATCGAACCGAGAATCGCGAAGGCAACGCAAATTCTCGACACACAGTTCGGGGCCGGTTAAACTCCTCTTTATCAATGAGGAACGACCGTGATGAACAAACCGGAATATGCTCCAGAGTCGAACAAAGACGCCAAAGCCATCGCTGCACTTCCCGACAGCGTCACCGACGCTGAACGAGCGACACTGCCCTTGCCCGCTCCCACATCGGGTGTAACTCCTGACGCCGAACGAGCCACACTGCCGTTGCTGGGCGCAATGCCCAGCACGATTCCCACCAATCAGCCGTTACCCGGAAAGATCGGGCGTTTCGACATACGCGGTTGGCTTGGTGCCGGTGCGTTCGGCGACGTTTACCGCGCATACGATCCGCAACTCGACCGTGAGATTGCGCTGAAGGTTGCGAAGCCCGGCACGCTCGACACGCCGGAACGAATCAGTCGATTCCTTCGTGAAGCGAAAGCTGCAGCAAATCTGCGGCACCCGAACATTGTTCCGCTGTACGAAACGGGACGCGACGGTGAGCGACTCTTCCTCGCCACGGCGTTCATTCCGGGGCAAACTCTCGAAGTGGTGGTGCAGGACGCGAACGAGAAGGGGGCACCAATCGCGTTGGATGTGGCATCGCGAATTATTCGGAAACTCGCCGAGGCATTGGCATACGCTCACTCCCAAGGCGTCGTTCATCGTGATGTGAAACCAGCGAATGTGATTCTCGACGCACAGGGTGAACCATTGCTTTTGGATTTCGGGTTGGCATCACGCGTAGAGGCAGGGGACGAGCGGTTGACGACGGACGGCCAAGGGATGGGTACGCCCGCGTACATGGCCCCCGAACAGGTCGACGGGACCGGCACGTCCGCAAGCGATCAGTACAGCCTCGGATGTGCGCTGTTCGAATTGGTGACGGGCCAGACGCCGTTCAGTGGCGGGCCGGCGCAACAGATGTTCCTGCACAAGACGCAGACGGTGCAGTCTCCCCGAAGTCTTCGTCGAGATGTTCCCCGTGACCTTGAGCGAGTGATCCTGAAGAGCCTGGAGAAGGAGCCCACCAGACGGTATGCGGACTGCGGCGAGTTTGCTCAAGACTTGCGGCGGTTCATCGATAGAGAGCCAATCAGTATCCGTCCGCCAGGACTCTTCGAGCGTGGAACGAAGTGGGTGAAACGACACCGAACAAGGCTCGCGGTCAGTGCCGTTCTACTGCTAGCAATCGGTGTGACTCTCGGTGCTGTCCATCGCCGATTAGCAAACCAAGAGGTTAACGAAAGGCTGAGCGTTGTCTCATCCGCTCTAATCGCTCCGGACTGGGAGCCGGCCAAGATCGACGGCCTCGAAGACCACCTGGCTGTTCTCGACCATTTATCTCCGCAAGTTGCTGCTGATGCACGCCAGCGGATCGTGGCGCGACTCGAAGACTACATCGACGCGATCCTGAACCGGGCCACCCAGTTGACGACTGAAGATCTCGCCAGAGTGGATGCGTCCATTGCACGGATGCGTAACTTCGACACCGAACGAGCAACTGCGGCGCGGAGCCGACGAGTTCGGCGCTTCGCGGACTGGAGAACCGATACCCACCTCGCGCCGCCGTTCAGCGGATTCGAGCAGGTGTGTCTGCCGGATCGAGGGTTCTCCGTCGAGGGTGATGTCCTTCGGTGGAAGCCGTCGTCAGTCGGACAGGTTGGAGGTAGGCTTTCAGTCCCCTCTGATGGTCCGATTCGGATCACAGCGGAGTTTGTTGATCTTCCCAAACCGGGGGAGAGCATCGGATTTATGCTGAACGTGCCCGCCCCAAACCAAGGGGCGACGGCCCTCGCGTGTTCCTCAACTGATCCTCTGCTCGCCATCGGGCGCCGTGATGGCTCTATCGCACTCTATGACACAGGCCGTAGTGCCGAGACGAAACGGATTTCTGGACCCACAAATTCCGTTATCGGGCTGAACTTCACCGCTGACGGCAAGCATCTGCTCGGAGCCTGGAGTGACGGAACACTTCAACTCCGTGCCGTGTCGGATGGCCGCGTGTTGTTCAAGGAGAAACTCCGGGACGAGGTCGTCACTGCCACAGCGGTCGGGTCGGATGGCGGGCTCATTGGGGTGGGGACAAACAAGGGTGAAATCCTGATATGGGACCGTTCGACGGGGGGGCGGAAGTCTTACCGCGGGGAACACATGGTTGGACGACCCATCGCGGGTGTTGCGTTCAGTCCCGACGGCTCGCGGATTTATGCGGGATGGAATACCGTCGCCTGCTGCTGGGACCGGCTTACAGGGCGACCGGTTTGGCAGGACATGGAGCACGCACATACCATCACAGCAACTGACTTGTCCCACGATGGCAAGGTCTTCGCGACACTGACTCCCCAGCAGCGATACCTCAGGCTGTTTGACAGCGCAACGGGGCGGCAACTCAGTGGCTATGTACTGAAAGCGGGGACGCCAACGACGTTCAACCTGAGCGTGCAGACCCTTTTCCTCGCTGAACAAACTGGCACTATTCTTGGTTTCGACGGGCTTGCGACGAAACACCAGGTGACCATCTCCGGGGGTCCGGGAACGGTGCGGCGTCTGGCCTGCGGGTACGATGTCGACCGCGTGTACGCTCTTTACGCGTCCGGAGGGGTAACGGAATGGAATACTCTCACGAGCCAGGGATTGCCCATCTTGAAGACCGGTTCTTACCGAATTATCCTGTCCAACGCCTTGCAAGCCCAAGTAAGTGCTCAGAGCGTCTCATCACAAGGCCTCGAATTACAGGTACTTCGAGATGAGACGGTACTCCGGCGGCAGGCTATACCAACTCCAACAGGCAGAAGCATTCGTTTTACTATCTGTCGCGACGAGGCGGCGATAACGGCTGAGTTGAACGGGTCTTCGACTGTCCGGTTCATCGACCTCGAGCCAATTCCGCCCGAAGGTGGCAGCATTGCGGTGTTCGCACCCGGCGGCTGCGGACTGATGTCACTGCGAATCGACCGTCGCGACAATGCCCCTAATCCTACGCCGCTTGACCAAGGCAACTTGCTGTTCGCGGCCGGTCGCTACGCCGAGGTCGTAGAGGCATTCAGACCGCTCCTCCTTCAAACTCCAATGACTCCCCCCTCCCGTCGTGTGTGGCGGGAAGCCGCGTGCAAGACCGGGATCGCGTTAATTCGGCTCGGTCGTCCGGCAGAGGCCGTTGCTGCGTTACGGGGTGTAATCGACCAACCCTCCGTGGAGAGTGATGAGTGGACGGTGAAATCTGGGTTCTTGCTTGCTGAGGTGTTTGATGCCTTGGGACAGACCGGTCATGCAACGGCGGCTATCGAATTCGCACTTGTGACCGCCGATGCCGATGTCCGCGCACTCGATGTGGTGACTTCACGGGAGTTGACCTCGGCAGCTCGTCGCCAGTACTCTCGTACGTTCAATCTGAATTCGTTACTCTTGCCGAATATAACGAGCCTCCGGGAAATCGACACCCTGATGCGACTCTGGGCACGAGAGGGGCGTCCGGGCCTGAGTGCGACTTGTTGGATTTCGCGGCTTGAAATTGCGAGACTCGCCGGATCCAAAACCGTGGCCCTGGATTCCGCACGCGCCCTCCAAAAAGCTTATCCCGACTGGACCCAGCAGGGTAATTACCTCAGCGGGCGTTATCGGTGGGGAGCATCGTGGGAAGACTATTTTTTTATCGCTCGAGAATACGGGGTTCCTCGAGACTCGCTCAAGAGCCTTGATGGATACTTGTACCTGTCCGGGAAGCAGGAATTTGCCAAACTTGCACCGGAGAGTATCGCGTGGCTGCTCGTGGAGCGGAGTCGCCTCCAAATCTCGCTTGGCGATTTGGCTGGCGCCCGTCAATCACTCGATGCACTATTCCAACACGCAGCGACGTTCCCGAACTTCGAGAATGGTTACCAGGCGTATGCAACTGGCAAGTTCATCTCAGGCTGTTTGCGAGATCAGGCCGGGGAGACAGTAGCTGCGGTCGAAGACTGGAAGAAAGGACTTTACACGGATTGGCTCAATCTATTCCCCATCGACGTCCGCAAAACGATCACGAAGAAGGGCGACCGTTTCCAATGGCGTATCGAACCGATCCTTCACGCTCTGACTCGGGCTCCGCTCGACGATGCCGACCAAGACATTAATGATTGCTTCTTTGTTGAACGACTAACAGCGGATATGCCGAAGCTTGCAGAGTTCATGAAACTTGCCTCGCTGTATCCGCGACTCACGTCGCTCCCGTGGAACACCCTGCGAGGTCGTGAGATCGCTCGACGAATTGCCTTTCGCCAACTCGGCCAACTTGAAACCTACCGATTGGTGCTGGTCTTCGGAGCATACCACGCCATCCGGAGTGGTCTCGGCAGTCGGGCTCTCACCACGGAAGAAGATGAGTTCGTTTACCAGACTGTGCGACAGGCGTTCGAAGCCTACTCGGCTGGCACAATTCCTCCCGCCGCCGTCATGCCACTGGCCGGGACGTGGGGGGAAGGGGACCTGAGCGAATTTGGATGGAAAGGTTCGAGTCGATCACTCCCACCAGATCTACGGGGAGCGTTCGGACTCATCCTCTCACTCCGCATCTCAGACCATTTTCGGCGGCCTGAAGCCGCCACGCAATTGCTCAAGCAGTTGGTTGACGACCCAGCAGCCACCGCCGAATGCCGTCGGTTAGCCACGAGTACTATGAACAGATTGGCGGAAAACTCTCGCCTCCCAATCGCTCCGATGCCAAGGGTGAAGTGAAGGCCCCTCGTACCGCAGAGGCGCAGAGGCACTGGCGGAGGTCGGTGGGAGATGCGGAAGTGTCAGCCAGCGAATGGCCGCAGTGCAACCGCAAACGCCCGGCAGTCCGCGAAGCGTGCGGTCGTGTCTCGTGACAGTGCTCGGTGGATTGCTTTCACCAAGGCTGATGGCAGATCCGGTCGATGTGTCGCAAGCGACACCGGCTCGGTCTGCAAGATCTGCGTGAACAACGTCTCCACAGTCGCACACGGCGGATAAACGGACTTCCCGCTCAGCAGTCGATACAGCGTTGCGGCTGCCGAGTACTGATCCGCCGCGGGCTTCACCGTACGCATGTCAAGAACCTGCTCAGGAGGCATAAACGCTGGCGTGCCGCCTTTTGATCCGGTCAGCGTTAACCCACTCAACGGGGATGCCTCGTACGCTCGCGCCAGACCGAAGTCCGTCAGTTTCACGATCTCCCTGCCGACGGCTGCCGGAGTTACCAAGAGATTCGATGGCTTCACATCACGGTGAACAAATCCCTTCTCGTGTGCGTGTGCCAACGCTTCCAACGCTTGAATCACCCAACCAACAGCACGCCCGACAGCCAAAGTGTCAATCGCGGGAGCCGATTTCTGAGCGTCAACTCCCGGAACAAACTCCATCGCGAACCACACACGACCGCCTGCCACCCCCGTGTCGCGAAACTTCACGATCCCAGGATGATCCAGACGACGAACCACATCTGCTTCTCGCATGAACTTGGTCAACGCGACGACCGTGAACGCAGCCGCCGGAAGGATCGTTTTGATCGCCACATCCTCGCCGGTTGCCAAATGCGCAGCGCGATACACCACACCCATACCACCGCGGCCGAGTTCAGAAATAATCCGATAACCCGGAATCTCTAACGGAGCGAAACTCGACGCTGCGGTCGGTTTCGTCGCGTACGAACCCGTCGAGGCACTGAACGCCGAGTGAACCCGAAACCGCCGAGCGATGCCAGCGGAATGAGCCGGGAACCGCACGACGTATTCCGCGTACGAGGGACGTTCCCCTGCAGCCTCCCGCGCGAGAAATTCCGCGTACACCAACTCGATCAAGGCATCCGAGTCCACGGCAAGGTTCGGGGCGATGGCAAGATAGTCTTCGACTCGCACTCGATCACCACTTGCCCACCGACGAGCTAATTCGTCGGCCATTCCCACGCGACGCGGGTCAGGGGCAGTTTCAGAACCGACTGGAGTCGCAGGCGAATGAGTGAGTGTGGCACCCTCGCCCGGCTCGACAGGTCGCAACCGCACGACGAGTTGCGTCTGACCAATGGAAATTGTGTCGCCGTCGTTCAGATCGGCCTCGGCGGTTTTCGTTCCATTGACGAGCGTTCCGTTGACGCCGCCCATGTCGCGAAGTCGGCACAATGGCGGGTTCACTTCGACGAGAAAGTGCAGTCGTGAAACGTGCGGATCCTTCTCCGGAAGGCTGAAGTGCGCTTCCGGAGAGCGACCGACAAGGAACGTGCTGTGTTCCGTGAGTTGAAACGAACGTCCGGTGTGCGGTCCGGCAGTGATTGCGAGTTCGACGATCATGACGCGGCATCTCGTGGCGGGGAACTGTTGCAAGTATACCCGCCCGACATGATTGCTGGCGATCCAGAGCCCAAGGGAAGTTTGAGATAGTGATCCGAGCGGCCTTTCTGTACCGTTTTCGTCATCTCGAACGCGAACAGGTAATTCACGTGTATAGAGGATCCGTTCTGCCAGACAGCCGCTGGTGTCGCCAAGCGAAGGTTGCAGAACAATCCGGAGCGGGTGATCGTCGATGGGAGTGTTTGCGAGAAGCGCGTTCAAGTGCGTGAGTTTCGCGATGAAGAACCGTGAAGGGTGGGTGGCGTGTGATTGGTGGGGTACTGTTGTTGCGTCGCCAGCAGCTTCCCCGAGGTTCAAAAGCGAACTCGGGAGCCAGCAAGTCGCAACCGCCGGACACAGTTCCGAGCGAAACCGGTTAGGGGTCTCTGTCCTGATGAGGCTGCGTGGATTCGTTCTGCGAAGGAGGACGCACCGACTCGCCCCACATTCCAGTCACAGCTTGGCCGTGTACGGTGGATTTGCCATCAGCTTGGAATTTTTGCTGATGCCGCCAAGCCCGAATGTTCACAACGCACACCAAAAGACCAAGCCCGGCCAGCAGGAGCCCTGTGAAAAGGTTGACCATTGTGGCGAGGGCCGGGTTCAAGAGATCGATGTTGGCGATAGTGACCAGCTTCAGTCTGACGACAACCTCAGCGAGAATCGCGAAAAGGATTCCGAAGAGGACAAGGACACATCCCATCAGCACCTGATAGAGCTGCAAACGTGTCTGAGTGTCCCACCCCCGCAAGACGGCATACAGCGGAACAGGACTTAGGAGTGTAAGAATCACGAGATGAAAAGTGCCGATCAACCCATAACCACGCAAGAGGAGATCGACAAGAACGATCGTGGCGTAACAACCAAGAGATAGGCTCACGCAGGCTTCGAGATACGGGAGCAACGCCGCCCTTGGGCTTCCCCACAGTCGAACGAGATACCCCGCGATGAGCGTCCCACCCACCGCCACCAACGAAGAATAAATAAGGGTCAGAATTATTCCGAGTGTTAACCCCTTGTGAATACCCTGCATCGTGACCGTGCGGGTTTTCTGAAGAAGTAACCAACCTCGGTCATGTTCATGAGCATCCGCAAGTTTTGGGTATTGTTCGAGCAATTTCCGATGGGCGAGTGATTCCTCCTCAGTCCGAATTGCAGGACGCCATCGGACTTGGTCTGGATCAACGGGCACAGAATCCCTTGGATCAGCCTCTCGTGTTGCAAAGCCTCGGGCTAACAGATCAAGATCCCCCATCGTCGGCTGAACGGCGGTTCGCACGAGCATTGTCGGAGCGATGTGGAGGATGAATGCGATCACGCCACCGAGGAACGCAACCGCCACCGCACTTCGTGACTGGAACGCTCGCGATTGGGATTGAGTCGCGAGGTAGGTGGCCATTCCGACAGCAAGGTGGAGCACGCCAGCAATGGCCATTGCGAGCGCGAATGACCCCGCTGGGAAGGGCCAACTTGCCAGCCCCCCCCACCCTTCCGAGACCTCGGGGAAAAAGGATCCGACCGAGAAATGTTGCTCCAACGAAAAGGCACTCTTTCGCGACAGCGGCCATTGTGGGCCGAACATTCCCCAAACAACCCCGATCACGATAACCCAGAATGTGGCGCGGGAGTTGTGCCGGGCCCAGAGTTGGATTCGCGAGATCACCCCCGGAGCACGAACGTGGACCGCCTCACCGCGAAGCCAGCGTTCCAACTCGTCCCCGACTTCGTCTGCCGAGGCGTAACGCTGTGAGGCTTCTTTCGCCAAGCACTTCAGGCAGACCAGTTCCAATTCACGCGGAACTTCAGGCGAGAGTTGAGCGAGCGGTTGTGGTTCATCGGTCCGAATTTGAGCGAGCAGAAGATGAATCTCGCGACTCTGGAACGGAGGCTTCCCCGTGAGGAGTTCGTAAAGGATCGCCCCAAGCGCGTACACGTCGGTGTGGGTGGTGACTGATTTTCCGCTGGCCTGTTCGGGAGCCATGTACGCCGGAGTGCCCAGGATGGCACCCGTCGTTGTCGTCCCCTCCTCGCCAAGACGCTTTGCAAGTCCGAAGTCGGCGACGTACGGTTCGCCAGTGCTGTCGATGAGGATGTTGCCCGGTTTGAGATCGCGGTGGAGGATGCCGCGTTGGTGGGCGTAGTGGACGGCCCGACAGACTTTCGCAAGGGTGCCGATGAGTTCACGCAAGGGCGGTCGTGGCGATTTGCGGAACAGATCTGCGAGTGTGCCGCCTTCGATCAATCTCATACTGAAGAATGGCCTGCCCGAGTGTTCGCCGACTTCAAAGATTGGGACGATGTTCGGGTGGTTGAGTTCCCCCGTCGCTTCAGCCTCGGCACGGAAACGTGCCCGACCGACATCGGAAACAACCCGACCGGGGAGCAGCATCTTCAACGCCACGACTCGATTCAGGCTCCTCTGTCGAGCGCGGAATACCACACCCATTCCGCCCTGTGCCAACTCCTCCAAGAGTTCATAGTCACCGATCATTTCCCCACTCGGAGTGCTCCTTGCAACAACGCTCGCGGAGCGGTCGTCTGGCAGTGTCGTTGATTGGTTTTCGGAATCGGCCAAGTGTCCAGGTGGCAACGCCGGCGGCTTCGTTTCGGGATCGGGCATTGGCAGATCGCTCGCATGATTGGGCTGTCGACGGGATTCGAAGCGTTCACGGTAGCGTTCCTCGTTCTATCGACCGTGCCAGTTCCGTCATGCATCCTGTTGCAGGTCAGAGCGACCCCGCAGGAATGATGTCGATCCGAGGAGGGGCTGTTGGAAACCGGTCAGGTGCCCGAAACGGAACACGACCCTTGAGAGATGATTCCGGATTCACCACCGAGTTCACTCCCCGAGTACCTTCAAACCGAAGACGATCACTCCTGGAGAGGTGAAAGAGATTCGTCTTCGAAGTAGGGGTGTCGAACCTGCCAGAGAGACGTGTCGGAGAGAAAAAACGGCACGAGAAAATCATCGCGAATCTCCCGGTCCCACGAGAGGGAGGACAACACCTTTGAACGGGAGGTGAAGATGCGACGACCAGGACGATCGTGACGCGGACACGAGTTTGAACAGCTCTGGCTGCGATACGCCGAGGAAGGCCCCACTCAGCTCGCGATCGACCCGGACCGAACTACCAGAGCACTTGACGCGATGGCCCTCGACTCCGAACTCGCTCACTCACCTGACGAACACGACAAGGACAGACACGACGACTGCGAAACCAGTTGAAGTCTCACGATCGCAGCACCACAACCGAGTCGAGTTGATGTTGGGAGACCCGGTCACCAAGGCGATCCGGATACGGGGGTGCCATGAGCCAGGCGACCGCGGGAACCGTCCCGTTGCGGCCGACGGTGATCAGTTGGCTATCAGGGCGGTTCGACAGTACCACTTTGGAGAGCCAACTTCGTCTCAAACACGTTCGCACCACGCACCGAAGGGGCGTGCTGGCCTTTCTGACCGATCCCCTGACGCGGACATTGCTACCACCGCGACCAAACGTCTTCTTAGCTGCGTCACACGACTGATCCGCGTGAACGGTCACTCTTTCTCAATGCCCCCAACGGACAATTTCGTTCCACATGCCTTCCAGAATGAGAAAGCAGACCAACACAATCGCGGCCAGCACGAGCAGCAAGAGGAAGATCTCTTCCAAGAGCTCGAGCTTTTCTTTCATGACTGGTCCCGTTTTGGTTTGCGGTACTCCATCGTCCGCGTCGGATGATTCGCCACGACCACCGGATCCAGCCGCTCACCACTTTCCGTCTGCGTGGCCGATCAGGTCGAGGAGGCCGTTCACGATCGCCAGAGGATGCGGAGGACATCCCGCGACATACAGCTCCGGAGTGAATCGCCCCAGGAACGAGCGATCGAGAACTGGCGATTGCTCGAAGACTCCACCGGAAATGGCACATGCTCCCACCGCGACCACGAACTTCGGGTCGGGCATCCCGGCGTAACACAGCTCCAGGGCCGCTGCCATATTCACCGTGATTGGCCCGCTCAGGATCAGGCCGTCTGCGTGGCGTGGCGACGCGACGATGTCGATGCCGTACCGCCCGGCATCGAAGTTGACGTTCGTCGTGGCGTTGATTTCCAACTCGCACCCGTTGCACCCACCGGCCGATACCGAGCGCAGTTTCAGCGAGCGCCCGAACATCTGCCGGATGCGGGCCGACGCCGCGACGGCGGACAG
>JAIOPV010000266.1 GCA_021413735.1 Planctomycetota bacterium
CTGGGCCACTCCCTCTGACTCTGGCACGGTGAGTGCATCAGTTTCGGCAACCTCCGCTGCTGGGCAGTAGGAGTTCCCACACTGACACTCACTGGAGTCTGCCATGTCCTGCTTTTTTTCGGATCTGAAGCTACTCCTCCGAGCACTGTTCGGGTCGGGCCAGCCTCCATTCAGTTGTGCCTGACAGACGGCAGCAGCTTTCCTTCAACCACGGCTTCGGCTGTGGTTTTTTCGTTGATGGAGGAGTGGCTGCCTCCTTGGTACTTGGTAGCCGCCCCGTTCATCTCTTCCCACGCACCCACCGACAGGGTTATACGCTGATCCTCCTTAAAGTGGCATGATGTGAAGAAGTGAAGCGACTGACAGCGTGGGCGGTCAGCCGCTCGTTTGGATTTGTGACTCCCGGTTTACTCTCGAACGGAACTCCCAGCGGAGGCATCGCCTCTGTGTGGCCGACCACACCCGTTATGCGAAGTGAGCGAGTACGAGTTGGCCGATCTGACGACCCACCTTCAAGCCGTCTTGGTTGTCGAACTGGTAATGAATCCCGCCGTAGATTCGGCTCTGCCCAGCTTCTTCGGCGGCTTGGGTGAAGCTACTGAATGAACGAGTTACCACCGGCAGCGCGTCGGAAGTTGTTGTGAAATGGTACTGGTTTCCGAAATAGGACGAGAGCACGGTTGCGGCAGCCGCACTGAAGGTGCTATGCCCCGAGACGTAAGACGGGAACGCAGGTGTTCCCAAGAGCGGCGACCAGTCAGCTTGACTGGTAATACTGGGACTGCCGAGCATATCACCTTCTCGGATGGCCGTCACCGGGCGCCAGAATGAGTAGGTGTACTTGGAACTCCAACACGCGATGCCAGCGTCAGCTTCGGCGACGTTCAACTCCGCAAAGAGGCGTGCCGTCTTTTCCGTCGGAAGGTGCTCCGAACGAGCGACCTGAGTCGCAATCTCGTTCCAGTGACCGGGTGGCGTAGCGGTCCCACCATTGTCCGCCCAGAACTTGGCAATCTGCGTCTGGTCGGCGGTCCGCGACGTACTGTTCACGCTCCCAAGCGTTTTCACTTCGTTGTAGGCCGACGCGAAGGCAGCACTGTCGAGGGTCGGCGGGCCAGACGGCATGAACTGAGCTGCGTTGTCGAGCGCGAAGGGCGTGACTCCACCCCACTGCGGAAGTACGGCCGCCGCATACGCGGGCAGCGTCGGCTGCCAACTTCCGAGACCGCTTTGGGGTTGGTAAGTGACAGTGGCTTCGGAGCCGTCGTTGCTCCGCCAATCCAGCACCAACTGAGCGACGTTCGCGCCGAGGTTGAAACTGTCTGCAGAGAATTGCCGACGCATCGGTGGAACTGAGTTAGCCGCCGCCTGCAATTGCGCATCAAAGGTGGCAGCGTGTTTCGGGAAGAGTGAGTCGAGGACGTGGTTCGCGGCCGAGGCAGCGGTAATCGCTGGCATGCGGAGCCGCGTGGTGGGCAGCGAGTCGATCCCAGGAACGCTGAACGGATGGCCGTGAGATGTCAGCTCGAATGCGTCGTACATGGCGATATGCAACATCGCCAGCGCGCGGGCCGCAACTGGGGGTGGAGTGAGATCAGCACGAATGGCCTGAAGTGCCGTTGCGTTCCAGTTGAGAATGACGTTCGATACTGTCGCGCTGGCGAGGTCACGAGGGTCGAGGGATTCCAGACGAAGAGGTACTCGATTGCAACGCTGGGAATGGGTCCGCTTTCTCTTACCGATCTTCAGCCAACGAGTCAGAGCAGTGAACACAGTTATGGCTCCCAGTCCTCCACGCATTGCGGACGGGATCGCCTCGCGAGAGTGTGGCTAGCGAACCCGCTCCGACTTTTGCACCGGTTTGCACCTGGAGGACGAGTGACAGGGTTAGGTTTTCGAGTACTGGAGACGCAATCTCTCGACAGTCTGAGGACGTGCGAGAGTTGGGCTCTGGCTTTGCAACTCCAATGCCGTGACAAGAAGTTAAGAGTTTTTCCTGCGGATCGGGGCGTGTGAACGTAACGATGGGATCACGACGACCGATGTCAAATGCCGAAACTCCAGACCGAGTTTGGTGCCTCTATACCAGCCGCTCGCAAGTCGCTCTCGCTCTCAATCCCCTCGCAGGTACTGCTCCACAGCTGCTCTCGACCACAGCGGCTTCCAGCGTATGAAGTGAGAAGCGGGAGCCTTGGCTGTAGCTGCACTCAGAGCGAGCTTCTCCGATGCCCGAACTGTCCGATCCGGCCACGCTGTTGGCCCTTGCTGGCTTGCTTCTGGTGAACACGCTCGTGCTGGGTGGAGGCGTTGCCCTCTTCCGGCCTGGGGAGACTGGGTACTTCGCGAGCTACGGCTACTTCGCGGGCTGGGCGATCTGCTTCGGTATCAGCTTCGGCTTCATCGCGCTGGAGTTGATCCGGATACCGTTCTTCTTCTTGATGATCGCGTGGTGGGCCGCTGCCCTGATGCTCTTTCAGTTGACGATTCGGCAGACTCTCAAGCTGAACATCGCACAGGGTGTCATCTACCTCGCGATCCTGTTCGCTTTTGCCGCGTTGCTTGGGGATCACTTGCGGGATTAGTACGGCCGTGCTGGACCACAGCGGCTTCCGTCCCCGCTTCGCTGGCAGCGGCTTCGAGAAGTGGGAGAGGTCGCAGGTGCTCTGGCTTCCGTTCCGGCTGAAATGGCTTCTTCAGCAGTTCCGAGTCTCCGCTTCGACTGACAGAATCCGGTGGTCACAGAGCAGCGAGTCACCGCAGACTTGGAGTTCCGCTGGCTGCTGCTCGCAGGAGAAGTGGACGCATACTATTCGCATAGTATTCCGCAGCAGACGGGTGAAACTGAGTGAAGAGCAGTGAAAGTAGCAGCCTACTCAAGCTGTTTCTGAAGCTCCAGTTGCGTGTGATTCGCTGGGAATCCTAGGAGATCGCAAAAGGTCGAATACCAAACTGTCGATCCGGTGGTTGCGGGTTCGAGTCCCGTCGTCCTCGCTCTTGTTTTGTAAGCACTTGCGGCCGCTCTTGACCGCGAAACACCGGCTATAATAGCTCGCCGGTGCCTCATAAGTGCCTCCTGTGTCAGATGTGTTGCATCGTGTGGCAAACCGGGGTCGGACGACCCGCCCCGGTCTTATCCACCACGTGTCCGGTCAACGGAGCAACACAAAATGGCAAATCTCGGCCACAAAGATGGCGTCTTCCACGTCCGATTTCGGTTCCGCGGCAAGGAATTCAAAAAATCTCTCAAAACGAAGGATGAATCGTCGGCCCGCGCCGCGTTGCATCTGATCGAACTGACGCTCCACCGCCTGCACACTGGCCAACTTCAGGTTCCCGAGGCTGTTGATCCTGGCGACTTCGTTGTCAGCGGCGGCATGCTTCTCGAACCCATCCAGCCTGCGATCGCATCCGAACCTGCGGCGCCACTTCCTACGACCCGCGAACTGATCGACCTGTACACAGCTTCGCAAAAGAATCTCCTGGCACCGTCGTACCACGCCAGTCAGGCCATGCACTTGAGGCACCTCTTGAGGCACCTCGGCAAGCGGGGCGACCAACCGTGCGACAAGATTGGTTTCCGCGACCTCGATGGGTTTCTTCAAACTCGACTCGCCGAGCGTCACCCGAACACCGCGGAGCGCGAACGGATCACGTTGCTCCAGTTTTACAAGTGGGTTGTTCGCCAAGAGCACATGGAAGTTTCCCCGGCAGCCGGTCTGGCCCCAATCAAGGGCGGTGAGGATCGCCCACCGTTTCGCACGGCAACCGAGATCGAACGGGTTCTGGAACGCGGAGGGTTGACGGACGAGGAACGGCTCGACGCCTGGGAGTGTCTGTACCTGAGCCCGCCAGAGATTGCAGGGCTTCTCGCAACGGTCAAGGCAAACGCGACGATTGATTACGGATTCTTGCTTCACGCGATTCCGGCTTACACCGGAATCCGGCGTGGAGAGGTGCTGCGGTTACGCTGGGTCGATGTGGACCTGGACGAAGGATATTTGTCGGCACGAAGCCGCAAACAGTCAAAGCGAAAGCGAGAGACGATCCGGCGAATCACCCTCCACCCGGAACTGAAAGCGGAACTGCAAACCTGGCGTGAGAAGCAGACACGGGGCCAGCACGTCATCTGTGAGTCGGACGGTTCGGGTCCGATTAGCAATGATCGAGCGAACCGAGTGTTCTGGCAACCGATGCGGAAGACCGGGTGGTGCCTCGACAACGGCCGGGACCTGTTCAAAGTCGGCTTCCACACCTACCGCCACTCGTTCGCGTCGAACCTCGCGGGTGCCGGAGTCGATCAGCGAGTGATCGACGAGTTCATGGGCCACACGACCGAGGCCATGCGGAAGCGATACCGCCACCTCTTCCCGAAGGCCAAGAAATCCGCGATTGAGAGCTTTTCGCTCCGGACGAACGCGAACTCTCCGGCGGGTTGAACATCATCACAGCAGACCAAATGGTTTGCTGTGTTTTCCAAGATGCCGGGGCGAGTATCTGACCGGAGGGCCAGAGGGTTTCTGAAGCCGATTAGGACGAGGTTCTCCCTGCGAAAAAGTGGATGAGAACATTGGCTTGATTGAGAATCGAATATGAATTCTCGCACGGCATTGCTGAGGCTGGGTCACCACATGCCCACTCCGAAGAGTGCTCAGGCGATTCTTGGGACTGCCTGAGCACTTCGGCCGTGTTGTGTGATCGCCCAATTCGGCGAATTCAATATCCCGTCCCGCAGACCAGATTCACACGCCGATGCGTGACCGCAATGACAACTCCTCGCCTGGTCCAGGCATCCGATGGAGCGAATTGAGAGATTCGCCCCTCTCATAAGTCCCTCGCACCTGGAGAGAAGATAATCGATGTGCAAGATCTGCGAGAGCCACCGGCGCAGGGCGGCTGATGCCGTTGTCCTTCAGATTCAGGTGACGGAGCTCGCAAAGGGTGGTGGATTTGGCCAATTTTTCCGCGCCTTGGTCGGTGATCTCATTCCCAGCAAGGGACAATTCTCGGAGCCCGGCGAGTTTTGGGGAGCCGGCCAGGGCGAGAACCCCGGCGTTGGTGATCTCGTTCTTGTCGAGACAAAGGGCGGTCAGGCCAGCGACGAGCGGGCCAGCGAGGAGAGCGTGAACCCCAGAATCCGACAACTCGCAACCCGCAAGGTCCAACGCCCGGAGGCGGGGCAGGCTTGTACAGCAGGCTAGTGCAAAGCCACCGCTTGGCCTGATCCGACCACGTCTCAACTCCAGATGTTGTAAGCCACCTAGGTGCGCGGAATCGAGTAGCGTCCCGAGGATGTCGCGAAGACTGCCCGCTCGATCAGAACCATCTAACCCAAGGAATGTCAGACGCGAGAGCAAGCGAGACCCAGCAAGCCGCGACATTTGATCACCAACATCGAACAGTTGGAGTGTGGTGATTGGGGCGTTCTCGAAGAATTGTCGCCCGAAGCGGAAGAATCCGCCAACTGAGATGCACAGTGAAGTTCCCCACGAATGGTGGACAGTGGGAAAGCGGTGTAAACTCTGATCATGAGGAGACACACCGATGGCAGGTAAACGCAAGGTCTACACGCCGGAGTTCAAACTCCAGGCCGTCAAGATGATCATCGACCAGAA
>JAIOPV010000267.1 GCA_021413735.1 Planctomycetota bacterium
GTGACGACTTCTCTCGTCTACCAACAACGGCCAAAGCAAGCGTGCCCAGGCGACAGCGAGCAACCGGCCTTTTCGGGCTTTCTTACCGCGTACCTCGTCCAGCAATAGCACCGGCTCTTCGCACTTGAACCATTCCGCTTCTGTCATCGCTTGCCCTCTGGAATCGCTCCCATCATTGACTGATCTGGGGCAGCGTGCAAGTCGGAGGGCAACCGACATTGAACGACTGCGGGGACACGTCCATCATCTCTGACCTGGACAAGGTAGGAGCGACCGCGCGGGCCGGCGCTCTGCAGAACACGCCCGCACAGGGGACAGTCATGCGGGCATTGTTGTTGATAGTGGCTGCCGTGATGGGATGTGGGAAAACCAAACCTTCACTCCCACTCGTGAGCGGTGAAACGGGCCTTGCAATTCCACCGACGAAATCCGAGACAACCTCACTTCCAAAAGTCTCACCAAAATCACCCGAAGCGGCGCGGCCCCCGCTTACCTTCGCCGTCAAATTAAACGAGTTCGTTGACGACTACAAAAACGTGGTCGCCGGTGATCTGAAATGGAAAGGCAAACGGGGAACAGTTCCGGCTGGAGTGAGCGACCTGGGCCGAAAAGCCAATGGGGAACTGTGGATCTCGCAAGAATGGATCATCGGGCAAGCCCACAACGTCTACTTTTACCTTGCCCCGGGGCAGGAATCAGAATTCGCGAAGCTCAAAATTGGCGACGCAGTTGCACTCGAAGCAACTTGTGACGGGCGAGAAGACGACGGTATCAACCGCCGTATCCTGGGTTACAATTTTCGAGTGAACTTCGTCGACTGCGTTATCAGGCCAAAGAAGTAGTCACTCGCTCACATGTTGGAAAATCTGGTTGAACGTGTTGTACTCCAGCAACTCGCTTGTTCCGTTGTCACGAACCGCTCCGTAGAACTTCCCATCACCGCGGAATGGCATGAGTTGATGCCCTTGATAACTCGACCCCACGTAGCTCGCGTCCTTGGGTGGTGCGAAGTAGTCAAACGGAATTTGCACATCAACCGCCCAGCGCGGTCGGCGCGGGTCGGCAGCATCAGGGACGGGAAACGGTTTGAAGGTGAATCGGGGCGGGTTCATCAGGCAAGTGGAGTGCGTGAATGTCCCCATGAACGTGTCGGAGTTCACCTTACCCACGCAGTCGAGAATCTTGGTGGGCTTGAAAACAAACTCTTCTTCGGTCAGATATTCCCACGGCACATTCAGCCAGTTCAGAACGAAGCCTGTCTTGGCGAGCAGCGTCGCAATTGGCGCGGGGAAAGGTGTCCCGTTCGGGCCCGCTGGCGGAGCGGCTCCTTCTGCGAACTTGAGTTGCCCCACCCCATCAGCACTCAACGCCTCGACGCGGGGATCGACATCGAAATACGTGTTCCGCCTGTATTCATCCTCGTTGGTGTCAATCTCGTTATCCGCAAGGAACTCCATCCGGAAACTCCGGAACCGCACCGTACAGATCACGAACTCGGAGTAGGTCGAGTAAAACGCAGGCTCGAACTTGCTCCGAATCTTGGGCTTGCCGCCCGCATCGGCGGCGGGGTTGCTCTTGGCGATGAACGGGGTGAAGGACACATCGTAGGCGAACAGCCACGGGAATTCAGGGTGAGCGAAAGGTGTCTCGCGGTGCAGCCGGTACGGGGAAACCGTGTCCGCGTAAGCAAAGCCCAAGAAGTACCGGGCCGCGCTCCGCTGTTTGTTCCACGGAACGTAGCCAACGAGCGTGGCTTCCTGTGCGTCGAGGGACAGGTGGCTCGATGCGGGTTGCGCCCCCGAGTCGATAATTTCCTTCCAGTCATCCGTGGAAGAGAAATCGAACTGGTCGGCGATAGCTTCGACATAGGCGGCCATGTGGTGAGTCCTGTCTGCTCGTGGTAAGTGAGCATGAACAGTGACTCCGGCAGGGGTAACCTGTCAGATGTGACCCAAGTGCTGGCTAAGTGCTACCAATGCTTCCCGGAACAGCTTCACCTCCCCCTTCGCCCGACGCACGGGCTTCCCTTCGTGGACGTGAGCCAACACAACCCGACGTTGGTCGCGCGGCAGGGTCGCGATTGCCTTGCGAACCAAATCGCGACGCTCGTTCACCTCTGCCGCGTCGGAGGGGTCCGGTGTGCGGTAATCGGCCGCGAGTTGCGACATGCAGACATGGCGATCGCCGTGACGGCATCCTTCGGTGGAATTATCTTCGACCTGCACCGTTCTGATTTCGCGTCTCCGCTGATCGCGGAGACGCCCCGAAACACTGCGGGCAATCAGGCCGATGAACGTCCCATACGACCGCTGCGGGTCGTCAGTTTCGTGCTTGCGGATGAGTGCGAGTATCAGATCACCAAACACGTCGTCCGGGTCGAGTCCGTGCTTGCGACCAATCCGCATCGCGTAGCCGTAGATCAGCCGATCCCATTTAGCGAGTTGGTCGCCAACCGTCAGCGGTTTCGGTTTCGTCGCGCGTTTCACCATTCGATCAGCCTCCAACGGTCTGAGTGATGGGCTTGGCCGATCGCCGTGTCGGCGTCGCGGAAGGCCGTGCGGCTGCCCCGTTGGTGGGCTGTGCCTTCGACCTGGGTTCCGCCTCGATCGCTAGCACAAGAACCGTGGCCGGCCCGGCCGTCAGCACCAACTGGCTTCGATTGCGGTATTCGATCCGGATCTGCCCGTCCGAATCCGCAAACTGTGCGGCCTGCTGTGCGGCAAACAGCAGGTCAGAGGCGTCGACCGACAGAGATACGATCGGCTTGCCGCTCGTCGCAGCCTTCAAGAGTTCTGGCACATGCATTATGCGATTCGCCGGACCGCACGCCCGGGGCAGTGGATCGCTGTCCAGGCTGACGCGGACCGTTGCTGCGTCGGTCGCCCTGGCGGTCGCGATCAGGTCCGTAAACTCGGCTACAGTGAACAGCCTCTGCCCGTCAGGTACGGCGAATGCCAGCCCCGTGACAGCAAGCATCCGCGTCTGGGAAGCCCCGAGCACGCGAAACCGTCCGTGTTCCACCGCGACGAGGATCTGTGCCGGATCCTCCCCGAGTTCTCCGCTCCCCTCGATGGCAGCGACAGCGACCGTCAACGGCAACGAAACAATTCCCATTCCGAGAACTCCGCGGGGAGAGGGGGAGAGGTTCGACCTCACGCGGCTTTCGCGAGCGCTGTGTCCAAATCAATCGGCGGTAACCGCTTCCCTTGGTCGATCTGAAGAGCGCTTTCGATGCGGCTCTCGTAACCGGCATCGTCCCACGTCGCCGGATGGCCCGGCCAACTGAGTTGGTACCTCGCACCCTGGCAGGCACTCTCCAGGTAAACAAACCCGGTCTCGTGTTCAACGGGTTCCAGCATCGCGAGCGTGCGACGTATCCGTCCGAGTGCCACGATCCCCTCGGGAGACTGACCGGCCTCGGGGCACGCCTGCACCATCATCCGCAGGATGGCGATCCACCTCGTCTTCTCCGATCTGCCGTCCTCAACGCGATTGGCTGCGGTGATTTCCTCAACTGCATCCAAGGCGGCTTCCAGTCGGCGGCGTAGGTTAGACATGCTGCTCCTCGGGGAAAGCGATCTTCATCCAGCGGATCATCTCGGCGGCGTGGCCCGCACCCTCGGCACGTGGTCCTTCGCGAAGCCTGTAGACCCCTGACCAAACCGGCTCCCTCCAACCGCCGCCGAGGTCGAGGGAATCCCTGCCACTGGCCTGCTGAATGCCGTAAAGCCTTTCGTGGTTCGAACGGAACCACGCTGCCAACTCCGCGAATTCCACCTCGGTGACGGGCGGCGTACCCTCGCGTGTGCGGTACTCAATTTCGAGCAGCCATTCGACGGCTTCAAGGATCGCGGGGAACTGACACTCTCGCCAGTCACGGGCGACGCGGATCGGGTGACCGAACGTACGCCAGCCCAGCGGCGGGTCGAACGACGGTTCGCCCGCTGCACGTGCAGCAACGAGTGACTCCCGGAGGAACGCAATCGCACGGGGTAAGTCGGCCTCACCTGCCGCCCAGCCCTCGGCGTGCCAGCATTCGTACAAGTCGGCCAATCCGTCCTCGGTCAACCAACCCGGCGGGGCCGCCTTTGCCGCTGCCTCTTGAGCAACCACAACAGCGGCCTCGGCCTTTACGAGCCTTCGGAGTGTGCTGCTCATTCTGTCTCCTCCTTCGCCGCCAGGGCATCCTCGACCGTCCGCAAACGGTCTTCGATCTCAACCGCCTCACGAACCCGCAAACTCAACTCGATGATCTTGGAGGCGGTTTTGAACCTCACGTCTTCGTCCGCGGAGGTCAGCAGCGACCTGAGCACAGCGGTCGCATCGGCCAACCCGTCTGCCAACTGCCCAGCAGCCCGAGACGTCATCTCGCCCCGCAGTTCCGACACCCGTGCCCGGAACAGGGGCTCACGAAGGCGTCGGTAAACGGTCGTCTCGGACACCCCCGCCACGGTCGCAGCGTCGGCAACGGTTTTTCCGGCTGCGAGGGCTGCGGCGAGCGATTCATCAGCAGCGGACCTGCCACGGGCTTTCACTGGCTGTTTTTCTGTGTCTCTGGCCATGACTCAACCTTTGCACGATCTGAAAGAACCTGCCCGCCTTTCGCACCGGAAAGCCCCCTCCGGGTTGAACCTCCACGCGTACCCGTCCGCGGTCCGCAGCCTCCACCCGTTGGCATTGTCACGGCATCGGAACATGAACGCGCAGCCGGCGGTGAAACTGGTTCTGGCGACGGTAAGCCACCTGCCATCAAGCAGACACTGGACTCGAACGCGTTCGCTCATGTTGTGCCCTCGAGAACCGGCGGTGCGCAAGTCTTGGCCTGTCGTGCGTCCCCTGGCATCACCTTCACGCCACTGGAACGGATTCCATGTTCGCCGCCATCATCACCACGGTCGTCACTCCTGCCCTGACTGCGGTTGTCGCCGGCTCGATTGCTTACCAAATCCTCGTCACCGCCCGTGTCGCACGCGGGTGAGCTTCCTCTCGGCGAAGTATCCAACCACCATTTGCCGCCAACGAGTCCTTCTCGCTCGCCCAACGAGATCGCTGCCGCGTACCCTGGGGCCGCACCAACGCGACGCCAGCGTGAACCCTTGGCGTGGCTGCGATGCCAGAGCGTGACCTTCGGCGGTTCGGCGTTCACGGGCGGCTTTCGATCTGAACTGTGACGCCTGGGCTTCCGTGGCTTTGCTGATACCTCCATGTGATTCGCGGGTCGCCGTCGTCAATTCCGAGCCATTCCGCGAGCCGGTCTCGCAGCGATTTGAAGCTTCGGGCAAGGTTGTCGTCGTCGAGCTTTTGCTTGCCGATCCGCGTCCACGTCACCGCCACGGGCAGTGGTGGCCTGTGGTTCGTCAGTCCCGCGTTGTCGATCGCTTCCCGCAGCGCTTCGGCTTGGGCATCCGCACGGCGTTTCGCCACCGCCCAATGATCCCTTCTGTTTGCTTCGGAGATTACTCTGCACGGCAAAGTAATCTGTATGAGCCAACCGGCTGGCGTGTCGGTCTTCACGGTCGGCGTCTTCCGCGATGGCGATGGTGGCGGTGTTGGTGCGACCGTGGTGCTGATGCTCGGCAGGCTGTTGAGCTTCTCCCAAACCTCGGGCGGGACGTCGCACTGGCGAATGGGCATTGGGTCACTCCTCCAACTCGTCGTTGCCGTCATCAGTCGGCACGGTTGGATCAGGCGGCTTGCATCCGGCCGCAACCAGCGCCCGGTAACCGAGGCTGCCGGGCTCGAAGTCGTCGGGATGCCGAACGGTCAGCGCTGCGGTATAGGCGTATGTGAACGCGACCCGATCCCGCGGTGCAGCTAGGTGTTCGGGAGTGATCCCTTCACTCGCGACGTAGGCGACGAGAGCCGTAAACGTCGCGGTAAAGTCAGAACCCGGCACCTCGACATCCTCACACAACAGCGCAAGTTCAAGCCGCTGCCGCCCATTCAGTTCCTGTTCAGTGCTCATGGTCAGATTCCCTTCTGGTTTGTGGCTTCGCTCTGGCAACAGTTCAATAGTGGTGATTGTCGTGATCGGTTTCAGGCTGCACGTCGTTCGACAGCGGAGCGCACCCACTGCGGATTCACGGCGTACAAATCGGGAATTGGTCCCGGACGCAAACCCTCGCGATCGACCGGGCGAATGAAGCCGTGATCCGCCAGGAGTTTGAACACAGAGGTAAGGGCATCAGAACTCTTACAGTCGCGGCGGTCGCGAAGGTGCCGAAAAGCCTCCGTGCGAGTGAAGCTGTTCCTCTGCGGCTCGCGTCCCAACCAGTCGACCACCCTCTTGGCGAGTCGACTGGTGCGGTCTGCCCACCCTCGCCCCAAACACCGATCGGCGTGTTGCGTGAAGTAAGTCACAAGGCTGTCGGCATCGACCACGATGTCGGCTCCGATCGAAGCATCAGCGGCGTGGTCTCCGCACACGTGACGGAGGCACCAAAGGAGCGCGCAGAACCGCAAGCCATAACCACGGAGTTTCGAGAGAACGCCGCGGAACGGCTCGAATGGGTCGAGAGCGTTCATGCGGTCGGCAAGGTTGCCCGTGAACTCTTCCCACGCTGCTCTGCCGGGCTGGGAGAAGGGAATGAAATGCGGCCGGTAGCGAGTCGCCGTTCCGTGCGTTTCCGCAATCATCTCCAGGGAGAGCAGGTTGGCGAACACCTCCTGATACCCTTGTCCGATCAAGTGGGGGACCGTTCGCCATTGTTCCGCTTCGGCGGCAACTGGGTCCGGAAAGCTCAGCAGGAACCGATCGAGGAAACCATCTGCGGGCGCGTCACCGTTGCGGAGTTCCCCGCGAAGTTCTGCCAGGCTGTCGGGGCAGAGCATTCCCGCGACGCCGATAAATGGGTGCGTAATGACAAGCGGGCCGGCGTCGTGGTTCCCTGAACGATTCACCTTCGCGGGCGCTCCGGCCCACGCTGAAAGCCAGAATTCACGGTCAGCACCGCGACCGCCCTTGTACGCATTCAACGAACGTGTGAAGCCCAGCAACTCGTCCTTGACGACGACCAAGCCACGCGGGCATTCGAGGAGAACTTTTGCAGCGGATTCGGTGGTCACATCGTCGAGAATCGTCTGCCGCAGAATGGGTTTTACCGGCGGCGTGGGAGAAGCCCCCTCGCAGCCGTCTGACTTCCACTCCTTGACCTGTGCTCCATGCCGATCCGAGTCGACCGCGTAGCCCACCATTTTTTGCCGGTGGCTCTCAAGCCAACCAGTCTCGGCCAGACGCAGTGGAGCAGCCGCAGCCCGCAGGTTGGGCGATTTTGTTGCTCCGGGTGGAGCGAAAACGGCAGTCCAAAATGACGGCGATTCGGCATAACCGAGCTTTGCCTCCGCAGCTCGCGATCTGCCAATCGCGGCCCCCAAGAGGGAGAGGCCTGGGACTGCGACGTAGTCCGGGGGAGCCGCCATTGCTTCACTGACCGCCTGGAAGTAATCCGCAACCTTTGCCGGGAAGACAGAAAGGGGGAAGCGCGGGACAGTAGGCATGGTCGGAAGTGGGCTTGGTGGTGCCTCCCACCCCCCTGAAGTAGTCACAGGAATCACCACTATTGAGCCGGAGCCTGATTGATTCCCGTTTAATAGTGGTGATTGTTGTGACTTGTTCCGGGGTTTCGCCCCTTCGTACCTCGGCACCGAGATGTGGGCCCAGTTCGCCGGCGCGACGTTCCGCAAGTAGCCGCGTTGCCCGCTTTGCTTCGCGGCCTCCTGAACCTTGCGGACAATCTCCCGATGCTCCCACGGGGGCTGACAGGTTTGGTTCCATTCGGTGAGCAGTGCCACCGCATCCGATTCACCCAACTCGAAGCCGAGAACCAGAACGCACGCCGCATGGAACGTCGCGTTGTGTCCGCTCTGTCCGCTCACCGCTCCCGGGATTCGCGCGAGGTACTTCCTCGCGCGTTCGGTCACCGCGGCGTCGTCGCGAAAATCGAGAGATGGGGTCGTGGGTGCTGTTTCGGTGGGGAAGTATTTCTCCTGCAGCCAGGCGAGCGCGTCCTGCCCTTCCATCGGCTCGGCCGGCCCCTCGAGGTACAATCCGGTCACGGCGAAGTACCGACCACGGTCGTAAACCTCGACGGCGGGCACCTTCGTGCCGACCGCGGTCGCATCGGGAATGTCCATCTTTCGGCCACGGGAGAACGGCGACACGCCACGGCAGAAGATCTTTGCGCCGGTGCCTGACGGCGACACCTCGGCGTAGGAACCGAACCGCTTGAGCGCTTCGCGTGCCCACTCCGCGAATTTGCCCGTCTCCGGGTCGCGGCATCCGTCCAGATCAACCCCCACGAACGGGTCGTCCGCTGAGAACACGAAACCCAAGCCGGCGAAGCGCGACGGGTCGAATCGCCGACGCACTTCCTCAAATGGTGCCCAGGTCGTGGGGTCGTTCGACTTGGCGACCGAACCGTCGGCCTGAACCGGAACCTTGGTTTGCTCGCCGTCGCGTTCGACGTACTTCCACATAATCCATTGATCCCGCTCACGCAAAGCAGCCGGGATGCGGTCCATATTCACATGACTCATGCTCGCACCGCCTCTTCCGGCGATCGCCAGATTCTCAGCTGGGGACGGTGGGGAGCGACAGGCGATGGCGGTGTTGATTCGCCGTGGGGTGTGCTGGCGTCCGCCTCGGCGATGGTCTCCGCGGTCTGTGCGACGAACTTGATCCATCGTCGGCAGGCAGCACACTCAGCGCGAATCGCCAGGCGTCCATCGGCGAGGGTTTGCCATCGGAGGCGAGGGCTATCAGTTGTTCCGCAGGATGCGCAAGACATGGGCGACAATGGGTTGTCCCTCGCCTTGCGACAGGCAGGATTTCGGGGCATAATAACTCCGTCGCTTGGGCTTTTGGTTTGGGTTGAATCACGCGGGCCTCGACTCACTTTTGCCGGGTGGGGTCGGAGCCCGCGGTCGTTTTGTGGGATCGGTTACGATGCTGCGACCATCCTGCGTTCCTGTCGTGACCGATACGCGGTCACGATCTGTTCTGCCTCCGCCTCGTTAAACACCCGCACTGCTCCGAACCTCGTTCCCAGTTTCCGCAAGGACACGTCTTTGCGGACGAGCGTCCGCAACACGTCGAGCGAGGCATTTGGGATGCTCCTCGCAATCTCCGGCAGCGTTTGACCATTCATCGTCGCGTCCTCCGCAGGTTTTCCTCGCAACACGGTGATACGATGTCACGCTGGCAGGTAACCTGCGCGAACTTTCTCAACCACGCGGCCGAAGTCGTTTCCCCGCATCGTGATATGGTGCCCCGTTCGGTTGCCTGTGAGCCGCTGAGCGCGCACGCTCCCCCGCGAACCGTGACGGTGTCGCGGTCGTGCTGGTGGTGAGGACTGGTCGAGTGCGGTTAAGGGCGCGCTGGCTGGAGAATCTGGCCGAGCCAAGCGATCAGGTCTTTCTTTGCGATGAAGCGGCGGCACCCCTTCGTGAAATAGGGCAGTGAGCCGCCTGCCATCGCGTCGTAAATTGCTGTGCGACTTTGCCCTGAAAATGCGACCGCCTCGCCGATGGGCATGGCTCCTTCAGCCAATACGTTACCTTCATGACTCCGTTCAGCCATTTGGACGCCTCTGGATTACTCTGGACACCAGGGAACGCGGTAGGTAACCTGCGACCGTGTTTCCTAACCGTGGAATGCCTCAGGACACCGCTGTAAGTATCGGACACTACCGATTGGTGCATGAAACCGTCTAGCCCAAAATTCGGTTTCACGTCACAGGGAAAGGAAACCCATGATCGCGAAGGTTTTTCCGCTGTGCGTCCACGTCCCGCGGGCGGGTTACAGATGGGATGTGATTGAAGACCCAACTGCAATCGAAGGACTTGCGGCGCGTCTCGTTCGCGTTCCAGCGACGGGCGATATGGCGAGGTTCGACACTCGCGAGCCAGATGTGGAGCAGCGAACTCTCTTCAAATCATTCACGCTGATTCCCGATTACGACCTCGACGCGACCCTCGCCTTCGCAAATGCTTGGGGGCCTCTTGGGAGCAGAGAGGTTGTGATGGCTGAGGGGCCGAATGCTCTCGCGAGGACGAAGCATGGGGAGGATTACATGGACTGGTGGCGAGTCGAGATCGCATCTCTTCGCCATGCTGTTCGCGTCAGTGATCTTTTGCGGGACGGCGATCCAAATAACGAACTCGAAACCCTTGTCCGAAGAGAGGAATTGCCGAACAAGAGCGGGCAGTCGCGCTGGCTTGTTCGCAACAGTTACGAATTAACGGGAGAAGGTCTCGACAGTTTTGGGGAGCGACTCCGGAAGGCATCACCGGATTGCCCCTTGAGTCAATCCGTCTTCCAGGGCATCGGCGCCAAACTGACCACCCTGAACTGGGATGAAGTTAAGACCAGTTTGCCCGACAATACCCCTGCCGCCGTGGTGGCTGAGGCGTGGCTGGATCAAGTGATCGGGTTCACCCTCGACTTTCAGGACTTGGTTCGAATTCAATTCGGACCAGACAAATCGACAAAAAGCCGGGCGTTTCACGTTCTGCCTGCGAATCTACTTGGACTCCTCTGGCTCCAGTTCGCACGAGCTGTCGCGTTGGGCATTCGGACGCCACTTTGCCAACACTGCGGAAAACCGTTTGAGGTCCTCGCCAAGAGCACAACCAAGAAGATGTTTTGTAGCACCGTTTGTAAAGTTCGTGAATTTCGCCGTCGTAAATCCGAAGGGCAGCCAACCGAGGGAGCCTGACATGTTCGGCAAGGACCTGCCGGCGGCCAAGAAGTCGAAGAAGAAGCGTCAGGGCCGCCGCGCTCGTGGTTCCGGAACGATCTTCTACTGCGAGACGCGACAGCGATGGGTCGGTCGAAAGATCATCGGCCGCACAGCAAAGGGGAAACCGAAGTACGCTGAGCGGAGCGGCGAGACGCAGGCCGCCGTGGTGGCTGCCCTTGCCGCGGCAGTTCCACCCGGTCCGGGAACAACAGTGAGCGATTGGGGCGCAAGGTGGCTTGCCTCAATCACCGTGCGACCGGGTACGCTCGAAAGCTACAGCCAATCGATCAACGGTCACATCGCGCCAACTCTTGGCGGGCTGCGGATAGCCGACGTCACCCCGAGCCAGGTTGCCACGCTCCTGAAGTCGCTGCTTGCGTCCGGTCTAGCAGGTGGAAGCGTTGCTAACGTTCGTGCTCATGGGCGGTCGTGTTTCGAAGCCGCGAAGGTCGATGGCCTGATCGTGTCGAATCCCTTCTCACTCTCCAAGCGGCCGAAGTACGAGCCGAAGAAGATCGATCCGTTCACGACTACGGAATTGAAGGCCATCATTGCGGACATCGCCAGTTTGAGCGCGGGGCCGATTATCACACTACTTGCGGTCGCCGGCTGCCGACTCGGTGAGGCCAGCGCCCTCGACGTTGCAGATTGGGATCCGACCAAGAACACGATTGCGATCACGAAGACGTACAGCAAACGGTTCGGCGTCGGCCCACCCAAATCGAAGTTCAGCCGTCGGACGATTCATGTGCCAGCTGCCCGCAAGGCGATCCTCGCCGCGATCGGCGAGCGGAAGTCGGGACCGTTGTTCGTGACAGGAAAGGGGAACCGCTTCATCAAATCGCTCATCGCGCGAGCGTTAAAGCGTTGCCTTACGCGGGTCAAACTCGCGAACCGCAACGCGCACCAGTTGAGGCACACCGCAGCGACCTTGTTCATCGCGAAGGGCGTGCCTCTTGCCGACGTTGCGAAGTACATCGGCGACAGTTTGGCGACGCTCGTAAAAGTCTATGTGCACGCCTCTGGTGCGGACGTCGGGAGTGAGATGGTTTCTATCCTCTCGTAAGGTGGAGATAAGGTGGGCGCAGGATTCACAACCCGCACCATTTCGCCAAAAGGTTCTTGGTTATAAGCTGAACGCGCTTGTCTGGACCGTGAGGTCGGCCATTGTGCACGAACGGCAGCCAGTGCCCTGGTGGTGAACTCAGCCCCTGCGCCCAGAAGATCGTTGACGCATTGAAAACCGTGTTCCCCTTCGGACCGGGGTAGATCGTCGCTTCGTAGTGACTCTCGGCCTCGCCCCCGTTGGTCGTCTTGCCGGCCGCGACTACTTCCAAGCCTGGAATCTTCGCGGGGTCGCCGTGGAACTCCCACCCCACAAGCCCTGGTATCCGGTCGCCCTTCTTCATGCCAGTGTCGGCGAACATCCAGTGTTCCGGCTTAACGCAAATCCAGTCACCAGATCCGTTGAACGGCGTCACGGTTTGCGCCCCGATCAGCGTCGATTCGTTCGGCGCTTCCGTGGGCAAGTCCACCATCCATTTCTCTTCGCCCGGCCGAATGCCGCCGTACCGCCCCATGCGTTCCAGAGTGCGGTTCGGCACCTTTGCGCTACTCGGCGAAAATGGCGTGACGAAACAGCACGAATTGCCCGAGAAGAAGCCGAAATTTACGCCGCGTCTCACAGCCTCCATGCAGTGATCGTACTGCGTGCGGCTCCAGTATTCGTCGTGCCCCACGGACAGAAACGCCTTGCATCGCGTGATCGTTTCGAGACTGTTATGCACGTCTTCATTCGAGCAATAGGTGACGTCGTAGCCGTGCTGTTCGAGCCAGTACGCGAAAGGGAACTCGAACAGGAGGAACTCGCCCGAACCCAGTGACAACGGGTTGTCGCTCACTTGCGGATACTTGGCGTAAGGTCGGTCGAAACTGACCTGCACACCCGAAATGAGCGGCTTCTTGTCTGGGCGGTCGTTGTCGTAAAGCGAGTGCGTTTCGGGCCACTTGTTGTAGGCCTGCCAGGTGTTCGTGCTGCACTGAAACAGCACGTCGGCCTTGCGGTCGTCGCGAACGATGAACGTGCAATAACTCTGATAGCGGTGTTTGGCGGCTGACAACTTCGCGAGATAGACGCCGCTGACCCAGTCTTTGGGAATCTCCAGCGTGGTGGCCGGTTCCCACTGGCACTCGCGAAGTCGCTTCTCGCCGACGGCGGGCACGGGTTGCGGTTTGCCCTCGAACGGCCCGAGCGTCTTCATGTGCCGACCGCCGGTGCCCCCGTAATAGCCGAGTCGGTAGATGTCGATGGTGAACGCCGACGCGGGTTCAGTGCTGACGCAGAAGCCGATCTTGTCGCCGGCCGCGACCGATGTGCGTGTGCAATATCCTTCGATGAGCGATTGACGATACTTCGCTTTGGCGTCGAACTTGACGTAGGTGAGTTGCCAGTCGGTGGTGCCAGGTTTGTCGTTCTCGGTGGCAATTCGAGAGCGTTCGCCAACGGCGAGACCGCGACCTGCGTTAGCAACGATAGTCGCTGCCGCCAGAGCCTCCAGAGCTTCGCGGCGATTCGGTTCGGACATGGCACATTCTCCGTTGTCGTGTCTCAATACCATCTCGCGTTTCCGACAAACTAGCAACCCATTACGTTCCCGAATTGGAGGATGCGGTGAAGTCCTGCGCCTTCTTCGCTGTGCTGCTCGCTGCGTCGACCCACTGGATCGCAGCGGCCCCGCCAACGACTCCAGCGAAAGATGACTTCGACGATCCGTTGTCGACGGGTGCGAAGTTTCGCCTCGGAGTTGGCCGATTCCTGGCCGAAGAGTACTCACTCCGGCACCGGCCAATCTTTGCTCTGGCCCCCAATGGTCGGGCTTACGCGATCACAATGGGCGGTCGTGTGACAGCGCATTCCAGTGAAACCGGGCTTGTGTCATGGTCACACGAATTCGGCTCGTTTCCGGATGAAGCAGACTGCTCGCGCACGGGCAATTCAGTGATGTTCAGCTCTGACGGAAGCAAGATCGCGACGAGCGGCTACCTCGGCCTCGCGATTTGGGATGTAGCGAATGGGAAGGAACTATCAACGGTTGGATTTCAGAGAGACAGTGACGAGTTCTTCCAGCAGGTCGCAGTCAATTCGGATCTGACGGTCGCTGTCACGATTCCCAGAGACGGTACTCCCACAGCCAAGATTTGGAGCATCGCAAAAGACAAGGTGATCGGTCAGTTCCTGCCTGCAGCAAACGAAATCCACCGCGTAGCTCTTTCTGCCAACGGGCGTGTTCTCGCGCTCTTTGGCGATTACACGCCAGGCGAACCCGAGGCAACAGGTGAGGCGCAAAAGCAACTCGATCTTGCGGGGGTCGTGCAACTCTGGGACTTGCAGACACAGAAGGAAATTCAGCGGATTCAGCTTGAGTTCGATTTTTCGCTCAACGCCGCTGTTCGGCCTAGACAACCCGAGGCGATCCCGGCCATGAAACTTTCGCCAGACGGCAAAACGCTCTACCTCGCAACCAAGACTGCCGTCGAAGCCTGGGACACGACAACAGGGAAGCGCATTCGTCGGTTCGCAGGGCGAACTCAGGCACGCGGCGAACTTTGGCTTTCGCCAGACGGAAAGCGGCTCGCTTCTGCTGGTGTCGATGGCAGCGTGGACGTGTGGGCAAGCGCCACCGGTGAACGCCTCACGACTGGCAAGTACCCGGCAGGCGAGGACTGGCAAAAGCTGAGCTCTCGGGGTGCCCCATCCACCGTTCTGGAGATTCGTCCAGCTTCGCTCCGGGTCGCTCTTCCGGCCGATGGTTCTGCGCCAGTCATTGGCGTGCTCGATGTGAACCCAGCAATTCCCTGCGTGTATAGTCAGGAATATCCATCCGTCTTAACGTTGTCTTGCCGTTGGTCTGATCGGGTTCCTGGTGCAACACCACTCCAGAGCCACACTGGAGTGTAGCTTGCGGACACCTTGTTAATGTCTTGT
>JAIOPV010000268.1 GCA_021413735.1 Planctomycetota bacterium
TCTTGGCCCAAACTGTCTCGAAACAACTTGAGGTACTTCGCGAACGCCGGACCGAGGTCCGTAATCTCTTGCTCTGTCATCGGGAATCCTCCCCGATAAACAACTTACGGAGAAACCCGACACCCGCGCTGTACAGCTAACCTCAGGTCACTTCACTTTGAACTGATCGAGCGTCGTCAAGAGGCGTAGGCCCTTGCCCTTCAACTTGCCCTTCACGGTCAGTTGATCGCCGCCCGTGACGGTGATGCTCAATGTGTCCTTGCCAACCGGCGAGCCGTCACCGAACGCATCCTTCAACATCGCCTTGACTTCATCCGGCTTGAGATCCTTTCCGATCAGCGGAATTAACTTGGCGAACGCGACATCGACCGTCAACACCGACGCCGCAGCAGGCTGTGCCTTGAGACCGGCCTTCAATGACGTGCCGTCTGACTCGATGCTGAACGCAATGTGATCTTCGGAGGTCGCGAGCCAAATCTTGTTGGAGCCGAACAACTTCTCGACTTCCGGTGGCATCGCGGCGACCGTAATCGTGTGAACCTTGAACGAACCCACCGTTTCCACGTCGAACTGAAACTTTGCCGCGTCGCCGAGGAACGGCCCGAAGTCCTTGACGAGATCCTTTATCAACTTCTCGATATCCTTGCCGCCCTTCACCCCGACCGCACCGATGAGGGTGTGAGCCCCCTTACTGTTCGGGCCATTCAACGCCACAGCGAAATCGACTTCGCCGGCCTTCAGGGTTGGAGCAAGCGTCTTCAGCACGCGCTCGATGATCGGCTTCTGTTCGTCTGGGAGATCCTTCACGATCTCCGTGATCGCGGCATCGACCACCTTGCCAAGATCTTTCTTCACGCCGTCTGGAAGCCCAGCCTTCGCGGTCAACCGGGCAACCGAATCCTTGCCGGTTCCGATGATTGCAGCGGGAAGACTCGTTCGACCCGCAAGATTGGCGATGTTCTTCGCCAGAACCGTGCCCGTCTTGGAAGTGAGTGTGATTTCCGCGGAAAGATCGTCGGCCTTCTCGTCAATGAACACGCGAAGTTGCAGTTCCTTCGCGTTGTCGATGAGACTCGTAATGGCGCTCGTCGTGTTCTCGCCGACCCAGTCGAGGATTGCCTTCTGTGCGGCCGATTCCTTCTCGCCGTTCTTCTTGCGTTGTTCCGCGATTCCCAGTTCGAGTTGCCCGATCACGAATGTCTTGAGTTCGGCGGGGATGCTATCGAAGCGAACCAGCACGGAGCCAACCGCTCCGTCGTCTTTCGCGAAGAACGCCTTGGGGGTAGGCAGCGTCTTCGCGTCGAGATCCTTCACCGAGCGACCGATGTAGACGTAGTCGTTGGCGAACCGCAGGTAGACTTCGTTGATGACCGGCACAGCAGCCTTGAGAGTGCCATCGGCGGCCTTCTCAGGCGTGACGTCGAGGCGTTCCTTGAGCAGTTTCAGGAAGCGGTCTTGGTCAGCGATGGGAATCATGATCGTCAGCGGACTGCTCACGACATCGCCGGTGAGCGTCGCTGTGAGGCCGAACGGCTTCTTAGTGTCGATGCCTTCGAGTCCCTTGCCGTCGGCGCTGAGTTGCTTGACGATCCCGCGAACGCCCTTGATCGCTTCTTCTTGCCCGATCAGCCCGCCGACGTATTCGGCCTTGTCGAGCAGATCGTTCACCGAACGCAACCGCACTTCGACGGTTGGTTGCCCTTTCGGGGCTTCTGCCTGAACCGCGTCAGTCGCCAAGAACATCGCCGCAAGTGCTGCAATCCACCGGATTCGCATGGTTTCTCCCACCAAGAGTGCCGGGATCGTGCCCCGGGGTGCATGTTATACCCGATGGGGGCAACTTGGGTGTCACCGTGTGCCGGAAATCGTAAAACCCCACGGTTGAGAACGGGTCTTGACTTCGCCGCTTGCGGCGTAGCACTCACAATAAGAGCGCTACGCCGCAAGCGGCGAAGACTAAATAGCGCAGGGTCAAGTTCATGAGCCAGAAGACGTGGGGCGGGCGGTTTGAAGGCGGAACCGACGCGCAAGTGGAGAAGTTCACCGAGTCGATCACGTTCGACCGCCGACTCTTCCAGCACGACATCCGGGCAAGCCGAGCTCACGCTGCCATGCTCGCCGAGGTTGGGCTAATCTCCGCTGCCGAGGCCGATGCGATTCGCTCTGCTCTCGACGAAATCGGCAGCGAGATCGAAGCCGGGAAGATGGAGTTTTCCATCTCTCTTGAAGACATCCACACACACATCGAACGTGCCCTCATCGCACGCCTAGACGATGTCGGGCGGAAACTGCACACGGGTCGCAGTCGGAACGATCAGGTCATCACCGATGTCAAGTTGTGGGTTCGCGACGCCATCGACGATCTCGACGGGTTGCTCGTGGAATTGCAGCGTGCGTTCGTGGCGTCGGCCGAGCGAGAACACGGCGTCGTGCTGCCTGGCTATACGCATCTTCAGCGAGCGCAGCCGGTGCTCGCGGCTCACTACTTCCTCGCGTATGTCGAGAAGTTCCAGCGTGACCGTGAACGCCTCGCCGACTGCCGCAAGCGTGTGAACATTCTTCCGCTGGGTGCCGCGGCTCTCGCAGGCAGTTCGCTCCCCATCGACCGCGAATCGGTACGCCAAAAACTCGGCTTCGATTCCATCGCCCGCAACAGCCTCGATGTCTCCAGCGACCGCGATTTCTTGCTGGAGTTTGTGTTCGTGCTGTCGATGATCGCCACGCACTTGAGCGGTTGGGCCGAGGAATGGGTGATCTGGAGCACGACCGAGTTCAACTTCCTCGATCTGCCGGATGCGTTCTGTACGGGGTCGAGCATTATGCCCCACAAGAAGAACCCCGATGTACTGGAACTGACCCGCGGCAAAACCGGCCGCGTGATCGGTGCGTTGCAGGGATTGTTTGTGCTGGTGAAGGGCCTGCCGTTGGCGTACAACCGCGACCTGCAAGAAGACAAGCAAGCCCTGTTCGACGCATACGACACGGTGGGCGGCTGCCTGGCCGTGGCGGCCCCATTGGTTCTTCAGACGAAACTGCGGCGTGAGGTGATTGTGTCGCGACTCGAAGACGGCTTCCTCGACGCGACGACGCTAATGGAATCGCTGATCTCGCGGGGCGTGCCGATGCGTTCGGCTCACGAGGTGGTCGGCAAGTTGGTGCGGCAGTGCGAGCAGAAGCAGTGCCGGCTCGTGGACTTACCGGACGCTGAGTTCGATCAGCCGGGCGCGAGCGGTGCCGACATCAAAAAGACGCTTGGCGTGGCGAATGCGCTGGCGGCGTTTAAGAGTTACGGTTCGACGGCTCCGTCGGAAGTGGCGAAGCAACTCGACGAGTGGAAAACCCGTCTCGGAATGTGAGGCTCTTATTGTGGTCCGCTCGCTCCGCGAGCGGTTCCGAAGCGGGCAGGATCATGAACGGGCGCTGGGTTCGCAGACCGCTCGCGGAGCGAGCGGACCACAATAAGAGCACCCATTTGAGGAAGCGAAACGTGTTGAGCAATCCTGTTGGTGTGGTTCGGACGGTCGGAACCATCGAAGGCGTGTCGGCGTTGATCTTGTTCTTCATTGCGATGCCGTTGAAGTACGTCGCGAAGATCCCGGAAGGCGAAGCGATCGTGTTCTGGGTCGGTCTCGTCCACGGAATCCTGTTCACGTTGTACGCGGCGGTTACGTTCATTGCGTGGGGGAAGGGTGCGATCACTGCGAAACTTGTGGGCATGGCTGCGGTCGCGTCGATTGTGCCGTTCGGTCCGTTCGTCATCGACCGGAAACTCAAGGCAGTCGAACCCACGCCGGACACCGCGACAGCATCCGGGTAGAATCACCGCAACCGATTCTTACCTACGGATTCCGCAATGGATCATTTCGAGTATCGCGACCGCAAGCTGTTTTGCGAAGACGTGCCAGTCAGCGAACTGGCCGAGACCTACGGCACACCACTGTACGTCTATTCCGAAAAAGTCCTCGTCCAGAAACTCAAAGAAATTCAGACCGCGTTCGCGCCCGCGAACCCCACCATCTGCTACTCCGTCAAAGCCAACGGCAACGTCAGCATTTGCCGGCTCATGGGACAGCACGGCGCTGGCTTCGATGTCACCAGTGGTGGCGAGTTTTTTCGCGCTCTCAAAGCTGGTCCCGCCGGCTCCAAGATCGTGTTCGCGGGCGTCGGCAAGACCGACGCCGAGATTCGCTACGCACTCGATCAAGGCGTCTTCCTGTTCGATGTCGAGAGCGAACAAGAACTGCTCACCATCGGCGAGATCGCGAAGTCGATGGGCCGGAAAGCCGCAGTCGCGCTGCGAGTGAATCCGGACTTGCCGCCGAAAACCCACGTCAAAACCGATACCTCCGTCAAGGGCGTCAAGTTTGGCCTCGACATCGAAACGGTCGTCGATGTCGCTCGCGGTGTCGTCGGGCATCCGGGGCTTGCAGTCGTCGGGTTGCACATGCACCTCGGCTCGCCGATTCTGAAGGTCGAGCCATACAAGCAAGGCTGTGCGAAGGGCATCACGCTCATCAAGGCGCTCCGCGAGTTGGGCCACGACATCCGCTACCTGAACATGGGCGGTGGCTTCGGCATCAACTACCGCAAAGACGAAGCACAACCCGCCAGCGCGTTCGCTGCGGTGATTCTGCCAGCGGTGAAGGAAATCGGCTGCCAACTCGTGCTGGAGCCTGGACGGTTCATCGTGGGGAATGCCGCCATCCTCGTGAGTCGCGTCGTGTTCACGAAGTCCACGGGCGGCAAGCACTACGTCATCCAAGACGCCGCGATGAACGACCTCATCCGGCCGACGCTGTACGGCTCCTTCCACCGCCTGTGGCCCGTGCAACCGGCTGCTGATGTCCCCGTTGAACCGGACGTGAACGGCGACCCCGACGACCCGAATCCGTTCCGTGCGATGGCGAACTGCTTCAATCAGGACGTCGTAGGACCAGTATGCGAGTCGGGTGACTTCCTCGCGAAAGATCGACCGTTGCCGACCCTGAAGCGGGGCGATTTGCTCGCCACGTTCTCGGCGGGTGCCTACGGCATGGCGATGGCCTCGAACTACAATTCGCGGCTTCGGGCCGCGGAAGTGCTCGTTACAGGCAGTACACACCGATTGATCCGCCGTCGGGAGACGTTCAAAGACCTCGTTGCGTGCGAGGAGGATTGCTTAACCTGACTCGCGCCGTCAGAATCAGTAATGATGGGTGGCGATCTCTGCATCGCCGCACCTTAATACACCGTCGCCGCTCGCCAAGACTCGGCCGCCCGGAGGAGTCACCCGTGAGAATCGCTCCGTCGATTGCCCTCGTGTTCACCCTTTTCGGGCTGGCCGCCTCCGGCTCCCTCGCAACAGCACAAGATCCCAAAGTGGTTCCCAAACCACAGGCGATCTACGCTCAGTTCCGCGACCTCATGAACGAAGGCAAGTTCGACCTTGCCGCGACTTTCCTGCAAGCCTTCCTCGACTCCAACCCCAGCGATGTCGATCTCCTCGAGATCGAACGCAAGTTCGGCACCACGGCCTTCAGCGGTCTGCGGACCGTTCCCCGTTGGTCGGACGATCCGGTTGCGGAGAAGAAAACACGCGCGAACGTCGAGGAATCCGTGAAACGCGCACGGGCTGCCGGCGACAAACTGCTGCGTGACCCTGCACGGGTGCAGAAGTACATCCGCAACCTTGGCGCAACTTACGAAGAGCGTATCTTCGCGGAGCAAGAGCTGAAGCGAACCGGCGATTACGCGATTCCCTTCATGGTGGATGAACTCCGCAATACCCGCGACAAGGATATTCGCGACGGCATCCTGAGCGCCATTCCGAAACTCGAACCCCAAACGATCGCAGGCTGGGTCGCGGCCTTCGACGGCATGACGCCCGACTTGCAGTACGGCGTTCTTCGTGCCATCGCTCTCCGCGAAGATCTTCTCTCGCTGCAGTCGAACGCACAGACCGATCTGGCCCCAGTTCTCTGGCGAATCATGGGACTCCCGCCCGAGCAGGCGCCGACCCTGCGTGCCTATGCGGAAACCCTCCTGAACACGCTTCGCCCCGGAACGAAGGCTGGCTCTCGGATTTCCGAAGCGGAACTCGTGGCTCTGGCTCGCACGTTCTACGATCACACGGCTCGTTACGCCGGCGCGAAGACCAACCCAGACGGCACCCCCTCGACGATTCCGATGTGGATTTGGGAAGCCACTGACCCGGCCAACCCCAAACTCATCAAGGTTGAGGATGTGCCGGTCGGACAGGCGGAAGAATACTTCGGCTTGCGATATGCCCGGTGGGCACTGGAACGCCGACCCGATTACGAAGTCGCACAAGGGTTGATCCTCGCGCTTGCAGCAGAACGAGCGATCGAACGCGCGAAACTCGGCTCCCTTGCCAAAGCGGAACCGGCCGTGTTCAAACTGCTCTCCAATGCACCGTCAGGTGTGCTGGCCGATCTTCTCAGTCGCGGGTTGAACCAGAAGAAGACGGGTCTCGCGGTCGCAATGCTTCAGGTTCTCGGCGATCGTGCCGACAAGACTGTTTCGCCGCTTCTGGTGAAAGCACTGAGCTACCCCGACCCGACTGTTCAGATCACGGCAGCCGACGCTCTGCTTCGCTCGCCTGTGCCGGTGACGCCTGAAGTGCGTGGCAAGATCGTCGAGATTCTGCGTCGCGCAGTGGGAAGCGATGCCGCACCTCCGACCGCGAAGGGCACCGCACTCGTTGCGGATCCGAGCAAGTTCCGTGCGGATGCCACTGGCAACCTGTTCCGTGGCCTCGGCTACAGGGTCGAAGTTTTCACGAGTGGTCGCGATCTGTTGCGACGAGTTGCTCGGTCGTCTGACTTCGACGTTCTCTTCATCGACTACCACACTCCGAACCCCGAGCTGATCGACCTCGTCGGTCAGCTTCAAGATCATCCGCAGACCGGCAACCGCCCAACGTTCGTGGTTGCCTCGCCGGACAGGTTGCGTGTGCCGACCTTCGATCAACTGGTGGTTCGCTTCGCTTCGCTGATCGCCGCAACGGAGAATCAGCCGATTCCAATGCCGCCGCCATACATCCCAGACACGAAGAACTACACGACGGAAGAGAATGCGATTGCCAAGAAGCGGAACCAGGAGAATCGCGATAACCAGTTCCGAACCGCAGCCGCTCAGCGAATGGCACGCTTGAAGCGAGTGATCGACAGCACTGGTATCAAGCTCACGGGAACGCAAGAACTCCTCCTCAAGTTGCGAATGGAACTCATCACTTACGCGATCCTCGAAGCGGAGTTTCCGTTCTCGTCGGCCTCGGCTCCGGGCACTGCCATTCATGTGGCGAAGCTTCAGAAGCAGATCGAAGCTCAACCACCAAGCCCGCCATACGGAACCGGCACGCCGACCACGGACATGCTGAAATTGATGGAGCGATTCGAGATCGACCTCGCCCGTGTCGCGACGGCCAAGCAGAAGTTCGAGGAACTGTATTCGCAGGTTGACCCTGCATCCCTCGGCTTGCCGGTCGAGACGTTCCGTGATGCGGCGTTGGAGGCTCGGCTCATGAAGACGCTGAAGAACTACCCGGCTGTGCGAGTGGTGCCGGAACCATTCGGCCGTTCTTCTCTCGCTGCCGATCTGGAATTGGCGCAAGCAGAACCCGGTCAGGCTTCGCGTGACCCCGCTGACAAGAAGACAGCACAGAAGCTCGCTCTTGACTGGCTGCGTCGGATGGCAATCGGCGACATTCCTGGTTATGAGTTGAAGTCAGTGGAGCCTGAACTGCGTGAAGCACTGCGTGCGGACGATCTCGCCGACATGGCGATTGAAGCCATCGCGCGATTTGGTTCGGCCGATGTACAGCAATCGCTTCTGACGCTGGCGTTGAATATCGGCAAGCCGGTTCCGCTGCGAAACAAGGCAGCCGACGCTGTCATCAAGCACATTCAGGTGAACGGGAAGCTGATCCCGAAGAACCTTGTCGATCCGCTCGTTGAACTGTCCGACAAGGAACCCGATGTCGCTTTACGTGGCAAGTTCCTGACGCTGAAGGGATTGCTGGCACACGTCCCGGCTGAGTTCGTGGGGCAGGTGAAGGGCTACAATCCGCCGTTGTTGCCGGTGCCGCCGAAGGATATGGAACCGAAGAAAGACCCCGAGCCGAAGAAAGATCCGTGATCGGCTGGGGTAGGGTATTCGCCGCTTGCGGCGTTGCACTTGTCGAATCGTGCAACGCCGCAAGCGGCGAAGTCGTTTCCAGGCAGATGCCGGTTCGATTCGAGGATGCCTCTTGCTCCGTCGGTCGAGTGAAGGCACAATGAGAGGTATCGGCCCACAGCTTCTCCGGGGCGTCTGATGCTCGCACAGACCGTCACCTGCTCGCACTGCAAGACTGTCTACCCGCTGCCGGTCTCCCTCGCCGACGCCATTGTCGCGAAGTGCCCCACGTGCGGTCGCTCCGCGACGTCTGAAGCTGAGTCCACACGCGCCTCGATCGCGGTTCCCATCCATCACGCTCCGGATTCAGACTCCGCTCTGGTTCGGCCTGGGGCGCCGACTCGTGGCCCCGTGACGAACAAGTTCTCGTTTCTCACGCCGCCAACACAACCTGATGAACTCGGCAGCCTCGGTTCATATCGGATTCTGGGAGTGCTCGGTGCTGGCGGAATGGGAATCGTGTTCCGTGCTGAAGACCCGGCCCTTCGCCGACAGATCGCGCTGAAGGTGATGCTCCCGCATTTCGCCAGCGACCCTAAATCGAAGGCTCGGTTTCTCCGCGAAGCACGCGCTCAGGCCGCCATCGAACACGACCACATCATCGACATCTATCAGGTTGGCGAAGAACGCGAGATCCCCTACATCGCGATGCCGATATTGAAGGGGCAGACGCTCCTCGACGCGCTCAAAACCAACCCGGACGTACCCATCGGCGAAGCGATTCGCATTGCTCGCGAGATGGCTGAAGGACTTGCCGCAGCGCACGAACAGAACCTCATTCACCGCGATATCAAACCCGCGAACATCTGGCTGGAGAGCCGACATCGCCGGGTGAAGATTCTCGACTTCGGACTCGCTCGCGCTGAAACCGGAGCCGAGGGCACCGAACTGGTGTCGCAGCAAGGTTCGGTCGTGGGCACGCCGTCGCACATGAGTCCGGAACAGGCACAGGGCGAACCCGTCGATGCCCGCACGGACCTGTTTAGCCTGGGCGTCGTGCTTTATCAGATGCTCACGGCACAACAGGCGTTCGCAGGCAAGAACCTCGCGGCGACTCTGCTGGCGGTGATGTCACGCAATCCCCCGCGGCCAGTGTCGCTGAACCCGCTCGTGCCGCCTGCGCTCGATCTCTTGACGATGCGACTTCTCTCGAAGAATGCGTCCGGGCGACCGGCGAACGCGGCGGCGGTCGCGGACGAACTGCGGACGATCGAAGTCGATCTGAACCTGACCGCGACAATTCCTTCTGTATCGACCGAGGCCGTGATCGCTGACCCGTGGATGTCGGTCGCGAAGACCGATCCCGATTCGGAGTTGCCCAAATCGCATCTGCTGGCGAGCGTGACTCCCGCGTCCCTCGCTGAACTTGAGCTGGAAGCGGAAGAGGAACCGCGACGCCGGCAGCGTTCGTGGTTCCTGCTCCCCGTGCTGTTGGCGTTCGCGGCGGTCGCAGCGGTTGCGATGGGCATCTTCATCGCCCACAAGAGCAAGCGCGAACCCGACACGAAAGTTCCCGATGGGCCCCTCGCCACGGCAACCAAGAACGACAGCGAACCAGCACCGAAACTTCCCGACGACCCGCCGATCATCGTGCCGAAGAAGGCCGATCCGGAGCCAAAGAAGATCGATCCAGAACCAAAGAAGGTCGATCCAGAACCCAAAAAACCCGATCCGGAGCCGAAGAAGGTTGATCTGGAGCCAAAGAAGATCGATCCACCCGAGGAAGCACCGCCGCCGGTTCCCGTGTTCGACCACCGCACCGCTGCGGAATGGGTCATCAACATCGGTGGTGTCGTGCGAGTCAACGAACTCGGTCCCGACATCAAACTTTTCTCGGAGTTGCCTCGCGAACCGTTCCGCCTCACATATGTCTGGTTGCGGAACACCAAGGCGAGCGACGCCGCGATTGCCTGTTTCAAAGACTGCCGCACGCTGACGTACTTGAACCTGAGCGGCACGCAACTGACCGACGCGGCTCTGGTTCACTTCAAGGACTGCAAGCACCTGACGGCACTCAACCTGAGCAATACGCAGGTGAGCGACGCGGGTCTGATTCACTTCCGAGAGTGCACGAATCTGGCGGCGATCAACCTGAGCGGAACAGAAGTGACCGACAGCGCTCTGGCCAACTTCAAGGACTGCAAAGGTCTGATGTATCTGAATCTGAGCGGCACGCAGGCAACCGACGCGGGGCTTGCTCACTTCAAGGACTGCAAAGCCCTGACCTACGTCGGCTTGAGCAAGACGAAAGTCAGCGACGCAGCGCTGGCCAATTTCGGTGACTGCAAGAACCTCACGAACCTGACGTTGAGCGGAACGAAGGTCACGGCGGGAAAACTCACTGAGTTCGCGAAGATGTTCCCGCTTTGCGAAATCGCGTGGGATGGTGGCGTTATCAAACCGAAGAAGTGAGCTGGTTGCGGCGGTGATTCCAGCCGTTTCTCTGGCGTGAATTGCGTCAGAAAACCGCAAGCAATTTGACTGTCAATTGATGCGTCGGATAGCGTCGTTCTGATATAGTTTCTTCCGGACGAATAGAATGGTTCCGGAGGTGGGGTGGGGAAGTCGCCCGGAATCAAATTCCAGCGCACGCCACGCTTGACTCACACCTCGCGTTGACTCCGGAACTCCTCTTGCAGCTGCTTTCCGGAATGCCGGGGTTGACGCCCTCAAGACGCGCCGTACCATGATAAACTTCCGGTGTTCCCCGGACGCATTGCGTATTTCCCGGCTTCTTTGCGGCGGATCGAAAAGATGTCCACGTTCATTGCCAACGCTGCCACGGTTCAACCGAAGTGGATCGTGATCGACGCGACAGATTTGGTGGTCGGCCGACTCGCCGCTTCGATTTCCTCGATCCTGCGAGGAAAGCACAAGCCCGACTACACCCCACACACCGACACTGGCGATTTCGTCGTCGTGGTGAATGTGGAGAAGGTGCAGTTCACCGGCAACAAGTGGGAGCAGAAAGAGTACCAGGACTACTCTCACTACGCTGGCGGTCAGAAGATCACCACGGCCAAGGAAATGCTGGCGAAGAAGCCCGAAGAGATCATTCGCCGAGCGGTGAAGCGAATGATGCCGCGTGGCCCGCTGGGCTTCAAGCAAATGACGAAGCTCCGCCTCTACGCTGGCAACCAGCACCCGCATCAGGCACAACAACCGCAAGAACTCAAGCTGAAGAACAAGAACGGCTAACGTGATGTGGCGATCCCGTTGGGGTCGCTGCTCAACAATACGAACACCCGCAACGGACCCGAACGATCATGGCCGAGAAGAAAGCAAGCAAGGCACCGCGAACGTATTACATCGCCACCGGCCGGCGGAAGACCGCTGTTGCTCGCGTGCGAGTGACCGAGGGCAAGGGCACCATCCTCATCAACGACCGCCCGGTCGATCAGTACTTCTCGGAAGACAAGGACCGCGCTGCGGTTCTCGGGCCGTTGAAGATCACCGATCAGGCGAACCGCGTTGACGTGTTCGTGAAGACGACAGGCGGCGGCATCACCGGGCAGGCCGGAGCCGTGTGCCAGGGTCTGGCGCGAGCGATGAAGACGATGTTCAGCCCGGCTTCGGAACAGAAGTCACGCGTGTTCAACAACACAACAATCATCAAGGGTTATCAGGACGAGAAGAAGGCCAGCGAGAAGGCGAAGGCGATTCTGGCGAAGCCGCCAGCACCGGCTCCTCGCGTGATGGGCGGACCAGCACTGCTGCCGGTTCCAGTTCCAGGTGCAACCCCGGCTGCTCCTGCCGCACCGTTGGACCCAGCCGAAGTCGCAACGGGTATGATCAAGAAGCTTCGCGACTCGGGTTACCTGACCCGTGACGCCCGCATGAAGGAACGTAAGAAGTACGGTCTCCGCGGTGCTCGCCGTGGGACGCAGTTCTCGAAGCGCTAATCGAGATTGGTTTTCTGGATTTGCCGCTTGCGGCGTTGCACCTTTGAGTGCAACGCCGCAAGCGGCAAATCTCATTTCTGGAACACCACCAACTCAACTTCGCGTCGATCAATTCGAGGTGTGCCGCCGGGCTGTTCGCAGACGCGAGCGGCGTAGTGAACGGCGAACTTGGCACATTCCCGCAGCGGTCGCCCTTCGAGGTGCAGACACACCATCGCGGCCGTGAACGCATCGCCCGCCCCGACAGTATCGACGACCTTGGCGGAAACGCCGGGTTGAGAAAAACGCTCATCAGGATACCATTCCCCACCCTCACCATCATCGACTTCCCAACAGCGGTAGACTTCGCAACCACCGCTCCCGCGGGTCATAATAGTGACGCCGCAATGAGGCCAATCCCCGTATGGGCTGGAACTCCATCGAAGTCCGGTCAGGCCATCCAGGATGGCAAATTCATCTTCATTCACTTTCACCCAATCGCCGATGGCCAACCCTCCACGCAGCGTGAGCGGGTGGAAGAATGCCCCTCGAAGATTGACGTCAAAGACAACTAAACCGGGAGGCCGACGCCCTCGGACAGTTTCTGCCATCCGCTGAAGTGCGACAGGAGTTCCTGTTCTCTGTGCGAGCGTACCAAAACACAGCGTCCTCGCGGCGAGTGCCAGTTCTGCGAGCTTCTCATCCCACGCGATGTGGTCCCACGCGACGTTCTCCGTGATCGTGTACGTCGGCACCGCGTTCGCGTCGAGCGTCACCTGCACCGTGCCGGTCGGGTGTTCGTCATCGGTCTGGATGTACTCGTCGCTCAGACCGAGTTCCCGCACACGCTCGCGGAGTTCGCGGCCGAGGTCGTCGTTGCCGACACGCGACACGATCACCGCGGGATGGCCGAGTTGATGGCAATGGAACGCGAAGTTGAACGGAGCACCGCCCGCGACCTTGCGGCCGTCCGGGTACACGTCCCACAGCAGTTCGCCGATGCCAACGATGGGGTTCGTCATTTGGGAGACCACGGAGCGGGCTTCTTCTCGAAGAACGCCGTGAGGCCGTGCCTGCACTCTTCGGTCAGTCGCGGTTCGGCGCTGCCCTTCGCAAGCTCTTCCACCGACAGCGCATGATTCCCACACCGACGCAGCAAGTCCTTCGTTGTGGTCAGCGCCTTCGGGCCGCCCTCAGCGAGCGACCTTGCCCACGCATCGGCGGCTTCGAGCAGTCGATCCTGACCCACCACCGCGTTGATGAACCGCAAATGCAACGCTTCCACGGCGTCGATGAGTTCGCCCGTGAGCAGCAGATAACGGGCAGCTCGTTCGCCGACGTGTCGTAGCAAGTGCGGCATCACCATCGCCGCCACCAATCCGCGGCGAACTTCAGGGTAGCCGAACTTCGCATCCGGCACCGATACTGCCAGATCGCAGACCGTGACGAGGCCCGCACCGCCCGCAACCGCAGCACCGTTCACCGCGGCAATCGTCGGCTTCGGCAGTGTGTAAATCAGTTCGTACAGCGACGATAGTTTCGCCGCATCATCCCAAACTTTGTCGGCATCGTCGCCGAGTGTGCCGCGAAGTTCTTCGAGGTCCATGCCCGCACAGAACGCACTGCCAGTGCCGGTCAAAATGACACAGCGAGCATCGGGGTCGGTGGTGGCGCGGAGGAAGGCTTCGGTGAGTTCCGCGATGAGCGCCCTGGAGAGGGCGTTGCGCCTGTCCGGCCTGTTGATGGTGACGAGGGCCGCAGGTCCGCGATGTGTGTACTGAACGATGTCCGACATTCAGACCCCTCCCCAAACCCCTCCCCCAAGGGAGAGGGGCTCAAAACAAACCCGGCTCTGGCTCCCCTTCCTTCTTAGGAAGGGGCTGGGGGGTTCGGTTGTTTTAGACCGGGCGAACGAGCGCCTCGGGATCGGCGGGAACGTCAAACGGCATTCGCAAGAGTGCGACCGCGAGCGTCTTTCCCTGCGTGTCGGTGCGAAGTGAACTGCTAGCTCCGCCCGCGAGAGCATCATAGAGAACAAAGTTCAGACCGCGAACATTCGCCGCCTCAAATCGCTCGACCCGCGTGGCCCCGAGTGGGGCGAAATACGTCGCGACGACTTCCGCTGTGAGCTTGTCGCGGAGCCACGCGAAGCCCACGTCGGTGTACGCGATCACCGCCACGTTCGCGTGGTTTCCCTTGTCGCCACTGCGACCGTGAGCAATTTTTGAGAGGGGGAGTTTCATGGGAGTATTCCGAGGTCTTCGCCGCTTGCGGCGTAGCGAGAACTCACGACCGCTACGCCGCAAGCGGCGAAATCCGAGTCACAGCTAAATCAGCGTCACGGATGGTGTCACCGCAGACTTCGCGATGAGCGCCGGCCAGTACGCGAACACTTCTCTTACCGGCGGCCGACCCGTGGTGTAACCGGTCGTGCCAGGGAAGCCTGCGGTTACCAACGGCGCAAACTCCTTGGTGAATCGCTCGATCGACGCTCGAATCGGATCACGCATCGCGATTCGCAACACGACTTCTGGTGGTTCGTGGTCGAACTTCAACACACCCGGAACGGTTGCACCCGTGCCAAGTATTTCGACATGCGATGCAGCAAAGGTGAACCCCGCACGACGCAACCGTTCGAGGAAGATCGCTGCGGACTCGCGTGCTTTCTCCACGGCATGCGGACCCGCGATCACGAGCGTTCCCGCTGCCATGTATCCATCACGGTAAGCGATGGATACCTTGTACGTGTCGGTGATGCCGTTCGCCTTGCTGCCGCTCACCGCGACCACATCCGGATCAGTTTCCTTCAGCCGAACGGTTGTGAAGTCTGCCACGACATCGGGCGTGTAATACTTCGCCGGGTCCGCGACCTCGTAGAGAAGCTGCTCGGAGATCGTTTCAATGTTGACCGCACCGCCCGTACTCGGCGGCTTCATAATGTTGAACGTGCCATCGACTGCCATGTCCGCGATGGGATAGCCGACATTGCCGAGGCGGGTGCTGTCGTCGGCGTTGATCCACAAACCGCCGGTCGCCTGTGCCCCGCATTCGATCAAGTGCCCGGCGACGGTCGCAGCCGCGAGGCGGTCGAGATCGCTCGGCTCGAAGCCCCAGCCGAACTCGAACGCAGCTGGGCCAACCGTGAGCGAAGCGTCCGCAACTCGCCCCGTGATGACGATGTCGGCGCCCAACTTCAACGCATCGACAATCGGCTTTGCACCCAGATAGACATTCGCGCTGACAACTTTCGAGCGAATCGTCGAAAGCGGATCGCCGGAATCGAGGTGCTTGAGTTCGTGGCCCGTGGCGATCAACTCATCCAGTTGCGGCATGATGTCATCGCCGCTGACGACTGCGATTGCCTTCTCGGGCAGACCGCCTTTTGTGAGAATTTCCCTCGCAGCAGCGGCGCAGGCATGGGGATTCATGCCGCCGGCGTTGGTGACGATCTTGAGCTTTGGGAGCAGATTGAGCGTGGTCGTGAAGCGACTGAGAACGTCGATGAAGTCCGTGGCGTAGCCGACGTTGGGATCTTTGGCCTTTTGCACGGCCAAGATCGACATGGTGAGTTCGGCGAGATATTCGAGGGTGAGGTAGTCGAGCTTGCCGGTGGCGGCCAGACGTATCGGGGCATCGAGGTTGTCGCCCCAAAACCCGCACCCGTTACCGATCCGCACTCGGTTCATGCGCGGCCCTGCCGGGAAAAGGTGTATCCCGGATTATCATACTAGTCGAACCAGTGCCGCGCGTCGGAATTATGATTCGTTCGGGCATAATCGGATGAGTGCTGCCCTAACAATCGGCAGAAAGCGATTGCACACAAGACGCCCATCTCCGAATCGTCACAATCAAGCCAGCTCGCTGAACGCAACTGCTTCGAGGTGACTGTCGGCCTTGTGAACTTCCTCCCATTTCAAGGCATCGGTCGACCGCATGATCCGCCCTCGCCATCGCGGACCCACGAAAACGCCCGCTCCGTAAACCATCGATACCGGGGCGTCGGCGTTCGCGGTGCGTTCCCACTTCAGGCCGTCCTTGGAGGTGAACGTCGCTCCGGCTCCGACTGCGACGAACCGATCCTTGGCCCACACGACCGAGTTGAGGTGTTCGCCCTCTTCGCCGGTTTGTCGGTCGGTCCATTTCACGCCGTCGGTGGTGAGCATTCGCAAGCCATGCAACCCGACGCCGACGAACACCCCGTTGCCGAACGCGACATCAACGAGCGTGTCAATGGCCTTTACTTCCGGGGCGTCAGTCCAGGTTTTGCCATCCGGGGAAGCGGCACGTCGGCCACGGTCACCGACCGCGACGAACAACTTGTTGCCGAACGCGAGCCGACGCACCATGAACTTGCCGGGGATGTCGTGCGGCCCGTCCCATTTCTCGCCGTCGGCACTCATCAGCACGAACGGCCTCGCCAATCCTACGGAACCTGGGTCGCCGCCGAGTGCGAGGAAGTTGCCGTTGCCGAACCCCACGCCGCGGATGTAACGCGAGTATTGCGCATCCTTGATGGAGGTCTTCCAGGCGCTGCCGTTGATGGTCGAAGCGAAGATGTTGCTGCCGCCGTAGCTGCCGATGACGGCCATGCAGCCGTTGCCGCCGACGGCACAGCGATACGTTTCGCCTTCTTTGCCGAGGCTCGGAGCGTCCCACTCCTTGGCGTCGGCCGACGTGATCCGCGTTCCGTTGTGACCGACAGCGAGGAAGAGTGGTTTCGGCATGAGTTCTGAATCCAGTTGAAAAGACAAAATCGCCGCACGATTGAAACCCGATAAAAATACGATCAAACCAAGACCGAGACACAGTGTTGAAACCCTTTCGTTCCGTGTCTTTGAACAATGTCTCTCTGGTTTTGGTTTGATCGTTCCTTTTATCTGTCTTTGATCGTGCGGCTAATTCTTCTGTCTTGGTCTTCTCACACCAAGCCGGGGAGGCGGCCGTTGAATCGCTGCTCCTTCGACGTGTGGCTCTCGCCGAACGAGTCCACCTTCGCCCCCATGCGTTCCAGCATTTCGACGTACAGATTCGATACCGGCGTGTTCTTCGGGAAGTCGATCTGCCGACCCGTTTTCAGGGTGCCGCCAGCATTCCCCGCCAGCAGAATCGGGTAGTCATGCGTGCCGTGACCGCCGTCGGCCATGTACGAACTGTACATCACGAGGCAGTTGTCGAGCAGCGTGCCGGCGCCTTCGTCAATCGACTTCATCTTGCGAATCGCCTCGGCGAACAGCGACGTGTACCACATGTGAATCTGCCGCAGTGCCTCGCGTGAAATCGGGTCGGCGTCTTCGGGGCGACCCGCGTTGCCCTGGTGTTCGAGCGTGTGGCAGTGCGTCTCGTAACCGACCGTGACGACGCCCGGGAACATCGCGTCGTCGGCACCAACGGCGAGTGTCGCGACGCGAGTGGAATCAGTCTGAAACGCCATCACCCACAGGTCGGACATCACGCGGATGTACTCGGCGTGCTTCTCCGGATCGCGGTACACGAGATCCTTCATCTTGTGAATCGGCTGCTTGCGGTCGGGCAACGTCGGCGTCACGAGCTTCGACGGGCCGGGCTCCTTCATGTCGGCTGCTTCCATTCGCAGTCGAGCTTCGAGGCGTTCGACCCGCGACTCCAGCGACCGCACCGAATCGAGGTACTGGTCGAGTTTCTGCTTATCGGCAGTGCCGAGCTTGTTGCGAAGGGTCTTTGCCTCTTCACTCACGGCATCAACGACGCTTCGTTCGTAGGTGTCGGTAGGTGCGGAATCGCGAACCGCAGCGCCGCTTGCTGCTGCCGCGCGTCGTTGCCAGTTCGGCACGACCGGCTTGCGGCCCCTGAACATGCGGTCGAACACCAAACGCGGATCGTCTTCGTAGGGCACCGGCTCATCGACCGACCGGAACGAGTACTGCGTCTCGTGGTTCGAGAGCCCGAACTCCATCGACGGCAGGAACGTCTCCGCGCCGGCGACTCGTGCCGCCGCCTGGTCGACTGAGATGCTCGCGTACCGACGACCGGCCATCTTGCCGACCTTCGCGGCACCCGTGAGGTGCTTGAACGCGCAGTTCTCGTGACCGTTCAGATTCTCGGAGTGGCCGCCGTGCGACAACCCCGTGAGCAGCAGCACGTCGTCCTTGGCGAACTCCAACGGCCGCAGAATCGACGGCATTCGTGTGAGCGGGCCGGCGGTCTTCATTCGCCACGATTCGAGGACGGTTCCACCCGTGACGGTGAAGATGCCCATTCGCAGCGGTGGCTTCACGGTTGACTTTGCCGGTGCGCCTGTCGCGCGTGCGAGCGAGTACGCCCACGATTCCATGAAGGGCAACGCCAACACAGCGCCCGCACCGCGAAGTGCCGCACGACGTGTGAGGGGAGCGGTCCAATTCGCCGACGTGTTCCAAACTCGCATGGGCTTCCTCGGTTATCGAGTATTCTGCGTGAGTGAGCGTCGAGCCGTCCGGCCGACGGTTGCTTCCATCGTTTTCTGGAACCACCGTCGGGCTTACGCCTCGACGCTCTCTAAATATTCGTTTCACTTCTCGGATTTCGCACGGCGTTGACGGAACGGAACGCTCTTCACGATCTCCGTCACCATCACGTTGAACTTGTAATCGGCCTTCTTCATCGCGGCGAAGACTTCTCGCACGGTGCATTCGTCTTGCCCGTCAAGTTCGCGGCCCAACGCATACTCCAGCACCTTTGCGATTGCGTTCTGCGTGAACTCATCTTTGCGTGACACCAGCACTGCCTTCAACCCCGCGTAGCCGTCAACTTTCTGGCCGCCTGGCAACACGCCAGACACATCCAACGGCACATCTTTAGTGCCGACACGCCATTCGCCAATCGCGTTGAAATTGTCGAGCGCGAAGCCCAGCGGGTCGATCTTCTTGTGACAGCCCGCACACGATGCCTGCGTCGCGTGCTGGCTCAGTTGCTCGCGGAATGAACGTGGTTGCTTCTTCTTGGGGTCGTCGTCTTTGATGGTGCCCGCATTCGCTGGCGGTGGTGGCGGTGGCGTGCCGAAGATCACTTCAAGGACGTACTTGCCGCGTTGCGTCGGACTCGTGCGGAACGTGTGCGATGTCATCGCGAGAATGCCGCCCATGCCGAGCAAGCCGCCACGGTGATGCTCAGGTTTGAATTCCACTTTACGCATGTCGCGACCGGTCACGCCGGGGATGCCGTAATGCTTCGCGAGTGTCTCATTGACGAACGTGTAGTCAGCGTCGAGGAGATCGGTGATTGGGCGGTCGGCAGTGCGGAGGTAATCGACCGCCATTCGCACTTCCTGCGTCATCGGTCGCTTGAGGTCGTCGTGGAACGTCGGGAAGAACTCTTGGCTTGGCCGCGCTCGCGGGAACGATTTCATCATCAGCCAGTTGTTCGCGAGCGCATCAGACAACGATTGCGCCCGCCCGTGCTTCAGCAATCGGGCGAGTTGCTTCTCCAACCCGGCGGGGTCAGTGAGTTGCTTCGCGTCAGCGGCACGCAGTAGTTCGTCGTCAGGCGTGGTGCCCCACAGGAAGTACGAGAGCCGCGTCGCGAGTTCGTAATCATCAACCGCGACGCCGATCGTTTTGCCTGGCCGGTCTTCTTCAACGCGAAACAAGAACCTCGGAGACACCAGAATCGGCTTGATCGTCGCACGGATGCCGTCCTCGAATGTGCCGCCCTTGGCGATGGCCTTGTCGAAGAAGGCGAGCAACCGGTTCACGTCTTCGTCGGTTGGCGGGCGGCGGAATGCCTTGCGTGCGAGGTTCGTCAGAATCTGCTTCGCGGCGTCGCGTTCGCTGAGCTTCGGCCCCGGCTTCGGGTTCAGCACGCGGTTCTTCGCGCCTTCATTCACGAACAACGAATCGGTAATCTTGTCCGCGGCCGCGAAATACTTCTCCATTAGCGTCGGCGAGATTCGCAAGATCGCGGCCTGATTGTCGAAGTGGCCGTCGCCAGCGTCTTCGCTCGGCAAGCCGAGATCGTTCCGTGGGTCGGGATGCACGAACAGGAAGTCAGCGATTGAGGAGATGTATTCCTGGTGCGTGAGACGGCGAAGCGGCGGCGGACCGGGATCGCGTCGGCTCAGATCGCAGTCGAGATATTCGCCGGCTTCGGAGAGCCACTTCGTGAGCTTGGCTTTGTCGGCCAGCGTCATCTGCTTGGCGTCTTCGGGCGGCATCTCGCCAGCGAGAACGCGAGCGTAGCCACGCTTCCACAGATTCCGCTTGGCCGTCGCGGCTGCGTCATCAGGGAAGCTCGCGAGATCGACGCCGCCCTCTTGCTTCTTCGCGTCGTGACAGCGCGTGCAGTATTGCGTCAGGAGTGGCTTGCCGTCTTTGATGAATGAGGGCGGATCTGCTGCGTTCGCCTGAACGACGAGGGACAAGTTGAGGCTAAAAGCGATGAAAAGCGGAAATCGCATTGGTGGAATCTTTGGGCGCGAGATTGCTTTGCTGAATTCAGTTTGAGGCTACCCTCAACCTGGGTCAAGCAGATTACGGGGCCTTCCACTGCTTCTTGGACGCACGAATCGCATCTTCGTTCCCTTCGATGCTCAACAGCTTCTCGCCAGCCGTTCCACCCGGATACGCGGCTCGCCGCTGAGTCGGGTAAGCCTCGCTGCGACGGTGCGCAAGCATGTGGTGACCGCTGCGTCGTTCGCGCTCGGCACGCAACGCGGCCACATCCACGGGTGCAACGACGATCTTCTCGCCAGGTCCGGGATCGGCTTGTGCCAGGATTCGCCCGTCGTAATCAACCACCATGCTGCCGCCTGGCCACGAGAACGGCGGATAGTGCGACAGGCTCGCCCCCTGATTCGCTGCAACCACGAACGCCAGGTTTTCCAGCGCCCGGCAGCGGTTCACGACGGTCCACCAGTCCATCGGCGGCGTCGCCCCCCACGGGTCCATGTACGCCGACACCCGCACCAGCACTTCCGCCCCCTGCACGGCTAACTCGCGAATCGCTTCGGGGAACAGCCAGTCGTAACAGATTGCGGTGCCGATCACGCCGATGTCGGTGTCCGCGACCGGGAACAGCGGCTCGTCATATCCCGGAATGTCGTGCGGACTGGCGTGGACCTCCCACGGAATCCAGGTGTGAACCTTGCGGTACTTGTAACGCAGCCCTTCGGGACCGATCAGGCACGTCGTGTTGAACACGCAACCCGGATACTTGCGATCGACTTCCAGGAACGTGCCGGTCTGAATGTAGACGTTCCGCTCTTTCGCCTTTGCGATGTAGCGGTCGGTCTGCTCGTTCGGCAACTCCACGGCGAGCTTATCGCGGAGTTCTTCGATTGTGAGATAAACCGGCGCCGCGTGTGCGAATTCCGGAAACGCCACGAGTCGCACGTCGCCGAACGGAGCGTACCCGCCAACTGCGTTGTCGATCAGATTGAGGAGGTGTCCCACTCGCTCAGGGAGCGAACTTCGATCGGGCGGGTTCGGCAGGTCGGTCTGAATCGCGGCCGCAAGGTATCTCATGTTCGCCACAGGTGCGTGCTCCTCAACCAAGACGGGAAACCGGGAAAAGACGAATTTCGGGCACGGGCACGGGCTCGGGCAGGGGCACGGACAAGAGAAACCAAGACCGTGCCATCTGGTTCGTTGGTCTTCGGTTTTTCCCGCTTCCCGGTCTTGGTTTTATCCGTGCCCGTGCCCGTGCCCGATTTTTCTGCTTTCGGTGGTGCTTCCCACTCTGCGAACTCAAAGACTGCAATTCGCGAGGGGCGAGGATTACATATAACACCCTTTCCCCTCCCGGCAGATGCCGGGCCTTACCACCGTGCGGGTGTCGTCTGATGAGCAGCGAGCGACTTTCGCCGCCTCGGCCCAAGTGCAAGTCCATGATGGGCGTTCGAGTTGTGGGCACGGGCAAATACGTTCCCGAGATGGTTGTCGGCAACGACCACCTCCACGCCCGCCTCGGATTCGATTCCGATTGGATCGTGAAACGCACCGGCATCCTCGAACGCCGGCACGCAGCCGCTCATCAAGCGACTTCCGATCTGTGCGTCGAAGCTGCGAACGATCTCTTCGCCAAAACTGGCAAGACCGCCAAGGACTGCGATCTCCTCGTTCTCGGCACATTCACGCCGGATATGTCGTTTCCCAGCACCGCATGCCTCGTGCAGGATCGACTCGGCTTAACTGGCCCTGCCATCGAAGTCGAAGCCGCGTGTGCGGGCTTCATGTATGCGCTCATCACGGCCGCTGCGTATGTGAAGGCAGGCGTCAGCGACCGCGCCCTCGTGATCGGTGGCGACACGAATAGCCGCGTGCTGAACCCTGCCGACATCAAGACCTATCCGCTATTCGGCGACGGAGCGGGTGCGGTGTTTGTGGAACCGGGTCGCCCGGATCAGGGCATTCTTGCGTACAGCATGGGTTCGGATGGCCACGGCGGCCCCCTCCTGCGACGCGAGACGTGCGGAAGTCGTCAGCCACCGACGGCGGAGTTGCTCGCGGAAGGCAAGCACTTCATGTACATGGACGGCTACGCGGTCTTCAAGTGGGCAGTGAACATCCTGTGCGACACAATTCGCGACGTGCTCTCGGCAGCGAACGTGACCGTGGAGGATGTGTCGTTGTTCGTGGCACATCAAGCGAACATCCGGATCATTAACGCTGCGATTGACGCGCTGAGCATTCCGCGTTCGAAGGTGTTCAACAACCTGGAAAAGTACGGGAACACGTCGGCGGGCAGCATTCCCATCGCGTTGGATGAGGCTGCGGCTGAGGGCAAGTTCAAGGAAGGCGATTTGATTGTGATGAGTGGCTTCGGCGCTGGCTTGGCCTGGGGCACTGCTCTCATCCGCTGGTGAGCCAGACCACGAGATGGTAAACTCGAACCGGGCACACATCTTTTGCCCGGAGACGTGTCATGTCATCGCACCCCGACGCCGACGCTTTCGTGTGTGCTATTCTCCGCAACCCAGCCGAGGTTACAACGCGGCTCATCTTTGCGGACTGGCTGGAAGAACAAGGCGATCCGTCGAACGTGGCCTGGGCACACTTTATCCGGCTGAACGCCGAGATCGCGAAGTGCCCCGCCAACAGTTACGAACGCCCGAAATTGGAAAGGCAGCGGACCGAACTCGCGGCACAACTCCGAGCAACTCTGTCGATTCCCGCGTCTGTATTCGTCGCCAGTTCAGGATTACTGCTGGAACTACTCCCATCACATCGCTTCCGAGTGACGCTCGCTGGATTCGAGATTCCGCGGGCAATTCTCGAGTACATGCCGGAGTCAGTTGCCCGTGAAAATCTTGTGCTGCCGATTTCGCTTGAGGGGTACACGCTCACAATCACCACCGCTGACCCGAACGACTACGACACCATCCAGAAACTCCAGTTCATTCTGAACAAAGACATCATCGCGGTGGGCGCAGAGAGAGAAGACATCCGCGATGCAATCATCTTTTACTGCGGCGACCACGAGTACGAGTATGTGGATTCCGTGCTGGTCGAGTTTGGAGGCGTGGGCTTGGTCGAACGCAGCGAATCGTTGGCGCTGGAACCCCCAGCTTCGACGAATGCTGCCGTCATCCATCTTGTAAATCTGATCATCCAAGAAGCCATCAACCTCCGCGCAGACTGCATTCTCCTTGCCCCCAGTTCATCCGGGGTCGGGGTGAGCTATCGAATTCGCGACGAGTGGGTTCCGCGTGACGAGCTGCCATTCAGACTCCTCACGGGCGTCGCAGGGCGCATCGCGTTGATCTCAAGGATTTCGCTGAGATTTGAGGGGCCTGACATCGTCGGCCCTGACATCGTCAATGCAGCGTTTCAATTGACTGTCCACGGGATCAACTACATTATTCGGACGTCCATCGAGATCACCGAGTTCGGCCCGCGGATCACCCTCGACATCTCTCGTCAGTCAGTGACCGCATAACGTGAACCCCTCCCATCTTCTGCGTGTCAATGGTTCCGCATGAGTCGTGGGCGGGGTATCATCCCAGCATGTACGAGTTATTCGAACACACCGCCGATCTTGGCCTCCGCGTTCGTGCGACCGACCTGAACACACTCTTCGCGGAAGCGGCAGCGTGCCTGTTCTCGGCGGTCGTCGAGGACATTGGCAGCGTTGAGCCGCGAGTTGCCGTGACGGTCGAACTCAGCGGCACCGATCGCGAGTTCCTGCTGTTCGACTGGCTCCGCGATCTACTCCTGAAGCACGCCGAAGATCACGTGGTTTTCGGCAAGTTTGAGGTGCAGGTTCGCGATGACGGACTGACCGGAACCGCGTGGGGTGAGCCGTTCGACGCGGCACGCCACATGCTCGCACATGAAGTGAAGGCGATCACGTATCACGAGTTGAAGGTCGTGCGCGACGGCGACGAGTGGTTGGCAGAAGTTATCGTCGATATTTGAAATGACCAGCCCGAGCGCGAGCAAGGGCAGGCGAGAGATAAACATGGCGAAGCCCGAATTTGCTGGAACGCTGGAAAAGATCGGCTGCAACTGCTGGCGCATTCCCAAGAGCTTCAAAGCCGGGATGCGTGTGGACGGCCACATCTTCGCCAGCGACAAACTCATGGAGACGATCCGCAAGGATCAGGCTCCGGATCAGGTCGCGAACGTCGCCACGCTGCCCGGCATCCAGAAGGCCAGCCTCGCGATGCCCGACATCCACTGGGGCTACGGCTTCTGCATCGGCGGCGTCTGCGCGACCGATCCGGAAGAGGGCGGCGTCATTTCCCCCGGCGGCGTCGGCTACGACATCAACTGTGGCGTGCGTCTGGTGAAGACGAACCTGTTCCTCGACGACGTGAAGAAGCACATCCGCGAACTGGTGAAGGCACTGTTTTACACCATTCCGTCGGGTGCGGGGCGAGCGGGCCGATACAAGTTCAACCCGGTCGAAACCCGGCGGCTCATGGGCGAGGGTCCAAGGTTTGTCCTCGATCGCGGGCTTGGCATTGAGCAGGATCTCGTTCACACGGAGTCGAACGGACGTATCCCCGACGGCGACCCCCACGAGGTTTCGGACCACGCGGTGAAGCGTGGTGCCGACCAGTGCGGCACCCTCGGCAGCGGCAACCACTTCCTCGAAGTGCAGGTTGTCGATGCGGTGGTCGATGCCGACGTCGCGAAGGCGTTTGGCCTCGAACTGAACCAGATCTGCGTGATGATCCACTCGGGGTCACGCGGCCTCGGTTACCAGGTCTGCGACGACGCCCTGAGCGTGTTCCGCAACTGCCCCGAGAAGTACAAGTTCGAGTTGCCCGACCGCCAACTCGCGTGCGCTCCCGTTGGCAGTCCGGAGGGTCGAAAGTACATCGCTGCGATGCGGGCGGCCGCGAACTACGGCTTCTGCAATCGGCAACTGCTGATGCATCAGGCCCGCGAAGTGTTCGCCGAGGTGTTCGGGCGGTCGTGGCAAGACCTCGGCATGGAACAGCTCTACGACGTGGCCCACAACATCGCGAAGCTTGAAGAGCACGACATCGACGGCGTGAAAAAGAAGGTTTGGGTTCACCGCAAAGGGGCGACGCGAGCGTTCCCGGCGGGGCATCCTGATGTGCCGGAGCAGTTCCGTTCAGTGGGACAGCCGGTGATTATCCCAGGCGACATGGGCCGTGCGTCGTGGGTGTTGGTCGGCAGCGCCGGCAGCATGGAGAAGACGTTTGGCTCCACGTGTCACGGGGCCGGACGAGCGATGAGCCGCACGGCTGCGAAACTCGACGGGGCCGGTCGCAAGATCGAGAAGGAACTGGAAGCTCGCGGCGTGATCGCGATGGCCACGAGTCGCAGTGGACTCGCGGAGGAGCAGCCGAAGGCGTACAAGAACGTGGACGACGTGGTGGACACGGTTCACGAGGCCGACCTGTCGCGGAAGGTTGCCCGGATGCGACCGATCGGCGTTATCAAAGGTTAGCGGCCGCCGCAGCGGAGCGGCACGTCGCCCCGCTGCGGCGACCGCTACACTGTCATCAACCAACGCCCAGCAAATCCCAGCCCTTGCGGTATTCCTTGCGGACCAACTTCGTCGCGGTTTCGGAGTTCGTGAACGTCAGCTTTGCCGCGTCCCATTCGAGCTTCTGACCGGCGAACCGCACCGCGATGTTGCCCATCAGCATCGTCTCGGTGAGCTGGCCCGCGTAGTCAAAGTTCGACGACGCCAGTTCCGGCTTGTTCGCCTTGATCGCCTCCAGCCATTCCTTCTTCATGTGCGAATCGTTGTCGCCGTCGACGCCCGCGGTCAACTTCTCGGGCTTCTTCGTCTGCACTTCCGCGAAGTCCTTCTCAGGCGTGAGGCGGAAGGTTTGTCCGTAGTCGCTAGGGCTGAACAGAATGCCCTTGTCGCCGACGAGAATGGAACCGCTGTCGGTGAGTTTCTCGCCGGGCTTCAGCAGCTTCGCGAGCAACTCCTCCGGCGGCAGCACCTTCTTGTCGCCCTTCTTGCCCTCGTACCAGTGCAGCGTGCAGCCCGGCAGTTCACCACGTGCCGCGAAGATGTACTGAATGTGTGCCCAAGCTGGGTAGGTTTCGGGGTTGATCTCGCCGGCCTCGGCGGTCACTGCGATCGGTGCGCCGAGCTTCAACGCACGGAACGCCATGTTCGCGGTGTGGCAGGCCATGTCGCCGAGAGCACCGGTGCCGAAGTCCCAGTAACCGCGCCAGTCGTGCGGGTGATACGCGGGTCGCGGCGCAAACGCCACCGCATACGGACGCATCGGCGCCGGCCCGATGAACTCTTCCCAGTGAACGTGCTTCGGCACTTCCGTTTCCTTCGGGCGTGCCACGATGTCGGGGGCTTGCTTCCAGTAGTGAGCAGGTCGGTTCGTCCAGACGTGGGCTTCTTTGATCTGCCCGAGAATACCCGACTGCACGATCTCGACCGCCCGCCGCAAGCCGTTCAGCGCCGACCCCTGGTTCCCCATCTGCGTGCAAACCTTCTGCTTCGCCGCAATCTCACGCAGCACGCGGGCCTCGTGAACCGTGTGCGTCAGTGGCTTCTGGCAGTAGACGTGCTTGCCCGCTCGCATCGCCAGCGCCGAAGCCGGGGCGTGCGAGTGATCGGCGGTGGAAACGGTGACGGCGTCGATTTCCTTGGCCATCTTGTCGAAGAGGGCACGGTAATCGAAGAACGTCTTGGCGTCGGGCCATTTCTTCGCCTTGTCGGCAAGGCGAATGTCGTCGATGTCGCACAGCGCGACGACCTGCATCAAGCCGCCAGCCTGGTCGATGTCGCTGGAACCCTTGCCGCCGATGCCGATGCCCGCGAGACGAATCTTCTCGTTCGCACCGAGAGCGCGAGCGACCGAAGCGGCAGGACCGGCGAAGAGATAGCCGAGCGAGCCGACGGCTCCGGTTTGGAGGGCACGACGGCGTGTGATACGGCGAGACATGGGGAGAACTCCAAGGAAAGGGTGCTGTCGATCAACGATATCAATGCGACGGCGTGCCGCAATCAGTAATCCGAAATCGAGCCGTCCTTGAGCTTCTGACCGGGCCACTTGTACGTCTGCGGTTTCTTCGCTTCCTCCTCCAACTTCTTCTCGTCTACTTCCACCCCGAGCCCAGGACCGCCGGGCAAGCCCGTGTAGCCGTCCTTGTCGATCGCCCACTGCATCTGCGTGATGCCCTGACCGGTGAAGCCAACATTCGTCGGGTAAAACTCGTGGATCAGGAACAGCGGAATCGCGGCGGCAACGTGCAGGCTCGCGGCAATGCCGAGGAAGCCCGCTGTGCAGTGCGGCGCGAGCGGCACCTGATACGTCTCCGCGAGAATGGCAATCTTCCGCATCGACGTGATGCCACCCGTATGACAGCAATCGGGCTGCAAGATGTCGAGGCAACGGTGTTGCAGGTACGGCAGGAACTCGAAGATGGTGCGGTCGCGTTCGCCAGCGGCTAGCGGAACCGAAATCTTCTCTTTCAGCCGCTTGAACACCTCGATGTTGCCGGGCACGGCAGGTTCTTCGATGAACAGCAAATCGTAGGGCTTCAGTGCCGAGGCGAGTTGAATCAGGCTGGCTGGCGGGATGGCACAGTGAGCATCGAACATGACCGCGCCGCTCGGCCCGACATCCTCGCGAGCTTTCTTGATGTTGGCGACGATCTTGTCGACGTCGGCCGGTGTTAAGCTGTGTTCGTAAGGGCCGCCGGGCGGAATCTTCTTGGCTTGCGGCGTGTGGTAAACGCGAATCTTGTCACGGGTCGGGCCGCCGAGCATCCGGTAAACGGGCGTGTTCCACAACTTGCCGGTGAGATCCCACAAAGCGATGTCGATGCCGGCCATCGTGTGAATCATGAACGGCCCGCCGCGAATGTCGCGGTGCGCCCGATAGAGCTTCTGCCAGATGTGTTCGATGCGGGTCGGGTTCTCGCCGTCGATCAACTCGAACAGCGACTCGGCCAACGGCTTCGACACTCGTGGATCGACGCCCTTGATTTCACCCCAACCGGTGATGCCGTGGTTCGTCTCGATCTTGACGTAGACACGCGGGCCAACCCACGTCGCCTGCATCTTCGTGATCTTGATTGTCGACGACCGATCCGCGACCTGTGCGGCCGGGTTCTTGTCTTGCGCGACAGCCTCCGAGAGCAACGCTTGCCCGGCGGTGACGGCTCCGAACGTGGTGAGCATTTCGCGGCGAGAGAACGACATGGCAAACCTCGGGGAGACGGAGGGATGCCAGATTGTCGGTCCCGCTCCGTCATGCGTCAATCAGTTCTCGCCGTGTGACGCTGAGGAGATGTGCTCCATTCGATTGCGACGTGTCAAGTGTTTTGGCGACTTTTGGTCGTTCTCATTGGTTCCGGGCCACATGCACACCCCACGTCCGGAATCATCCATTTCCGCCCCGGAACCATTCGATTCGTCCGGAAGAAAGTTTGTTAGAGCAAGCGGCGGATTAATTCAGTGATGCATCTCGTTGTGCGACAGTATCTTGAGGATCGTGTCGCCGACGCCCGCGCGCAGACGCCAAAAACGCACGTCCGGAACCAACACGGAATGCCTGTGTCGGGCTCCAAAGGCCGCGAACATCATTCGAGCACCGCTCACTTCGTGATGCCCATTTGGTCGAGCATGAACGCCAGCACGATCGCGTCTTCCTTGAAGTGGTCGTAGCGACCCGACGAACCGTGGCCGGCGTCCACGTTGCAACGCAGCAGAAGCGGCTTCTGGTCTGGCTTCAGCGTGCGGAATTTCGGAGCGCACTTCGCAGGGGCATTCGCGACATGGGCATTTCCGGTGGCGTGATTCAACTTTGAATGCCGCCCGGGTACTGCAAAGTGAGCTCGACGGAGATGCCGAACTTGCCATCAACGCGATTGTTGATGCAAGCGATGAAATTCGTGGAGTTATTCGACTCGTCACTTCGCGCGCTTGGTGGGTGGAGTGGGCGGGGTGGGCGTGCTGGGGAAATCGCACTCGCCGTACTCAGCCGCGTGTTGACCGAGTTCCGTCAGTGAATATGTGGCGACGAACGGTTCCTTGTCGGTGCCTGTCACTCGGGTCAGCAATCCGGCCTGCACAAGACCGTTCAGGAACGTGCCGTCCTTGGTGTTGCGTGTTGGTGAGAGTCGAAGTTCGCGGCCCGTTGGAGGTTTGCGGCTCCGTTTCACCGCTCGGAGTATTTGCCAGTGGTGATGGGGGATGGGGAATACAGCCATGACAATGCTCCTTTTGGAATTGACCGGCTCCAATGGACATTCTTGCATTGCCACTATGTTGCAGTCAATCGTCGGATTCTTCGGAATAGACATCCGTTACACAATACCACGTGAATCGTAACGGCCTCCGACTCATTCGGTGACGGAACGTAACTTGTCGGGTACGATCAGCGCAAGTTCAATTCGCTTCGCCCAAATTGGGCTTCCTCTCTGGAGATTAGCAATGGTTTCGAAGTGGTTGCTTCTCGCGCCTGTTGTCGGTGCGGTCGGTTTGGGTGTGGGCATCGGCGTCGGTGCAGACAAGCTTGTTGGCGCAGCCCCCGATGCCGTCAAGCAAGACGTGAAACCAGCAGTGACGCTACCAATCACGAGAGTCGTGCTGTTCAACAGCGGTGTCGGCTACTTCAGCCGCAGCGGCGACGTGACCGACGATGCCCGCGTCGATCTCAGCTTTCAAGAGACGGACATCAACGATCTGCTCAAGAGCATGATTCTTGAGGACTTCGGCAAGGGTCGCATCGCTGCCGTCAGCTACGACAGCCGCGAACCCATCAGCCGCACTCTCAGCAGCTTCGCGGTGAACCTGAACGGTCAGCCGACGTTCGCGAGCATCGTATCGCAGATGCGTGGCGAACGCATCGAAGTCGTCACAACCCCAGGTGCCGCGAATCAACCCGGCAAACTGTCGGGCGTGATTGTCGGCGTCGAGAACCAAAAGGTTCCAGCCGGCACAACGACCGTTGACACGGCCGTTCTGAATATGTGGTGCGCGGAAGGTCTGCGAGCCGTGAAGCTCTCCGAAGTGCAGCAACTCCGATTCTCGAACCCAATCATCGAGAATGAATTCCGCCGCGCTCTCGACACACTCGCACTGACCCACGATTCGCAGAAGAAAGCTGTTCAGTTGCACTTCGCTGGCGACGGCCAACGCAAGGTTCAGGTGGGTTACGTCATCGAAGCGCCGATCTGGAAGACGAGCTACCGAATGGTTCTCGCCGACAAGGAGAAGCCCTATCTGCAAGGTTGGGCGATGGTCGAGAACCCCACCGACGAGGATTGGGGCGGCGTCAAGATGGCTCTGATCTCGGGTCGTCCGATCAGCTTCAAGATGGACCTTTACAACCCGCTCTACATCAACCGCCCGACCGTCGAGCCCGAACTCTTCGCATCACTGCGACCCGTCACTTATCGCGGTGGGTTCGGCAACGACAAGGACGGCTTGGCGATCAACGGGCTTCAGAAGCAAGTTGAAGTACTCGATAAGAGCGACGGCGGAGATCGCAAAGCCTTCAAGGGCGAGGCACAGAACCGGGCGCTCGCCGCTGGCGTCCCTGGGGCACCTCTCGGCAAGATGCGACCAGCCGAAGCCAAGGCTGGCGACGAACGCTTCGGTAAGGATCTGGCAGCAGAACTCGGTAATCGACCAAACCTTGGTGGCTCGGGGAGCGTGGCAACGGCCGGGAATCTGGGCGACTTCTTCCAGTACACGATTGACCACCCCGTGACGCTCGGCCGCCAGAAGAGTGCGATGCTGCCGATCGTGGGCAAGGAAATCGAAGGCCAGAAAGTCTCGATCTACAACCAGAACGTGCAGAAGTCGCACCCGCTGCTCGGCCTCAAGTTCAAGAACACGTCCGGCGCTCACTTGAATCAGGGACCGATCACCGTGTTCGAAGGCAGCGTTTATGCTGGCGACACCCGCGTTCTCGACGTCAACCTCAACGAAGAACGACTCGTCTCTTACGCCATCGACCTGGGCACGGAAGTCGATCCGCAAATCGGTCCTGGCAACCAGAAGATCACGAGCGTGAAAGCAGTCCGTGGTATCGTTCACACGATGACGAAGTTCTCGGAAGAGAAGAAGTACAAGATCATCAATCGCAGCCAGACCGACCGAACTCTCTTGATCGAACACGCGAACCGCACCAACCAGCAGTTCAAACTCGTTGGCACCGATAAGCCGACGGAAGACACCCCAGATGTCTATCGCTTCACAGTGCCGGTGAAGTCCGGCGAAACGAAGACCTTCACCGTGAAGGAAGAAAAGGACATCGCCAGCACGATCTCGCTGACCAACGGTGCCGAGAACCAGATCCGCTACATCATCAACTTGGCCGAAGCCAGCGACTCGCTCAAGCAGAAGTTGACGGAAGCTCTGACCATCAAGGCGACATGGGATGTGGCGCTGCGTGAACTGAATCAGATCGGTGCCGATCTGCAACGGCTGAATCTGGATCAGGACCGCATCCGCAAGAATCTGCGTGAAACGCCGAAGGAAGCGGAAGTGTACGCCACTTACCTCAAGAAGCTCTCCGACCAGGAGAAGGAAATCGACGCCCTCACCACCAAGCAGAAGTCACTCATGACCAGCGAGTTCACTGCTCGCAAGAAGTACGAAGATTACCTCGCCAACATCTCCGACTGATGATTGAATCAGATAGCCGGTTGCGGCTTCGCATCTTTGCGAAGCCGCAACCGGCTTCATTATGGGCCAGACTGAAGGACGGGATGAGTCTTCACATCGCCAGGATCGCGGGCAACGCAGTGAATCGTGCAGTAGATCGAGGAATGCACCAGCGAATGCGGCTGAATCACATATTCGGTTCGGGCAATGCTCACCCAGCCTGAACCCAGCGCGGCCAGCAACTCGGCTTCTTCCTTCACCCCAGGCTCCTTGTTCGTGATGACGATTAGCCAGACTCGCCGAGTCTCGGCGTGAGTCACGGGCGGTCCATGAAACGAAACACGTTCGCCGAATCGCGTCATGTACCAGTCGAAGGTTTCGCGTTGCCCCGGGATTGGACTGCGATATGCGATCTCGTCGCCCGGTTGCAGTTGGCGATCGAGTTGCCGGGCGATCCGCTGAATCCACCGGCCATACGGTTCGCGGTGCGGCTTGTACGCATCAACCGCCATCTCACCAACCCCGAACGCCGCCAACAGAATGAAAGTGCCCTTCACCCAGACGAACCGCTTTCGCAAGTCACCGACCATTTCGAGCAGGTGGGCCAACCCAATTCCGATCAGCAAGCAGATTGCGGGAGACAGGTGCATCGAGAGGCGAGTACACGCGCCGTAAGGGTACTGCCCCGCGACCGCAGCCACGAAGTTCAGCGCGAAGGGTGTCAGGCACAGCACGAGCAATGAGCGATTGCCAGACTTCCAGCAGGCATACACGCCGGTCAGAAACCAGAGGAACGTGACCGTGCTTCCGCCGTGGCCGTCGCCGTAGGGGAACGACATCAGCCGCCCGGTGTGAATCTTGATAAACCACCAAACGAACTCGAACGGATGGGAGGGCGGGAAGCCGTGCGCCCAGTAACTTCGCATGAACGCTTTGAGTTCCGCCGTCTGGGGATCGGCCGCTTGTCGCAGCACGAGCGCGAACACTGCACCGAACGACACGAGCATCATCGCGTTGTACATCACGAACAAAACTGCCGAGCGCTTGTCACGCTGTTGCCAGATCGCGGGCAGCAGATACACGCTCACCGCACCTGCGACGAACACCGTCGGATACGACATTCCGAGCGTGAACGGCACCACGCACATCAGCGCGACCAGCGGCCAGAGCCGTTCCGGGCGTTGTCGCCAGCGAACGGCAAGAGCCATCAGCAGCGTCGCACAGAAGAGGTCGGCGGTGTATGGCTTCAGGGTTCCGGACATCAGCACGGGCCAGCGTGCGACTGCCATGATCCCTATCGCTAGCGATGCGGCAGTTGGTTGAACAACTCGACGTGCGAAGTCCCAGAAGACAATCAACCCAGCGAGTCCGAACAGGAACGGCACAAGCCGCATCGCCCATTCGGAACTGCCGAACACCAGCAACACCGCCCGCTCAGCCCAGAGAAACAGAATCGGCGCGACCTGGAGTTCGTCGAGGGCGTGCGTGAGTCCTTCAAAGTCGCGGCGGATGATGTTCAGCGCGACGGCGGCCTCGTCGTTCCAGATGGAGCCATCGAGGAGGTAACGGAAGGCACGGGCGAGCAACCCGAGACCGATGAGCCACGCGGTCATGCGGTGGAGTTTTCGGAGGTACTCGCGACGAGACAGCTCGGGGATTGGCGAGGCGACCGCGGTTGGCAGAGGCGCGGCTTCAAGAGCGGAGGCCACGGGAGTTCTCCACCTTAAGGGCGGACAGAGCGTGAACAATCCGACAATCGAAGCTTGTATCGGCTAACCTGGGTTCGCGAGTTTACCGATTCTCGCGATTGTGAAGGGTTACAACCAGTGCCGTTGCGTGTTTCCCATTGGGTTTGTGAAGCGCACCCCCTCCCTTGCAGGTGCCAGCGAGGGGGTGGCGATTGCCCATCTCACACAATGTGAAACACGCAACGGCACTGGTTTCATTCTGGGGTTTGTGAGCGTCGAGCCGTCAGGCCGACGGTGGAACTGTTCTGGCTGCCAGATGCTTTCGGCACACCGTCGAGCTTACGCTTCGACGCTCACAAAATGAACGCTCTTGGTCTTTGTCTGGATCGTGTCTTTTATCTGTCTTTGATCGTGCGGCGGCTGTCTTGGTTTTGATCCTCTTGATCCGCGGTTCATCCGTGCGATCTGCGTGCCAATGCTTCGGCTTCATCACTTCGCGGCAGGTTCGCGGAAGTCGTAGACCACAAACGTCGGTGTGCGTGCAACCGGCTTCTGTGTGCGGAGATATTCCACCACCACACGCTTCGCAAGCGTTGACTCCGGGTGAAGCGACGTCACGGTTGCCCCCACTGCCACGTACCGCGGACCCACGAAGCGTCGGAAGTCATCGCCCGTAGCAATCGACGCACGCTCAGGAGCGATCTGAACGAACGGCGGCTTCCACGCTGCTGGATCGGTTCCGAAGTACCACAACGCAATCTCGGGTTCGCCATTGGCTTTATGCCATTCCAGTAGATCCGGAATGCCTTGCCCCCAGTCCAGGTTCGAGTCAGCAACCCGATCGTGAGCCGCGGAAGGTCCGCCCGCAAGCTGGTTCAAGTAACACAACCCGTGCGGCCACACCCACACAGACGTCGCGGCAATCACCAGCACCGCCGTGAACCCCGCATACGTTCCACAGCGTCCGAAGCCGCGAACCACACCCACAGCGACAGCGACATACCCGAGCGCGATCACCGGCAGCACGAGTCGCACCCCGATCTGAAGTTTCGCGGTGAGCGTGACGAGAACGAGGAGCAGGGCGACAACCATGAACGGATTGAAGGAACGGCGGAAGCGGAACAGCGTTGCGAACGCCAGCAACATGACCGGCAGCGGAATTTTCATCACCATCAGCACGGGGAAGTGGAACCAACAACCAGTCGGGTAAAACGTGCCGTTCAAGAATGCGGGCCGCCCCTCCGAATTGTGCCACGCCTGGAACGCGAACGCCACGACCGCGTAGGGCGCCTCGTCGTACTGCTCCGCATACTGTTGATATTTCGGCCAAAGCGGTTCGGTCTTGGGGATCGCACGAGCTAC